>JAAWCS010000029.1 GCA_022793375.1 Lachnospiraceae bacterium
CAAGTCCGGGATATAGTAATCGCCTACCAGAATATAATCAATGCCATTCTCTGTGATTCTTTCTTTCAGTTTTTCCATTGTCGTTCCCTCCTGTGGTGGAAGGCTCGTCACTGACCAGCTCAATCACGTCCATAATGCCACAATCCAGTGTTTCGCAAATACGTGCAAGTGTGTCCATGCTGATGTGTTTCCCTTCTTTGCCCATGTTGGCAATCATATTTGTGGTCAGGCCAGCGGCAAGCCTTAAATCCTCTTTCCTCATGTTGCTCTCTATCAGTGTGTTCCAGAGCGGTTTGTAGCTGATGTGCATTTTTCTCCCTGCCTTTCTGCCCGGATGGGCGTTTATACCCATTATATCAGGATTCTTGCTAACTCACAAATATTTCTTGACTGTACCGCCGGTTCCGTCTGGATTGTGCTTTTCCTTTCCTCTTTTGATTACATCTAATTAGCCGTGACCTGGAAGATATCCCGCGCTTTTTTTGGCAGACAATCTGCCCCCGTTCGCCGACCTTGACCGTACCGAACAGATGCTTGCCGGAGGGCGGAATGGGAAGCTTTTCTGCTTTCGGGTTGTATTGGATCAGGTTGTCTACGGATACATCGTAGAGACGGGCCAGGGCAGCGCAGTTGAGGATATCGGGAGTCGTTTCGCCGTTTTCCCATTTGGCGACAGCCTGGCGGGATACGCCGATTTTTTCGGCGACGTCCTCCTGAGAGTAGCGGTGCAGACGGCGCAGGGAAGCCAGATTTTGAGAAATAAACAGGTCGGGAGAAGGCTTACCGGCCCCGCAGGAACCTGGGTTTAAGACAGTATGCGAAGAATGAGTTTTCATATTTTTCAAACCTCCTGATCTCTATTATTATTATAACATGTGCATCGCACATGTTCCCTTCGGGGCTGCACACGATTCGCCAAGGAATGTCCTCGCAAATACTCGGCCGCGAATCGGCGCCGGCATAATGTCTATCGACATTATAATATGTGCATCGCACATATTCCCACCGGGGGCTGCACGCGATTCGCCAAGGAATGTCCTCGCAAATGCTCGGCCGCGAATCGGCGCTGTTATAATGTCTATCGACATTATAACATGCGGGCGGCGGATTGCTATCAACCAGAAGTGACAGGATTTGTAAAAGACGGTTGCGAATGTTGCCAGGCCGCTGCCGGCGGGTGTACCGCCGGCGCATCTCTAAAGGCGCATCTATCAAAGAAGGGATCGGGCGCAAAACAGGGGTGGATAGATTGTAACGTGTGTGGTAAAATGATAGCGTTGCAGAGAGAAAAA
The DNA here is from genome assembly GCA_022793375.1 of Lachnospiraceae bacterium. Lineage (GTDB taxonomy): Bacteria > Bacillota > Clostridia > Lachnospirales > Lachnospiraceae > RGIG7193. The sequence goes on from JAAWCS010000029.1 coordinate 1,293, forward strand.
CATTCTGTTTTGGAAAAAAGGGGGGCTGCGGTATGTGGTTTATACTGGCTCTTTTATCGGCAGTATTTGCGGCCTGTACGTCGATCTTGGCGAAGATCGGGATTGAGGGGGTCGATTCCCATCTGGCAACGGCAATCCGGACAATGGATGTGGTGTGTATGGCCTGGGGCCTGTATTTTTGACCGACGCACAAAAGGGATTGGCCGGGCTGTGTGCTGATCGGGGCCGGGACGCTTTTGGGGGTTTTGTAATGTCTGGAAAGGAGCCTGTATGTGGCAACGCATTCTTGTAATTGGCTGCCCCGGCGCGGGGAAAAGCACATTTTCCCGTCGTTTGCGGGACCGGCTGGGACTGCCGCTGTTTTACCTGGACCGGCTGTGGCATCGGGAGAACCGAACAACGGTGAGCAGAGAAGTGTTTGACCGGGGGCTGACAGAGATTCTGCAGGGGGAGCGGTGGATTATTGACGGAAATTATCTGCGGACGCTGGAAATGCGTCTAAAACGATGCGATACGGTGTTTTTGCTCGACTATCCGCCGGCGCTCTGCCTGGAAGGCGCCAAGGCGCGGATCGGAAAAAAGCGGGAGGATTTGCCGTGGGTAGAGGAAACGTTTGACGAGGAGTTCCGGCAATGGATTGTGGACTTTCCGAGGATGCAGCTGCCGCGCATCTATGAGCTTTTGCGGACATACCGGAAGGATAAGCAGGCGATTGTCTTTCAATCGAGAGAAGAAGCGGAACGGTTTCTTGCAGAGAGGCGAGAGGGCATGGGCCAATGCAAACATCCGCAGCCGGAAGAGACACCGGCAGAATGAAACGAGGAAGGATGAAATCCGATGACATTTAATATAGAAGAAGAACTGAAAAAGCTCCCGGCTTCCCCCGGCGTCTACTTGATGCACGACTGCCATGACGAGATCATCTACGTTGGCAAGGCCATCAGCCTGAAAAACCGGGTGCGCCAGTATTTCCAGAGCAGCCGCGGCAAGACGGCAAAAATTCTGCAGATGGTACAGAACATTGCCTGGTTTGAATACATTTTGACCGATTCGGAGATGGAAGCGCTGGTATTGGAGTGCAACCTGATTAAAGAGCACCGTCCTAAGTACAATACAATGCTGATGGACGACAAGAGCTATCCGTATATCAAGGTGACGGTACAGGAGGAATACCCGCGTGTGCTCTTTGCCCGCGATCTGAAAAAGGATAAATCCCGCTATTACGGGCCGTACACGAGCGCGACGGCGGTCAAGGATACGATCGACCTTCTGCACAAGCTGTTTAAGCTCCGTACCTGCCGCCGCAGCCTGCCGGCCGAGATCGGCCGCGGACGTCCCTGCCTGAATTACCATATCAAACAGTGCGACGCGCCCTGCCAGGGGTATATCGGCCGGGAAGCGTACCGGGAGTCGGTGCAGAAAGCGATGGATTTTCTCGGCGGGGATTTTGAACCGATCATGAAGTCTCTGGAGCAGCAGATGCAGGCCTGCGCGGAAAACCTGGATTTTGAGACGGCGGTGACGTACCGTGAGCTCTTAGGCAGCGTGCGCCACATTGCCCAGAAGCAGAAGATCACCGATGCGGCAGGACAGGAGGACCGCGACATTATTGCTCTGGCGCGTGAAAAACAGGAGGCGGTGGTACAGGTATTTTTTGTGCGCGGCGGCAAGATGATCGGCCGCGACCACTGCTATCTGGCGATCGACGAGGGCGAGCCGGACGGCCGCATCCTTGGGGAGTTTGTCAAGCAGTTTTATGCCGGGACGCCGGTGATCCCCAAAGAGCTGTTTTTGCAGACGCTGCCGGAGGACGGGGAGCTGATCGGCGAGTGGCTCGGCAAAAAGCGGGGGCAGAAGGTAGTGCTGCGCACGCCGCAAAAAGGGGAAAAGGCCCGCCTGGTGGAGCTGGCGGCGCGCAACGCCCGCCTGGTGCTCGACCAGGACCGCGAGAAGCTGAAGCGGGAAGAAAAGCGGACAATCGGGGCCGTGCATCAGCTGTCGCAGATGCTGGGGCTTGCGGACTGCGTGCGCATGGAAGCCTACGATATTTCCAATATCAGCGGCGTGCAGTCGGTCGGTTCGATGGTCGTGTATGAAAACGGCCGTCCCAAACGATCGGACTACCGGAAATTCCGCATCCGTTATGTGGAGGGGCCGAACGATTACGCCTCGATGGAGGAGGTATTGACGCGCCGCTTTAAACATGGGCTGGAGGAGAAAGCAAACGACCTCTGCGGCCGTTTTGACCGCTTCCCGGATCTGATCCTGATGGACGGCGGCAAGGGGCAGGTGAATATTGCCGAGGGGGTCCTTCGCACACTGGGACTTGCGATTCCGGTCTGCGGCATGGTAAAGGACGATAATCACCGGACGCGCGGCCTTTATTTTTGCGGCCGGGAGGTGCCGCTGGATCACCATGGCGAAAGCTTTCAGTTGATTACCCGCATCCAGGACGAGGCGCACCGATTTGCGATCGAATATCACCGGAGTATCCGCAGCAAAGAGCAGATTCACTCCGTGCTGGACGATATCGAAGGGATTGGCCCCGCTCGGCGCAAGGCGCTGATGCGGTATTTTAAAACCATCGAAGCGATTCGCGCGGCCGACGTCGAAGCGCTGAAAGCCGCCCCGCAGATGAATGCCCGTGCGGCGCAGTCGGTGTACGATTTTTTCCAAAATATGGGGGCAAAAGAGAAAAGTGTGGAAAACAAAGACGATTTCCGATAAAATACGGGAATATTGCCCTCTTGCACTTCCTGCTTCCTTATGTTAATATAAAACTACTATATGAACTCTGTCCCTGGCAGAGAGAAGGAGCCGTTCATGGCAGTTACGGTTACGGATGTAATCAATAAATATTCTCTGCGTTCCCTAACGCCAGAGATTGATACGGACAGTATTCGCATCAACCATTCCGGTATTAACCGTCCGGCGCTGCAGCTGGCCGGGTATTTTGACCATTTTGGCAAAGAAAGAGTGCAGATCATCGGATTGGTGGAATATACATATATTGAAACGATGAGCCGGGAGCGTAAGATTCAGATTTTTGATACGCTGTTTGCAGGGCCGATCCCCTGCCTGATCTACTGCCGCAACCTGGAGCCGGATGCCGATATTGTGGAACTGGCCCATCAGCGCAAAGTGCCGGTTTTGATCTCCGAGATGATTACCTCGGACTTTATGAGCGAAATCATCCGCTGGATGAAAACGCAGCTGGCGCCGATGATTACGATCCACGGCGTCCTGGTCGAGGTATACGGCGAAGGCGTTCTGATTATGGGTGAGAGCGGCATCGGCAAGAGCGAGGCGGCGCTGGAACTTGTAAAGCGGGGGCATCGTCTGGTAACGGACGATGTGGTGGAGCTGCGCAAGGTCAGTGACGAGACGCTGGTCGGAAGCGCGCCGGATATTACCCGCCATTTGATTGAGCTGCGCGGCATCGGGATTGTGGATGTCAAGTCGCTGTTCGGCGTAGCGGCGGTGAAGAACACGCAGAGCGTGGATATGGTAATCAAGCTTGAGGAATGGAGCCGCGATCGGGAGTACGACCGACTGGGACTCGACGAGCAGTATACGGAATTTTTGGGCAATAAAATTGTCTGTTACAACATTCCGATCCGGCCGGGACGCAACCTGGCTGTCATCGTCGAGACGGCTGCCGTCAATTCCCGCCAGAAGAAGATGGGCTATAACGCCGCCCAGGAACTGTACAAGAAGGTGCGCAAAAGTCTGGAGCTGACGGAGAACGAATAAAAATGTCTTTCGAAGAGAAACTATATGCATTGGCAGGCGAGAGGGTCCGCAGAGCGGAGCCGATGAGCCGCCATACGACGTTTCGGATCGGAGGGCCGGCGGAATTTTATGTGACGCCGTCGGATGCCGAAGAATTTTGCCGGGTGGCGAAACTGTGCCGAAGCGAAGCGGTGCCATACTATGTAATCGGTAATGGCAGCAATCTTTTGTGTTCCGACCAGGGCGTATCGGGAGTGATTCTGGACACGACCGAAGGCCTTGTATCCTGTCGGGCGGACGGAACAAAGCTCTGGGCCGGCGCGGGGATGCTGTTGGGCTGTCTGGCGAAGAAAGCCCTGGAAGCAGGACTGAGCGGTCTGGAATTTGCGGCCGGGATCCCGGGCAGCGTCGGCGGCGCGATGGTGATGAATGCCGGCGCTTACGGAAGCGAGATGAAACAGGTAGTCCACCGGGTGCGGGTTTTCACAAAAGAAGGCGCCGTTGAGGAGGTCCCGGCAGAGCGGATGGATTTTGCCTACCGCCACAGCGCGGTGCGCCGGGAAGGCTGGATTGTCCTGGAAGTATGTTTTGAATTGGCAGAGAAAGACCGCGCAGCCATTCGTGGGCGGATGGAAGAGCTGGCCGGAAAGCGTCGGCAGAGCCAGCCGTTGGAAAGCCCCAGTGCCGGAAGTACCTTTAAAAGACCGGCTGTCGGTTACGCAGCACAGCTGATCGACGAGGCGGGGCTGAAGGGCTTTCGGGTAGGGGGCGCTCAGGTGTCCCCCAAACACGCCGGTTTTGTAATCAACTGCGGCGGCGCTACGGCAGCCGATGTGGGGCGGCTGTGTGCGGTGATCCGGGAGCGGGTGCGGGAGCGCACAGGAATCTGCCTGGAGCCGGAAATAGAAGCAATAGGAGAGCAGGAATGTCTTTTTCCTCCCACGTAAAGGATGAATTGGCGGGGACGTGCGGCAGCGCGCGTCATTGTCAGATCGCGGAACTGGCGGCCATGTTCTGCATGGACGGCCATATCCAAACGGCCGCAGACGGCCGCAGCCAAGCCGTTCTTCATACCGAAAATCTGGCGGTGGCGAGAAAGTGCTTTACTTTATTGAAAAAAACCTTTAATATAAATACGGAGATTTTAGTACGCCGCAGTATGGTGCCGGCCAAGGGCGGCCTGTATATACTGGCCGTACCGAAGCAGCTGGACGTGGAGCGCATGATGAACGCGATGCGTCTTACGTGCCTTACGAAGTCCGGGGAGTGCATCCCCGGCAAGTTGATTTTGCAGAACGACTGCTGCCGCCGGGCATTTTTACGCGGCGCATATCTGGCAGCCGGTTCGATGAGCAACCCGGAGAAGGGATATCATTTTGAGATTGCCTGTTCGGGGCCGGAGAAAGCCGGGCAGCTGCAGGAGGTGCTGGCTTCCTTTGGAGTGGACGCGCGGATTATTCTGCGCAAAAAGTATCATGTCCTCTACGTAAAAGAGGGCGATCAGATCGTGGACATCTTAAACATCATGGCTGCCCACATATCCCTTCTGGAACTGGAGAACATCCGGATCCTCAAGGGGGTGAGAGAAGCGGTAAACAGGCAGGTAAACTGCGAAACCGCAAATATAAGCAAAACGACTTCAGCTGCCCGTGGACAGATAAACGATATTCAACTGATTCAGCAAAGGATGGGATTGGAGAACCTGCCGCCGCTTTTGCGGGAAATGGCCGAGGCACGGCTGAACTGGCCGGACGTATCCCTGAAAGAACTGGGAAGTTTGCTGGATCCGCCGGTGGGCAAGTCTGGAGTCAATCATCGTCTGCGCAAGTTAAAAGAATTGGCAGACAGCTTACGAGTTATCGAGGAGGACGTATCATGTTAACAAAACAGATCACAGTAGACTTTCTGGCAAACCAGGAATCCAGACCAGTGGCATTGCTGGTACAGGTGGCCAGCCAGTACGAGAGCGTAATCCATATGGAGAGCGGCTCTGTCCGTGCGAATGCCAAGAGTATTATGGGCATGATGGCTTTTGGTCTGAAGAGCGGCATGGAAGTCGTAGTGACAGTGGACGGAAAAGACGAGGCGGACGCGCTGGCGGCTGTGGAAAAACAGCTGAGCCATGCCTGCTGACAGAGGGATCTGCGGCGGCAAAACGGCGGCAGGGCGGATGGAATAAACCGTTGATGTAGAATGAAAAGCGTTGCCTCTCCCAGTGGCAGCGCTTTTGCTATGAACGTGTCCTGAGAGTAGGGACAGGAAAGGCGATAAGACATGGAATGTAGGACAAACCCAGGCAAAAAACGGGCCTATCAGCTGCGGTTATGGATTTTATTTTTGGGAAATGTGCTGTTATTTGCGGGCGGCTGCGCGGTTATGGCGCTTCATGTGGTCCCGGAATCCCTGCGGGGGTTTATGGCCTTGATCCTCGTAGTGCTGGTGGGAGGCTTTTTTCCGACCTATCTTTTGCTGATCCGGGGATTATCGATTTCCGGAACACAGAGGGTATTTCTGACAGAGGGGACGGTTTTGTTCTGTACCTGGGATGCGGACAACGGCAAGGGCGGGGCAAAACACCGTTTTTACAAAATATGGAAAGTATCGGATTACCGGGTGAAACCAACCAGCATCGAGATCAAAGCCTTTGTCTGGTACGCGGAAAAAGTAATGGCGCGGGACAGCTTGCCGGTGACGGACGGCTATCTGGGTGATCTGTCGGATATTTTTGAGAAAGCAGAGCGGTGCCAGCGGGAATTTTCGATTCGCCGTACCCTGGATGAGGAGGAGGCGCTTTTAGCGATGCTCAAGAGCCGCAAAGACGAGGCGGCCGGTGGGACGGATTAAAAAGCCTGTTTGAAACGCACATAAAGGAGCTGCTGAAAAACTCAGATAAAACACAAAATATGGCTGTGTCAGTTTACGCAGAACGCTATATATTGTATAGAATCTTTGCTTTACAACAGCTCCTTTTGAATGCTTATTCGGGAATCGTATCGCGAAGCGGGCTGTAACCGGCTACATGCATTTCCTGCCCCATGGCGCGGGATACGGCCGACTCAGCGGCAATGGTGCCCCAGACAAAGCAGGTAGCGTGAGCCAGCCCGCCGTGGCTGCCATAACCGCCCAGGTTTGCACCGCCAATCAGTTCGCCGCAGGCGTACAGGCCTTCGACTGCCGACCCGTCCTCCCGCAGTACGGCGGCTGTCGTGTCGATTTCCACACCGCCTTTGGTCAAAAGGATATAGGGAACGGTGCGGACGGCATAATACTGCTCCGATTCAAACGGAATCAGATTTTCGGTACGTCCGAATTGTAAATCTTCTCCCGCTTCGGCATAGCTGTTATAGGCGGCCAAGGTATCGGAAAGCCCCTGCGGCTCTATGCCGGCTCTGGCGGCCAGCTCTTCGATCGTAGAGCCGGAGAATACGCAGTATCCTTTTGAAAGTTCTGTCTCAAAGCGGTCCCAGCCGCCGGCCTGCGCATCGACATTCAGTAAAGGTGTTTCCGCCGAATCTTTCATTTCCTGTGTGAAAAGAATAAACACATAGTTTTCTTCGGCATCCTCCCAGGCGTGCTGACGCTCTGCCACCGTAAAGCCGATTTCGTCGGCCAGGCGTTTTCCGTTTATGTCTACCCACAGGGAACCCTCCCAGCCGCTTACATCGGCCGATACGGTCAGGGAATAGGTGTCCTCATCGGTATCCAGGGCTCCTGCATAGGCGGGCAGATATTCCATATTGCGGAAGGCGGCGCCCACGGATTCTGCCATGTCATAACCGGTACCGATGGCAGTGCTTGGAGCGGATGTCCGGGAATGAGCGAAATTGTAACGGCTTACCCATTCCTCGTTGTAGCCGTACCCGCCGGTGGCTAATACGACGCTGGCGGCCTGGTATGTGGTATCACCGGCGATTACGCCTGTCACGACGCCATTTTCTACAACCAGTTCCGTGGCTTTGGTGTTCAGCAAAAGCGTCACATTCCCCTCCTCAATGTAGCGGTCCAGCAACGCGCGGGCAGCGTCCGCAAAGGCGATCCCGCCTGTTTTTGTCTCGTATACGCGGGCCACGTTTGTCGGCGTGTATGCGCCATATCCCGGCTCGCTGAGAGAAACGCCCAGACAATCCGTAATCCAGTCCACCAGCTCGCCGGCCCGCTGTACATGCGTCCAGGCCAGCGCCGTGTTGAGATTTTCAAAACCGCCGATCCGTCCGAGATCCTCATAAGCCAGTTCGGGGCTGTCTTTTATACCTGCGGCTTCCTGAAGCTTCGTACAGGCGCCGCTGACATACCCGCCTGCATAACGGCTGGAACCGCCTGTCGCCCCGCTCTGTTCCAGAAGGAGGACCTCGGCTCCCAGCTCAGCCGCCCGGCTGGCCGTTACGAGACCGGACAGGCCGGCGCCTACGACAATGACGTCGGCCGAGGTGGCGGCCGGCGCCTGTGCCTCCGCGTTTTCCAAGCCCAGGGCAATCCGCAGGGCCTTTAAAATCGCTTTTGAAGTGACCGTAGCGCCGGAGACCGTGTCCACATCGGGACTTTGCGCTTCGATCACCGCTTCCGGCAGGGCCGCGATGGCTTTTGTGCCGATCTGTTCCGTCTCGGTGTTTTCACCGATTTTAATTTCAACAATGCGGCCGTTTTCCACTCTTACGGTGACCGGTACTTCGCCGTTCATACCATAAGCGCTGGCGGTTGCCAAACCGTCGGTATACGGTCCGGATGGTTCTGCGTCCGTGGCCGGGGCGGTTTTGTCGTCGGCTTGCTGTGAAGAAGGAATGGCCACCGTCTCCGACGAAGGCAGCGTATCCTGGCTGCAGGCTGACAGAGTAAACAGCAGCATAAGGGCCATCAGGGCAGCCCGAATACGGCCGGGCCGCGCGTTGGATTTTCGTTTTTTCATCTCATTCTCCTTGTCTTTGTTTGTTAAGCGGTGCGAGATTTTCGCACACGTTCCGGTGGGAACAACAAGGAAATGTTTGCCGGCATACAGAATTCCTTTGCTACCCATATTTCACTATAAGGGTTTACAGGTGTAAAGGTCAATCGATAGTTGTTATTTTTTTGCCTTTTCTTATTTTTGTTCGATCGGAATCCATAAATGTGCCAGATGATGCAGGCCCTGCCTGGTACGCATGCTGTAAAACGAATTTCCGTAAATAGGGCCGGTGGGTACGACTCCTTTTTCATCCGCAAATTTCTCCACACGCCGCCGTACTTTTTCCAGATAGGCAGGATGGCGGGATATGGCGTCATAGCCTTCAAAAACCGTATGGATGCATGTCTGCTCAGGAGCAATAAAGCAGTTTTCATCCATCGGCAGCTCAAACAGCATATGATGGGATTTTTTCATCCAAAGGCCGATTCTATACTCCGTCTCCGGATGACCTTGTGCAAAAATCATATCATGGCCGATCCGGAACATGGGCTGTACCATGGGCGTGCAGCGGCCCCACTCCTCCATACGCACAATGTAGTCGCCCTTTTTTATCAGCGCGTCGTGATCGCGATAAAAGAACCCCAGCATTTCAGGACGCTTGCATAAGGTACAGGCGTCGGGGTCAACGGCAAATCCCTCAAGAGCCTGGCGCATCTCGTTTAAGCAGGCCAGCTTGCAGCGAATCCGCAGATGTTCCCGCTCCAGCCGATCCCGCTGGAGGGCGGCGATTTCAATCTGTTCCCAGATATCGCTTTTCAGGAAATCATCCACATCCTTGAGAGACATGTCATAACTGCGCAGATAGCGGATCCATATGGCGACGCATAATTCAATGGAATCGTAATAGCGATAGCCGTTTGCCATTTTCAGGTAAGATTTGGCCCGCTCCAAAAAATCTGCGAAGAAGTGAAGGAGAAGAGGGCGCTAAAAAAGGACCGGAGGGCGCAAGATTGTCTTGCCGCCCCGCGGCCCCTTTTTGCGGTTTTTTTACATCAGACCAAACAGTTTCAGGATGGAGCTGACCAGTACATTGCAGGTGAAAAAACCGAAAAACAGCGTTCCCAGCAGATAGGAATTCTTTGAACGGTTCATTTTCGTTCGGAATTCTTCCACAATGCAGCATTCCGGTTCCGAAGGAACGTAGGAGACCGGATAGGAGCCGCCCGTGGCGTAATATCCGCTGCGCTGCTCGGCAAATTCGAGCGCTATGGTGTATTCGCTTCCGCCTGCCGTGAAAGCAACGACGGGATACTGGTTTGTCCAGCGGAAGGACCGGTTGCGCCGACGGACGTTTACAAGCTCCCGGATCGTCCCGGTAGCGGTGGACGTCATCTCGCCGGAGCGCTGAAGCATGGTGTTCAGCTTCCGAAAGCGGCGGTAATAGGTCCATGTGGCTGCGCCTAAGAGCAGGCCAACGATCAGAATGATGATGTACATGACAAAATAAAAACTGTTGTCCATGGGTATGTACCTCCTGTGAACTGGGCCGGCCGGTCCGGATCCGAAAGAGCCGGCTGCCCGTATGATATGGGGAAAACCCTTGCGGCCGGCAAAACCGGGCGGAGGGGAAATCCACTGTTATCATATACTAAAATGGCGGGTATGGCAAGAGGGACAGGGGTTAAAAAGATGCTATATCTTTTTTGCCGTCTTTTGGGAAAAATACACAACGGGCCGTCAAAGTCCGTGCCGGCTGCGCCACTGGTTTGGCGGCAAGCCGGTCTCGGCCTTAAAGACACGGCAGAAATAATTCTGGCTGCTGTAGCCGACGGCTTCGGCGACTTCGCCAATTGTAAGGGCTCGTGTTTGATCCTTTAAAAGAGCCTGGGCGGAGACAATGCGTAATTTATTTACATAATCGGTGAAGGGGATGCCGGTTTTTTGCCGGACAATTTTGGTAACATAGGAGGGGCTGACATGAAAAAGCTCCGCTGTTTTTTGCAGCGTCAGGGAATTTTCCGTATGGGAGAACCGCAGATAGGCTAAAAGGCGGCCGGGCAGATCGGAGTCCGGGGCTAAAAGCGCGTTTTCTTCTTTGAGACGGCTCAGCTCCCAGGCGCGGCGGCCATAAGAATCCATAGCGGCCTGCAGCACGTTGCGGAAACTGTGGAAGTCTACCGGCTTTAAGAGATATGTAAACACACCATACTCCAGAGCCTGCTGCGCATAGGAAAAATCGTCGTAACCGGAGAGAATGAGAATTTTCATCTCCGGATCTATACGGCGGATCTCACAAATGGCTGTAAGCCCGTCCATACGGGGCATATTGATATCGATCAACAGCAATTGCGGGCGGAAACGGCATACCGCCGCCAGGGCTTCTTCTCCGTCTGCGGCCAGCGCTGCGACCTCCAGCCCCATATGATAAGAAGTAATGAGCCGGGAGAGACCGTTGCGGATGGTAGATTCGTCGTCGGCAATCACAATCTGGTACATGATGTAGTCCTTTCATTCATTTGTCCGTGTACGCGGGGCACGATAAGGTACTTATACGATACTTCCTTTCGTTTGGTCAGGAAATCAGCGGATTGTCCGCGAGTGTTTCCGCAAGCGGCAGCTGCAAAGAAACGCAGGTGCCTTTGCCGGTCTCGCTTTTTACATGCAGGCGGCAGGCGTTTCCGTAGCGGAGACGGAGACGTTCGTTGACATTATACAAGCCGTAGTGGTCGGTCTCCAAAGACAGAGCCAGGTTTCGGCGGACCTCCTTTAGTGCCTGCGGCGTCATGCCGGCCCCGTTGTCGGCAACCTGCAGGCAGAGAGACGTTTCTTCCGCCCACAGGCGGATCTCGATTTTCCCGGGGCGTCCGGCCGGCTTGATTCCATGATAGATGGCGTTTTCAACGAGCGGCTGGAGGATCAGTTTGGGAATGCGGCAGCGGGTAACGGACGGCTCGGCCTCCAGGGCGTAGGAGACGGCGTCCCCGTAGCGGATTTTTTGGATTGCCAGATAATTGCGCACATGCGCAAGCTCTTCCGCCACGGTAACGATTTCCTTTCCGTTGTTTAGGGAGAGACGGAACAGCTGCGAGAGCAGCTGGATCATTTCCGCAATGTCCATGGCCTGATATTCGAGGGCTTTCCACTGGATCGTATCCAGCGTGTTGTAGAGAAAGTGCGGGTTGATCTGTGACTGAAGCGCGCGCAGCTCGGCCTGGCGTTTCTGCTGCTGTTCTTTCATAAGCTGGTCAATCAATCGTTTCAGTTCGATCAGCATTTGATTGAAGGAGCGGCCAAGGACGGAGATTTCATCGTTGCCGAAGCCCTTATAAAAGGAATCCAGGTTTCCCTCGGCGACCTGGGCCATATTTTTTTGCAGCTGCCCGATGGGCCGCAGGACGGAGGCGGACAACAGCGAGGTAAAAAGGACGGCGGCCAGCAAAAGGGCCAGGCAGGCAAGGGCCAGAATATGGATCATCTGCGTAGTGGCGGCATGGATACGGCTGTTTTCGACCATGGCACAGAGAATCCAGTCGTCGGCGTAAGGGACCGACGAATAGAAAAGGGCGGTCTGCCGGCCGCTTTGGACGGTCTGGTACAGACAGCCGGCTTCCTGGGAATCGGCCCGTCGGGCGATCGACTGCAGATCCTGTGCGGACAGCTCCTGCGACAGTTCGCTTTCCCGGGAAACCGTATAAAGACTGCCCTCGCGGTTCATCAGCCAGACCAGGCCGCCATAGACATCGATGGAGTCGGTAATCTCGCTGAAACGGGCCAGATTTACGGAACCGTTGATAAAGCCGATCGTTTCGCCGCTCTCACCGCGAATCGGATAACAGATAAGAAAGATCGCGTTGCGATCCGATTTGGAGACAACGGGCTGGCTGATCACATATTCTTTGTTCGTTGTGACAGCCTCCCGGAAATAGGGCCGCGCCGAGACGTCAATCGTAAGATTGTCGTTGACCCATCCGCGGCCGTCCAAACCGCCGACGGCAAAGGTTTCTTCGGGGTTGCCATACTGTTCCTTGAGGACCTCGTTCAGCTGTGCTAAATAGGGTTTGATCTGTTCAAAATCCATGGTCTGACAGCCTGGGAACTGGTGGATAATGCGCAGTTCGCTGATCCGCTGGTTGAGCCAGGAGCCCAGTTCGCTGGCCCGTGCCTGCATCAGCTGGACCGTATTGTTTTCAATACGGCGGGTATTCAGGGGACGGATATAAAACTGCAGCAGAAGAATCAGGGAGAAAAAAGTAAACGTGATGGCGAGGGTGAAAACGACCATCATTTTTTTGTGCAGAGACATTGGGAGGGAACCATTCCTTTCTGGAAGCGGATGGGTGTCATGCGGCCTTGTCAGGCATAATAACAGGATAGGACCTGTCGGCGGTTTTGTCAATGGAGCAATGATAAAACTGTAACGAATTGTGCTAAAAGAGGAAATATAGTGCAATGACTTTCACAATCGGGAGAGCTATACTATCGGTAGGATCGGCGAGAGCGGATCGAAATGCTAAAAGGGAGGAAGAGCTTACATGAAAAAAAGAATGAGAGCGGCCGCATGGCTTTTGACCGCCGTCATGGCACTTGGCGCGGCAGGCTGCGGGAACACGGCAGAGACGACGGCATCCCCGGAGACACAGGAGGTCACAACGGCGGGCGAAACAGCAAAGCAGGAGACAGAAGCAGCAGAGACAGAGACGGCCGCCGGCACGGCTGCGGGCGTGAGCGGCAGCTACAGCGGCAGCGGCAGCGGAAAAGGCGGCGATATCCTTGTGGAGGTCACGCTTGAGGACGGCCGCCTGTCGGCGATCACGGTGACGCAGCATCATGAAACGGAAGGGATCGCCGAGGCTATGGATATGCTGGCCGCAGAAATGATAGCCGGCAACACGGTATCGGTGGACGCGGTGGCCGGCGCTACGATCACCTCGGCCGGCTTTAAGATGGCAGTGACGCAAGCCCTCAAAAGCGCGGGTATTAGCGCCGGCGATCTGGCTGCAAACCCGGCAAAGGAAGAAGGGCCACGCCAGTCCGTTGAAGAGACGCACGACATCATCGTTGTGGGAGCCGGCGGAGCCGGTTTCTGTGCGGCCATTGAAGCGAAACTGGCAGGAGCGGATGTCATCATCCTTGAGAAACTGCCGATTGCCGGCGGCAATACTCTTTTGTCCGGCGCGGAGTACGCGGCTCCCGGCAACTGGCTGGAGCAAAAGGAGGGCATCGAGGACAGTCCCGAACAGATGGTGGAGGATATGCTGGCGGGCGGCGACCGGCTGGGACAGCCCGAACTGGTAGAGGTCGTGGCTCAGAATGCCCTGGCCGGGGCCGAATGGCTGCGGGATGAAGTAAATGTGGTGTGGGAAGATGAACTGATGTTCTTCGGCGGGCATTCCGTCAAGCGCAGTCTGATCCCGTCGGGGGCAAGCGGCGTGGAGATCATCAAAAAGGAAAAGGAAAAAGCCGCTGAACTGGGAATCCCGATTTATTATGAGACGCGGGCGACCGAACTGATTACCGATGAAAACGGCCGCGTAATCGGCGTAAAGGCCGAGGGCGAAAACACGGATTATACGTTTACGGCCCGTACCGTAATTCTTGCGACCGGCGGTTTTGGCAGCAATATGGAGATGCGCATGCAGTATGACCCGAAGGCCGGGGAGGGCGTCTTGTCGACGAATTCGGTCGGAAGCACGGGCGACGGTATTTTGATGGCGCAGGCCGTCGGAGCGGGCGTAACAGGGATGGAATACATTCAGACCTACCCGATCTGCGATCCTTTAAGCGGGGCCTTGCTCTATTTTGACGATGCCAGGCTGTACGGCTATTCGGTGATTGTAAACAAAGAGGGACATCGTTTTGTGGAGGAGCTGGGCCGCCGCGACGAAATGTCCCAGGCAATTGTAGCGCAGACTGACAGCTGCTGCTATGAATTGATCGATCAGGCCGCTTTTGAGGCCAGCGCCATTGAAGAAAATCACGGGCCGGAGATCGCCTATCTTTTGAGCCATGATATGCTTGTCAAGGCCGATACACTGAAGGAGGCCGCTGACTTTTTCGGAATTGACGCCGAAGCGCTGCAGGAAACCGTGGACAACTACAACCGTTATGTACAGGAGGGCGAAGATCCGGAATTTAATAAGCGGAGCCTTCCGAGCGAAATCGGCGCAGGCCCGTACTGGATTGTGAAAGCGGTTCCGGCCGTACATCACACGATGGGCGGCGTCTGCATCAATCCCGATGCGCAGGTGCTTGATACGAACGGAAACGTCATCGAGGGCCTTTATGCGGCCGGCGAAGTAACCGGCGGCATTCACGGAAGCAACCGTCTGGGCAGCTGTGCGCTGGCGGATATCACGGTGTTTGGCCGAATTGCCGGCCAGAACGCGGCGGCCGCTTTAGAGGATTAGCGCTGCATCGGAATCGTGTTTTGGCGTCAAGCGGGCGTCATGAATTTTAGATGAACCAAAAGGGGCTGCTGCAAAACTCAGATAAAACACAAAATATGGCCGCGCCGGTTTGCGCATGAATGCCATGTATGGTGTAGAATCTTTGTTCTGCGACAGCCCCTTCTTTGTACAATAAGCGTATTATTTTCCGGCTGCTTTCGCGGAATATTCGGTCGTTACAAGTTGATCGTAGGGCACGGCCTTCGGCAGTTCGCCGGCTTCCTCGAGGATTTTTTGCAGCAGGTCAAAACTGCTTTCCTCAAAGACGGTATCTTCTTTCCAGGTATCCTGCTCCAGATAGCGTCCGACAATGGTGGCGATGGTGGCTTCGTCGGTTTCCGGGAACTGCGGGGCAATGACCGCGGCAATTTCCTCAGCCGTATGGCTGTTTACATAATCGAGGCCTTTTTGAATGGCGTTGGTAAAGCTTTGGATGATATCGGGATGGCTTTCCAGATAGCTTTTGGGAGCGCTGTAGGCCGTATAAGGGACATAGCCGCTGGCTTCGCCGAGAGAAGCGACCACGTAGCCGCTGCCCTCCTGTTCGAGCAGAGTCGCGTAAGGCTCAAATTCAACCGTGAAATCGGCATCGCCGCCGGTGAAGGCCGCCGCGGTCAGGCCAAAGGAAATACTCTGGTCGATGTTGACATCGGTCTCCGGGTCAAGGCCGTTCTTTTTGAGGATATACTCAAAGACCATTTGCGGCATACCGCCCTTACGCCCGCCCAGTACGGAGGCGCCGGCCAGGTCTGCCCAGGAAAAGTCCGTCATGGGCTCCCGGGCGACCAGGAAATTGCCGGCCCGCTGGGTGAGCTGGGCAAAATTGACAACCGGATCTTCGGCGCCTTCGGCATAGACGTAAATGCTGGCCTCCGAACCCATAAAGCCGATGTCGGCGTCGCCGGAAATCAGGGCGGTCATAACCTTGTCGGCGCCGCCGCCGTTTACGAGGGTGAGGTCGATGCCTTCGTCCTTAAAATATCCCAGCTCGATGGCGGCATACTGGGGCGCATAGAAGATGGAGTGGGCCACCTCGTTTAAAGTGACCTCTGTCAGCCCCCCGCTTTGCCGGCAGCCGCTCGCTAAGAGCGACGCCACAAGGACAAGGGACAGGAAAAGTGCAGCGAATTTTTTCATATCGTCCTCCGGATCAAACGTTCAATACTATAGGATATGAAGCCGGCGGCGATTGGTGCGTATGAATCGAAAAAAGTGAGATTTGGCGCCGCGAATCGGCTGTGCGCGCGTGCCGGTTCGGCGCTTTTAGCAGGTGAGCTGCCCCGGATTCAAACTGCCCCGGATTGGGAAAACCATGTGCATATTCTCTGGTTTTGTGTTATGATAAAAATATATACTATTATGTCCCAAAATACGGGGCAGTAAAAAGGAAGGGAGAACGCCCATGAAATATGTTGCAGATACCCACACCCACACAATCGCCAGCGGACATGCCTACAGCACTTTGGCGGAGATGGCGAAAGCGGCGGCGGAGCGCGGCCTGGAGGCGCTGGCGATTGCCGAGCACGGCCCGCAGCTGCCGGGCAGCTGCCATCCCATGTATTTTCGGAATTACAAAGCCATCGACCGTCACATATTCGGCGTGGAACTGCTCTTAGGCAGCGAACTGGATATTATCAACTATGACGGCGAGGTGGATTTGGACGAAAAGGACTTAAAACGGCTGGATATCGTGCTGGCCAGCATCCATACCTTGTGCTATACGATCGGCAGCCGCGCCGAGAATACACGCGCGTACTGCAAGGCGATGGAGAATCCGTATGTGGATATTATCGGCCATGCGGACGACGGCCGGATGCCGGTAGATTACGACGAACTGGTCCGCCAGGCCAGGGCGCACGGCAAGCTGCTGGAACTCAATAATTCCTCTCTGCTGCCGACCTGCTCGCGGACAAACGGATACGAAAATATGAAACTCATATTAAAATACTGTGAGAAATACGAAGTGCCGGTGACGCTGGGAAGCGACGCGCACTTTTTTGACCGTGTGGGACGGTTTGAAGAGGTAGAGGCCCTTTTGGAAGAGGTCGGTTTTCCGGAGGAACTGATCGTAAGCACTTCTCTTGAAAAGCTAAAGAAGCACTTGCATAAATTTTGCTAAAAGCACTGGACTTTCAGACTTTAGTATGATAAAATGGCAACGGATTCAATCGTGGCGCATAGGGGAAACGCCAACTGGTATACCACAGGGAGGTTAAGATGAACAAAAAAATAAAAACCGAGGCGGTGGATCATCTGTTTCAAGCCGTCTTGGCGCTTAAATCCATTGATGAGTGCTATTCGTTTTTTGAGGATGTATGTACCGTCAATGAGCTTCTTTCTCTGTCACAGCGTTATGAGGTGGCGAAGATGCTGCGAGAGAAAAAAACCTATCTGGAGATTGCCGAACAGACCGGCGCGTCGACCGCGACGATCAGTCGGGTGAACCGTTCGCTGAACTATGGAAACGACGGATATGACATGATTTTTGAACGGCTGGGTCTGTGATGAGGATATGGACTGCCAGGAACGCGAGTGAATAAAAGGGAGGGCAAAACGACCTGAAATCCGGCGGATTTTTGGGTAAGAGCCTCCGTCTTGATCGGAAACAAAAAACCGGTTTGGGGATCCTTTTGGGGATATCCGAACCGGTTTTTTTAAATGTTCCCTAAAAACCACAATTTTTACAAAGGAGGCTTGGTGATCATTTCAAACAACACATATGGTTACATCCGCGTAAGCGCCCGAGAACAGAACGAGGACCGGCAGCTGATTTCGATGCGGAAGCTGTCGATTCCCCCAAAGAACATTTTTCTGGACAAGTAGTCCGGAAAAGATTTTGATCGGCCCCAATATAAACGGCTGATTAAAAAACTGAAACCGGACGATTTGCTCTACATCAAAAGCATTGACCGGCTGGGACGCAATTATGGCGAGATTTTGGAACAGTGGCGGATTCTGACCAAAGTAGGAGGATTGACATTGTGGTGCTCGACATGCCGCTTTTGGATACCCGCAGAGGAAAAGACTTGATGGGAACCTTTCTCAGCGATATTGTTCTGCAGGTGCTGTCCTTTGCGGCGGAAAATGAGCGCAGCAATATTCGACAGCGGCAGGCAGAGGGCATAGCGGCGGCCAAGATACGAGGAGTACGATTCGGACGACCGCCGAAACCATTGCCGGAAAATTATCACAACGCGTATCAGCGTTGGAAATCCGGGATGCTCACCGGTATAGCGGCGGCCAGAGAGTGTGGGATGCCGCTGTCTACTCTTCGCTATCGTGCGCAAAGTTACGAAAAAACCAAGCGGCTGTAAGAGTATGAATTTACAAAAAAACCAGATTACGATCAGAGTGCGGATTTACAAAAAAGTGTACTCTTTTGGCGACGTTTAGCAAGGAGACCGGCCCCTTAATGATGCAGCTGGAAACGCACGACTTAACCTTTGCGTTTGGTCCTTTCCTGCTTTATATTCTGCTGCACTGGAAAACATCCCGCCATCCTGGCCTTTGGCTGGTCCTTGTATCCTGTTTCTTTTTGGTGGGGCTGAAGCGGATTGCTTTTCCGGCTCTGGCCCTGGGATTTCTGACAGCGCGGCTTCTTGGGATGCTGCCGGAGAAGGCCGCCAGGCAGACGGCGCTGTGCGTCGCCGTAGCTATGATGGCAGTCAGCTTTCTCTACATCGCGGGGATCCGCTACGGTCTTTTTGAATACCTGGAGACACAGGCCGGCGTTGACACCAAGGGACGGGCGGCGTTGTTTGCCAATGTAGCGCCTTACTATGACATCCGCTTTACTTATATCGGCCAGGGGACGGGATTTGAACGCATGGTGGAGTGGTTCTCCGGCGCAGAGCACACGGTCCCTCTGCGTACACAGACGCAGATTCATAACGATTTTTTGCGCATGTACTTAAACATTGGTTTTGTCGGGTATTGGGTCTGGCTCTGGAGCTGGCTGCCCGCCCGTCTGGGGTATTGGTTTCGCCAGGGGGGAAAGGACACGGGCTGTTTGTTCCTGGGCATCTGCGTGTACTGTTTTGTTCTCTACGCCACGGACAATACCATCTATTATCCGTACACCATGATCGCCTGTGCGCTGGTTCCCATGGCCTGCCTGTTCGATGAGCAGGCGGAGGCGGCGCTAAAAAGGCGCTGTTTACAGTGGAGCGGCAGAGAGGATTAGGGCTCATATGGGGGCATTGTCTGAATTTTGGGAGGTGAATTCGTTTGAGTAACAGAAAACCACGGGTCTGCTTTGCCGCCTC
Organism: Lachnospiraceae bacterium; assembly: GCA_022793375.1. Lineage (GTDB taxonomy): Bacteria > Bacillota > Clostridia > Lachnospirales > Lachnospiraceae > RGIG7193. Next base: position 20,615 of record JAAWCS010000029.1, read on the forward strand.
TTCCGGCGGACACTTGCAGGAGCTGCTGATGCTGCGGCCCCTGATGGATCGCTACGACAGCTTTTTGGTCACGGAAAAAACAGCCTACAAGCCGGCTGCGGCGGGGATCCGCTACTACTATCTTTTACAAGTCAACCGCCGCGAGCGTTCCTGCGTTCCCAGGCTGATGATTAACGCGGTTCGCTCTCTGCGAATCTATCTGAAGGAGCGGCCGGATGTGGTGATCTGTACCGGCGTATTGGCAACGATTCCCCTGTGTCTGCTGTGCAAGCTGTTTGGAAAAAAAACTGGTGTATATCGAATCCTATGCCAATGTGAACACGCCGACCTTGACGGGAAAGCTCCTTTACCGATTTGCGGATCGCTTTTATATCCAATGGGAGGAACTCCTGAAATTTTATCCTGAGGCTGTGTGCGTGGGAGGTGTTTATTGAGGTGGACGGCATGATATTTGTAACGGTTGGCTCTCAGAAATTTCCTTTTGACCGCTTGATTCAAAAAGTGGATCAAATGATCCGCAAGGGCCTGATCCATGAGGTTTTTATGCAGACGGGGACCAGCAGATATGTCCCGGGCTGCCCGCACCAGGCATTTTGTGAGCAGGAGCGTTTCGATGAGCTGATGGAGACCTGCGACCTCCTGATCACCCATGGCGGCGCCGGCACGATGGTGGATGCCGTGAAGCGGGGGAAACGGGCCGTCGTGGTTCCGCGTTTGGCCCGTTACGGGGAGCATGTGGATGATCACCAGATGGAGCTGGCTATGCAGTTTCAGGAGATGAACCTGCTCTGTGCCTGTCCGGACGTAGAACAGCTGCCCGAGGTTTTGTCAAAGATCCGCGGCTGCCGTTTTGATGCGTTTCGCTCCAATCGGAGTACGTTTCAGACCACCCTCGACAGCTACATCCGTTCTTTATGAACAGGGGGTTATTATGAAAATTTTGGAGATCGGCCCCAGCGAAACCGGCGCCAGAGGCGGGATGGCCGAGGTCATTCGGGATATCCGAAAGAACGGGAGCCTGCGCCGGGAATTTGAAATTGACAGTTTTGCTTCTTACATAGACGGCAGTCTGCCCGTCCGTCTGCTGTATTCCCTGTACGGATACCTCCGCTTTTTGACCTGCTACCGAAACTACGACCTGTTTCACATCCACACAGCGGAACGAGGCAGTACGTTTCGCAAAAATTTCTACCTGCGCACGGTGATGCGATCCGGGAAAAAGGCGATCGTCCATATCCACGGCGCAGAGTATCTGACCTTTTACGACGGCTTAGACAGCGGGAAGAAAGCGATCGTTGAGCGTTTTTTTGGCCGCGCGGACTTGGTCCTGGCCTTGTCGGAGAGCTGGAAGAGGGAGCTGGAACGCCGGTTTTCAATGAACGCCTGCGGGACCTTGTACAACGGGGTGGATCCCGCAAGATTCAGGCCGGCGGTTTCAGATCCGGTAAAGCGCCGGAACTCGTTTCTGATGCTGGGCAGACTGGGGCAGCGAAAGGGGACCTACGATCTGATTGCGGCGGTGGAGCAGGCAGTCCGACATAATCCAAAGCTGATCGTCTGCATGGCGGGAGACGGCCACAGTGGTTCTGCCCTCGTACCACGAAGGGCTGCCGATGGCGATTCTGGAGGGGATGGCGGCAGGCAAGGGCATCATCAGCACGCCTGTGGGAGCAATCCAGGAGGTAATCGGGGAGGAAAACGGCATATTGGTAAAGCCTGGCAACGTTGTTGCCCTGGCAAAAGCCCTGCTTTGGTACAGCAGCAATACGGAAGCCCTTGTGCGTGTATCGGCTAATAACATAAAGAGGGCAGAGGAAGTTTTCAGCATTCGCCGAACCCACGAGACGCTGGCAAAGTATTATCGGCAGGTCATGGAAGAAGGAGAGCAGGATGGAGCAGAGGAAACAGCCGATCAGTGTGATCGTGCCTGTGTATAATGTAGAAGCGTATTTGAGGGACTGCCTGGATTCTCTTCTGGCGCAGACCTATCCGAATACGGAGATCCTCCTTGTGGACGATGCGTCCACAGACCATAGCGGCGGTATCTGCGACAGCTATGCGGCGCGGTATGCACAGGTGCGGGCATTCCATTTTTCCAAAAACCGGGGGCCCTCCGCTGCCAGAAACGAAGGAATCCGCCGGGCGCAGGGAGCGTTTATCAGTTTTGTGGATGCCGACGATTGTGTGGAGCCAAAACTGCTGGAGAAACTATACAGAAGTCTTTGTGAAAACAAGGCCGAGATCAGCGCCTGCGCGGCCGACGGCGCGGATGTAAAGAGCGGCCCGGCCGCCGTCTATTCCCGGGCCGGGGCGGTCCGCTGCCTGGCGCAGGGCGCCCCCTTCTCTCATGTGCCGTGGGCAAAACTTTACAAGGCGGCGCTGCTCAAGCAGTGCTCTTTTGACGAGACGATCTACTACAGCGAGGACCTTTTGTTTCTCCACACCCTTCTCAAGCGGGTCGAACGAGTCGCCTATCTGCCGGACATTCTCTATCACTACAACCAAAGAGAAGGCAGCCAGGTCCAAAGCGGCATGAATGAGCGAAAGAGTACGGCGCTTCTGGCCCATGATTTTGTCTGTAAAGACGCGGCCAAAAACTTTGCGGCCGCCGTGGAGGACTTTCGGCAGCTGACCCTGGAAGCAGACCGGAGTATGGCAATGCTTGCGGTGAAAAACGGCTGCGAGGGCGGGCGGACTTTTTTGTATCTGAAACGACTCCAGGCAAATATCCGGCGGCATTTCAGCTGGAGGGCACTGGCCCTGTGTCCCAGGATAAAGGAAGCAATCTCGATTCTCATTTTGTATGTAAGCGCGGCAGCCTTCTGGGGAATTGCCGCCATTTTCACACATGTCAAGAGAGGAAGGGGGGAGGGTGATGGAGCAGACAAGACCCAGAATCAGCGTGGTCGTACCTGTATATAATGTAGAAACATATGTGGAACGATGCCTGGCTTCTTTAGCGGCGCAGACATATCCTTCGATGGAGATTATCGTAATCGATGACAGCTCTACCGACCACAGCGGCCGGCTCTGCGATGCGTGGGCGGCTCATGACCGACGGTTTCAGGTGGTTCACCTTTCGCAAAACAGGGGGCTTTCCGCTGCCAGAAACGAAGGCGTCCGCCGGGCGTCGGGAACCTATATTGCCTTTGTAGATTCGGACGACTATGCAGAACCGGGCCTTTTGGAAACGCTGTATCGCGTACTGACAGAAACGCGTGCGGATGTCAGCATTTGCGGGAACGAGGGGCTGCGCCTGGCGGATGGTCCAGCCCGGACTTACTCCCCGCAGGAGGCCGCCCGCTGCCTGGCACGGCGCGGCCCCTTTCTCTGGACGGCCTGGGGAAAGCTTTTTCCGACAGAACTGGCAAAGCAGATTCCATTTGACAGGCAGGCCCTTTGCTGCGAGGATCTATTGTTTTTTTATCAGGTTTTAAAGCGGGTCCGCCGGCTTACCTATGTGCCGGCTCCGCTGTACCACTATGTCTGCCGGCCGGGGAGCCTTGTCAATCATGGTGTGACTAAGAAACGCTGCCGGGTGCTCACGCTCTTAGAACAAATTTGTGAGGACGCTGCGGTTTGCTTTCCGCAGGCCAAAGCCTGTTTTGGCCAGGTGGCGCTGGATACCGCGGCCCGTCTTGCCATGCAAACAATAGAAAACGGCGCGGATATGAATGCACAAGGGTATCTGAAGTGGTTTCGAGATCATACGCGCCGCCAGTTTAGCCGGCAGGCGCTCATGCTCTGCCCGGATTATAAAAGCGCGGCGGCACAACTGGCGCTCTGGGCCGGTATACCGGTTTTTGAGACGCTGGCCGCCGTCTATCGGCGGATGGCGCCCATCAGCAAGAGGGGGATGGAGTGACAGGAGGAAATGGACGGAGCAAAACATATCACGAAAAATATCCGATATGCGCTGGCCGGGGAATTTCTCCTGGCCATGTTGAAGTTTGTGTCCCGCCGGGCGTTTATCCTTCTGCTGGGAAGGGAATACCTGGGGCTCAACGGTCTGTTTACGGATGTGCTTTCGATGCTTTCCCTGGCAGAGCTTGGGTTTGGCGTTTCGATTACGTACAGCCTGTACCGTCCGGTAGCCGAGGGGGATACGGAAATGATAAAATCCCTGGTCCGGCTCTATCGTCGGGTGTATCGGGCCGTCGGCTTTGTGGTTTTGGCGGCGGGGCTGTCCTTGACTCCCTTTCTGGGCTTTTTTGTAAAAGAGATGCCGAAAGACATTCCCCATATCCCGCTGATTTATATATTAAACCTGGCAAACTCCGGTATCTCCTATTTTTTTGCTTATAAGTCCACCCTGCTTTATGTGCATCAAAAGAAGTACATAGAAACGTCGATCCGCGTTTTTGTATCCTTAGCCGCGGCCACGGCACAGATCGCCGTGCTGTTTGTGACCAGAAATTACCTGCATTACCTGTACTTTTCTATAGCGGCTACCGTGATCCAGAATGCGGCCGTTGCCCTGAAAACGGACCGGCTTTATCCGTACCTGAGAGAAAAGGACGTCCGCCCTTTGCCGGCGGAAAGCCTGAGGGAAATCGGCCGCAACGTGCGGGCGATGCTCCTGCACCGCATCGGGGCCGTGGCGGTTTTCAATACGGATAACCTGCTGATTTCCAAATTTGTCGGAGTTGCGACCGCCGGCTTGTATTCCAATTATATGATGATACGGGGTTTTTTGAACCTCATGGTCAGCGCTGTGTTTGACGCCATCACCCCTGCCCTGGGAAACCTGACGGCCACGGCGACGGATGAGCGCAGGCAGACCGCCTTTTACCGCCTGCATTTTTTCTCCGCCTGGCTTTTTGGGTGGATGAGCATTTGTTTGTGCTGTCTTTATGATCCTTTTATCAATCTGTGGCTGGGGGAAGGCTATCTGCTGTCGAAGCGGGCGGTGTTTTTGATCGTCGCAAACTTTTATGTCAACAGCATGCGAACGCCCGTGAACAATACGAAAAGCGTTCTGGGACTTTTTTGGGAGGACCGCTATAAATCGGTCGTGGAAGCGATCTTCAATCTGGCAGTGTCCGTGATTTTAGCCCGGAGATGGGGCGTGGAGGGGATTTTGGCCGGAACCCTGCTCAGCACACTGGCCTTTCCTTTTTGGTGTGAGCCTATGGTCCTGTGCCGCCGGGGGCTGCACATTTCTGCCAAAAAGTATTTCACAGGCTATCTGATCCATCTGGCGCTCACCGTTTGGGCCGGAATGGCAACGTGGCTGTTGTGCGGTATGGCCGAGGGCTTTCTATGGAAGAGCTTGCTCTGCGCGGTCATTCCTAATGCATGTTATCGAATTGCGTACCGACAGACAGAGGAATTCGCGTTTTTAAAAAAGACGGCAAAACGCGTCCTGCAAAAATATGAGAGACGCGGCTGAAACGGTATCACCGTCACGGGAAACTATTCTGTTTCACGTCCGTTTTTCTTGGGCGGTTTTTTATGCTTGCCGGCGGGCCGGGCACAAGCCATCTCATCAATTAAAAACTCGATCATCTGTTTTTTTAAATAGATGTCAAATCCGAGCAGACTGATAAACGTAAAGCGCTGCAAAAGCTCCCGGTCCTCGTCGTCGGCCTCCTGGAAGGTGGCGGCGGCGATGTCCCAGGTCTTGCGGGCATCCTCCTGCAGAGCGTTAAGCTGCGCGCGCTCCTTGGAAAAGAGCTCCTCGTAGATCGCAGTCAAATCAAGGCCGGAATCGGCCTGGAAATAACGCTCGGTCAACGGTTTTAACAAGGTCTGGATATCGCCGATGGACAGCAGATTTTTATAGTAATAGATAAAAATCAGCACCAGCATATGCTCCCGGGAATATTTTTTCTTGACCGGCGGGGGCAGCAGATCGTTTTTGGCGTAATTGTTAATCATGGTCTTGGTCAGTACCTTGTCGTCCGGATAGCGCTTGGAGTGAGCCAGGTGCTGTTCCATAAAGGTTGTGACCTGGTCCATGTACAGGTCGATGTTTGGAATATCGTCGGAATGGATATAGTCCAAATCGGAAATACGATTCATTAAAATCTGGAATAATTCTGCGTTGTCTTTCATCATGTCACCTCTTTGCTCCATTATATAGTATTAAAAACCAGATGGCAAGGACTTTCTGCCGAAATTTGCGCAGTCAAAACACGGCGGGGGCCTGTTTGCCGGTGTCGTTTTGTCAATTGTCGGCCGGAAGCATGGTATGGATTTGGGCTGTTTGCCCCCGTACCGTGACGGTGACGGCGCCGCAGTCGGCGGTTATATAATAGAGAACCTCCTGCGCCCTAAGGCGCGCCAGCACATCGGGGTGCGGGTGGCGGTAGCGGTTTTGGATGCCGCAGGAGATAACGGCGAGCTGAGGATTGAGCTGTGCAAGCAGTTCGCTTCCCGTGGAAGTGGCGGAACCATGGTGACCGACCTTGAGGATGTGGCAGGAGAGGTTCAGCTGGCGAAGTTTCTGCACCAGAAATTCCTCCCCTTCTTCGCCGCAGTCGCCTGTGAACAGGAGGCGGATTCCCCGGAATTCGGCCAGCAGGACCTGGGAAGCGGCGTTTAAAGAGGTGTAGCCGGCGGCCTGCGGGCTTTCCGGCGCGGCGGGAGCCAGGCACAGAAGGCTCAACTCCCCTTCCGTAAAACGGCTGCCTTCGCGAAAGTAAAGAACCGGGATTTGATAAAAGCCGGCCAGGGAAAGAAGTTCCTGATACGAAGCTTCGGCGGCCAATCGATCCGGCAGGGCCGGCAGGATAAGACAGCCGATCAAACGGCCGCTTTCCAGCCAGTCGGCGACAGCGCCTACGTGGTCCTCGTCGCTGTGCGACAAAAAAACATAATCCAGAAAGTCGACGGCCTGGGATTCGAGGAAAGGGATCAGGCGGTTGGCCGCGGCATTTTGGATATCGCTGCTGCCGCCGTCAATGAGGATCGTGGTCCCGTCGGGGGTGCGCAGAAGGGCACAGTCTCCCTGCCCGACGTCCAGAAACGTGACGGTGAGGGCAGGAACCGGCAGGGGACATAGAAGGACAGGCGGCAAAAGCAAGAGACAGAGGGCCAGGGAGAGCATCTCTTTTCTAAGAGTGGGCGGGAATAACCGTCTCTTTTTAGACGGCGTTTTTGGCGCGGCTTCGTTTCGGCGGGCGGGCCGGCGCAGAAAGCAAAAGAGCGCCAAAAGGACATAGTAAAGGAAAATGCGCCAAAGCGCGGGCCTTCCCAACAGGCAGGAGGCCAGGGGGAGAGCGGCCGCCGCCGTGCAGAGTCGGTCGTACAAAAGCAGGATCAGACGGCAGGGGAAAAGAAGAACAGCTCCAAAAGGAAGCCAGAGGAAGGAGAGAAGAAGCCCGGCCGCGCCGCAGAGGAAAAGGGGCGCCGTGAGCGGGAGAACGACAAGGTTTAAGAGGACTGCGTAGAGAGGATAGCGGAAAAAATGATAGAGGGTGACGGGCAGCAGGGTAAGCTGCAATCCAAATCCAAAGAAAAGCGCAGAAAAAAGCGGCGGCTTGTTCCCCGGCGTGCGGATGGGACAAAAGGACGGGCAGACCAGAAGAATGCCGAGGATCGCGCCGAAGGAGAGCTGGAAGGCAGGCTGAAACAGCAGGCCGGGGGAATCCCACAAAAGCAGCAGGCCGGCGAGGGACAGAGAAGAGAGGGAATCGTAGGAACGTTCAAAAAGCGGGGCGGCACAGAGACATAGAAACATAATTGCTGCGCGGCCGGCGGACAGGCTGGCGCCGCAGAATTGCCAGTAAAAGACAATCAGCAAACAGGCGGAGAACTTTTGGACCCAGAGCGGCAGATACAGTCTCTTTGTAAGGGCCAAAAGAGCGCCGCCCAGAAGGCTTACGTGAAGGCCGCTGACACTGAGTATGTGAAGAATGCCTGCGGATTGATAGAGGGCTTCGTTTTGCTCATCGAGGTTATCCTTGTCTCCCAATAAGAGCGCAGAGAGGATTCCCAGGCAGGAGTCCGCGTCGGCCTCACCCGACATCCGAACAAGCAGAGCCAGGCGGTCCGACAGGACCCGGCGGGCCTGCAGGAGCCATTCGCGCAGGAAATCGGTCTGCCGGTCAAGAATTGTGATCTGCCGGGCGCTCACCTGATAGGAGATATGACGGGCCTGGTAATAGGCATTGGCATCAAAATTGCCCGGATTGCGCGCCGGCTGAAACGAGGTGAGGGAACCAAAGACAGACAGGAGAAAACCGGCCTGCAGCGGCGGAGCGCCGTCTGTCCTGTCCCCGGCAAGAGTGACGCGCAGCCGTGGGCAGGAGTAGAGCTCGTTTTCGTAAAGGATTTGGCACTTGCTTAGAAGCAGCGTGATCCGCGTATCCTGCCGCTGGCAGGTTTCGACAGTTCCCTGTACGACGACGTCGTAATAGGCGCCCGGGGCAAAGATCGGGTCGGGAACGTAGCTGCGGGGATAAAAAAGCGCAAGGAGAAAGACAGCGGCGCAAAAAAGCAGAAAAAGCGGCCGCCGTACAAAGCGGCAGGCGCAAGCCAGGGGCTTCAAGAGTATGCGTAGGTTCATAGAGGACTCCTTATGGGAAATGGGCAGAGGCTGCAAACACAGGTATAAAGAAGCGGGACGAAATCATATAGTGTAAGAGCGGCAGGTCCGCATGAGAATCGGGCGTGCATGGTAAAAATGTGACGGTACGGAGGCGGAATGTGAATCGATGGGGCAGGGCAGGAAGAGGAAAAAGGCAGGCGGCCGCCGTCCTGGCTTTTCTTTTATTCATAAGCGGATTGTGGGGAATGGCCGTCGGCCAGGACGTACTGAGGCAGGCCGGACAGCGGATAGCGCAGGCCGTGAAGAAGAAGGTTCTTAGGGACGCGGTCTGCGCGGTTTCCCCGCTGGTCGGATACCTCCTGAGACTGGAGGAGGAACCTGACAAGAAAGAGAACCAGAAGGAGCCAACGGCGAAAGAGCCGGGCGAGCGGGAGATTTGGCAGGAGTTAGAACAGCTGCTTTTAGCAGAACAAAGCGAAACGCCCGCCAACAGTAAAACGCCTGGCGACAGCGAAACGCCGGACAACAGCGAAGCGCTTGGCGACAGCCATTCGCCCGACGACAGCGTACCGGCCGGCGCCGGAGGGGACGTGGCCGATCCGGCACAGACCCCTGCGCCGGATACCGGACCGGAAGCGATCGCGGGAACGGAAAATCTGTTTCCGGAGGATGGGGAGGAGGAAGGGATGCGGATGGAGATCGACGCCGATTTGCTGGCGGAAATTGACCGGGAGAACCAGGCTCTGCGCGATTTGGCATTTCAGCAGACGCAGGTCGTAACACCGCCGGCTGCGGCAGAAGCCGGGCAGCTGCCGGCGCCGGCGTACTCGACGGAACAGCTGAGCAGCCTGGATTTCCTGATACATAATTTTTACAATGTCCATAAATCTACGGTAGTCGATGAAGCGCTCTTAAATGCGGCGGCCATGCAGGAACAGGATATGAGCCTGCAAAACCCGGACAGCGAGGGGCCGAAAGTGCTGATTCACCACACGCATGCCACGGAGTATTTTGCCGATTCCGATCCGGAGGACCCTTCGACGCTGATTGTGGGGGTAGGGGACTATCTGGAAGAACTTTTGGAAACGCAGTACGGAATCGAAGTGCTCCATGACCGGACCGTGTATCCCTATAATGAAGCGTATTCGCAGGCGCTGCAAAATGTGGAGCAGATTTTGGCAGAAAATCCGACGATCGAGGTGTTTATTGATCTGCACCGGGACGCGGCGGGCGCCAACAAATATACGGTGGAAATTGACGGCAAGGAGATGGCAAACATCATGTTTTTCAACGGGCTGTCGCGCAATATCAACGGTCCGATCGAGTACCTGGCAAACGAAAATCTGGCCGGGAACCTGGCGTTTAGCTTTCAGCTGAAGCTGGCCGGCGACAGTCTGTATCCGGGGCTTTGCAAGCGCAACTATCTGAAATCGTACCGTTACAACCTGCATGTATTATCGCGGGCGGTGATTATTGAGGTGGGGGATAATAATAACACGCTGGAGGAAGCCAAAAACGCGATGGAACCGCTGGCACGGATTCTGGCTTATGTGCTCAACGGCAGCTGAGACGCGAAACGATGAAAGAAACGCAGAAAAAAGAGGATGAATTGATTGTAACATAGAACATACGAAAAAACAAGGGAATTTGATGAGAGAATTTTCTTTTTCTGGTTGTCACAAAACCGAGAGCATGTTAAAATGTCCAGGAAGCGGCCTGTGAGCAAGCGCCGCCGTCCAAGGTTTTGAAAGGAATATCCCCCACAGGAGGTTTAATCTATGGCAGCAGATCAAACGAAAATTCGTAATTTTTGTATTATAGCCCATATAGATCACGGTAAATCCACCCTGGCCGACCGCATCATTGAGATGACGGGGCTTTTGACGAGCCGGGAAATGCAGGCTCAGGTGCTGGACAACATGGAGTTGGAGCGGGAGCGCGGCATCACGATCAAGTCCCAGGCCGTGCGCACGATTTATAAGGCAAAGGACGGGGAAACGTATGTGTTCAACCTGATCGACACGCCCGGCCATGTGGACTTCAATTACGAGGTGTCACGCTCGCTGGCGGCCTGCGACGGGGCGGTATTGGTCGTGGACGCGGCCCAGGGAATCGAGGCGCAGACGCTGGCTAACGTATACCTGGCGCTGGACCACGATCTGGATGTAATTCCGGTCATCAACAAGATTGACCTGCCGAGTGCCGAACCGCAGCGTGTGATCGAGGAGATCGAGGACGTGATCGGCCTGGAGGCGGAGGACGCGCCGCAGATTTCCGCCAAGACCGGCCTCAACTGTGAGGATGTGCTGGAAGCGATCGTGCAGAAGCTGCCGGCGCCGGGGGGCGATGCGCAGGCGCCATTGCAGGCGCTGATTTTTGACTCCATCTACGATCCCTATAAAGGCGTTATCGTTTTCTTCCGGGTCAAGGAGGGCGCGGTGGCGAAGGGCCAGCGGATTCGCATGATGGCGACAGGGGCGGAATTTGACGTGGTCGAGGTCGGCTATTTCGGCGCCGGTCAGTTCCTTCCCTGTGACGAATTGTCGGCGGGGATGGTGGGCTATCTGACCGCCAGCATCAAAAATGTACGCGATACGCGGGTGGGCGATACGATCACGCGAGTGGACAAGCCCTGTGCAAAGCCACTGCCAGGATACAAAAAAGTCACTTCAATGGTATACTGCGGCCTGTACCCGGCCGATGGGGCCAAGTACAACGACCTGCGGGACGCCTTGGAGAAATTGCAGCTAAACGACGCCTCTTTGAGTTTTGAACCGGAGACGTCGGTCGCGCTGGGCTTTGGTTTCCGCTGCGGCTTTTTGGGACTGCTGCACTTGGAAATCATTCAGGAACGGCTGGAGCGGGAATACAATTTGGACCTGGTGACAACGGCGCCTTCGGTTATCTACAAAGTGCATAAAACAAACGGGGAGATCATCGATCTGACGAACCCGACCAATCTGCCCGATCCGGCGGAGATCGAGTATATGGAGGAACCGGTAGTTTCGGCGGAAATCATGGTGACCACCGAATTCATCGGGGCGATTATGGATTTGTGCCAGGAGCGGCGCGGAACGTATCTGGGGATGGAATATATGGAAGAAACGCGAGCGCTTCTGAAATACGAGCTGCCCCTCAATGAAATCATCTATGACTTTTTTGATGCCCTGAAGTCGCGTTCGAGAGGGTACGCGTCGTTTGATTATGAGATCAAGGGATACGAAACTTCGAAGCTGGTAAAGCTGGATATCCTTATCAATAAGGAAGAAGTAGACGCGCTGTCCTTTATCGTGCATGAAGCCACGGCATATGAGCGGGGACGCCGTATGTGTGAGAAGCTCAAAGACGAGATTCCGCGCCATCTGTTTGAAATCCCGATCCAGGCGGCAATCGGCAGCAAGATTATTGCCCGCGAGACGGTCAAGGCGATGCGCAAGGACGTGTTGGCAAAGTGCTACGGCGGCGATATTACGCGCAAGAAGAAACTGTTGGAGAAGCAGAAGGAGGGCAAGAAGCGGATGCGCCAGATCGGCAGCGTGGAGATTCCGCAGAAGGCGTTTATGAGCGTTTTAAAGCTGGATGATAAATAGAGAAGGCAACAGCCGGGGGTTTGCAGGAGTAGAAAATGGAGTTGTATATTCATATCCCATTTTGTGTTCGTAAATGCGGGTATTGCGATTTTTTGTCGTTTTCGGGGGATGCGGCGGCGCAGGAGGCTTATATGGAAGCACTTTTGCGGGAAGTTCGATGGGCAGGGAAAGCCTGCGGCGGACGGCGGGAACGGACATGGGGGACAGACGATGGCCCGGCGGCAGGGCAGACGCAGCCGGGACAGCGATCGTCAAAGGGCGGGAAGGAAGCCGTAGAGACGGTCTTTGTGGGAGGCGGGACGCCCTCCGTGCTGGAGTCTGTGTGGATCGGGCGTCTGCTGGAAGCGGTTTACAAAAGCTTTGCGGTGGCAGCCGACGCGGAAATAACGATCGAAGCGAATCCGGGTACCTTGACGACGGAGAAATTGAAAAGCTATCGAAGAGCGGGGATCAACCGGCTGAGCATGGGCCTGCAATCGATGGACAACCGGGAGTTAAAAGAGCTGGGGCGGATTCATACGGCGGAAGAGTTTTTAAAAAACTATTATATGGCCCGGGAAGCGGGATTTGCCAATATCAATATCGATCTGATGTCGGCGCTGCCGGGGCAGACAAAGAAGTCCTGGGAGGAGACGCTTAGGCGGACGGCAGAGCTGCAGCCGGAGCATATTTCGGCGTACAGCCTGATGATCGAGGAGGGGACGCCGTTCTGGGAGCGCTACGGGCGAGGGCAGAGCGGGATGCCGGCCGGCGAAAGAGCAGTGTCCGGCAATGTTTCTCTGTCCGTCGGCCAGATACAGCGGCCCTGCGATTACCCGCCGCTTCCTTCGGAGGAAGAGGACCGTGCCATGTACCGCCAGACGAAAAAGCGGCTGGCGCTGGCCGGATATGAACGCTATGAGATCAGCAATTATGCCAGGCCCGGCTATGAATGCCGCCATAATGTAGGGTATTGGACGCGCGTACCGTATGTAGGGCTTGGATTGGGAGCAGCATCTTTTTATGAGGGAGAACGTTTCTCCAATGTACGGGACCTTGCATGCTACATTTCCCTTCTGAAGGAAGGGCAGGGAACGGGTTTGAGAGCACCGTGGCAGGAGGAACGGCAGACAGTAGGCGAGCGGGAGGCGATGGAAGAGTTTATGTTTTTGGGCCTGCGTCTGACGGCAGGGATTGGGGAGAGCGATTTTCAGCGGGTGTTTGCAAGGAAGATCGGGCAGGTTTACGGGACCGTTTTAGGACGCCTGACAAGCCAGGGACTTCTGGAAAAGACAACAAACGGCTGGCGTCTGAGCGAGTGGGGGCTGGATGTAAGCAACCGTGTACTGGCGGAATTTTTGCTGGAGGAATAATAGATGGAAGATTATGGAAAATCGGGCAGGACAAATCAGACAGGACAGGAGGGCCGCCGGTGAAAGAAAAAGGAAGTACAAAAAGCAATGTGCCGGCGGCGGAGGGCTGCCCTGCGCCGTGGCGTCCGCCAAAGGTGGGCTGGCGGATGATTAAAACCATGCTGGCGGCGACGCTGATTGCGCTGGTCTATTCGTTTTGGGGGCGCAATCCATGTTTTGCCTGTATCGGCGCGGTTTTTGGCATGGGAAATGTGCTGGCTGGCGGTCTGAAAAGCGGCGGGAATCGTTTTATCGGTACGATTATGGGCGGCGTGATCGCCCTTCTGTTTTACCCGATGTATCACTATGAGCTGTGGGGGATTCCCTCGTGGATTTACCTGAGCGTCGGCCTGCTGATTTTGCTCTATATCGGAGAGCTTTTGGGCGCGATCGGCGGGATTCAGCCGGGGGCCGTTGTGTTCTATGTGGTGATTTTGACCGTACCGGAGGCGACCTATATTGAATATACGCTGAATCGGATGCTGGATACGGGGATCGGCGTAGTGGTGGCGCTGGGACTGGACCGTCTGCTGCCGTCGCCGAAAGAGGAAGCGCCGGTTCCGCTGTTTGGGCGCGGGGACGCAGACTCAGAACAGGGAGAGGAGTAAGGCGCCCCCGGCATTTTGACATAAAGGGATGGGGCAAAAGGAATTTGCCGATTTTTGTTTTGTCCTCTTCTTGCGCAAAAGCGCGATATATGCTATGGTAATAAAGTAAGAGTTCTGACCCCGATGCTGCGGCAGAGGGAGAAGGCGGCAAAGTCACAGAGAAATGTGCGGGCAGCATGCGGGCGCTGAGGCATCGGCATCGCTGTACGTGTGTTTTGGTATCCTGTAGCCCGGCTGCCGCCGGGCTTTTTTTAGCCGGAGAGCAGGCCGGGGAAGGGTATCAATGTCCTGAGGACACAGGTAAACAAAAGGAAAGGGAGAGAGCATGGAGACGAGAGTTGCGCTGATCGGTATTATTGTCGAAAATCCGGAGGCGGTGGAACGGCTGAACCAGCTGCTGCACGAGAACAGCCGTTATATCATCGGCCGTATGGGGATTCCCTACCGCGAACGGCGGATTTCGATTATCAGCGTAGTCGTAGATGCGCCCTCCGATGTGATCAGCGCGCTTTCGGGCCGTCTGGGGATGCTGCCGGGAGTCAGCACGAAAACGGTTTATTCCAAACTACCATAGAAAGCAGAGGAGAATCCAAAATGAAAAAAAGATGGCGTATATGGGTGCTGATTGTATGCATGCTGGCGGCAGTGGCCGGGTGTGCGGGGGCCGGTGACAGCCGGGAGACGACGGACGGCCAGACGGTAAACCAGGAAACAGAATCCGGGCCGGCGGCCGGCCAGGAAATGACAGCCGGGACGACGGCCAGCCAGGAAACGGCAGCCGGGACAATGGCCAGCCAGGAGACGGCAGCCGGGACAACAGTCAGTCAGGAGACGACAGCCGAGACAACGGCAAATCCGACAGCGAATCCGGCAGATGAGACGAACCAGGAACGGACAATCCGTGTTGGTTCGCTGAAGGGACCGACTTCTATGGGGCTGGTAGGGCTGATGGAGCGCGCCCAAAAAGGCGAGACGGAAAGCCGCTACGAGTTTACGATGGCGACGGCCGCCGACGAAATCAACGCGGCTTTCTTAAGGGGTGAACTGGACATTGTTTTGATACCGGCCAATGTGGCCAGCGTTTTGTACAATAAGACGGAGGGCCAGCTGGCAGTGCTGAATATCAATACGCTGGGCGTGCTGTATGTGCTGGAAAACGGGGAAACCGTGCAGAGCATCGCCGATCTGGCCGGGCGGACCGTCTATCTTCCGGGAAAAGGCACGACGCCGGACTATGCGCTGCAATATATCCTTGCGCAAAACGGCCTGACAGACGAGGTGGATTTACAGTACAAGGCCGAGGCGGCCGAGGTGATTTCGGCGCTTTCGGAGGATACGGCGGCCATAGGGCTTTTACCGCAGCCGGCGGCGACAACGGCCTGTATGCAGAACGAAGGCCTGCGGATCGCCCTGGATCTGACGCAGGAATGGGATCGGGTGAGCGAGGACGGCAGCCTGGTAACCGGCGTGACAGTGGTACGGCGGGCATTTTTGGAGGAAAATGAAGCAGCGGTGCAGGAATTCCTGCGCGAACATGCCGATTCGGCGGCATTTGTCAATGAACATATCGAAGAGGCGGCAGAGCTGGTGGCCAGGCTGGAAATTGTCCCGAAAGCGCCGGTGGCGGCCAAGGCCATACCATACTGCAACATTACGTGTGTGACCGGGGAGGAGATGCGCACGGCGCTTTCCGGGTATTTGCATGTACTGTATGGGCAGAACCCGGAAGCGGTCGGCGGCAAAGAGCCGGGGGAAGATTTTTATTATGAACCGTAAAACGGCGCGTGCCTGGCGCCGGGCGGGGATCCTTATGTTCTGGCTTTTAATCTGGCAGGGAATTGCCTGGAAGCTGGGGCAGCCGATTTTCCTGGTGGGGCCGTGGGAAGCGGCGCAGGCGTTGCTGCGGCTGTGCCGATCGGCGGATTTTTGGCAGGCGGCCTTTTCTTCGCTGGGCCGCATCGGCGCCGGCTTTTCGCTGGCGTTTGCGGCAGGGATTGTCGGCGGCGTGGCAGCGTATGCGTTTCCATGGCTGGGAGAGCTTGCAGCGCCGGTGATAGGCCTGATAAAAACCGTGCCGGTTGCGTCGTTCGTGATCCTGGCACTCATTTGGGCGGGGGCGGAAAACCTGGCCGTTATCATTTCCTTCCTGGTGGTGTTTCCGATCCTATATTTGAATACGGCGGCGGGTCTGCGCTCGGCCGACCGGCAGCTTTTGGAGATGGCGCGGGTATTTCGGGTGCGGCCGCTTTCTAAAATCTGGCATATTTACCGGCCGGCCCTGACGCCGTACCTGGTCAGCGCCTGCCAGGTAGCCTTGGGAATGGCCTGGAAATCGGGAATCGCGGCCGAGGTGATCGGCACGCCGGCGCGCTCCATCGGCGAACAGCTGTATATGGCCAAGGTGTTTTTCAGCACGGACGAACTGTTTGCCTGGACAGCGGTGGTGGCAGCGCTTAGTTTTTTGTTTGAACGGGCGGTGCTGGCATTGTTGAAAAAGGCGGCGGCATGCGGTGGTATAAGCGGAACAGCGGCATGAGCGGAAAAGAAACGGCATAAACGGAATGTGGCGCTATAAGCGGAACCGCGGCAGCACAAGCGAAAAAGAGACGGCATAAACGGAACGGCGGCGGAAACGTAGACCGCGGCGGAGGCATAGGCAGATGAGACAAGAAAAGATGCAGGATGCGGGTGAGAAGGAAACGTTAGTGATACGGGCGCTGAAAAAGTCTTACGACGGCGTCCCGGTATTTAAAAATGTCAATCTCAAGCTTCAAAGAGGCGGCGTCTATTGCCTGACGGCTCCTTCGGGCGCGGGAAAAACGACTTTTCTGCGCATCCTTATGGGGCTGGAGACAGCGGACGGCGGCCGGATTGAGGGACGTGCCAAAGGGAAGGTGGCGGCTGTTTTCCAGGAGGACCGGCTGTGCCCGTGGCTGGACGCGGCGGGGAATATCCGCCTGGTCCATCCGCGGATTGAGACGGCGCTCCTGCAGCAGGAGATGCGGCGGCTGCTGCCGGAGGAGAGCCTGTCTAAGCCGGTCGCCGAGTTCAGCGGCGGCATGCGCCGCCGGGTTTCGCTGCTGCGGGCGCTTTTGAGCGAGGGCGAGCTGCTTTTATTTGACGAACCTTTTAACGGGCTGGACGAGGAAATGCGGCAGCGGGCGCTGGAATATGTAAAGAGCCGCAGAAACGGCCGGACGCTGCTGTTTACGACGCATCACGCCGAGGAGGCGCAGGCGCTGCACGCACAAAAGATCGTGTGGGAACCGGGACTTCTTACCTGGCGGCCGGAAAGAGGAGCGGACCAGGCACAAGAGTTTACTTGAATGCCTGCCCGGCGGCCGTCGCGGCGGGCCGCTCCCGGAAGTATTCTTCTTCGGCAGGATCAATCATGTCGAGAAGGCGGGTCCATTCTTTGGTTTCGTCGTTGCGGACGGTTTCACAGCGGTTTTGATACAGGAAACGGATGATCTGGTAGCAGTCGATCCAGATCTCTGCGTTTCCTTCTTTTTGCGATTCGTCAAAAATGATCTGAAGGCCAAAGTGCAGATGCGGGGTATCGATGTTGTTGGTGTTTTCCTTCGCGCTGTAGCCGGTGCGCCCCAGGTAGCCGATGACATCGCCGGCGGTGACGACGCTGCCGATTTCGAGCCCCTCGCCGTAGGGCCGGTTTTGGCGCAGATGGGCGTAATAGTAGTAGCGCATGCCGTCGAAGCTGCGGATGCCGATGCGCCAGCCGCCGTATTGGTTCCAGCCGAGGGCTTCTACGTAGCCGGACTCGACGGCGATCACCGGCGTGCCGACCTGCCCCATCATGTCATGTCCCAGATGCCGTCTGCTGTACCCATATGAGCGCGACACGCCGAAATCGTCGTAATCGCTGTAAGGGAAATTTTTGGCAATGGGCAGAAATACCTTGAGCCCATAGCGGGTTTCCCAGAGCGGCTCTGCAGCTAAAGAAGGGGCCGGCGCATTGTCCCCGGCCGCTTCCTGTTCTGCTTTTACCTGGATTTCATATTCTCCCAGCATACCGCCCAAAACCGCCTGGTAGGCGTCATGGTAATATTCATAGGAAGAAAGGCCTTCGCGCAGCGTTTCGATGGTTTCCTCTCCGGACAGGAGGGCATCGGCGACCGCCTTCATGTCGGAGGCGCGGTAGCGGGAAAAATCGCCGCCGTTTTGGCAGGCCAGGATCGCCAGCAGTTCGATCCAGTGCAGTTCGATTGCGGCCCCGTGCGTTTCAATGTCGTAGCGGCTGGCGTCGGTTAGGGCTTCGCAGGTCACGTTAAAATCCACCCATTTGATAAAATCGTCGGATTCCTGCGGCGTCTCTTCAAACAGTTCGTTGACCGTGTCTTTGGAAGCAGCCTGCCGGCTGCGCCAGCCAAACAGCAGACAGAGGGCCAGCAGCAGGAACAATTCGGCCGCGACGGCTTTTTTTATATGCTTAAAGGCCATGAAAAATCTCCTTTTTTTTCCATACAGCACATTGTATGACGAAAAAAAACAGGTCATGCCGGGAATGGCATGGTTTTACGGGAAAAGCGCGGCTTTCCCTGCTTGACATTAAAGGTCGGCTGTGTTATTATACACCTCATGCTAAAAGGGTCCAAAGACCGATCAAGGAAGGTGTTAAGTATGGCAGACAAAAAGAATATCCTGACATACGCAGGATTAAAAAAGCTGGAGGATGAGCTTCAGGAACTGAAGGTAGTACGCCGTCAGGAGGTAGCGCAGAAAATCAAGGAAGCCAGGGAGCAGGGGGATTTGTCCGAGAACGCGGAGTACGACGCGGCCAAGGATGAGCAGCGGGACATCGAAGCCCGTATCGACGAACTGGAGAAAATACTGAAGAACGCCGAGGTCGTGATCGAGGACGAGATCGACTTAGAGAAGATCAATATTGGCTGCAAGGTAAAGGTGTACGATGTAGAATTCGACGAGGAGATGGAGTTTTCGATCGTGGGTTCCACGGAGGCCAACAGCCTGCAGCACAAGATTTCCAATGAATCACCGGTCGGCCAGGCGCTTTTGGGCCGCAAAGTAGGCGAGAGCGTAACGGTGGAGACACAGGCCGGCAGCATCGAATACAAGGTGCTGGAGATTCAGAGGGTTTCCTAAAAAGAGCCCCGGCAGGGAGAGAGGGAGGAGACAGTGGCACAGCAGAATCAGAACCAGAGTGTGAAAGTACAGGATGAAAAGCAGCTTTTAAAGGTGCGCCGGGAAAAATTGGCGGCGCTGCAGGAGGAAGGGAACGACCCTTTTCAGATCACCCGCTTTGACGTGACCGATCATACGGCGGATATCAAAGAGAATTTTGACCGCTGCGAGGGGAAAACCGTAGTGATCGCCGGCCGTATGATGGCCAAGCGCGTGATGGGCAAGGCTTCCTTTGGCAATGTGGCGGATCTGAAGGGGAATATTCAGATCTATGTCACCCGCGACAACCTGGGAGAGGAGCCGTATAAGGCCTTTAAGAAGATGGATATCGGCGATATCGTCGGCGTGCAGGGCGAGGTGTTTCGCACGCAGGCCGGCGAGATTTCCGTGAAGGCCGTCAAGATCACGCTTTTGTCCAAGAGCCTGCAGGTGCTGCCGGAGAAATACCACGGGCTGACCGATACCGATGCCCGCTACCGCCAGCGCTATGTGGATTTGATTATGAATCCGGAAGTGAAGGATACCTTTGTCAAGCGCTCGGCAATCCTGCGGTCGATCCGCAATTTCCTGGACGGGCAGGGCTTCATGGAGGTCGAGACGCCGATGCTTGTGAGTAATGCCGGCGGCGCGGCCGCCCGCCCCTTTGAGAGCCATTACAATGCGCTCGATGAGGACGTGAAGCTGCGGATTTCGCTGGAGCTGTACTTAAAGCGCCTGATCGTCGGCGGACTGGAGCGGGTCTACGAGATCGGCCGCGTATTCCGCAACGAGGGACTGGATGCCCGGCACAATCCGGAGTTTACGCTGATGGAACTGTACCAGGCGTACACCGATTACAACGGCATGATGGATCTGACGGAGAACATGTTCCGCCATGTGGCAATGGAAGTCTGCGGCACGACGCAGATTCCGTATGCGGAGGCAGTAATCGACCTGGGTAAGCCCTTTGAGCGCATGACGATGACCGAGGCCGTAAAGAAGTACGCGGGGGTCGATTTTGACGAGGTGGCCGATACGGAAAGCGCCAAGAAGCTGGCCGACGAAAAGGGCATCCACTATGAGGCCCGCCACCAGAGGGGCGATATTCTCAACCTGTTCTTTGAAGAATATGTGGAGGAACATCTGATTCAGCCGGTGTTTATCATGGATCATCCGGTGGAGATTTCCCCGCTTACCAAGAGAAAGCCCGACAAGCCGGAGTATGTGGAGCGCTTTGAGCTCTTTATCTACGGGCGCGAGATGTGCAACGCCTATTCGGAATTGAACGACCCGATCGATCAGCGGCGCCGCTTTGAGGAGCAGGAGAAGCAGTTTGCCCAGGGCGACGAGGAGGCCAACCATACGGACGAAGATTTCCTACACGCGCTGGAGATCGGGATGCCGCCGACGGGCGGGATCGGGTACGGGATCGACCGGCTGGTGATGCTTTTGACGAATTCGCCGGCGATAAGGGATGTGTTGTTGTTCCCGACAATGAAAACCTTAGACAAATAAACCCAGCATTTATGCGGGTTTGCGGTACTTCAAATCTAAGTTGACAACAAACTGACAACAATTTTTCGTATAAATACGAAGGATTACGACGCAGGATGAATAGTTGAAAAGCAGAAACGCAATGCAGCACTCGCTGTTAAGAGAACACTTTTTGAAAGAAATTTCAGAAGGTGTTCTTTTTTCGTTAGGTACGATTTCTGTCATATTGTCAAATCAATGAAAGAAAGGGTTTGAAACCTATGATCAGCGAAACCACAAAGTTATATTATGATTTGAAAAAAAGAAATGATGTGCGGGAAAGTGCTAAGAGACTGCGCAGACAATTCCTTCGGTATAAGGATGCGGAAATTGTTTACAGTCTCCAGCACAAGAAGCTGCTTGAACTGGCAAGCGAAGCAGGGGCTATTTATCGGATGGATGGGACGGTTCTGATAAACCGGGATATTTTCGACGAGTATCTGGAGCGTTTCCATGAACCGAGTACATTGGCACCACAGGAGGAAGAAACATGAGCGGGAATCTATGGATGTTTTTAGACATGTTGGATGATGAAGATATTGAAATATTGAAGCGGGACTTTATTATTTACTATCAGGGCGCCGATTATTACGGGCTTGGCTTAAAGGTATTTACAAGGATGGCGCACGAGGCCGGAGCCGTATATAAGATCGGGAAAAAGGTTTTGATACGGCGCAGTATATTTGAGGAATATCTCAGGCAGCAATATAAAAGTAACGATAGAGAAAAGCGTTTAAGTTTATATGAACCCGATGATGAAATTACTGTTGAAGAGGAGAATGATATGATGAGACAAGGAATACTGGTGACGGACTTACAAAGTGGGCGGATGGATATCCGTTTCAGTCTGGAAGATTATTATGAAGAATGTATTGAAAAAATCGGGAAAGTGGATTATCCCTGCCATGGCAATGCTGTTTACATTTATTTTTTTAAAGTATGTTTTTCTGATTGGCTATGTGCCGACTAAGTCCATGGAACCGACACTGGAAAGGGGTAGTTATATCATCGGATGCCGGATATATTCCAGTCTGGAGACAGGAGATATTATCATATTCCGGCATAACGGGAAACTGCTCGTGAAACGGATTGCGGCAGCAGAGGGTGATATTGTGGAACAAAACGGCACCAGCATGACAATACCGGAAAGCTGCTACTATGTCGTTGGGGATAATGCGGATCGTTCTTATGATTCCCGGTATTGGGAAGATCCGTTTGTAAAGGCGGGGGATGTTGTAGCGAAGCTGGTATCAAAATTTATCCATTAAGTCACAACCAAACAGAACCATAAAAATTGCATTATAACGAAAGAATGAGTGAAAGTCTTAATGCGAATGAAAACAAAATGGCACAAAACTGGCGAAAAATTGGCATTCCATAGCCGATGACATGTAAATGAAAAAGAGATATACTGGTATCGTCCAAAAGTGGGAGGCAAGACAAAAAAGAAAGCTGTTTCAGAGGTGAAGAATTTCTGAAGTGGCTTTTGGAGCTGTTATTTGAACCGGATACCAGGTCTTATGGCAACGGGCTTTTCGAGTATGACGCCTGTGTGGAGAATATCTATATTCTTTCGCATTTGGACGGAGATCTTGCCAGGCTGTACCGTTTGGCTCAACCGCCAGATGAGTTTTAAAGATATAGATATTTTTATCGACAAAAAAGGTGATATTTTTCTGAGCCACGCGTATAATAAAAGAAATGGCATAATCAAGGAAACACGGCAAGGGTGTATCATTCTATTCTGAAAATACGGATGGAAGCAGGAAAGGAGGAACGTGGCTTGCGAGAGATGTCAATCATGGGTACAATGAGGGCAATTATTCCCATTACCCGTTTTAATAAAGGGGAGGCAAATCGGATCTTTGAGGAGGTGGAGGCGGACGGTACCAAGATTGTTATGAAAAATAACCGTCCGGCCTGTATTTTGATGTCACCGGGGGATTATGAAACTTTGATGGAAACGCTTTCCGATTATATTCTGCGGGAGGAGGCAGAGTCGAGAATGGCAGGTTATAAGCCGGAGGAAAGCATGTCGCAGGAAGAAGTCATGAAATCCTTTGGGATTACGGAAGCGGACTTGGAAGATGTGGACGTGGAAATTGAATAGGGGGCTGTGCGGATGAAATGGAAGATTGAGTATATCAAGGAAGCACAGCGTGATTTGAAGCGTCTGGATCCGTACAACCGAAAGCTGATTTTAAAGGCCATTGAAAAAACGGCGGAGCGGCTGCTGCCGCCGCCAGATGGAGTGGGAAAACCGCTGGGGAATCATGCCGGTTCCGGCCTGAGCGGGTATTATAAGATTAAGCTGCGAAGTCTTGGATACCGGGTCGTATACCAGCTGGTGAAGGAAGGAGAAACCATGCGGGTCATCGTGATTTCGATCCGGGATGACGAAGCTGTGTATAAGGAAGCCGAGCGTAGGATTCGCGGGCTGGTGAAACCGATAGAATAGTGTTTTAGGATTGCGGGAGCACATAGTGTGGGAGTTTTGCGTCGTAATCGGTGGTATCATAGCAGATATTTTAGAAGAAGCGCCTTTGACAGCAGGGGCGCTTTTTTATGTAATTTTTTAAGGAGGAAGTCATATGGCAGTAAAAAAGAGAGTTCGTTTTGTGAAAATGAACTGGAAATGCAAGGGGAAGCAATCTCCCAGACGGAAGCAGAATCGAAGCCCGGAGAACCGGAAAATGCCTTGAGTCGTGTGAAAGCAGACTTAAAGCCAAAAACCGATGTAGAGGCGCCTAAAAAGCCGGGCCGGCGCAGGAAGACCAGTGCCGTTTCCTCTCAGTCTGACACAGAAGCAAATTCGGAGGAGAAAACCGTGGCGAGGGATGGCATTCAGGCGCCTAAGAAAAAGGCGGCGCGCGTTTCCTCCAGACTGGCAACCGGTATGTGGGCACGGTTAGCATGGTAGATACCAACGGTGTTTTTGTGGCGCTGGACGGGGGGATTGACTGTTTGTGCAGTTACCCGAAAAGAGGGAGGCCGCCGAGGGGGTCGCGAGTAACGGCCCGTATTCTGGGGATCAATCATGAATCCAATCGGATTTGGGGAGCGATTACTCATATTGCGGCTCCGAGGTGAGGGTTATGTCAAATAATAGTCGAAAATGAGTTGTAAATCGTCGGCCTAAATCGTATAATGTAGAATAAAAACGAGTTAAGGAGAAGGAGTTATGAAGAAACGAAAGATGGCCGGCGTTATTGTGGCAGTATTAGCGGCATTGCTGACGGCTTGCGGTAGCAACCAGACGGCTGCGGAAAGTACAGCGCCAGAAACCAGGGCAGAAATCGAAACGACTGTGGCGGAGACGGAGCCGGCTTTGGAGCCGAGTCTTACGGTAAGCGTGACAGAATGGGAGATTGGATATGGAACGCCTGTGCTCGTGCAGGGATACATTCCGGTTTCCCGGCCGGTAATTATGGAAGAACAGGCGGAAAAAGAAACGGAGAGCGCTGGCATGTCATCGGCGGGGAGAAAGAGGCAGGAAGATATCGGGAAGGAGAACCGGGAACCGGTCATTTTGCAGCTTGCCATGACAGATATAGAATCCTGTTCGTATGAAGTGAAAACGGTAGAACTGGTTTCCAGCTGGGAAGAAGAATATAAGGCGGAAGAAAGCATATCGGAAGAAGCGGATTCGACGGAAAGCCTGGAGATCGGTTACCATTTTGAGGGGGACAAGCTGTTTCTTGACCGATTGGGCAAGTACGAGATTGTGATTTTGGCAAAGGGCGCAGACGGACAGGAGCTGTCGGAGACGGTAACCTGACGGGCAGCATTGTATTCCAGGATGAGCGGGAAAACCCCTTTGACCCGGAGACGCCGGGCGAATACCTTCTGCGGTTTAGTGTGAGGGATTATTCGGATAACGAGGCGGCGGTGATATGTCGTATTACGGTGACGGAAAAGAAAACAGCTTCCCGTTCGTCCGGGACATCCGGAAACGGTGAAAGGGAGACAAACGATGAGGCGGTAGGCGGACGCCGGGAGGAGGTTCCGGCCGAGCAGGAAAACAGCGGGGAGGACAGGCAGGATGGGCCAGAGGGGCAGCAACCGCCGCAGACGCCGGGGCCTGAGCCGGCGGCGCCTCCGGCCGAAGCGCCGGCACCTGAACCGGAACCCGAACCAGAACCGGAACCCGAACCGCCGGTGGAAATCAGCGAGTATATTGACGGCAGTTCGATTGCGGGTCTGATCAATGCGGCAAGGGCGGAAGCGGGCCTGGGCGAGCTGAGCTGGGAGGATGGCCTTCTGGATCTGGCGAAGACGAGGGCCTATGAGCAGAGTATAAAGCCGGGCCATGAGCGGCCGGACGGCTCTTACATTGCGCAGTACTATAAAATGGGAGAATGCGCCGCTTATGGGCAGAGTTCGGTTCAGGCTGTCTTTGACGCATGGATGGCCTCGGATGGCCATCGGGCCGCCCTTCTCTGGGAGACGCATACAAAATGCTGCCTGGCCGGTTATCGGGATTCGACCAGGACGTATTGGGTGCTGATTCTGGAATAATCGTTAAAACAACATATATTCAGGCATTAAAAAGAAGATACCATTCCCTGGCGGCGTGGTATCTTTTTTTGTGAAAATATTCAATGGGCTTGCATGGGCAGGCTCATTTTTATGTATAGAGGAAAGTACCACGATGTCCTGAGAACACGGACAGAAATAGGAAACACCACAGGGGTGTACCATTATGTCCTGAAAATACGGACATGAACAAGGAAACACCACAGGGGTGTACCATGATGTCCTGAGAATACGGACAGAAATAGGAAAGGAGACCATAATGGCAAAATACATGAAACACAGCTTGTGCCTTGTGCTGGCGGCAGCAATTCTGCTGTCCTGCATAAGCATACCAAAGCCTGTCTATGCGTCAGAGCTGGTAACGCTGGCGGACGAGGGGGAGCATGTGGAGGAGACATCGTCCGGTGAAAACGCAGAGCCGGCAGATGAAATTGAAGAACCAGCCGGTGGCGGACGAGACGATATCGACCTGGCTGATCCGGAGCAGGTATTTCAGTGGATGGAGGAGAATCTGCCGGATACACTCGCAAAATGGGAGAGCCTGTCTGCAGGATGGTGGGAGACATTGCTGCCAAATGAACGGATTACAGCGGAGGGCGAGCTTCTGTATCGCCGCTTTATGGGCGATGATCCATGGGAGGAATCACTAGAGGCTTCGTCCGATTCTGTAGAAACGTATGCTTTTATGACGGAAAGCAAAGCGGCTCCGTATGCTGCTGATGAAAAAGCGGTGCTGCAGGCTGTCTGGGAAACTGTAGGCTCTGGCCGGATAAATCGAAAATATCTGAACGGACAGGTTGCCTTCTGCTTTAATGAAGAAAGGCATTTTCCGAGCGGTGCTACCTATGGCTACAAAACTGCCGGGGAAGCCAGGATCACAGGACAGCTGGCTTACATTGTTCAATCGTATGGCAATTCCGGGGCAGATAATGCTCAGTGGTGGAACCAGAATCAGGCGGCGATATGGGCGGTGCAGGCCGGCGCCGGAACGAAAGAAGCAGCAGAGGCGTTTGCCCGGAGCTATTGCCATGACCGGGGGATTACCGATTTGGACACGGTAAATGATTATGTACAAAATGTTGGCAATATTGTGGATGGCTCCAGCGGCAAATCCGGTACGGCATACCTGTATCAGGCGGACAATCCGGCGAATCAGGATTTGGCGACTTTCAATCCGATTTGGGAAGAAGGCGGCGGGGAAGAACCCCCGGTTATGATTCAGCCGGAATACAGCGAGGTTTCCGCGTCCGAAACCCGGACCGCCACCCGCACCCACAGCATTTCTATCGACAATAAGTATGCGTCTATTACAAATGAGGCATTGTCGGGAGCCAGTTTTGAAGTTTTTGAGAATGGCAAAAAAGTCGGTACGATCACTACCGACTACAGCGGCAAAGGAACCTGCTCCTGGAACGTGGAAGGCACCGGAAGCGCTTCAGTGACGAAATCATATTGCAGCAATTACAATGACCTTGTCCCCGAACTGCAGGCCACTGTAAGCGCCTATACCAGCCGTGACGCCGCCTATGAAGCTGCCCGTTCCGAAGCCGCCGCTTCGGCACAGGCACAGGCGGATTCCGCCGCCAATGAACCCAGAGCGGTTGAAGTAACGGAAACCACTGTTCCCTACGGTTTTCATAAGACAGCCGACTCCGAACAGAACCGGACACTGGCAGACGACGACAGCCAGACGCTTACAGCCGCCAACATCCCCTGGCGGGCAAAGGTAACATTGGACAAAGCGGACAGCGTAACCGGCCGCCGCCTGGCGCCGGAAGCCGGTTTTGCTATCTATGAATGGTCCGGCAGCAGCTACGCGAAAAGCAGCCATTACCAGGTAATTCGTTTAAGTGACGGCACCTATACTGTCCAAGCCGGTTATGCCGGCGCCGAGCAGGGATATCTGTATTACACCCAGGAAAACCAGGGAAAATTTTATATTCAGGAAAGCACGGCCCCGGTAGGCTATGTAAAGAATCCTGTGCCGGTTTACTTCCAGATCACAGCGGATAACCAGATTTGGGTAGTGGAAAACGGCACTCCCCTTGGCACAGTCACCGAAAGCGCGGCGACCGGGACGTTCTGGAATGACCACCCCCATGGCAGCGTTACCCTGCACAAGTACGACGATGAAGCGGAAGGCGACTATGAGGACGGCTCCCGGATTACCCAGGGCGATACCTCCACGCTGGACGGCGCTGTCTATGGCCTGTATGCGGCCGAGGATGTCTACCACCCTGACGGGGTTACCGGAAAACTCTACCAAAAAGACCAGCTGGTGGCGACCGCTGCCGTCGGCCAGTCTACTATAACGGATTCCGACGGATATTTACTGGACGCGGATGGCAGACGCTGTATCGAGTCCGGCAAGGAGCCGAAACGAATCGCCACGCCAGGAGAGACCAATTTCCAGCAGGTGGAGCTGGGACGTTATTACATCTGCGAAATTACGCCGCCGGATGGATATCTGCCGGATACGACAGACCATCGCGGAGACGAAATGAAACGGTATTTTGTCACCTTTGCCTGGGACCCCAATGTCCAGATGGTCGTTGCCCGCACGGAAGAAGCCGGCGGGGATGGGAACCAGCTGGCCTTAGACGATGGCAGCACCTCCCATGACATTTATTCCGGCGACTTTGTAGAAAAGCAGGCCGCCCAGTTTGTAAAGCTGGAGGATAAGGAGACCGATACGGAGAAAGACCCCATCCAGGCCGGCTTCTCCCTTTACCGGATTGATACTCTGGCTGGAGTAAAAAGCGAGGAAATCACGCCGGATGGCTCTGCCTGGACGAAAAACGATATGAGGAAGTTTGCGGATTATGATTTCCGTCCGGAGCAAACAGCCCTCCTCTATAAACGTGACAGCGAGGCCTGGACCGAGGCAGACCGAAACTGGCTGACAGCTACCGGCGGGCGGGCTAATGAGTACCGGGTCGGGGAAATGTTCTCCGATGAAAACGGGTATTTCTGCACGCCGGAGCTGCCGTTTGGCCAGTATATCCTGGTGGAAACTACCGTACCGGAGGGCAAGGTCATGGCCGACCCGCTGTTGGTGACGATTACCAAGGATTCGGCGCTGCCGCAGGCGGTCCGCTATATCGGCAACGAGACGACGGAGACATATATCCGCATTAAAAAGACGGATCAGGACAGCCTGGAAAGCGGTTTTAATACAGTATTAAAGCCAGGGGCCAAATACCGGCTCTGCCTGTTAAGCGCGGCAGAAGATTTTGATTCGGAGGTCTGGCATGTGGACGAGGATGGTTTTCTATGGTACTACAGTCCGACCCTGGATGTAAAGCAGGGAACGGAAATTTCACCTTTCGCTGTGAAGTGCCTGTATCACAACGGGAAAATCGTTGACGCCTACATCGAGTTTGACCAGCTGCTTCCCGTCGGGGAATATGAGCTGACGGAAGTCGCAGCCCCGGAGGGCTTCGTCATAAACGGAAAAGAGCAGGCCCTCGTAGATTCTTCCACCGATACAAAGAATGCCTATGAAATCCAGGAAAGCCCTGCCCCGAAAATGACCTTTGTGATTAACAACAGCACCGTTTACCCGGATGGGCAGATGGGGCCGGATAAGAATGTCCATATGGATGAATACGGCCGCCTGATTGTCACGGTGGAGCAGGAAAACCAGGAGCAGAAGGGGATTGTCGAGGTCACCAAGTACGGTGAGCAGCTGTACGCGGCCGACGCTTCCGGCAGCAGGCTTTCGGAAAAAGCTGGTACGGAGCTGTTCCGGTTCCTGTCCCAGACGGATATCTGGGATACGGCTGACCAGGTGTTTGACTATCGGCTGGCCCCTGTCGTCGGCGCGGTATTTAACGTGTATGCAGCCGAGGATATCTACACCCAGCAGCTTGACCGGGAGTCCCTTGACTTATATGCGGAGGATACCAGCCATTATCTGGTGCTGCACAAGGACGAGCTGGCCGGGACAATCACCACGGATGAATCCGGGTTTGGATACCTCTCCGGCCTCTCTATCGGCAGATACTACATAGAAGAAGTGGACGCCGGCGAGGGCTTTGTCTTAAACAGCCGTCGGGAACCATTTGAAATCACAGCCGCCGAGCCGGAGCAGAGCTTCATTCGCTATGAGTCCTCTTACATCAATGAGCGGCAGAAAATTGACTTGTCGGTGACCAAGCAGGACGCCGAGACGAAGGAGCCGTTAGCCGGGGCCATCTATGGGCTGTACGCGGCGGAGGATATTTTCAGTTCTATCCGGTATGATGAAGCAGGAGACCGGTATGTGCCGGCACCGGACGGCCGGAAGCTGATTGCGGCGGACACCCTGATTGCCACCGCCATCACCGGTGCGGACGGGCAGGCTGCGTTTACCGTTGACCTGCCGTTTGGAAACTATTATGTCGTGGAGCTGGAGGCCCCCGCGGGCTATACCTCCCCCCAGACGGAGAACCGGATTGACGTAAACGCCTCCTACGCCGGGCAGAATACCCAAATCCAGGTACTGGACGGCTTTATTTTCCAGAACCAGAAGACGCGCAGCGTATTTACCAAGAGCGATATTGTGTCCGGTGCGCTTTTATCCGGCGCCCTGCTGGAAATCCGGGAGATATCCGTAGATGAAGGCGGGAAGCCGTTACGGGATGAAGAAGGACGCTTCGTCACGACGCTGGTAGAGAGCTGGATTTCGGACGCGAAGGAGGTGCATTACTTTTATCTGGAAGAAAATGTTTTAATGGAAATCCCGTCCGCGGATGAACTGCCGGAGGGACGGGAGCTGATTACAAAGTACGGCCATCTGGTTGAAAATCTGCAGGCCGGCCGCCAGTACCTGTTTCGGGAGATTACCGCTCCCTGGGGATATGTCGGCTATGACTGGTCGGATGAGAGCGTGCGCCAGGCCAACCGGGAGGAAAACCTGGCGGTCGAGGAAATTCGCTTTACGGTGGAGGACAGCCAGATGGTCGCTGAACACGATATGAAAGACCAGCGGACGGTAGGGAAGCTGGCCATTACCAAGGAAGGTGAGTTTGTCGTCACGGCGGAAAAGAGCTTTTTCGACCAGGCCAGTGATTTCTTTCAGACCATTTTTGGATATCTTTTTGGCCGCATTGAAAACGTAACCTTTGAAGTGCGGGTACGGGAAGATATTTATAACCCTGACCAGACCGGAACGATTGCCGTCTATCATAATGGCCGGGAAGAGGTTGCACTGGTGAAGGACGCCCTGGTAGCGGCCATCACAACGGATATAAATGGAGTCGCTGTGCTGGAAGACCTTCCGCTGGGACACTATTATATCACGGAAACCGGAGTCGGCGAGGGGGATTTTCTTCTGAACCGGACGGTGACAGACGTGGTGCTGGAGTATCCGGGCCAGGAGATTCCGGTGGCCGTACAGGATACCACAAAGTACCGGAATGACCGCCAGCGGGTGGCACTGACGGTGGTAAAGAAGTCCCGGAATGAGGACGAGGCCCGTATGTTAAATACAGGAGAGACCGTGCCGGCAGACGGCAGCGACAAGCTGGTAGCGGGCGCGGTGTTCGGGCTTTATAGTGCGGAGGACATCACCGGTTTTGAGATAGACCCGGAAACCGGCGCCATGAAGCCCGGCGAAAATGCGCTGGTGGCCGCGGATACTTTAATCGAGATGGCAGCTACTGGCCGGGCCGGTTCGGTGACCTTCCTCTCCGATCTGCCCTGCGGGAAATATTATGTGAAGGAGCTTCTGGCTCCCAAGGGGTATCTGCTGTCCGAGGCAATCTATGAGTTTGACGCGTCCTATACGGGGCCGGACGGCAGTGCCGTTCTCCCGTTCTCCCATGATTTTTATGATACGCCAATCATGGCGCCTTTTCATAAGCTGGACAGCGCCGACGGCTCGTCGTTGGCAGGAGCGGCCCTGGTGGTCACAGACGAATCCGGAACGGTAGTGGATGAATGGCTGTCGGACGGCAAGGTCCACTACATCCGTAATCTGGAACCCGGCAAACGCTATACCATAACGGAGACGGAAGCGCCTTCCGGGTATGCGGTGGCAGAGAGCATTGTTTTTGAGCTGGAGCAGGTGAAAGATGAAAACGGACGATTTCTACAAGAAATAGAAATAAAAGCCCCGGAGGTATATTTGATTGACGGTGTGCTCACTATGAAAGACGACCGTTCACCGGTGGTTCGGGAGCAGCCCAGCCAGCCGAATCAGCCCGGCCAGCCGAACCATCCTCAGGAGGACAGGCCTGGTGAAGGCGGAGGCAATACCGGTGACAGCGGATGGATCGTTCCCGGACTATGCGTTTTTGGCATTGGCCTGGCGGGAACGGCAGGCTGTACTTTCTACCGCAGAATAAACCATAAAAAGCAGAAGGAGGGCAGCGTAGAAAATGCCTGAATCAACAAAGACAGGCAGTAAAAGGAGCAAAAGAGGGAACCAGAGGGTGGCTGCGCAAGCGGCCATCCTTTGTGTTCTGCTGCTTTTAGCCGGAGGAGCGGTTGTCCTGGCTGAATGGCTGTGCTATCAGGCTGGCAGGAAAGAGTATGAAGCGGTGGCTAAGCAATATGTGGAGACCGTTGTGGAAACGGCTGCAGAAACGAAGCCGGAGAGGAGCGAATTGCCGGAACCAGGGCCATTTCCAGATAATATGGATTCAGTTTGGGAGCCGTCTCCGAGGCTGCCGGATGTATCCGCTCTTGCGAATGGGATTCAGGCGGCGCCCAGTCGGATTGCCGCGATTGATTTTGCTTCTTTGCAGGCCGGGAATCCAGACTGTGTAGCGTGGCTTGAGATACCGGGAACACGGATCAGTTATCCGGTCATGTATAGGGAAGGAGACGGCGGATATTATCTGACGCATACTTATGAGCAGACAGAAGCGAAGGCTGGGGCGGTTCACATAGATGGAGCTTCCGCCGGTACCGACAGCCGAAATATGCTGGTTTATGGGCATACCTTGCTGGACGGCGCCATGTTTAGCGATTTGCATAAGTACAAAAATCAGAGCTTTTATCAACATCATCCCTATATTTATTTGCACCTGCCGGATGGGAGCGTGCGCCGGTATCAGGTTGCGGCCTGCGTGCTCACGGAAGGGGAACAGAGCTGCTTTTATCTGTGGGATTTTGCAGATGATACGTCGGCGCAGGCTTATTATGACCGGTTTATGGAGCAGAGCCTTTATCCCACGGGGATTTCGGTGGACGCCGGCGAGGGGAAACGGACGCTGGTGCTCAGCACCTGTACCAGGAGAATTTACAGAAGGCTGATTCTTGCCATAGAGATATAAAATGTTATCGGTTGAAATCGGTCTGTCCCACAAGGACATGGGGACGGTGTGCCGGTGGGAGCGTTTTTTGAGTCTGGCAAAAGAAAAGCCAGTCTGGAGAAAATAGAATATAATAGGAATATTTATAAAGATAAATGATAAAAAAATATTCCTATAAGGCTTTACAAGAGGAGGACTTTTTGCTATACTGTAACCGTGGCAGGAACTTGCGTTCAGGCTTTCGGTACGCCAGGGTATAGCGTTAGACCTGGTTCAGGGGAATCAGGGAACCGTTACGGATTTGCGCAGTGAGCGAATCCACAATAACGCAAGTTTATTGAATATAAGAGCCGGAAGGCTGCTGAATACTTACAGAGTCAATTAACTGGATGGGATGAAAATCCAGTCCATTGGTTCTGTATTTTTTAGCAGACCTTCCGGCTTTTTTTTCGTAGTGAGTAACCGGTGGACTGCACGCTGAATCCGACTCGGATTTGGCTTCCGCACCGGGAGGTGTGGAAATACAACGATTTTTGCTACAGGGAATCGGGAGAGGAAAAGGGGCTTATGAAATTGACGGAGGAGCAGAAAAAGAAGGTGGAGGCTAACCGGGGAGGAGCGTTTTCTACCTATGCGTACCGGCTGATTTGGCATGAGATTTGTGATACGCTGATTGCAGCAGGCAGACGGCAGGCCAGGGAGACGGCCTGTGATGTGCCGACAGAGGTTTGTGAGGGAGAAGGAGGTTGTAGCCAGACTGCTTTTCGTATAAGAAGACAGAATTAAAGTGCGGAGCAATCTGTGACACATAAAATGCAAATACAGATTGCCATCTACAGCGAGTCCGCAGGAAATTTTCATCGGAGCATCACATTTCCTCAGAATCAATAAAATATTTGTTTGTATTTTTCGGAGTATAGCCAAATTTCTTTTTATAAGCTTTAAAAAAGGCAGAATAGTCGTGAAAACCGCATTGGAGATAGATGTTCGTAGGGTTTTGGCCATCCAAGATCATGCTGCGGGCCAGCAGAAGCCGCTTAGTAATGATATAGTCGCCGACCGTCGTTCCCAGATTCCGTTTAAAATTGCGGGTGAGCTGCGCCTTACTGATATAAAAACGGTCGCAGATTTCATCCAGGCTCAGGGACTGCGTAAGATGGCTGTCAATGAAATGCGTTACCTTGATAATATTATCAGTATAGAGGGTGGCTGCATTTTCTTTGACGAGGGGGAAACAGTCTGCCAGCTCCCGTAAAATGGTGGATAAATAGATTTGCTGGCGCAGGGGTTCGTCCGTCTGGCACAGCTGCTCCAGATAATAAACCCAGTGACGGTCACGAAACTGGCTGGCCTGGTAGTGATTATAGAGGCCAATGGAGCGATCCATAAAAGGAGCCAGCAGAACGGCCTGATCCTCGCGGGAAAGACCGTGATCCGGCTTGAAATAGATGGAAAACCGCATGTATGGCGTACTTTTGCGCAGAATAAGATAATGCATTTCCGCATTTCGCAGCACAATAATATCGCCGGGAGATAACGAGTAGATATTTCCCTCGACCGAATACAGGGCATTGCCGGAAAGAAAGCAAAACAATTCAAAGAAATCGTGGGCATGAGGGACAAAAATAGACTGCTCCGGCTGCTCCGTATACATTTTGTAGCTCTCGATTTGAAATAGTTGCACAGCGTAGCCCCTCCTTTCAAATCCATGAATCCGGCGTACCGTCCGGCTGATATCCCGCAGATAATGTATTAGTATAAACGAAAATGCGGTTATTTGCAATGTTTTTTCGCGCCTATTTCCCATTGTAGCAGAAAAACCGTTATGCTATAATGAGAAAAATTATATGCAACGTATCGCCGGAGTATGCGTCTTACACGTTTGGGACGGAGGCATTGAAATGAACAGAGAAATAGAAAATCAAATCGAAAAAATATTGGCGGAAATGACCGTTCAGGAAAAGATCGGCCAGTTAAACCAACAGGCAGAGCCGCGAAGCGACGAAGAGATTACGCTATGTAAGCAGAAGATCCGAAACGGAGAGGTGGGGTCGATCATTCTTACGGCCAGTTCTACGGCCGGAAATGAGAAAAAAAGCCCGATCAATGAGGAGCTGCTGGATGAATTACAACATGTGGCCGTGGAGGAGAGCCGGAGCCATGTGCCGCTCTTGTATGGACGGGATGTTATACATGGACATCAGACGGTGTACCCGATTCCCTTGGCCTGTGCCTGTGCGTTCAATGAAGAATTGCTTAAAAAAAGCTATCGGAATATTGCCAGAGAGGCAGCGGCTCAAAGTGTTCACTGGACTTTTTCCCCTATGTTGGATTTGAGCCGTGATCCGCGTTGGGGCCGGATCATCGAGGGGCCGGGAGAGGACCCCTATGTAGGAGCGGTAATGGCCAGAGCCTGCGTGGAAGGGCTGCAGGGGGAGGAACTTTCGGATGAGGACAGCTTGCTTGCCTGCGCCAAGCATTATATCGGCTATGGAGCCAGCGAGGGCGGACGGGATTATCAGCGGACGGAGATCACGGACTATAGCCTGTATAATTATTACCTTCCGGCGTTTCGGGCGGCGGTGTCGGCGGGGGTCGCCACGGTGATGTCTTCGTTTAATGATATCAGTGGGCAGCCGGTGACTTCCAGCCGGAAGTATCTGACGGATATTCTGCGAGGGCAGTTGGGATTTGAAGGCTTCGTGGTATCGGACTGGGGGTCGGTACATCATCTGTTGAATTTCGGGGTAGCCAGGGATCGGGCGGATTGTGCCGCGCTGGCGTTGAACGCCGGTGTCGATATGGATATGGCGGTAGGCTGCTACGCGGAAAATCTGGAGCAGCTTTTGAAAGAGGGCCGGGTTTCGCGGGAGAGACTTGATGAAGCGGTTCGACGCATCTTGCGGGTTAAGCTGTTAAAAGGGTTGTTTGCGCATCCGTATCCGAAAAAACGCCGGGTAGACCGGGGCGGGCATCTGGCGATGGCCAAAGAACTGGCGGTCGAATCCATGGTGCTTTTGAAAAATGAACGGGTTTTGCCGCTTGCAAAGGATAGGAAGATAGCGCTTTTAGGGCCTTTTGCAAAGGAGAGGCGTTCTCTTTTGGGTAACTGGACGGTGGATTATTGTCTGGAAGATGTGAAATGCTTTCAGGAAGCGCTGGAAGAAAAAATCGGACGGGAGCATTTACTGGTATCGGCGGATGAATCCGGGATGTTTGACGATTCGGTGCCAAAGGCCGGAATGGCGGATGTCATTGTCCTGGCGTTAGGGGAAAGCTGGGAAAGGACCGGGGAGCGGCGCTGCATATCGGAGCTTTCTCTTTCGGCGGATCAGATTGCGTTGCTTAAACGGATGAGGACTTTGGGCAAACCGGTAGTCGGGGTGTTTTTCTGCGGCCGTCCGATGGCGATGGACGGGTTGGCGGAATATCTAGACGCCATCCTGTATGCGTGGCACGCGGGAACCAAAACGGCGGATGCGGTCTGTGATCTTTTGTTTGGGGACAGGGTTCCCAGTGGAAAGACAGCCGTTACGTTTCCCAGAAGAACCGGACATATTCCGCTATACTATAATGTCACTCCGAGCGGAAGCACAATCAATGGCTATTATGGCGAGGAGCCGTTTCCCTGCTATTTAGACAGTGCGGCCAGTCCGGCGTACCCTTTTGGATATGGTCTTTCGTATACCATGTTCCGGTATGGGGCGCCCCAGGCCAGCCCACAAGCGCTGTCTCTCGCGGCGCTTGTGGCGGGGGAAATGTTTCATATATCCGTGGAGATAACAAATATCGGAGAGTATGACGGCAAAGAAACCGTGCAGCTTTACATCCATGACCGGATTGCTTCCAGAATGCGCCCGCTACGAGAATTGAAGGCCTGGCGGAAACTGTCCGTGGGGTGCGGCCAGACGGCGGCGGCGGAATTTGAGCTGGGGTATGCGCAGCTGGGATTTTATACGGAGGAGGGAAACTACCTGGTAGAGCCGGGCTGCTTCGATATTTATGTGGGAGAAAATTGTCTGACTGAGAATCGGCTTTCCATTGAAGTGCGATGAGAATGTTGTTCGGTACATGGATATTTGCGGCAGGGCGGTGCTTGCACCGCTCTGCGGTTTTGTTACGCTGCGCAATGATTTCTTTCGTTTCTGCTTTGTCTATGTTATTATCTTTTCTCTCTGGTTACGGTCTGACGTCTCCAATATCAATCGGCTTTCATGCCGTGGTGGTGCGCCGCCAGGCGTATGCAGGTTTATTATGTATTCTTAACCATGCGTTTATTTGCAAGGTTTTCCTGCGTTTATTTTCCATTGTTATAATAATATCTTCATGTTAAAATGTAAATATCCTAACGAGAAACGTAAAAAACGGCAGAATGACTATGTGAGAAATATTAAAATCCAAACGGAAAATGAAAAAAATATGGACATTTTGTGCAATACCGTCGGGGGAATTGAAAATACTCCCATTTTCCGCTGGAAATACCAGGAATAGAGGAGATGAAATGGAGAAATGGAAGATATTTGCATTTGCGGATGAGGCATCGCCCTGGCTGGACGGACAGATTGCAGCCTTGAAACGGAATGGCCTTTCGGGCTTGGAACTGCGAAATGTGGACCATCAGAATGTTTCCGAGCTGACAAAAGAAAAGGCTCGTGAGATACGGCGGCGGTTGGACGATGAGGGTTTGGCCGTCTGGACGGCAGCTTCTTTAACGGGAAAGACGGAGATTACGGGAGGCGGTTTCGGGGATGAGCTTGAGAAGTTCCGCCATACCCTGGAGATTGCGCGGCTTTTGGGGGCTAAGAATGTACGGGTGTTTTCATTTTACCTGCCGCCCGGCAGGCCGTCTGAGGAGTACCAGAGTGAGGTGCTGAATCGGTTGGGTGCGTTATGCGAGCTGGCGGGGGAACAGGGGCTTTGTCTTTGCCATGAAAATGAAAAGGGGATTTATGGAGATACGCCGGAGCATTGCAGGGAACTTCTTGCAGGACTTCCGGGGCTGCGCGCCATCTTTGATCCGGCGAATTTTGTACAGTGTGGGCAGAATGCCTGGCAGGCCTGGCAGCTATTGCGCCCGTTTGTCAAGTATCTGCATATCAAGGACGCGCGGGCGGACGGGCGGATTGTTCCGGCCGGTGAGGGGGCCGGGCAAATCGGGGCGATTCTGGCGGATTACGGACGTATGGGTGGCCGCCAAGTGACGCTGGAACCTCATCTGGCTTTGTTTGACGGATTGGCCGCGCTGGAACGGGACGGGGAAACAAGCTGCATTGAGGAAGCGTATGCGGATAACGATACGGCTTTTGACGCGGCGGCGAAAGCATTGGCAGGACTGATGGAGGGAGTATGAGCGATACAGGGAGAATGAGAATCGGGGCGCAGCTTTATACGGTGCGGGAATCCTGCGCTACTTTGGAGGGTTTTGCGGAAACGTTGAAACGGGTGGCGGATATCGGCTATACGACGGTGCAGGTTTCGGGAACCTGTCCGTATCCGGCTGTGTGGCTGAAGGAACAGCTCAGGCAAAATGGCCTGCATTGCGCCCTCACCCACATTGCGCCTGGGCGGCTTACGAAGGAGACGGAGGAGGTCGTAAAGGAGCACGAGATCTTTGGCTGTGAATATGTAGGGCTGGGGTACCATCCGTTTCGGGAGGAGAAATACGAGGAGGGCTATGATTATTTTATAGAGACCTATCTGCCGGTGGCAAAGCGTCTGAAGGCGCTGGGAAAATATATGATGCACCATAACCACGACCAGGAGTTCCAGTATCGGAACGGCCGGGTAATCCTGGAGAATCTGCAGGAGGCCTTTCCGCCGGACTGTCTGGGGTTTACGTTGGATACCTTCTGGGTGCAGGCGGGCGGCGGCGACCCGGCCGGGTGGATCGAACGGCTGAAGGATCGGGTTCCCTGTATTCATCTGAAGGATTACGCCTATGGACGCAAGATGGCGGTCATAGGGGAAGGAAATCTGGATTTTGAGCGAATTTTAAAAAAAGCGGAAGAGGCGCATGTCCGCTATTTGCTGGTGGAGCAGGATGACTGCAATGGAGAGGACCCGTTTGCGTGTTTGCGTCGAAGCTATCAGAATTTACGGGCGATGGGATTGGAGTGAGAGATATGGATAGGAAAATCAGACTGGGAATCTTGGGAATTGGCAATATGGGAGCGGGGCATGCGCGCTCGCTGCTGGAAGGAAAATGCCCGGAGCTTGCGCTTACGGCTGTGGCGGACTGCAATGAGGAGAGGCTTGCCTGGTTTGCCAATGGAACGGGGCGGGGCATAGCCGTTTTTGACGAGGGGCTTGAAATGCTGGACAGCGGGCTGATCGAAGCCTGTATTATAGCGGTTCCTCACTATGACCATGCCCGTTATGCGATGGAGTGCATGAAGCGGGGAATTCATGTGATGGTGGAAAAACCGGCCGGCGTCTATACGAAACAGGTTCGTCGGATGAATGAGGAGGCCCGTCGGCATCCGGAGGTGGTATTCGGCATGATGTTCAATCAACGAACCAACCATATTTACCGGAAGATGAGGGAGCTGGTGCAGTCTGGCCGTTACGGTAAAATCCGGCGGACAAACTGGCTGATTACAGACTGGTATCGCCCCCAGGCCTACTATAATTCCGGCGATTGGCGGGCGACCTGGAGCGGGGAGGGCGGCGGGGTTTTGCTGAATCAGTGCCCTCATCAGCTGGATTTGTGGCAATGGATCTGTGGGATGCCGGTGAAGGTGCAGGCGAATATGCATTTTGGCCAGTGGCATGATATCGAGGTGGAGGATGATGTGACGGCTTATGTGGAATATGAGAACGGCGCTACCGGCGTATTTGTCACTTCTACCGGAGATGCGCACGGAACAAATCGTTTTGAGATACAGCTGGACGGCGCAAAGATGGTAGCGGAGGGCGAGACGCTGACGGTACAGGAATATGCTATGTGGGAACCGGAGTTTTCCGCTATGAATGAAATGCCTTTTGGCAATGTGCAGGCGCTGGAATTTGTGCCGGAAACGGATGGACAGAATGAGCAGCATGTGGGAGTGCTGAATGCCTGGGCAGGCGCGATGCTGCGCGGAACGCCTCTGGTGGCGGAGGGCTGTGAAGGAATATGGGGGCTGACGCTTTCGAATGCCATGCATCTTTCAGCATTTCTGGGGCAGGCGGTGGAGCTTCCCATTGACGAGGATTTGTATTATCTGGAGCTGC
Organism: Lachnospiraceae bacterium; assembly: GCA_022793375.1. GTDB lineage: Bacteria > Bacillota > Clostridia > Lachnospirales > Lachnospiraceae > RGIG7193. The sequence goes on from JAAWCS010000029.1 coordinate 60,359, forward strand.
AAAAGCGGGTGGCTGTTTCGCGGCGTAAGGAGAAGGTAACGGCCGTTTTTGCGGATACGGCAGGCACATATGCGGGGAATCACTGACAGAAGGGGAAGGGGGTAACAATGGCGGAAGTTCGACTCGGAGTGATCGGCGTAGGAAACGTGGGACTTATGCATGCTACGAATCTATACCAGAAAAAGGCGGAAGGGGCTGTGTTAAAAGCGGTCTGTGATATCCGCAGGCAGCGGTTGGCTCTGTGCGCGGATTTATTTCCGGGTGTTTCGGGCTATGCCGGTTATGGGGAACTGCTGCGCAGCGGAGACGTGGATGCTGTGGTGGTTGCCGTACCGCATCGGCTTCACAGCCGGATTGCCAGAGAAGCCTTGGAGGCAGGACTGCATGTGCTGGTGGAAAAGCCTCTGGATGTGAGCGTTACGGAGGCGGGAGAGCTGCTCCGGACTGCCGGGCAGAGTGACCGGGTGTTTGCGGTGATGCTGAATCAGCGCACCAGTCCGCTTTTCCGGCGGGCGCGGGAGATCGTGCGGGGCGGCCTTCTGGGTGAACTGAAGCGTTCGGTCTGGGTTGTGACGAATTGGTATCGAACCCAGGCGTATTACGATTCCGGCGACTGGCGGGCATTGTGGAGAGGAGAGGGGGGCGGCGTCCTTCTGAACCAGGCGCCTCATAACCTGGATTTGTGGCAATGGATTTGTGGGATGCCGGTTTCCGTAACCGCGTTCTGCAATGTGGCGAAATATCACCGGATCGAGGTGGAGGATGAGGCGACGATTTACGCGAAATATCAAAACGGGGCGACAGGTCTGTTTGTGACGACGACTGGCGAATATCCTGGAACGAACCGCCTGGAGATATCGGGAACGTTGGGAAAGATTGTTTTGGAAAATTCCCGGCTGTGCTGGTGGCAGCTAAGGGAGTCGGAGCGGGATATCTGCTATGGATCTTCGGAGCCGTTTCCACAGATCGACTATGATTACCAGGAGTTTGCCGTCACGGAGAAAGAGAGCGGGCATGTAGGGATTTTACAAAATTTTACCAACGCCATACGTTTTGGAGAGCGGCTTCTTTCGCCGGGAGAGGATGGGTTGAATGAGCTGGCGATTTCTAATGCGGCATATTTGTCGGAATGGACGGGAAACCGGGAGATTTGCCTGCCTTTTGACAGCGGGGAGTTTGATCGGAGATTGGCGGAACGCAGCGCCCGCTCACCGGCAAAGCGCAGCGCGGGCCTGCCGGGAAAGCGGAGCCTGGCAGGCGGCAGGGCAGAGGATGGCCAGAAGCGATGGCAGGTGCAGTGGTAGGCGGTAAAGAAAAAGGAGCCTGTAAAGGCGTGGCAATATAGTGGCGGCGAAAATGCAGGGAATAGGCAAAGCGGACGGAAAAGGATGGCAGAAGAAACAGGGTTTGGAATGTAAGGAGGAGTGAAGAAAGATGAAAAGAAGTGGGAAGAGGCTCATAGCGTTGCTGGCAGCGGTGAGCATTTTGATGACATCCTTTTGGTCGTCCGGGCTGGTTAGCGCGGCGGAGGAGGAGACGGAGCCGACGGTGACGCTGGCGGAGAGCGGTGCGCCGGCGGGAATGACGGCGGCAAACGGAGAGCCGCAAGAGAGCGGTGAGACGCAAGAAGCGACGACGGCGGGGCTGGATGAGAGCGGTGAGACGGAAGAAGCGATGACGGCGGAAGCGACGACGGCGGAGCCGGATGAGGGCAGTGAGACGCAGGAAGCGACGACGGGAGAATCGGAAGAGGATAATGAAACGGTGGAGAATGAAACGGAGGCCGATGTCCTGACGAGGGAGCCGCAGAGTCCGGAGACAAGCGGGGCGTCGCAGGAAACGACGGCGGCGGAGACGACGATTCGTGAGGCGCCGGTGAAAGCAAGGGCGACGGATACAGAAGCTGGGGAGCCGGAGGCACAGGCGGCAGAGGATACCTTCACGGCAAGCTATATTGACAGTACGGGAACGGCTGCGGACCTGAGCGCTGATCTGGAGGCGAATTTTAAGGCATATAAGACAAACAATAAGGCGGTTGACGGCAGTTTAACCACAGTGGACGGCGTCTGGAGCCGG
>JAAWCS010000030.1 GCA_022793375.1 Lachnospiraceae bacterium
GAACCCGCTTATATTGCCGCAGCAGCATATCGGCTGAGTAGCAGGCGCTGCGCTCTCCGGGAAACATATAGCCGATCTTCTGGATCTCCACATTTACAATCTCATGGTTTTCCAGTTCCACAACAATGTCCGTAATCAGCAATGTTTTCTCGTCGGCAATGCGGGTGGAATCGTTTGGAAGTACTTCCAATATTTTTACCTGCTTTCGCAACAGCAGAGACAAAAACTCCTCCAGCCGCTCCGGCGTCTGCTCCGGACTCATAATCTCCTTAAAAAAGCTGTCATATAAAAGTCTCACGCCCCTTACGCCGGTGCAGAACGACAGAAATTCCTCCTGCCGTTCTTCTCCCCAGCCGCGAAACATCGCCGATAAACCAGGGCTCTTTCCTATCTCGGACAAAATCTCGTTCCGGTTTAGGATCATGGGAAAGCAGGACTTTAAAAATGGCGGCGCGCTTTCCCTGCGGCCCGGCTCTTTGTTTGATTGCCCGGTACTTTCTCCTGTCATATACGTTACCCTCCTGCACATGGATTCTTTACGGAAACAGTTTACTACATTTTCCACTGTTTGACCACACGCTAAAAGTGATGGTTTCTGCCATAATCCTCACTTTTGGCGTGTATTTTCAAAAGAAAGAGGGCTGCGCCGGGACGCACGCCGCCAATGTAAGAAAGCGGTCTGCCGCCGCGGTTGAAAAAACCTCTGCCTTGTTGTATAATCATTTTAATCAAACATCTGGATAAAAGGAGGGCACTATGATAAATCATTTCTGCAAGCATCCCCTTTGGGAGGTCAGCGGCCAGCTGGCGGCCGTCGCCGGCGGCGCCAGACCGGCCGATCTGGTCATCACTCACGCCAACCTCGTTAATGTCTGCACCAAAGAAATCCTCGCCGACATCTCGGTCGCCATATCGGCCGGCCGCATCGCCCTGGTGGGCGACGCCAGCCACTGCATCGGCGAAGGCACGCAGGTCGTCGACGCCGAAGGCCGGTATCTGGCCCCTGGCTTTTTAGACGGCCACATCCATGTCGAATCCTCGATGATGAGCGCCGGCGAATATGCCCGCGCCGTCATTCCCCACGGCACCACCGGCATCTATATGGATCCGCACGAAATCTGCAACGTGCTCGGCCTGCCGGGCGTACAGTGCATGCTCGACGACGCTGCGCGTACACCCCTGAAAGCCATGATGACCACACCGTCCTGCGTCCCGGCCGTCCCCGGCTTTGAGGATACCGGCTCGCATATCGGTCCCGAGGACGTGGCCGAAACCATGGAATGGGATACCTGCGTCGGCCTGGGCGAAATGATGAATTTCCCCGGCATCCTGTCCTCCAGTGAAGAAACCCACGCCATTACCGGCAACACCCTGAAAGCCGGCAAGATCGTCACCGGCCACTACTCCCTGCCGGAAAACGGCAGGGGACTCAACGCCTACATCGCCTCCGGCGTCCGCTGCTGCCACGAGTCTACCCGCGCCGAGGATGCCCTGGCCAAAATGCGCCTTGGCATGTATGCCATGTTCCGCGAAGGCTCTGCCTGGCATGACCTGAAAGTCGTCGCCAAAAGCATCACCGAACAGCCTGTGGACACCCGCTTTGCCGTGCTGATCTCCGACGATACGCACCCGCATACGCTCTCGTCTCAGGGACATCTCGACCACATTGTGCGCCGGGCCGTAGCGGAGGGAATCGACGTCCTTACCGCAATCCAGATGGTCACGATCAACTGCGCCCAGTGCTTCCAGATGGATCATGACCTGGGAAGCGTCGCCCCCGGCAAATGCGCCGATCTCGTGCTTCTTGACAACTTGGCTGACCTGAACATAACAAAGGTCTGGATCGACGGCGATCTGGTTGCCGAAAACGGCTCCCTGGTCGGCGAATTTGCTCCTTATACCTATCCCGAATGGGCGACCCGCTCGATCCATATCCGCGATACCATCACGCCTGAGACGTTTCGTATCCCGGCAAAGCCCGAACACATCGCCGCCGACGGCACTGTGACCGTGCGCGCCATTGAAGTCATCCCGGCCCGTGTCGGCGACTACGAGCGCCATGTAGCCCTTACTGTCCAGGATGGCCTGCTCGAATCTGACGTAAAGCAGGACGTACTCAAAACCGCTGTCTTTGAGCGCCATCACAACACCGGCAAAAAAGGCTTCGGTTTCGTAAAGGGCTTTGGTATCCGCTGCGGCGCCATGGCCTCCACCGTTGCCCACGACGCCCACAACCTGCTCGTCATCGGCACCAACGACGAGGACATGGCGCTGGCCGCCAATACCCTCATCGAATGCGGCGGCGGTATGTGCGCTGTCCAAAACGGCAAAGTCCTAGGCCTCGTTGCCCTGCCAATCGCCGGCCTGATGAGCGACAAACCCATGCAGGAAATGGCGGACATCGTTGCCGGCCTGGAGGAGGCCTGGAAGGAAATCGGCTGTTCCATGCCGTCGCCCTTTATGACTATGGCGCTGATCCCGCTGGCCTGCCTGCCGGAACTTCGCTTAACTGACCGCGGGCTTGTGGACTGCAACCGGTTCTGCTTTGTCGATATTGAGGTCTGACGGCCGGACATTCGCCGAGGCAAAGCGTGTATTCGTTCGGCGAACCGACTGAACCCAAAACGCACAGACTGCAGAAAATCTCTGCGGCCTGTGCGTTTTTCTTATCTCAGCCTTATCTGTTTTTCACTGCCTGCCGCGCAAACCGCCAATACATATTTCCATAGCCGCTGCTGCTTTTATACCCGGTTCACACTTTGGCCCGCTGTGTTCCGAGTTTTCCCCAAAAGGTAAAACTCAGCGGCCACAAAAGCCCCGCGGTCACGACCACCAGAAAATAACGTATCGCCGTTGCCGCCGGATGCCCGCCAAGCAGCAGATTCAACGGCGCCTTCAAGCCTGCCTTTACCAGCACAACCAGCAAAAGCCCCAGAACTACTTTCAAAATCTGCGCCCACCAGACAGCCTTTGTCTCAAAGCTTTTTCCAAAATAATCCCAGGCATGCGAGACCAGAACCCCCAGCCCCATGCCAAGAATCTGCCAGGCATTCTTCAGCGCCGCCGCGGCTCCATGCGCGAGCTCCTCCTCAGAAAGCGCCGGATCGGCGGGCAGTCCCTTACCATTCAGGTACACAAACAACCCCAGCACGCACGCCGCAAAAGCGCCTTGCAGGCAGAGGAAACTGCGGCGGCCGGCCGCATCTGCGTCCCGGCTTTCCCCGCAGCGCAGAATCAACGGATACAGCAGAAACACCAGCGCCGTCCCCACCAGCAGAGATACCCCCACATCCGCCGGCGTATGGACTCCCAGATACATCCGCGAAAACGCTACGACCCCGATCAGCAAAAAGCACACCGCCCGAAACGCCGTCCCCTTCTGATAGCGCGCCATGCTTCCGTAGACAGCGGTCGCTGTCGCCGTATGCCCGCTGGGAAACGAATAGCCGCCTGCCGTCGCCTTTGCCGCCTCCACGGCCGTAAAGCCAGGATCGCGAAGCCACGGCCGCGGGATTTCAAACAGCGATTTCAAAAACTGGTTGCATAGAAGGCCAAATACCGTGCTGTAGATCATAAAGTATCCCATCCGCTTATCCATGCACCAGAAAACGACCAGCATCAAAGCAAGCGCCGCCACCTCGTCGCCCAAATATGTAACCGCCATAAAAAAGGCCTCGCCGCCCGCCGTGCGAAGCCCGGCCAGCCAATACAATAAACCCATCCTGCACCTCGTCTTTTTCCTTATTCTTGCCCGCATCCTCCGGACATACCGGAACGCCCCTGCGGTGATTCCTTATTCTTGCCCGCATCCCCAAAACATAATAATATCCCTACGGAAGCAGTTCTCCGGCAAAGCCGCGGATATACCGCCTGGCTTCCTCCGTACTGTTCTCATAAATATGCCTAAGCCGCTCCCGATATTTCTCTTCATAAACCGTCTGGTCCACTGTCCCGCCGTACAAATCCGGCGCTTCCTCTCCGGCCGGCACGATCCCTGCCGCTCCCTCTTCCATTCCCAAAAGCGGCACGCCCGCCTCCGCCGAACCGTCTGCGGCCGCCAGGCGCCAAAATTCGCAGAGTTCATAATACCAATACGCATCCGCCACATCCCAATACAGCGCAAACTCCTCCCCCTGCGGATTCCCGTAACCCAGCCGTTCCCGCATACGGGCATATTTTCCGTCGTACAGGTAAAAATCATAATCTTCAATATTCTGCCCATAGCTTCGGGCTTCCAGATAATCCGTCGCTTCTTTGATGCTGTAAGACAAAAGCGACCCCAAAATGACACACAGGACAGCGATCGCCGCAATCCGCCAGCCGAATTTAAACCCATTACTCATCCAGCCATGCCTCCTTAATCCGTTGAAAATGCGCCTGCGTCTCTTCGCTGTCCTCCTCATACCGCTCTGCCATTGCGTCGATTTCCTCCTCGCTTAATCCAAATAAGAGCTTCAGCGTAACCCGTGCCTCTGCCTCCATCTCCTGCAGCAATTCGTCTCCTGCCTCTGTCAGCGGCCCGTAGAGCTCCGCCATCCAGCTCTCTCCGGTGTATTGCTTACGCATCTGCAAAATGTCCGCGCAATCCGCAAACAGCCGCTCCAGCAAAAAGGAAAAGTGGCTCTCCATATATTCCCGGTCGCTCTTTAAAACCGAACGGTCGCCTGACAACGCAAGCCGGTATTCCTCCCGATCCAGCCCCAGATAATCGGCCCGGTGAAAACGCAAATCCTCCCCTTTTCCTGCCAGATGCGCCAGCTGCCAGTACTCCTTCTGCGTTGTCTCCATATCCGTATCATACAGATAATTCTGCAGCGCGGCCCAGCGCTCGTTTTCCTGCAGCGTCTGAAGATATTCCGGTTCTGCCTTCTGCCAGGAATCTATCTGGCCCAGCGCCATAAAAATGCCAAAGGATACCAAAAACGTAAAAATCGTCAGTCCCGCCAAAATCCAAACAAGCCGTGTCAGCTTGCGCAGCCGAATCTCCGTCGCCGAGGATTTCAGCACCTGCTCCTTTTCCTGTTCATAACCGGCCTGCTTTTTGGTAAGGACCGCTTTCTGCCAGCGGCGGCGCGTATTCACCCGCCCGCAATAGGGGCAATTCTCCATTTGCGGATCATAGACCGCTCCGCATCCCCTGCATTTCATTCTCCCTCTCCTCCCCTCACGTATCCCCATTTCCCGGGCATTTTATTTGCGCTACTCCAAACTCTCTCCGTCCTCGATCACCTGGATTCCCTTACGCTTTGCCGCTTCCTCGCCCACGGCCGCAAACTGCTCCAAGAGCGCGTCGCTTTCCTCCTTGCGCGCCGTATCGCGGCTCAGGATCAGCATTTCCTCCAGTTCCGTCTCCTTCAGTCCCAGGTCCTCTGTAAGCAGCGTATGCAGCTGTGCGCGTATCTTCTGCATCCCCTCTTCCACAGCCGGCGCATAAATATGCTCCTCCAACTGACTGTCAATCTCCCAAATCCCCTGCGCCGCCTGCCGGTATATCCGTCCCAACGTCGAACGCCAGATCCCGCCGCGCTCCAGATAATACCGGCAGTCCTGCACATACGAAAGCGAAAACGAAGCAAAGTACAGATCCGTATACCCACTGTAAGCGCCGCCGGACAGATCGTTTTTACGCATATATTCCCATATGCCTTCGTAATCCTCCGCAGATGCCAGTTCCTCCAGTGCCTGCAAATGCTTCTCCTGCCGCTGAGGCGCCGTCCGGTCGGCCTGCCACCGCAGCAGCCCGCCGATGCCGGCCCACAGCACGCCGCCTGCCAGCACCGCCGCCACAAAAATCAGTAAAATCCGCCCCCACCGCTTGCCCCACAGACGCACAAGCTGCTTAGGCAGATGCACAAGTGCGCGCCGTTTTTTCTCGATCTCCTCTAGCGCCTCCTCGTACTCCTTCTTCACCGCCGTTTCATTGGCCGCGCCGCAATACGGGCACAGCCTGAGCCCTGCGTCAAATTCCGCCCCGCAGTTTTTACACCGGATCATACCTGCCATACGAATCCCCCCTCTTATCACTGCTATAAGGATACTACAAAAGGAAGCAAAAGGCAAGAAACAGACAGCCTTTCGATCCGTAAAAACAAAAAGGCCGGGGCTGCCTGAAAGCAAAACTCCTATGCAGCATATGGCTTTGGGCGCGAACCGGCCGATCCATATTTTGTGCTCTCTAAGCTTTGCAGCAGCCCCAGCCTCCGCTCTGTTTTAAGCTGGTTTTCCTTAACTTCCCACAGTCTCCGGCAATTATTTCCCGTTCGCTAAAGAACCGCTCACCCCGGCAGTTTAAACGAACTCTTCAGCGAGACAATACGGTTAAAGACCGGCTTTTCTTCCGTTGAGTCCTTGTAATCCACACAGAAAAACCCGTTGCGCACAAACTGGAAGCGGTCAAACGCCTTCACGCCCGCAAAAGCCGGCTCCAGCTTGCAGTTCGTCAGCTCTGTCAACGAATGGGGATTCAAATTCAGAGAACCGTCCTCCTCATTATAAACTCCCTTTTCTTCATCAACAATATTTTCATACAGACGGCAGACCGACGCAAGCGCCGTCGGCGCGGCCACCCAGTGGATCGTTCCCTTCACCTTGCGCGTCTCGCAGTTGCCGCCGCGGGTCGCCGCATCGTAGGTACAGTGAATCGCCGTAATCCGGCCGTCCTCGTCCTTATCAACGCCCGTGCAAGTGACAAAATAGGCGCCCATCAGCCGCACCTCGTTGCCGGGAAAGAGACGGAAATATTTCTTGACCGGCGCCTCCATGAAGTCCTCCTCCTCGATCCACAACTCCCGCGCAAAAGGAACCTGCCTGCTCCCCAGCTCCGGATTCTCCGGGTTGTTCGCCACCTCCAGGTACTCGACCTGCCCTTCGGGGTAATTATCGATAATCAGCTTCACCGGTTTTAAAACCGCCATATAGCGGCAGCATTTCCGTTTCAAATCCTCGCGGATGCAGTATTCCAGCATCGGCATGTCACAGGCGCTCTGGCTCTTGGAAACGCCGGCCAGTTCCACAAAAAGCTTGAGCGATTCCGGCGTATAACCACGGCGGCGCAGGCCGCTGATGGACACCAGGCGCGGATCGTCCCAGCCGTCCACAATCTGTTCCTCGACCAGCTTTTTGATATAGCGCTTTCCTGTCACGACATTGCGCAGGTAGAGTTTGGCAAATTCGATCTGCTTCGGCGGCATTTCAAATCCGCACTCACGCACCACCCAGTCGTACAGCGGGCGGTGATCCTCAAATTCCAGCGTACAGATGGAATGGGAAATCCCCTCCAGCGCGTCCTCAATCGGATGGGCAAAATCGTACATCGGATAAATGCACCAGGTATCGCCCGTATTGTGGTGGCTCATATGCGCCACACGATAAATCACCGGGTCGCGCATGTTGATATTGGGGCTCGCCATATCGATTTTGGCCCGCAGTACTTTCTCCCCGTCGGCATATCTGCCGGCGCGCATCTCTTCAAACAGGCGCAGGTTTTCTTCGATGGTGCGGCCGCGGTACGGACTCTCCCTGCCGGGCTCGTCCAGCGTGCCGCGGTACTCGCGGATCTGCTCCGCCGACAGATCGCAGACAAAAGCGCTGCCCTTTTTAATCAGCTTTACCGCGCACTCGTACATCTGCTCAAAATAATCCGAGGCAAAAAACAGTCGGTCCTCCCAGTCCGCTCCCAGCCAGGCTACGTCCTCCTTGATCGACTCCACAAACTCGCTCTTTTCCTTGGTCGGGTTCGTATCGTCAAAACGCAGGTTAAATTTGCCGCCGTACTGCTTTGCCAGGCCGGCGTTGAGCAGAATCGATTTGGCATGGCCGATATGCAGATATCCGTTCGGTTCCGGGGGAAAGCGCGTCTTTACATGGTCAAATCGGCCGCTCGCCAGATCCTCTTCAATGATCCTCTCGATAAAATTCTTTGAGACGACCTCCTTTTCCTCCGCCGCTGTTTCCGTGTTCTTTGTTTCTTTTTCCATAATCTCCTCCTGTCTGCGCCTTCAAGGGGCGCATTTTTCTTTTATCCTTATACCGGCTGCAGGACACTTCTTTTCAAACGCCTGTCCGGCAAAATAAACACCCTGCTATTGCTTCTTATACTTTGCAAACGCTTTTTCTTCGTCCACATGCAGATCTTTCAAGGCTAAGGCTAACCACAGGACAAACGCGAGAAGCCCTGCGTATTCGGAGTATATATGCGACATAATCGCGCCGCTTCCTAAAATAAAAGCCCACAGGAAAAACACGTTTCTGTGATCTCTGCTTATTTTTTCCCGATCGTACAGCTCCCTCTGCCGCTTGGGAAGCGTATTAAAACCGCTTACCAGGATTGCCGCTTTCCCTTTCAGAAATGTAAAAATAAGCGCAAACAGCAGGCAAAGCAAACACGAACCCGTACATATAAATCTCATGTTCATTCACATGTCCCCATAATTTTCCACTGTCTCCTGATATCTTCCATATAGAATACCACATTTTTTCTAAAAATAAAACCGGAAATTTGCAGCTATGTGTCCTCTTCTTCGGGCGCTTCTTCGGACCGGCCGCTTCTCCCCTCCGGATCGTCCTGCCGTCCCGCTTCCTCTGCCGGCTCCTGCCAGGCCGATCCATCTTCGCCTTCATTCGCCTGCTGCGCCACCCAGTTTTCCTCCGGCGCTTCCTCCAAAAAGTCCACGCGCAGAACCGCCTGCGGCCAGTTTAAGCGCACATGGGCATGACGGCCCTTCTGCTGCGCCGTCTCCTCCAGCAAATCAAAAAGCTCCGTCAGCATTTCTCTCGTCAGATAGCCGCCCCGCCAGTGAAACACAAAGGGCCGTTTCTTACGGATCGCCTGCAAGGCCCTTTTTGCCACTTCCTCCTGCCTGGTAAAAGACAGCTTCTGCTCGCGGTAATAAAAACGGCCGCCGTCGCCGCAGGCCGGAACCGGCCAGATCACCGGCTCGTGGTCGCGGAAAACATGTTTGTCGTCCAGGTTCAGATAATCGCCGCGAAGCGGCCCCCCGCGGCTTAAACTATTGTCAAAGGTCGCGTCCACATGATAATACTTCCCCTCCAGGCGGACAACGTTCCAAGCGTGCCGGTAGCGGATTTTCTTCTGCGGGTTCGCTTCGGACACGGCGATCACCGACCATAGTCCCAGGGCGTCGCAGAGAATCTTCACCGTCTTGGCGATCCCCTCACAGACGCCTACGCCATGGCCCAGGGGCCCGATGATCTCATGGGAATAGGGCTTTTTCAGCTTGTCATAGCGGACATTTTCACAGATAAAATCATGGATGTACTGCTCCTTTTCCCGCTCCGAAAGCTTTTGCGCCGGCCGGACCAGCTTCGCTGCGCGGGCCGTAAGCGCCTTCTGATGCTCACGGATTTTCCCTTTGTCAAACAAGTATTCCGGGATAAACTCCACATGGCCGGCATCGGCGTAAAATCGGTAATGAAAGCCGGACGCATAAAAAATCTCCGGGCAGTCCAGCCTCAGCTGAAAAAACAACTCTCCCAAACGACGCCCCTCCAGACGCGGCACCGCAAAGGACGGAGCCAGTACCGTCAACCCGCTCTTTATAGCGTGATAAGCCGCCTGCTCTTCCTTTGACAGCCGGCTATAATAATAAGCAGTCGTTTTGCTCATACCAATAATTCCTTTACGATCTGTTCATACTGCGTAAGCCCCGACGCCTTGCGCAGCCGACGCCGCAGTTTTTCCGCCCCGTCAAACGAAGCGCTTAGATAACTCCACATCTCTAACAACCGGCACAATATATTCCTCTCCCCCGACATGACCGCGCAGTATCCCTCCTCCAGCTCCTGCAAAAAGCCGACCAGCGCGTCTCTTGTCATCGGCGGCTGACCGCGCAGTTCTCCGGCCAGGCCCGGATTCGTAATCAGCCCGCGGCCCAGCATGATGGCAGGTGTCTGCGGAAAACGTGCCCGCATTGTTTCGTAATCGGCTACCGTATAGATGTCTCCGTTGTAACAGGGATAAAGGGACAGAACGCCGGCCGTCTCCTTTTCCTGTACGCTCTCATATGCGTAGGCGAACGCTTCCTGCCGCACGCTTCCCCGATAGAAATCCGTCCGCAGCCGGGGGTGAATTATTATTTCACTAAACGGGTAACGGTTCAAAAGCGCCCATACTGCCGGCCATTTTGCTTCATCGTCGTATCCAATCCGTGTCTTGACCGATATTTGCAGCGGGCAGCGGTCAAATATTTCGTCCAAAAATCGCTCCAGCCGCGGCAGGTCGCGCAAAAATCCCGCCCCCCGCCCTTTCGCCGTCACCGTCCCCGACGGACAGCCCAGGTTTAAGTTTACCTCCGTATAGCCAAAGGAACGCAGCGTCTTTGCCAGTTCCAGAAACGCCTCCGCGCGGTTGGTCAAAATCTGCGGAATCAGTTCGATTCCCTCGTTATTTTCCGGCAGCAGGTCGGCCCGCTCCTTGTGATTCAGTCCCGTATTGGTCAGAAACGGGGCAAAGCAGCGGTCGACCGGACTGAACCAGCGATGGTACGCCCGGCGGTATATATGGTTCGTAATGCCCTCCATCGGGGCCATGTAGATTTTCATGCTATCCCTTCAGAACCTCCCTCATGCTTCCTTCGATTATGCTGTATTGTCCGTCCTTTAGCTATCTTTTTCTATGGGTATCCAACATGCCAAATAGCCGCAATTCCTCATGGAATGCCCGACGTCGGGAATACTTTTGCCGGTAGCTTTGCAGCAGCTCCTCTTTCTCGCCGCCTGCTCCGCCGTATTCCTTTACTTCACCCAGCGCGGCCAAAAAGGCGGCGCACTCCCGATAATATCCGCGGCGGCTCTTTTCGATGATCGCTTCCGTGCGCCGGTCGATCCACTTAGCCAGCCGGCCAAGAAGCTGCTCTTCTTTTGCCGCCGTCATCGGCATGTCCTTGCGCCAGGTCAAAAAGCAGTGCCAGAACAGGGAAAGATCGCTGTCTTTTTCCGACAGCATCGAACTTGAGAGTATAAGTTGCGTATCCTCCTGCAAAACGGCTCCCTCTTCTTCCCATTCCTGGTCTGTCATTTCCGGTTCTTGTTCGGCCCGGCTGCTTGTATCCTCCGGACTGTCTGCCGTTTCCATGGCGTTCAGGCCCTGTTCATAGGCTTCGGCCCTGAAAGAAAGGGCGTCCACCGCCATCTGACACATCTGCCGGAGGCCGGGCCGCAGCACATCGCCTTTATACAGATACAGCAAGAATAACGCCAGGCCGGTTTTCATAAAGGTACTCGACCAGCCAAGCGATTCTTTTACATTCATCCCTTTGTCCAAAACCCTTTTGAATTCTCCGTCAAAAAAACTCAGGGCATAGTACGTTGTCTTATAAAGGCGGTTTTCCCGCTGCGCGGCCGATATATCGTCAGTGCGCAGCTCTGCCTTTTGATACAACTGCTCATATATTTCTTTCACGCTCACCCGGTACTGCGAAAAATCTCCGCATTCCGTCCGCAGGCGCAGGAAATTGACTATATTTGTGTCGGAACGAAAGGCCTCCAGCCAACATTTTTCTGCCACTTTCCGCTGTCCAAGCCGCAGGGCATACAGCGCGGCCAAAAGCGCGGCTTCGCTGCGGACCTGGTATGTCGGCGCAATTTTCTGCAGCGCTTCCTCGCCGATTGCCAGCATTTCCTTGTCCCGTCCGGCCGTAAGCCCCTGCTGCAAAAGCTGGCCATAAAGCTGAGGATGAACCTCGACAAACCGACGGGCCGCTTCTAAAAACAGTATTTCCTCGTCCTGTAAAGCCAGCGCTTCTTCCAGAAGCTTAAGCGCCAAGTCTCCTGTCTGGCTGCCCAGGTATTCAATCCACTGGGGCAGAAATTCATCCCATTGCGGCAGTTCTTCTTCGCCGGACTGCAGCAGAGACTCCAATGTAAGGTCCTTTACGCTTGCCGTTTTAAATATATCGAACAATACCGGCGGCCGTTTTATAAGCGGCAATGCCCGCCAGGCCGCATAGAGGGCTTCCAACGTAAACTCCCTCTTGTCTACCAAAACCAGATCGTAATGCAAAAGTTCGCCCCACTCCATGGAGCCGCCCGTATAATCACAATAATCGCCGTCTGTCGTCACCTCCAGCGCCATAAGCCGGACAAAAAGCTCATATCCTTCCTGATACAGTTCCGCATCCACGCACCGATGTGCCAGACAACAAGCGTCCTCTATCGTATCCAGCAAACAATCCGGATCGGAAAAACGATATTCGCCGTCGTCGTTCCAGTCGTTGTATCCTTCTATCCAAGTTCCGGTCAGGCACACTTCTCCGTGTTCAATGGCGGCAAGAGCGTCCTCCAGAGCGGCAATCTGTCCGCGTAATTCGCTGGTGTCGAATTCGGACAGGCCAAAAAGAGAGGTTCCTTCTTGAATGGACTGTAATTTTTGTAAAAAATTTTCTCGTCCGGATTCCGGCAGAGTGCGGGCCATTTCGTGGATGAACGCACGCAGGGCAGTTTGAGACAAGGAGACGGCAATGGTATCGGTTTGATTTAAAAAGCGGGAGAGATTCATATTAAGGCTCCTTTTTTTGTTTCTGATCACAGTCGCGGGATGCTGTGTGAAAGATCTTTTCGTTATATGTGTCTACTGGTCCATGTTTTTAAAATATGAGGTAAGCTTACGAGAATTCAGCCGGCGCAGGATACTGTCAATTTTGATTTTGGCCTGCCGGCAGTTCAGGCCGTGGAGATCAAGTTCCACAATTCCGGCCGTCATTGGCATCACCTGCTTTCTGCTATGGTCGGCTGCCTGTGTTTTTCGGATTTTTTTGTCAAATCGTAGCTTTCGCCGATCATACGGCGGATTTCCGGTTCCGGTACGCTGCCGTCCAGTATGATGGAATTCCAGTGTTTTTTATTTAGATGGTAGGCTGGGATCACTGAAGCGAAGGCTTCGCGCCAGAAGTCGCGCCACTGCGGGTCACATTTGACATTGATCCAGATATGGCCTTCCCTCTCAAAAATCCAAGCGAAGATGCGCCGGTTTGTACGGTGGCGTATGACGCACCAGTTGGGATCGTGAAAGGGGTAATCTTGGTAGGTGTCTGGGTAGGTGAGACAGTGGGCGATGGCTTCTTGTCTGGTTTGCATGGAGGATCCTTTCTTGTTTGCTTTGTGGTAAGCTTCTTACTTTGCTTTTTCAAGCCGGATTGTTACTTATTTTTGCAGTGCCTCATATGCGGTGTACACGTCCAAATACATCTCGTCGCTAAAGCTCCCCGCGCTTTTCCAATTATCACTTTTTACAGCTGCTTCACAGAATGTTGCTATTGCTTCTTCATACTCTTCTTTGCTGCTGCATTCTTCGCCATTCCAAAAATATTCCTGCATCGGATAATCCGCTTCATAATCCCAAACAATCTCTCCGTTTTCCCATTTATCTCCCCAATACCCTTCCGCCAATGTTGTCTGTTGGCCATCTATAATTGTATAAAAAATGTCATAATAATAACCCATATGCCCGTTGCTGTTCTTATAAAAGTTAGCTTTTTCTATGTATTGAAAGCCTCCAAGCCTGTCTGTATAATCTGCATAAACCATACCATCATGGTATGTTAGAAGCAAATTTCCGCCGGCTTCGGAATCGCTTTCTGCAAACAGCTCCGGAATGTTATCCTCATCTACATAAATCAATTCATAGGCATAGCCGTCTTTTACAGGAAGCTGCTCATCGACATACTTTTGATATGCTTCCAAAATCATCTGCATCGCTTCTGTTTCTGCCAAGGACATTGCTTCTGTGGTCTCGGACGCTTCTTCTGTTTGGCGGACTTCCGGCTCGCTGAATGTTTCGGCTCCGCTAATTTCTTGTGTTTCCTTTTCTGCGTCCATGCAGGTTTCTATCGCATGTCCGGCGGTTGTTTTCAATGGATCGGCCTTGCCGCAGCCCATTAGAGTTCCACATAAGAAACTCAGAAGTAAAATTGCATATGCCTCTTTCTTTTTCATTCGTGGTTGATAGCCTTTCCTGATTCTTCTTTCCGTATCCGTTTTTGTTAAATTCCCTTTTCGAAATAGCGCCCCAACACGGTGCGTACCCTCATTAAGGAAAAACCTAATAGGTTTTGCCCCTGCCATTTATCCAAATCAAACCGCCTTTCATCTTTCATGGAAAGGCCAATCCCCCATATGCGATCCTGAACGGCGCATTCCGCTAATATATGGTTTTGCGTAGCCAGAAGCTTCTCTTTTAGCTCAATATTTTGCTGAAACTTTTCGAGTAATCCCTGATAGACGATAAGCTGCCGTAGGCCATTCCATAAGATATCTTCATAGTTCTTGACCGCTCTTCCTAACGCTTTGATTTTCCCTACGTTATCTGTGTCCAGTATTTTTTCTCCCATCTCTCTGTCATCAAAAAGCAACGCCTTTTGATACATCATATACTGCTCCATGGAAGAGTATCGAATGTTGTTCACGCAGAAATCTGAGAGGTACCAATTGCTTAAATATCCGTTTGCTTCATCGGGATTATGAAAACATATTATTTTTCTCATATTGGTTCTACCTTGGTTGTTTTTTCTAAACTTTGGCGTGCTATGTGTTTATGCGATCCTTTTCAGGAGGGGATAAAAAGGGCTGAAAAGGGGGCGTGGTATACTATAAAGGACTCTGACCATGTCTTTGCGATATTACAGGAGGGTATTCCGGGATGAATTCTACGTGGCTGCCATCCGGATAAAAACGGTAACGAAAGCCAGTGGCATAGAAAATCTCCGGGTGGTCCAGACGCAACGTGAAGAATAAATCCGACGACGAATTTTTTCAGGCTCGTCAAAGGAATTACTTAAATAGCTCCAGACTTCCATCAAGTGGTAGAGCACGTTTTTGTCTCCAGACATGACGGCGCGGTATCCTACTTCTAATTCTTCTAAGAAGCCGCGAAGCTGCGCTCCTTCCATTGGCAGCTGTCCCCGAAGTTCGCCGATCAGGCCGGGATTTGTGATCCGGCCATGCCCCACCATCACGGCGGGCAGGGAAGGGAAGCGGGAAGTTCTTCATCGCCGGTCTGTATGAGGTTTTCCAGTGTGAGTTCTCGCCCGCCTGTATTTTTAAATATCTGAAACAATGCTTCCGAGCATTCTTTCATCGGCAAGGCCTGGTAAACGACATAATCTCCGTCTACGTTTACCTCCAGGGTAAGCAGGATTTGGGAGATGTCACAGCCTTCTTTATAAAGTTCTGCGTCTACGCATCGATGTACCAGACGGCAGGCTTCATCTATGGTATCGAGCAGATGATCCGGGTCGCGAACGCTGTATCTACCGTCATCGTCGTCATACCAACTATGATATTCTTCTTCCCAGTCTCCGATCAGGTATGCTTCGCCGGCGTCAATTGCGATTAGCTTGTCCTGCATAGCAAGCGCTTGTTGGCGCAGGGCGGCGATGTCGGCCTGATAGGCGGGGATGACCGAAACGAAGGCTTCGCGACAGAAATCACGGATTACCGGGTAGGTCTGCATCTGCAGATCGGTGAGGATGCCAAAGAAGTTTTTTCTTCATTTTTGCTGAAATCATCTTTGCGTTTGAGCTGAGGGCCAGACCAATGCGTTCGGGCTATTTTTCGAAGTAATCATTTTTGTTACTTTATATTCTTTTATTTCCGTCTCTGCTCCAGATACTTTCGCACCAAATCAAACTGCTCTGCGCTAATTGCCGTGCTCTCCACCATTTCAATTCGGACAACAATAGACGAATCAAAGAAATTCTGAGCGCGTTTTAAATACTGGTTCAACGCGTCCAGCTCACACAAGAGGTCGCTGTTCTTTTCTACAAACCACCGGCAAAGAAAATTGCAACTTTCTTTATCTTTACAGCTTTTCCCACACACTAAATCAAAGGAGTTTTTATTTCCATCCAAAGACTCCTTATCCAACCCGACAAAGTCGCAGTCTGTCCCTGTGTCAAACTTGGAAAGCTGCGACATCTTCACAAAGACCTTCAATACTGCTTTCTCCGTAACCGAACCCGGCGTCAATAACGCCTTTTCTTCATTTTGAATGCATTCCATCTCAAACCGGTAGCCCTGTATCAGCAAATGGGAAATCCAGTGGAAGGCCGACTCGGGTTTCATCTGGTCTAAATTATGGTGCAAAATCGGCCGTGAAATGCGATACATGCTGATATCCAACGCATCTGCCAGGCGCAGTAAAATCTTGTCATATTTCAGGCTTACCTGCCGGTTTGACGCCGTAGATTTTACAAAATATATATCTTTTGTATTGTGTACATGAGCGGCCGCTACCTCTGCGACAAATTCCCGCAGACATTGATCCAGATAATCCAATTCTTCGGTGTTTCGGATTTCTTTCGCACTGTTCTTTCCATGATGCTTTCGCACCTGGTTTTCAAAAAAAACATCCACTATTTGATGGATTTCAACCAGCATTTTCTTCAGAGCCGTACCATCCCACTCCTCGCCATTTTGCTTTTCAGAAATTTCTTTCTGAAGCTTTAGGGCAATCGGATCCGCATCCTCCTTCTCCAGCAAGAATCCGCCTGGCGTCGGTATATTTACCATCGCAATATCATGCAGATAGCAGGATAAGAATACAATGTAATAATCCAAGCGCGATATCTGGAAATGACTGAATACATGGATCAATTTAATCACATTCTTTATCAGCGCAATCGCATGTTCCTGATTATGCAGTGTATAAAAATACAAATATTTCGAACCATTTTTCCAGATATCACAGATATATTGGTGTGTACGAATTAAATTGTCGATTGGTAGCGGTTCTTTCACGAATGCACGGAATACTTCTGTCACTTCCATAATAGAATAATCCACGCTCTGTTGGTTTTCGTATTCCGATAAAGAAATACTAAGACTTTGGAACGCGCGCTCTGTGAACAGGAAATTTCTAACAAGGAGCAGAATCCTCAACTCTCCATAATTCAGCGGTTTTCGGTTCTTCTTGCGAATCACAAAGCTGTCGTCCATTTCTACGGAAAACAGATAGGAGCAAATTGCGTTTAATACCATACGAAACAGTTCGTCCGTATTCGCATTCACAATGCGCTGGCAGTCGTGTAGTCCGCATGGCAATATGGCTTTCATAATTTCATCTTTGCTCTGATGATACAAAGATTCTTCTATAAACCTTTCAACGATCTCCGAATGTTTTTGGTAATACTGCGACAACTTGTCCTCTGTCATTTTCCGTAACGAGCCATAAACTTCTACATGTCCGTATTGAGGACGTTTGTCCACATCCCATTTTTCCGCATACACCTGATAGAGATAGGAAGAATCGATGTTCTTAAATCCAAACAAATCTTTATTGATTCTTTGTATATAATCCGACAGCCTTTGTCTCTTTTGTTCATCGGTCTCCCGGTCATAATACATCCCTACGGCCGCCAGCCAAATATCTTTCTTATAAGCCGAAACAAATTTTTCTAAAAACGCCTCCGTCCCTTCCTGCTCATAGATAATCTTTTCCAGTTCTTCCAGGCTTTTGTTTTGCATCAGTTCCATCCGTATATAGCGATAATAAAAAAACTTATGATACCGCACCAGCCGGTCAATAAACTTTTTATAACGATCTCTTTCTTCGCGTTCTTCTTCGGACAAAGGTTTTTTTTCCAACGCTTCCAACTTTTGAGATAATTCCCTGATTTTTTCCTCAATCTGGCCAGACAGCATTTTCATTCTCTGCAAAAGAATATTGTCTTCTTCTTCCGAATACAGCCGCCGCAGATCGTTTGCCGCATGAGACGCCTCTCTGCTGAGGCACATCAGGAAAATTTCTCCATCCTCCGCCTGGTCAAGCCTCGTATAATAGCTCTTGCCCTCCGTATGTACCTTCAGCTTATAAATCGGCCGTAACGGATCGGATAAATAGGAATCGGTTTTTTTCAATGCCTGTTCTATCATATCGTCCAAACTCTCATTCAGACGCTGAAGTTTTTCCTGGAAGACGCTTTCCTCTACTTCGTTTGTGAAAATAACCGAATCATCTACATAAAACAAGCTTTTTCCTGGAAATTGTTCTGCAAATCTTTCTGCTATGGGGATCATCGCTATATTTCCCATAAAATAGGATTGCGGCAAACCTTGCGGAACTCCTTTGGTAAACCCATTAAACTCCTTCCATGCCTTGCTTCCTGTATTCTCCGCATCGTCGAAGTAGTACAAATTCCACAGTTTTTCACGTTTCAGATTTCCCACTTTACAATAAAGAAGTTTTTTAAGCAGCACCTTAAAAAATGCCCTGTCTTCTTCTGTCAATACGACGGGAAGCCGTTTTAATATAAACTGGTACAGAAAAGCGGGGTTTACCGAGGGGAAAAATTTTTGCAAATCGAGCGTGACTTCGTATTTATACTCCAGCGATGTATGATATTGCTGCAAATATTCATTTGTTCGGCTGCTGTATTTCTGATATTGTTCTCTCCATGGTTTAAACAATTCCTTCGGTTTTAGCGATACACGGTTGCCATAAAAATTGCTTGGAATCAGGCGGCTTATGTTTGACAACCGCAGCTGACATTCTTCTTGTTGTGTGATATTTTTTGGTGTTTCGTATATAAGCAGATTCAGCATAGCCACAATCGCCATCTGGCTGATCAGGCCGGTCGTATGCAGCGGACGAAATTCCATCTTGTCTTTTTCATACTTTTTCGGTTCAAAATAAACCTGGGTCCAAATATATTCATTCTTGTTTAGGAGCAGTCGCTGCAGTTCTTTGCGAATTTCAGGTATTATATTTTTTTGTATTTCTTCTTCGTTAAATTTGTCTTTAAGCCTATAAAGCCGCTCTTTGTCCTCCTTTTGTAGCAATTCATCTTCAAACACATAGGATTCTACAGAGTATACTGCCAGATAGATATTGGCATCGCTAAGCAGATATTTATAATAGGAATTCCCCTCCAACCAACTCTGAGCCATCTGCACTTTCTCCTTTGGTATGCTTTTCTATAAACGCCCCTATTTCTTCGCTCATGCTGTAAATCTTTTCAAAATTGGATTCCAACGGAAGCTCTCTGTGAAGCAGGTAGCGCCTGGCTCCCGTTCTATAGGTACATTCGATTCTAAGTTCGTCTTTGTTTACCCATTCCCAATTGGGATTTTCATACACGGAGCACTTGTATATCAAATCCGTAATCTCACATTTCCAATACCGGTCAATCACGATCTCCAGGCCTTTTTCTCTCTTTACCGCTGAAAGCAGGCACTTTACGGAGGGATATTTCCGGTAAAACGATTTTATGAATCCCAAAAAGTCATCTGTAAATAAAGGAAGAAACGTCTCATTATAGTAATAATTTTGATCTCGGTTTCTTATATAGTAGGAAAATGCTTGTATTTCCTCTTGGATTCGCTCTTCCGAGGCTTCTCTTTTTGCCAGACACTCTCCCATACGCCAAAAACAATCCCACTCGTATGGAAAGTCCAACCATTCTTCTGTCCTCATTCTGTTCTTCCTCTGTACCACATATCGGAAAATATTCTTTTCAAGTATAATTGCAACCTTGCCTTCCACTCGATGTATTCGGAAAAATCTTTTTCCCACTTGCCCCTGCTCATGGCTTCCAGAGCTTTTTGGACTGTCTCTTTTTGGCTGCATACTTCCGACAGCATTTTGTCTTTGGCTGCTACGCTGTCAAATGTTCCAAAGTCTGGGAATGCTTTTGCGTAAATCCTGTATTTTCCCCTGGGCGGCTTACCATTTTTATCTCGAATCCCACGACGGTCTTCCTGTTCGAGTTTCTGTTCTTGCAAAGAGACTTCCACAAAGGGTGGCAACAATACTTCTTTTTCATCTCGGTATTTATAATCTTCTCCCAGAACCACTTCCAACTCCAGATAAGGGACGTTTGCCGGTACTTGGATTTCCAGAAGCATGACCTCGTCTTTTGAGAGGGAAAAGGTCTCGCTATACCCTGCTTTTGAGGCCGAAACAAAGGAGGGCGTTCTTTTTTGCTCATATTCTTCTTTGGCGCTAAAGCGTTCTACTCTTTTTGCTATTATGTTGGTATTATCTCTGTAGTCTTTCGTCTCGCACATCAAGTAAAAAATATCGCAGTATAGCTGGATTGTATCTTCTAAGTTTTCCAGGTAAACCGGGTTCAACATATGTCCTTCCCGAAAAATTCTTGAGTATTCGCTAACAATTCCCGGAAACAGCAAGGCGTTTAGGGTACGGTATGCTCCTTTATCCTGGTAAAAGGGGCTGCCGGATGCTCTTGCGACAATGTTTCCATATTCGTCCCTGATTCTGGTATCGCCGCCGTAGAGCCTGAGGGCGTCCAGTCTTCGTAGGTTTTCTTTTGTTTGATCCATATTATATTCCTTTGCTGTGCTTGATCTTTTATAAGGAATCAGCGGGGTTTGGCACAAAATCTGTACGCTCGGGTATGCAGCCTTTATCTTACACCCCACTTACCCTTGCGGTTGGAGCCGATTCGCCAGATGATTCCTCTTTCCCGCAGCTTCCTGATATGGTATTTTAGGTAATACATTTTATAATACCACAGGTCATAGTCTCCGTCATTGTATTTTGTATGGTCTAAGTGGTTCTTGCTGGTTGCCACCAGGCCGCGGTAATGCAGGGGGGCTGTCCGCCAGAAGTATTCCAGTAATTCCAGATAAAAATTAATGGTATTTTAAATAAAATATACTATTTTTCTAAAAAACGATACGATCACTCTAACCGGTTAATTACTGCCGCCAAAATGATTCCCCACTGTGCCCGTAATTGCTCGCATATATCGTCATCGCTTGAAAAGCTCGCTTCTGCCTTTGCGTACGCAAACAGCAACAGCAATATCGTGTCTTTGATCCTGTTTCTTTCATTATATCGTTCTACATCTCCCTCTTCTTCATCTATATCTAAAGAGCCGCATAAGGGCTGCAATGTCTTCTGAAAAAAGGGATGATTCGTATTGAGTTTTATAATGACTGAGTCTAATATATGCTCCGTCTCAAACAAAACCGTCTGGGGGTAGCATACCAACTCTATCGAATACGGTTTTCTCTTTAATTCTTCTTTCTTACGCTCTCTTTCCTTTTCGTTATCGGCAACCCCTTTCAAGGAGTTTACCACATCATCCAGTTTTTGATCTGCCTGCTCTTCCGATAAATTCTGACCTTTTTTGCTCCTGGGCAAAACGCTGTTAGCCTTTTCCATTGTTTTTTCTGCCTGTTCAAATACGCCCGCTTCTTTATTATCTTCCGATTGCCTCTTCTGCCAATCTTTTCGAACGCGGTTCCGTGCCGTTTTCACAACGCTATCAATTTCTTCCCGGATTTTGTCACGCAGTTCATTCACTGGTTCCGCACCACGCTTAATGTATCTAATTTGAAAATAACTATCTAACTCCGGTGGAAATGAAATTTCACATCCCCACCATCGGTCAATATCAATGGAAGCGGATTCGCCTTTTTTTCCCGTAATATATGGCACATGCCCATAAAGGACTTCTCGTTCTGCCCTCAAAATAGAAATCCCTTCATTCTGATCAATCTTTCTTTTCTTGGCTTCCTGTGAACCGCCTGCACCTCTAGTTAATCTCCATTCCTTGGGCAATAACGACATTTTAATTACCACATCTGCCGTTTTTCCATTACTTCCTGGAATCTCCAGTGTGATTTTACTCTCGCCCAAAAATTCCGCTTTTAAGTCAATATCCCCCTTTACCTTTCCCAACGCATCAAATATGGTAGGGCCATCCATATACAGAGGGTCATGCAAATAGACCTTTTCTCCGTCCAGTATGATATTTAGACCTGCTGCAATGAACTTACGATAGGTTCTTCCCAAGTAATTTGCTAGTCCTTCCTGATTTCCTTCTATTCGGTCACATTTTTTCAGAACAACTACTGTACCGCTGGAACTTTTCAGAAATTCTTCATATTTCTGTTCTGGATTCTTCGCTATTGGTGTAGGCACATAGAGCATTCCATCCCGAATTTCATCCAAGTCAATATAGGTATACAAAAAGGCTTTTTCTGCCTTGTCCCGGGAATATACCTCAATCCGTCTTGCCAAAGATATGCCGCCTAAGGTCATGCCAACGCCGAATCGCCCGATTCCGCGTCTCCCGCCTTTTACGCGTATGGATTCTCCTAAAACCAGGCTTTTTCCCAGCGTTTTCCCATCCATACCACAGCCGTCGTCTGCCACGACAATCTGTGTAATGCAATTTTTGGGCTTGGATCTGTTTTCTTTTTTCACTTTCTCTATCGTAAGATCAATTATTACATTTGCCGCCTGGGCTTCTACTGAGTTGTCTACAATCTCGCCCAAACCGCCTTCGGTTGAAAACTCATTATATCGCAGGGACTCATACATACTGTCCAGGCGAATTAAGCTCTCCCTATTATTCTCTTTTAATCCATCTTTTTTCTTTTCTGTCATTTTCCTAACCTCCTGTGAGATAGTTTGAGTTTACAATAAAAAGAGACCCTATGGTTTATAAGGTCTCATAGACAGAATCTTTCCTATTATCCTACACATCATCTGTACTTGTATAAAGCCTTACGCAAAATAAGGCTTCCTTTAACAAGCACTATATATAATATTATATATTATTTTTATCATGTGCTCGATAATTTTGTGCTTCTGTTCCCGTGATGCTGTGCCACAAGACTCTTACAAAACTCGATGGTTAGAGTATAGCGCAAATCATTTTTCCAGTCAAGTGGCAATTTTGTCAAAATCTGTATAAAAAGCAAAAATCGTAAAACAATTTTCAAAAACACTATTAAGTCTCTTTTCGTTAGCCTAAAATCTCGAAAAGGCTTGCAACAATGAAGTCTACCTCCTCTAAGGTATTCTCTGATCCAAATGAAAATCTTAGAGTCCCATTTATATACTCTTTTGGAACTTTTATCGCTTTCAAGACATGGGATATTTCGGTCGAATCTGAATTACAGGCCGCCCCTGTTGACACGGATATCCCTTTTAAATCTAATCTATGCAGAAGCATTTCGCCTTCTGCTTCGCGAAAGGATACGCTGATACTTCCTGGTATCCGTTCTTCTGCACCATTGTAAATGCAGTCGATCCCTAATGCTTTTACACCGGACTTAAATCGGTTTATAAGGGCGGCAAGATGGGACTCCGTTTCTCTCATTTTCTCCATCGATTCTTCTAGGGCAACAGACATACCTACAACCCCTGCCACGTTTTCGGTTCCGGCACGCCAGCCAAATTCCTGATTGCCGCCATTCATAAGCGGCTCTAGTTCCAGACCTTTACGTTTATAGAGAAATCCGGTTCCTTTAGACGCGCCAAACTTATGTGCCGATGCGGATAACATATCAACGCCTAACACGTTCACATTTACAGGGATATGGCCAACTGCCTGTACTGCGTCGGTATGAAAGGGAATTTTATACTTGCGTGTAATTTCCGTCAAGGCCTGAATCTGTTCGATCGTGCCGATTTCATTATTAGCCAGCATGACGGAAACTAATATTGTATTATCGTCTAGTTCCTTTTTTAGGGAATCTGCCGAAATCAAACCATTTGAATCTACCGGCAAGTAAACGATATCAAACCCCATCTTTTCTAAAAACTGGCACGAATTCAATACGGCATGATGTTCTATGCTGCTGGTAATTATTTTTTTCTTTTGTCCTGCAAAACGAAAGGCCATTCCTTTTATTGCCCAATTATCGGCTTCGGTTCCTCCCGAAGTAAAATAAATTTCTTCCGGCGAGGCGCCTATCACGGTTGCAATTTGTTTTCGCGCCTCCTTTAAAGCCCTTTTAGGACTTCTGGCTAAGGTATACAGGGCAGACGGATTGCCATATTCATTTTCTAAATAGAGCTTCATCGCTTGCTGCGCGCTCTTTGAAACGGGTGTTGTCGCCGCATGATCTGCATAAATATTTTTTTTACTCATGGTCACTCGAATAATTTACATCCTTGTTCTTTAAATTCTTCTATTTTTTCAACCAATTCTTCTGTCGTCGTTCCGAGATATTCTGCCAGGCAATCCATGCAATAAAAGGTTTTTATGGTACTGCCCAGCATTTTTTTATTCAGTCCTACCGTGTTTTTATCCAAATTGGCTTTCCTGCATGCGAAACAATGAAAATCCTTTCCCATATTATTTTCCCACCTCATTCAATGTAAAATGCGGCATATCTCTTCCGGTATATTCATCGTCTAAAATTTCTAACTGCATTTTAATGATCGAGCGCATTTTGTATGCCCTCTGCAAACAATAACGGTTGAAATCTTTTAGCGAAATATCCTCAGGTTTCCTTACATGGGGAAAGAGAAGTTTTAAATACGCGGTTGCAATTCTCTTTACTGCTTCTGTATCTCTGGTATCTGCCCCTTCGGGAACATGGATCAACCGGTCTACAATCGTACGGTATACCGTATCTTCCCGCAGTTCGTGCATAATGGAACAAAAATATTCGGAATTCAGAGCCCAGCCACAAATCTTTAAATCGTCATTCATGCGCGGGATATTCCAGCCTTTTATGAAGCCGTGAAACCGTTCAATTAACGCAGATTCATGGAAAACGGTCGGCAATTCTTGAAACATATTGGTAGTTCCTTCGTTTTCCATTGTTTCTTTTGAAATGTTTCCGCAGAGGATGACGCCTGCGTCTGCGGTGTTCTCGTGGTTCCCAACTGTATAGACTCCGTTTTCCATGTATCCTTTTAGTACCGCCCGCATTTCATCGACATCGGTAAAGGAAATGGTCTGGACTTCATCTAAGGTAACAAAGTCATTTGAGGCAATCAGGCCCTCCCTGCTCCTTGCGATATCGTAAAATAATTTTGCCCGTGACATTACCCCGCCGGAAGAAAGCCATCCATATCGGCTTACTCTGCCAAATAAATACGATTTTCCGGTTCCTTTTGGCGCTAGTTCAATTAAATTCAGCCGTTTTTCCACGAAAGGCAAAAGGCGTGTAAGCATTGTTAGTTTTTGTTCTTCGTTTTTATAGCCATCTGCATTATAGTCTACCGCTCCCAGGACAATGTCGATCCATTCCCCTATACTAAATTGAGCACGCGCATCTTTAAAAAAGTCCAATTCAATGGAATATGGGCAAAAGTTCTTAAAACTGAGCAGGCGAATCTTGCCGGGTTGTTTTGGAATAACACTATCATCCGGAGGACGGTATCCCAATTGTATCATCCCCCATACTTCCTGTCCATTCAGCAATTCGGTTTTACAAGCTTCCCAAACATAATCTTCAATAATTGTTTGTTTCTCAGACAGGCCAAAATCGGGAAGGGCAAAAGACGCTTCTCCTGTTTTGATATCAATATGAAGCGAGATTTTCGTAAGCATTTTCACTCGTTCATTATCTTTTACAATTCTACCTTTTATCGCTGTCCATTCGTCCTTCTTAGGAATGAAACGGTGAATAAATTCTACCAATTCTTCCATATCAAACTGTCCGTTTTCATCCTCGAACCGTCGCAACAGCCAATCGCGCATAAAAGAGGGCAGACTAAGCGCCGAAAAAAAATTGCTGTTTCTCAGGTCTTTATACACGACCATCTCGTCAAAATACATGCGAAGCTTATCCATTATTTCTCTTGCTCCTACTTAAAGAAGTCATCCTGGTCTTTCTTGCGGCTGCCACTTTTTCGCTCGATTTCAAAGGAAATTGTATCACTGAAATTATCATCGGCGTAGACATCGGCTTTATATTCTCCAGAATTCCTAAAATCCGGAAAAGAGACCAGAAACTTATGAATATTTTTCTCGTTTCTCACCGCCTGGTAATGTTTTCCGTTAAAGTACACCGAAACATGATCCACTACGCAAGTGCTATAAAGCTCTAATTGAGGAATCGTATCGACATTATCCGAATACGTTACCGGAGTCAAATTCTGGATGTCAATTGCTGTGTGCAGTTGTGTAAACGCAATCACGGGGACAAGAACTTCTTCCAGGCTGGCGCCGCCGTGGACTTCCACGCTTGCTTTACGTCCGCCTTTAAAACGGTCATAATTCGCCAAAACCCAAAAATCCCGTTCTTCGGTTGCACAGTCTGGTCTTTCATCAATCTCATTTACCGGACAGCAACGCCCCGAATGTTCCCCTTCGGTTGCCATCTTCCATTTATTTTCTTTATTGTTTATCACGGCCAAACGGCTGGCTCCATGATCTGAAGTGAGGATCATCCGTTTAACTTCTTTTTTGTCCAGCTTACCTTTTATCATATCCAGAACGCGGTCAATGAGTTTCAATTCTGCCGCTAAATGGATTGGATAGGGACATCTTCTCTCGCTTCCGTTTAATACATCGCCTGCATGTTTCAATTTATCGAAGTTGTCCGTACAATCTTTGTTTTTTTCGTTCCAATCATCGTAAAAATCTCGATTGAAACAAGTTAACGTGGGTAATTCGGCTTTTCCTACCCAAATAGAGATATGCAATTTTAGCTCTTTTGCCCGTTTTTGAATGTATCCTAAATATTCCACGCCCAGGGCATCCATCCAGTAGAGCATATCGTGATTTTCATCAAATTGTTCCAATAGTTTGCCTCTGGTGGGAAGCACATTAAAAAGACGCTTCCCGGCTTTGGCCTGTTCCGTCACCAAATTCAAAAAGTTTTCCGATATCACATTTTTAAGTTTTTGTTGTTTATATTCGGCAAAATAAGCCGTAATCTGCTCACCATTTTTACAGGTAAAATCGTAGTTTTGCAAATAGTCTCCGATGTCCGGATAAATCATGGAAATCTGATCCGGGATTTTTTCTGTCCGTCCAATTTCCTTTATAATTTCGTACCGTTCCGCCTCCGTATTATCCGTCAAGTAGTATATCCTGTCGTCGTCACGAATCGTTGTTTTCGCTATATAACCTGCGATATCTGCACTCTTTACTTCTTTCAGCGCATTTTTACGGGATTGGTACAATTCAAAAAAATCCTCATCTTTCCAAGACATGTCTAATAAGCCCGTAAAAATCAATCGACGATACTCTGCCGATGACTTAACTCTTTTTAATATATAACGGATATATGGCTGATTAACCGAGGCCGCTAACGCGTACCGGATATAAGTTCTCCAATGGTGAACCGGATACCCTTCTACTTTTCTGTCTGCCAGATAGCCTTGCCATTCTTCTTCTTCCAGGCATGCATACGACAAAGAAAAACCCGGAATTTCTATTTTCAGCATTTCATAGGCATTGTCAATCTTCTTATCTGCCTGTAATGCCGCATCGCTTTTGACAAGGATTCTAACCAGGTCTCCTTTCTCCAGCTCTGCAATAATCTGCTTGATCCCGGTCGCGTTTACAGCAGTATCCAACTTTTGGGAAATCTGCCAGACCTCATATGATCCCTCTGAGTGCACTTTACAGTACCGGCGACTTTCAAATTTGGGGTCATTTTGCGCCAAAACTGTCATATCTTTGCGAATCCTTCTACCAAGAATGACCACCTTTTTCGCAAAATAACGATCTTTTAGCTTTCCCAGAATAGACGTTTTTCCCGAAAGAACCGTTGCCTCCCCCAAACCAACCACAACTACGTTGTTTTTGGCAGACTGAATTCGATCCTCCAACTTATCAAAATCCGGAAATGCATCTTCTCCACAAAAATCGCTTGTATGGATCATTTTCATAAACTGCCCAAGCGCTCTAACTATCTCCCGATATTCTTTGTTTCCATCCACGAGCACAAAAAAGGGCGTGAAAACAGAACTATTCAAATAGGTATTGATTTGTGCTACTGCTTCTTTTACAGACAAATCCTTCATTCTTCGTCCCCGTCTTCAGAAATAATCTCAATCCCCACCGTCGGATTCTCTCGAATCAGACGGATTAGATATTCTTTGGCCTTGTCTTCCGGCATATCTAAAAAGCGTTCTACGGCTTTTTTACACCCCTCCGAAAAGTATCTTTCGTTTGCCAGTTTTTCTATCTGCTTTTGAATCGCCGGATTTGGATACCAGTCATACACATCTTCGGGAACTGTTTTTTCTAAAAAATCCCTTACTTCTTTATTGTCCGTCAAAAGAATTCCATATTTCCCTAGAATGCACCTCCTAAAAGCGTCCTCTATTTCGTCTTTTTTCTGAAGGCTCTCTATAAATGCATTTCCGGATTCTAAGTATTGCAGCGAAATTTTCACATCCCATTCATCGGGATTTTTACTCCGGATCACTTGAAAAAGTTTTTTAGCCTCCAATGTCTCGCTTTCAGGAACCATCGCCAAAACAGGAGTGCAGTTCTTCTTCGACCAATCCCACGGATCTTTACTGTCGGTTTTATTCTCCCATACCTGATGAAGGCGGAATTTATACTGCTCTTTTTTGGTATCCTGAACCAGCCTGTCCAAGCTGCTCAAATAATCCCCTATTCCATCTATAAAAGAAGTCGTTGGCAGTTTAGAGTAAATACCCCGGATTTCCTGTTCGTTAAATCCTACAAATTTATGCCCATATTCTTCCGCAAAAATGCGTTCTTTTCCTGCCAAAAATCCCAAAATCATCTCTGCTTTTCCTTCCAACTCCTTCAGAAAAGCGCCTCTTTTTTCATAAGGCAATTCTTCTGTTTTTGCAATTTCCAGAAGAATCTCCAAAAAACTTTTTAATCCCGGAAGCTTCTTTGACAATACGCTGCATGGAATCCGTATAAACTTTGTCTCATCCCTCCACCCCCTAATGCAGGAATACATAGAATTGCAATTTTGCTTGAGCTGTATGCTGGCCGCAACGATCCGATAGTCTATTAACAATTTTCGGATTTCTTCTTCTCCGGTTTCCTGATCCCACAGCCACAAGGCTTCTCCCGAACCTATCTGCCTTTTTACGTCTGCCGTCACATTTGAAATCCCAATACTCTCTGCCAGCCTAAAGATAATCCCCTGTTCAAAATCCTGCAAAAATTCGTTTAATGCCCTTTCGCCATTTGACAAATTCAGCAACGACTTCAAATTTGAAGCAGCATCAGGCACTTTAGATAGTAATCCGCCAAAAGAGTCTGCCAAAGACGAAATACTTTCTTTCTGAGAATTCGCAATGATACCCAGCCTGTCAATAAATACTTCCAAATTATTTATATCAATCTTTTTATAGCACCAAATTGGATATCCAAGTTCCTTTAACCGGTTACGAATTTTATTTACAGTCTGTTCTACCGACAAATGACCGTCTACAGAAAAAACATCTTCCGCAAATTCAATAAAGGTCTTCTGATTTTGCGTCATGACCTCAAGATACTTCTCCCGGTAGTTTTTTATCGGTGTGTTTACATGCTTAATATACTCGCCGATATAATCGCCCAGTTTTTCTGCGGTCATTTTTCCGCCCTCGTCCCCGCCAATCCCTACGCCATAACGGTATTCTTCCCCTGTATATTCTTTTAAAAGAAAACCTGTTAAAAACGAATAGAGATTACAAGGCATAAAGCCATTTTCCATTAACACGGAAAAAATCTCTCCGATTTGAATCCGTACATCTTTTTGGAAGGAATCCTTTATAAATGTATCTATTTTTATTTTTAATTTAGAAATCGGCAACGACGGCTGCGTTTCCCAATAATTCCCTGGTACCTGCCATACGCCTTTTAAAAGAGCGGATACTGCCGACTGCTGGTCTTTACTCTTTGTATATTCGTTTATCCCCTCTTTCGCATACGAGGGCAGCGTATTTGCATTAAAGAATCGCTCCGGCAAGTTTGCATTGTCAAAAGAAAGCGGATAACGCGCCAGTATGACACGATCCAATTCCTCAATCAACCTTGACATTTTAGGGCAGGAAAATACAACGCGTTCCACTGCTTCCTCTGTGCTGGCGGGATAAATTACAAACTCTCCCTCTTTTATATCTTTCTCCCACTCTTTTATAACATCTCCCGCCTTTTTCTTCAAATCATCGGCCAAGGTCGTATCCTTGGGACGCCAGTATTCTTCGTTAGCAACATGATCCACCCACTGGTCAAACCGATCTATGCCCATTAAATTTGCAGAAGCGTCAACAAACACAATACGGTTATACCGGGCTTCTTTGAGTATTTCCTTCAGTGCATTCCGTAATTTCCTCTGTTCTTCCTCCGTTCTAGCAAAAGCAATTACTGCCTGGATATGGTAATCCTCTCCCTCGTTTATGATCCGATTAACCGTGAACGTAAAATTTTCGAAGGACACAGCCGTAACGATATAACGGAATCTCTGTCCCGGCGTTAGGGATAAAACCTCCCCAAATTTTCCATCTGCAATCAATTTCCCAGTTCGGGTTTCCGCCCTATGCCTCTGTTTAATTTGGTCGATTGCCGCCTGGTCCCCGGAAACAGCTGCCGCTGCAAAAGTAGGCGGATTCCCCGGCTTCTCATAAAGAATCCCTTTTTTCACAAGCTGATTTTTGGCAATATGATATCCATGGTTATTCGCATAATCGGTTCCCTCAAACGCAAGATTAAGGTTCTTTGCATTTGGCACAAACAACTCCAAACCATCTCCAAATTTCTGGCTGATAGCCTGCATCATCAGAACGGTTTTCAAAACCGCTCTTTGCTCTTCGTTTAAAGCTGTTCCGCTCTGGGTATAGGTATCCAAAATCAAGCGCACTACCGAATCTAAATTGTTTTTTCCTACGCCGTTTCCATGCTCATCCGTTCCATGTTCATAGAAAAAGTCCCAAAGGTATTCTATTGTTAGAAGTTCCAATTCCTCTGGGTCGTGATTCTCAATAAACCATTGAAAAGCATGCAAATCTTCTGTTTCATTCTTAATAAAATTAAACATGCTACGTTGGTTTGAAGCAAACGCAACAGAAATATTCTTCAGCAAAAGAGCAGCCATTGGATGAATGGGAATAATACCGGTCAAAAATTTTTCGTCAATATGTGCGATTTTTGCCACTTCTGCTCTGGATTCCGGCACCAGACCGTTTAAGTCATCCGAAAGCCTTTCCCAGGTTCCTTTTGCTGCCTCTTTTACATTCATTGCATGATAAATCAGCTTAAATGCCACATTATCCGGCATAACAATCTCTTTACGGACAAAGCGATCCCGCACAATCTTAAAAGACTCATCTCCATCGCCTGCGATGCTTCCCGACATATGCGTTACAATCATTAGATAAAAAGGCTTATCATTTGAAAGTTCCGCCAATTTCTGAAACTCATCCAAGCTATTTTTGTTATTCTTAAAAAACGACGAGAATTCGTCCCAAACAAATACAATTGCTTTTAAATCATTCTGTTCGATTACATCAACCAGCCATTGCTTCAATTCATCCATATCGATGGTAAAAGCTGTAATCCCCTCGTTCTCTCCCAAGGTAATAATATCATTTAAAAGCCCGTCTGCATTCGCCTTTGGGTTTCTAAGCTGTGCTATCATTTCATCGGCAGATTTCTTCTGAAAACTTCCGACGCTCCGATATTCCGACTTTTGAATCGTGCTGTTAAACATGGTCTTATGAATTTCATCGTCCAGCCAGTCTGCCACTTTGCTACGCAGGGTCTTCTCCCCTTTATAGGGCACCTTTGCCGTTCTCAGCGCAGAAGAAACACTATCGTAAACTGCCATGATTAATTTGCGTGTGGAGTCAATATCTCCCGAAGCATAGCGATATGCCGTAATAATCTCTCCCTCTTTATGCCCTAACAGTTTGTCGCGCAAATCTGTCTCTTTTGCCAGCTCATCATACTTAGCAAAATATGCGCTCAATTCTTGCGGCCGGCAGTCCAATAAATTTTTTAAAGTCCATGCAACACGCGACTTTCCTGTGCCATAGGAGCCTTCTATCCAAATGCCATGCTTATCCGCATTTGTCCCGCGCGCAAGCATGCGTTCCATTGCTTTCAGCAACTCAATAAATGTTTTGTGCGGAATCGTGTTTTCCCACTTATTTTCAGAGTTTTTTATAGAATCCGGGTTTATCTCTGGATAGTATCCTTTATCAATGGCAAAATATTCGCTGTATGTATTCATCTTCTCACCCCTCAAATAACGTTAAAACATCCTCTGAAGTCTTGTCCTCTGCCAGAGAGATCTTTTCCAGATCGTGTGTAAATGTCGCGTTAATAAACTCCGGATACCTTGCCGTCAAACCGTTTAGAAACTGCTCCATTTCTTCTCTCTCTACCCCAAACAATTTTGTCGGACTGATTCCTGCCGAATCTACTGTATGGTCAAGCAACCGGCTTAATGTAAACTGATAATATCCCTCACACGCTTCTGCATATTTAAACAAAGAGTATAGAATCACACGGTGATCGTCTACAACTGCCTTGGTACGCTTCAGGGAAAGAATATGCTTGCCCTCCATAGTAACCGTTCCAAAATGCAACACTGTTCCCATTTGAATCTCGCTCAGCCTTTTAAATGCTTTTACAATAGATTTTGCGTCTTTTTCGCTCACACCCCGTTCGGTAATTTTTGTTTCTAAATATTCCCTTGGGAAATCTTCCCCAACTGGCATATTTTTGACATACCATTGTATCTGCGGATTACCATACACAAGATTGACAAATATTAGCGCCCAGGCCACCGCCGACTCATAGCCAATCCGAAGCACAAGCCCGGAAAAATCGGTGACAGTTTTCTGAGAAATCAAGGAAGCCTCCGAAAGGAACCGTTTAAACATCTGAATCTGCATTGGCCCTAAGGTATTTCTTTCCAAAAACTCATCTTGCCTTTCAAAAAAGTCCCGCACCCACTCCGGCTTGGGAGCGTGGTCTGCAAACGTATTGATACTTTTCATAACAAAACCTCCGTTTTTAGGCATTTGGATCGAATGGAATAACAGACAACCGCTGTCAATATCATGGCACTGCCGGCATTGTTTACAGTTTTCTATATGGAAGCCATTTTCAAAAGAAATGCAACCGTTCTGGCAGTTTGCTTCGCAGACTTTGCAGCCAATACAGGACGCTGCCTTGTGAAACACGGACTTGAAATACTTCATTTCTGGTGTTTTATCATACCACGCGGATACTTTTACAACATATCCATTAGGAATTTGGTCAACCGTATATGAAAAAGACAAATCTCCCAGCGTTTTCATCCACTCGCGCCAATCTGTTTTCGGGTTTGTTACCGTTATATAGAGATACCCATCCTTTATTTCTTCGTTATAATTGGAAGCATTCCCTACCAGGTCCCGACCATTTTTTCTGTTTATCCATCCTCTGTTTGTTATATACGATTCAATGTTTTTATCGTTTATAGTTTCTCGTATCATATCTGTATACTGCTTTATTTCTTTTGGATAACACAAATTTCGGAAACAATCGGATTTTCCCCCTCCCATAGGGCAAAACAGGCAGCCTGCCCTGGCATTTCCTTTTTTATATGTCTCATTGATCAGTAACTCATGCTTATAAATATACAGCCAGATTTCAGCGGAACTCCAATCCAAAATTGGGTTCATAGAATATTGTCCCTTTTGTTTCTTTCCGCGATTCTCATAGTCGTAATTTGCGCGGTTTACACTTTCATATTTGCGGACGCCCACAAAGTCCGCACCCACATAATCGCTTTTTCCCAAAACTTCTCGGAGTTTTAATGTCTGAGGCGCTGCTTTATGAACCGTACAGCACCAGCGTAACGCCTGAGAAGGGGGACCAAAAATTTTCCAGCTTTTCATTGGGCTCAGATGCGAAGCCGCTCTATAGAATTCTATCCCTTCGTCCTTACATCTCTGCTCTACTTTGTCTACCACGTCATAGGTGTCCGGAAATTCCATTCCCGTATCGCCGAATATTACAATAAACGAAGTTTTCGGAAGTGCTCTTATTACCAAGTCCAATAAGACGATACTATCTTTCCCCCCACTGAACGCCACATGAAAGTATTCGATTGGCTTCTTTCCTTTTTGCGCCCTCTTTTTTCTCCTATAGTAATTAAAAATGGCTTTTACTGCCATCTGTTCCCAAATTCCCATAATTTCTTCATTCCGCTCTATCATGCCGGGAATATCTATTGGCATCAACTCTGTGCCATCGGGAAACTCTTGTATTTTTTCATCATTATTTACGCGATACGCTACTTCCAACACTGGCTTCTCATAAAGAGAACCGCCCTTTGCCTTTGCAATTACTTTTCCGCGATACAAATATGTATTTGCTTCTGCCCAAAGGTACGGCACATCGTTCTGTTTTTTATATTTCCAATGCTCATCCATACCAATAAAATCCATTTCCTGCGCGTAAACAGGCCTAGGTTCATTTGAATGCATGACCGTATCATCATTCAATAACTCAATTCCGCCCGTTTCCTCATCATATCTATATGCGTACAAACTTTCATCCCCCTTGATTTGCCATCGCCTGCACCCGTGTGATCACATCTCCTATCGCCACTGTGCGTCTGGCAACATATCCGTTGTCACACAAAAAAGAGCCGACGTCTTCGAAAGAAAGCGGAATATTGGCTTTCATTACTACTTCCGCCATGACATCCGTGTATTCGTTATAGTTTCGGTTTGCCGGATAAATTGCCCCTACATTTTTTGAATTTACAAACAAGCTTTGGAAGCGGTATTTCTTACTGTAATTTCTGCAAAAGCTTTCTAATAAATATAGATTCCAGCCGTATCCCTTTATATAGGGAAAAGAGGTAAAGCTTGTCACCGCCTTCAATGGAATTACGTTATCCATTGCAAATAAAGAAAGTGCCCAATCGGTCTGAGCAATGTCAAAAGCCAATGCATCTGTGCAGACAAATTTCTCTTTGTCCACACGAACCATGGTATCATATGCCGCCGATATACCACGTCCATGATGACAACCTGTTATTTCTGTTTCATATTTATTTAGCTGTGCAATTGTTACCTCTTTTTTTCCTGAACAAAACGCTCGCAATAATTCATTCACATTTAAAGACCGACCTTTAAAATATA
This sequence comes from Lachnospiraceae bacterium, assembly GCA_022793375.1. Lineage (GTDB taxonomy): Bacteria > Bacillota > Clostridia > Lachnospirales > Lachnospiraceae > RGIG7193. The sequence goes on from JAAWCS010000030.1 coordinate 34,796, forward strand.
AAATATTTCCTCGCCTGTCATAACAATCCGACATATAAGTCTGGAAAAAAGCTTCCCGGACAGCATACTCCGAAAGTTGTGGATTCAAAGAAACGCTTACTTCAAAGTTCTGATTCGCCATAGAAGAAAACCCTTTTTCTTCTACTTCTGTTTCTATAAGCTTTTTTACCATAGATACTTCTGTTTCATTTAAAACAATTTGATCTTTCGTCGTATATACATTTCCGCGAACCCATATGAACTCTTCCTGACTGTTCAAGACCTGTTTGATTTTTTTCATTGAAATATATGGCATTTTCTCTTTTACCTGCTCATATGTTATACATGTGCTCTTGCTGAATAACTGCCTGATTTCTTTCTCTATTCTTACTTTTTTTTCGGTTACAAAATAATGCTTATGGTATTCAAAATTTGGAGAAATTTTTTTTAACAAAAGCCGAAGAACATCTGCCGTAAAAATATGATTTTCTTCAAAAAAATCCACATACCGCTCATATAACTCTTCATAGTAAAAAATTTTTTGTCCCGATCCTATAAGATCATCTACTACTTTAATTAGTTGCTCTTTTGCAATATCAGAAATAACATAGTATCTGTTATTATACTCTATCGCTCTTTCAGAAACGAGACTTTCTAAATCTATGCTCTTGGGAATTTCTTTTCCCTCATGCAACTCTTTAAATCTACGGCGAAAGCGATTCCATTCTATCTGGGAACCTTTTACAATTCCATTCACATACGTTACATCCAAAAATTGGAAGATTTGATCTTTCAATTTTTCATTCCCACTAATATCATATTTTTCTGCTTCTTGAAGTAGCTCAGAAATTTTGCTTGGATTGTTCTGAAATAAATCTACAATTTCTTCAAAGAGTTTAGATGCTTTATGCAACCTAATCTTTTTCTGTTCTAAAAGGCTTTCCATAAGAGATAGCTGCATACTAATTCCATTTTCATTTCTAAAAATATCATCTATCTCTAATCCTGCTAACAAAGCTTTTTGTCTTAATTTTTTTGAAACCATTGAAATGGCTTCTCTTCTTGAAATATTCCCTTGTTTAACTTCTAAATATGCTTTTAATAAAACAACTGCCTCGAATTTATTCCATGGAATTCGTATCGCCATTTTACAAAACCTCTTCTTTGTTTCTTCAGTTCTTTACAATTAACTTAAAGTTCTTTCTGTTTTAAATTTCTATTGTATAATATGAATAACCTTTTATAGTCTATCATAGCCTATTCAAAATGGCAATTGCTTTCCCGCCATCGTCTAAAGAAAGTCAGGATAAACGTAACAGCATAACAGGTATTCTTTAGCCATCCGATATCTCACATACAAATATGTTTAATTTTATTTTAAGTAATTACGTTTACCTTGATACATTTATCCTGTAAAGAAGGTTCCTTCTTCATATTTTAGCTATTTACAGCTGTCAACCATATGACATTTATTCCTTTTTGAAAAAATTCATTCTAACCGGCAGCTCCCCGCTTACAAACCTACATCCCCACTCTCTCCACCCAAACCCCAAACCTCTCCCAAACCCCTTCCATCTCCTCCAACCGATTCGCCTCAAACCCCTCATACAAAATAAACATCCCCCGTGCCGCCACAGCCCCGTCCTCCCCCATCATAAAAGTAACCGCCACCGGCGCCGCATTTTCATACACATACAGGTATATCTCATTTTCCGTCAATTCCCCGCTCACGAACAACTTTTCCGCCGTACACAAACTCGCCGCCGCCAGCGCCGTCGTCCCCTCCATACTGTTGATCTGCGTTGCCAGCGTCGAAAATAGCTTCGACTCCACGACTGCCCGCAGTTCATCCGACAATGCCCCAGTCTCTGCCAAATCCAAAATCGAAGCAACGCCCTCCTTCGCCCGAACCCGGTATACGGCAACCGGCTCGCTGAAATCGCCGTCCCCCACCGATGACAAAAGCTCCGCCAGTTCCGAGTTAGACGTATAAAGTTCTACATACGTCTCGCTGCCCGCCATCTCCGCCATCCGCGCGACGACCTCCAGGCCATGCTCATACAAAGACGTTCCCTCCGCCGCTTTGTCGGCTGTCATCTCCTGTGTTGACCTATCACCTGCTCCGTTTTCCTCCATGCCCTGCTCCTTAGGATTCCCGCCGCAGGCCCCGCATAAAAACAGCACGGCAATCATTACCGCAGCCCCTATTTTTCCGATACATCTATTCCTGTTTTCCCTCTCAGCATGCTCGTCTCTCATTCTCATTCTCATCCTTCTATGCGCATAATCTCTTGATCTCTGCCCTAGCCGCGGACAAACCACATATGATTTAGCCCGGCTGGGCGTGATCGCTCTGTACTCTGCCCCAGCCGCAGACCGGCCGCACCGCTTTCACTCCCACTTTGCCGTTACAACCGATGATACACCGCCCGCATCCTCTCAAACGTACAATACCGTTCAAATCCCATCTCTGCCAATTCCGCCATCGTCTCCCGGATATACGCCCCCAAATGCTCCTTCTTATGGCTGTCGCTGCCAATCGTGAAGATTGTCCCGCCCAGCTCACGATACAGCCGCAGGATCTCCTTAGACGGCGTCCAGTCCGCAAGCCCGTAGCGATGGCTGGAGGTATTGACCTCAATCCCCTTTCCGTCCGCAATCACCGTTTTCAAAATCTCCGTAATCACCGGACGCAGCTTCGCAAACGGATAGGGCCCTGCCGGATCATAACGCGTAATCAAATCAAGATGCCCCAAAACGCTGTAGTTATGGAACCGCCGCACCAGCGCCAGCAATTCTTCATAATACCTTCCTACATACTCCTCCTGAGTACGCCCGCGCTGAAAATCCTGCGTCCAGAACTCCTTATCTTCCACCTGATGCACCGAAAGGATAATAAAATCAAACGGATAGCGCGCAAACAATCTCTCAAACTCGGGGATCGTGTGCGTCTGCATGCCGAACTCCAGGCCCATGCGGATTGTAATCTGTCCCCGGTATTTTTCCTGCAGTTTCCCGATTTCCGCCGCATAGCGGGGATAATCCACATTCGCCAATATGATCTGCTCCGGCTCACCGGCCCCGCCCGGACGATATTCTACTCCCCGGGGATCGTCCCAATCCTTTTTAATCCCGTAATCCACATGGTCCGTAAAACATATTTCCGTAAGCCCTATCGCGATCGCGTCCTGCACCACCGCTTCCATCGGATACTCCGAATCGTCGCTATAAACCGTATGGATATGATAATCCGTCAACATTCTTCCAGCCTCCGTTTATTACAATACTTTCCATAGGAATCGCCCCGGTTTTTGTCCGGCCGTAATGCTATTATAATCTTTTATTTCCCGAAAATCCACCCGAATTATCGGCTCTATTTGTCACAATTATATCAAACAGCCGTTTTAACGCAATCCGGCCCTGTTTGACAATACTCCGGCTTTTTGCAAAACACGCCCGCCCCCTCCTCAAAAATACCTTTTTCCATCATCGGCTTTCCCGGCGCTTGATTATAAAATACTGGAATGGATTGTCAGGGATGTTCATAAAATATATAAAAACCCTTCGGAGGTTTCATGAGCGCAAAAACAAAAATAGTGGTACTCAAGATGAAGGAGTTAATCTACACCGCCATATTCGCGGGGCTGGCGATCCTGCTGATCGTCCTCTTTTTGACCATGTTTAAAAGCGGCAAAAAGGAGGAAGCCCCCGCCAGCGCCAACGCGGCCGGCTACACGCCCGGCGTTTATACGGCTTCCCTGGCTTTGAACAGCCAGAATCTCGATGTTGAGGTCATCGTCGACAAGGACGCGATCCAGAGCATCCGCCTGCTGAATCTCGACGAGAGCATGACCACTATGTACCCTCTGATGGAGCCTACGCTGGAGTCGCTTTCGACACAGATTCTCGAAAAGCAGTCCACGCAGGATATTACATATGCCGAAAACACCAAATATACGGCCTATGTCCTGCTCCAGGCCGTCCAGAACGCCCTGGACAAAGCAGCGGCCCCTGTTGACACCCGGTGAGGACTTCATAAAACCAGCTTCTACGTTGTTCCTGTCGCGCCAATGACCTGAAGCACGCTTCACCAAGGGAATCCATAAAAGAACCGCCTCGCAAGCCCCATAAGACCTGCAAAGCGGTTCTTTTGTTCTGCCCGGGCTTTTGCCCGATATTCCTTTTTCTCAGCTACCTAGGCACAGGTTCATCTCATGACTTCGTTTTATTACCGCGCGCTGTCCGCCACCCGGAAACAAAGCGTTGAAGCCAGCGGCGATTCCATTCCCTGCGCCGTCCGCGCCCGGACCGTCATTTCATATTCGCCCGGCTCTTCGAGCGTAAAAGCAAACTGCCAGTATACCCAACGATCGGTCTGCGCGCCGTCCGTCGGACAGACCGTCCAGGTCTCGCCGCCGTCCAGCGAAAATTCCACCGCTTCGATCGCCACGTCGTAATCGTCGGCATAGCCCTCCAGCCGGATCGTCTCGCCGGCCTTGAACTCCACGCCGTCCGCGTAATTCAAAATATTGATCTTTGCCCGGCAGCCTTCACCGGCCTGCAGAACCGGCGGCTCCTTTGCTTCGGCCGTCAGCTCGATGTGCGTGATATTTCTCGTAAAATAACGGGCCACCGCCTCCGGCATCCACAGCTGCACGGCCCCGCCCTCCTGGGACGGAAGCGGTTTTCCGTTGATCTGGTAGACCAAAAGCGCCTCTTTTTCCAGGGCATAGGTCAGCGGCATCGGCACGCCGTAGCCGTCCGCGCCATAAACCGTCACGCAGTTGATCGTCTCCTCCAACTGCGCCATTTCCAGCACGGCGCCAAGCGGCACCCCTGTCACCCGGGCATTGGACAAGCCGCCGGCCGTCATGCCGCAGGAACATTTGAGAATACGGCTCTCGCTTTTTTCCTCCCCCAGTTCCGCCACGTTCACGCGGTAGGCTTTCTCGATCCGTCCCCCTACATTGACATAATAATTTCCCGCTTCCTCCTCCATCGCAAAGCCTGGCGTCGCACAAACGCCGGTCATCACGGTCCCGTACAGGTTAAAAATCTCGTCGTCCGGCGTGAGCACATCCTGATCAAACGAAAATTCTCCCTTGATATGCGCAACCTTCACAATCGGCGTCCGTTCTTTCCACACGAAATCGTCCGTCCGGAGCCTGGTTTCCCCCAAAACGCGCTCGGCCTGCGCGGTATTCGTATCGTGGAAGTTATCTGCGCGCACCGCATCCGTTTCGCTGTCCAAGGCCTCAGCAGGTAAGACCGGCGTCCCGGCCATGGCCGCGCCGCAGCCGCTCATCAGCAGGGAAGCGCCGGCGAGAAGGCCCATTGTCCCCTTTTTCCGTCTTTCTGTCGTCCGTTTCATCCGTTCCTCCTATCTGGCATTGACCATCAGCTCGACCGGGTCCTCGGTCACCAGGCCATCCTCGCTGATACTGCGCGCCGTCAATACATACGCGCCCGGCTCCTGCGGCGTAAACGTATAGTACCAGTACACCCATTGATCCGTGGCCGAATCCGACACATCATATCGCGTCCAGGACTTGCCGCGATCCAGCGAAATCTCCACCGCTGTTATCTGCTTGTCAAACGCCTGCGCATAGCCTTCAAACGTGAACGGCTTGCCCAGCTCAATGATCTGCCCTTCCTGGGTATAGCAGATTCCCACATTGGGCTTATTGGCGTAGCCGCCCTCCTCGGTCTCCCAGCCCAGGTACATGTAGTAGTCGTCCGGGTTGTCGTCCATCACGACGATTTCCGTCAGCTGCTTGATGCACTCGGCTGCCGAGCCGCCGCCGACCCACAGCTGCAGCGGGTAACCGTGCTCGATGCTCAGCCGTTTCCCGTCAATCTCATAGACCAGATAGGCCTCGAATGTTTGCAGATGGCTCATTTTCACCGGGATCGTAAATCCGTCGTTGGCTGTCGGCAGGATCACGGTCGCGTCGCTGCGGATTCCCGCCTTTTCCAGAAGCCAGCTCAAAGGGATCGCCTTAATCTGGCTGTTGGCAATCAGCGGGCCGCCCGTCGGATTGATCGTGCAGTGCATTGTCATCACCCGCTCAATCGTCGGCGCTTCGGCAATCAGCTCGGACAGCGTCGTTTCAAACGGTGTTTCCACCGCACCGCTCACGCTCACCGGCCAGCTGTCAAACAGCGCCGGATCGCCCTCGATCCCGGCTTCGGAAGCCGCGTAGCGCGGATAATCGTAATCATAGTACATCCAATTGAAATAGAAGATATCGTCGGCCGCCACCGTCACATCCTGGTTCCAGCTAAATTCCGCCTGCACGCTCTCCGGCTCCGCCACATCGACGATGCCGCGCAGGACATGATGCTTTACATTGTCCCACAGCTGAATGCCGTTGCCGTCGCCGGTCATGTTGTGACACGACTGACAGCTGCCGGTAAAAGCGTCGTTGTCATGGATGCCGTGAATCAGCGTGCCGAAACCGTAAAACTCGGTCACATATCCCGGCGAATACGTATGGCAGTCTAAGCACTGGGCGACCGTTGTCTGAATCCCCAGGCTGTTGTTTAAATCCACATGGCGGTACTCCATATTTGCCAGCGTGGCGTTCATATCAGGATGGCAGGCCGCACAGCCGCGCTCATCCGCGTGCAGATAATAGGTATTATAAGAAATCGTATTGCCCGGATTGTGGTACACACCGGCAAACTGCTCACTCGGCGTGCGCTGCACCTGTACGCCGCTCTCCAGCGTGATAATCTGCGGCGCGTACTCTTCGGCCCTCTGATCCATGGCCTCGTACATACCTTCGATGACCGAATAGCCCGGATAGGGTTCCTCCGCGCCCTGAGTTTCATCGGCCGGTACTGTCTCTCCCTCCGGCGCTGCTGCCCCATCGCCGGTCGTTTCGTTCCCGGCTTCTGCGGCATCGACAGTTGTTGTCTGCGCAATTTCTTCGCTTTGTGCCGTACCGGCTGCCGTGCTTTCCTCCACCGCCACATCTTTGGCAGTCTCGCTCTCCGCTGCGCCGGCCTGCGCCGTTGTCTGCGGAGCTCCCGCCGTCCCCTGCGGCGCGCACGCGCAGGCACCTGACAGCGCCGCCGCCAGCGTAAGCGCCAGGAATCCACGCCAAATATTTCTGGTTCTCATATCTGTCTCCCCTTTCCTCTGTTTGCCCGTGTTCCCAGGGCATAATGGGACACCCCTGTGGTGTTTCCTCTGTCTGCCCGTGTTCCCAGGGCATAATGGGACACCCCTGTGGTGTTTCTTCTGTCTGCCCGTATTCCCAGGGCATAAAATTACCAGCGTCCCTAAAACCTGCCTGGCCTGCCCGGACAAGCTTTTGGAACCCTGGTAATATGATACAAAATAATCAAAGAAAAGGATATGCGTTTTTCCACTGCTTTTATTACGTTTCTCCACAAATATGAAAACCGCCGCCCTCCCGTTCGGCCTGCGCGTCCTCTGCCGCAATCGGAATCTGCAGCTTGAGCATCATATCGCGGCCGTCATAACAAAAAGCCGGCGTGTCGGCCAGCACTTCTCCCATGTAATCGCCGGTGATTCGATACCCGCGGCCGCGGATGTATGCTAACAGCCGGCTTAAATACTTTTCCTCCTTGTATTCGGCCGTATCGGTTTCCACCCCGTCGCAGTAAACGCACAGATAGTCGCTCTCCGGCGCTTCCCCCAGGCGGCAGCCCGGATGCTCAAAGCCTTCGCGCACCCACAAAAAGGCCCCCGAAAAAAACACCCTGCCGGCCTGCAAATCCTCCCTGCGTACCACACAGCCCACGTTGCGAAACATTGAGAGCGGCAGCCCCAACTCAATCAGCTCCTTTTTCACCTGCCGCAGGTTCGTTTCCCAATTATAAAGCGCCCGTTCCAGCGGAAAAGCTCCGCCGGCCGGGCCATAGCCATCGATCGGCAGATGCAGGTACAATCTTCTGGGCAGATGCTCCACCAGTACCGTGTCGCAAACCGGTTTGTCCCGCACCAGTTCGCAGCTTTTTTCTAAATTTCCGGCCATCTGCCGTGCCAGGATCAGCTGGCGGATCTCCTTATCAAGCCGCTCCCGATGTCTCTTCAAAAGTTCCTCCAGATAATCGATATCCTGCCGCTTCAAAATGCTGCGGATTTCCTCCAGGGAAAAACCGACTGCCTTCATCTGCTGAATCATGTCTAACTGCGCCGACTGAAACAGCGAATAGTAGCGATAACCGTTATGCTCGTCCACATACGCCGGCTCCAAAAGCCCCTGCTTGTGATACAGCCGCAGCGTTTTTTCCGACACCCCGTTCATTTTCGCCATCGCGCCGATGGTAAGCCTTGTATCCATGTCTATTCCCCACTGTCCCTTCCTGTCAGATTGAATTCGTCGGGTCAAATGCACCCTGTCATACAGTATAGCACATCCCTCCCGCTTTGCGGACAAATATTAGACAATGGCTGCCGATCTCTTCCAATGACGGCATTCCGGCCGGACATTCCCTTGAGAATAAAAAAACAAAAACGCTTGACCTTGTCCCAGGGGCAACCCTTACATTATATAGATAGAGCGCCGCACCGCGCCATTTTTACAAGAGAGGGAACAAATATGTCTTTATACGAAAACACCGTTTCGATTGACCGCCTGCAGAATTCCGACCGTAAAAAAGGCCGCTGCCTTCTCTATGTGCCGCTCGAAGAAAACGCCTGCATTTCCCTCCGGGAAAGCGCAATTCCCCTGCAGGCCGGCGACTGCCTTTTGCTGCAGCCGGACACTCCGCATACGCTCGCGGCACAGCCGGGAGAGCTGCTGTGCATCTCCTTTTCGCCGGAATTCCTTCTGCAGTCTTTTCTGCCGCTGGTCTCCGGCTGCCCGCTCCTGATGCGTTTTTTCAGCGACTGCCTGCGCCGGACAAAGGCCGTTCCCTATCTGCATTTTGCCCGGCGCGAGGACGATATACGTCCGCTGCTTCTCTCCATGGAAAAAGAATATGCCGACGCCGCCCTTTACCGCGAAGAAATTCTGCTGTGCGACTTAGCCGGCCTGATGATGCGTCTCGCCCGCGGCAGCTGGGTCCATGCCGTAGTCGCCGCCGACACAGACAACCGCTTCCAGGAAATCGTCGCTTACTTGTTAAAAAACTACCGTTTAGCCACGCTGGAAACGACCGCGCGCCATTTCAATTATCATCCGAATTCGATTGCCGCCTTGATTCAGCGTGAAACCGGAAGTACCTTCAGCCATCTTCTGCGCAGCATCCGCCTGAAACAAGCCGCTTTCCTTTTGACACAGAGTCCTCTGTCGGTGGAGGAAGTGGCGCTGAGGTGCGGCTATGCCCATCTGGGGCATTTCTACAAGATTTTCAAGGAAACCTACGGGGTAACGCCCAAAGCCTATGCGCTCGGCCGCCATGTAAACGCGCGCTGAGAAAGGGACGCATGCGCTCAGCTCTCACCAATACCGCAATACATACGTCTCTGCCTCCTCGGATGAAAGGGTATACTTTTCGAAGTCAAAATGATTGTTCCTTTTGTCCATTAGCTCACCACCTATACTCTGAAAATCTTACCCTTATATTTTACAGAGATGTGGCTTCCGGTTAAACGAATCTCTTGATATGGGAGATTTTACCTCTATAAGCAAGCTATACAAGTTCGTATGCAACAGGTAGAGCCAATGAATTTGTGAGAGATACCTCATAAATCATTGGCTCTTAATTTAGCATATTGGTGATATGTATCCGAGTTGAATTGCTTTTGTTACGGCTTCTACAACAGATGAAACATCTAATTTTTCAAAGATGTGTTACAGGTGATTAGAAAGCGTCCTCTCACTCATATATAGCTCATCAGCGACACATTTCCGTTTTTTACCGC
>JAAWCS010000031.1 GCA_022793375.1 Lachnospiraceae bacterium
GGAGGGTCATGTGCGAAGCACATGAAATAATGTCGCTAGACATTATATCCGCGCCGATTCGCGTCCGAGCGAAGCGAGGACAATCCTTAGCGAATCGTGTGCATCCCCCGGAGTGTCATGTGCGAAGCACATGAAATAATGTCGCTAGACATTATATCCGCGCCGATTCGCGTCCGAGCAAAGCGAGGATAATCCTAAGCGAATCGTGTGCATCCCCCGGAGGGTCATGTGCGAAGCACATGATATAATGCGGAAGGTGTCCGGGCTGTGAAATTTTTATGTAGGATTTCTCCCCGGCCGCCAAAGGAAACAGACGATATGGAGGGAATGGCATTATGGCCGAGAAAACACCGGTAAAAAACACAAGGAAAAAAAAGGTAAGCAATAAGTCCAGAAACATATTGATCGCATTGTTAGCAGTCCTTTTGGTGCTGATTGCAATTGTTGTCTTTATTCTGACCCGAACCAAACCGGACCCGCGTAGCGGGCAGGATCCGGACTTTAGCAATATCGACTTTAACGAGGACGACGGTTTAGGAGCAGACGAAACGATCGATCCGGAAGCACCGACCGTGGATATGGAAAAAGCGAATCAGTTACTGGATCCGATTGAGGACAATGAACTGACGAAAGATGAGGGATGGCTCCACTATCTGCTGCTGGGCGTGGACGGCTCAAATTACAAGTCCGGCCGCAGCGACGCGCTGATTGTCCTTTCGGTCAACAAGGAAGAGCAGAGGGTGGTTCTCTCGTCGATTCCCCGCGATACCTTCGTGTACGTGGAGGGCAAGGGCTTTTCCAAGATCAACGGCGCATATATGGCCGGCGGAGCGGAACTGGCGGTTAAGACGTTTGAGGAAAACTTCGATATCGATATTGAGAATTATTTTGTAGTAAACTTTGATTCCCTGCCGAAGATCGTTGATCTGGCCGGCGGCGTGACGCTGACCCTGACCGACGCCGAGGCACAGCACATGGGCGACCAGTACGCGGCCTGGGGCCTGGAGGGCGGCACGCAGAAACTCAACGGCAAGGAAGTGCTGGCGTACTGCCGGGTACGTAAGATTGACTCGGACTATAAGCGCAATGAGCGTCAGTATAAGGCGCTGCTGGCAATCTATGACGCGGTCAGGAAGATGTCTTACGATCAGTATGTAGGCCTGGCAAAGATCGCATTCGACGAGATGTATACCGATATGATGGTCGGCAATATGCTAGTCCTGTTAAAGGATGTCATGGATATCTGCAGCGTGTCCGAGATTGAGAATATAAAGCTGGTAGACAGCGATCACAGCCGTGCAGGCATGTTCGGAAAATACGGCAGTATCGTAATGATGGACAATCTGATCGATACGGTTGTGCGCTGGAGAGAAGCGCTGGGGATCGAGGATTATACGCCTTCTAAGAGGGTAGAGCAGATTTCAAAGCATCTGGACGAGACGCTGGGAAGATAAAATCGAGGACGGAAGCGTCCGTTGGATAAAGAAGAAAGTACTGCCGCATTATCTGGCATTTCAGCCATGATGCGGCAGTACTTTCTGTTAGATTTACTAATCCCTGCCTTTAGCCTTTGCGTTCAGTGTCGGATTTGACAATTATCTGCGCTATAGCGTACTTTACAAATAGCGCATGGGTTGAACTCCGGTCGGCTTCGTGCTATACTTTACCAGAAATATATCGACAAAACAAGATTTTCGAGGATAGATAAGATATTAAATCTTCGGGAGAGAAAATGATAAGTGTTAATGAATATATAAGAGATCAAACTTTATTGGCGCCGTGCTTTGTTCGAGGTGATGCATTGAACGTGTTAGCTCATTTGCCGAACAACTGTATTGATTGTGTCATAACAAGTCCTCCTTATTATAAGAAAAGACAATACTTGGGGGGAGGTATTGGATTAGAAGCAACATATCAAGAATACATAGATAATCTTCTTGCTATTGTCAGAGAAGTTTATCGTGTGCTCAAGTCAACTGGCTCATTCTGGCTAAACATTGGGGATAGCTACAAAGATAAACAGTTGCTTAATATACCGTATCGGGTTGCTATTCGAATGCAAGATGAACAAAAATGGATTTTGCGAAACACGGTCGTTTGGGATAAGGTGAAAGGAGCTATGTCCCAATCTAAAGACAGTCTGGGATGTGAATATGAACCAATGTTTCATTTTGTGAAAAAGAAAAGCGGCTACTATTATGATTCTGATGCGGTAAGAAAAAAACCACGTAGCGCACATGTGGAAAATGGTGCGGTAGTTAGCGCAACTGGCGTAAGCGGTGTCAGATATCGAAGGAAAATAGAACTAAGCACGGGACTCACGGAAGCGCAAAAAATGAAGGCATATCAAGCTCTTGACGAGGTACTGGAACGTATAAAAAAAGGCGAATTATCCGATTTTAGGATGGTCATAAAAGGGACGGATCACCGCGTAACAAATGGAAACACGATCAATTTAAGCGGCCGGGCCAAGGAACTGCAAGATAAGGGATTTTATTTTCTTTTTTACAATCCGAACGGTAGTATGATTTCGGATGTGTGGCAAATTATACCCGAAGATACTCACGGAAGGAAATTGCATTTTGCCCCGTTTCCGGAAGATTTGGTTAAAACTCCTATTGTGCTGACCTGTCCGCCGAACGGAATTGTATTAGATCCTTTCGTTGGAACGGGGACAACAAGTTATGTTGCGGTTCAGCTTAAACGTAGATCCATCGGTATTGACATGGCACAAGAATATCTTGAGCTTGCGGAGAATAGATGCTCAGAATACGGGTGCTTGAATGACGGCGAATTGGAGACATTGTTATGAGCAAAATAAGCGAATTTTTTGGGCTATATTGCAAGGACACAGCGTTGGATTTCAAACAAGCGATGGATACGCAAACCTGTCCTTATACTCAACGAATTTGTACTAAGATGAGAAAATCTGATCCGGAAATTAAGATTGGAACTTGTTCTGTTAGGTATCAAAATCAGGATATTATCATATGCCCGTTTAGATTGTTGGAATACAATCAAATTTTTATCGACTGTTTACATTTGCTAACGATGCATGAGCCAGGCAATGAACTTTATCTCGTCCCTGAAGTACAGATTCCAGGAGGGCATGTAGATTACTTTTTAGTTTCTGCAAAAGATAAAAGAGTAAGGGATTTTATCGGAATTGAACTGCAAACTATGGATACAACTGGAACCGTATGGCCTGCACGTCAGAAATTTTTAAGCGAACAGGGCATCGAAGTAAATCCCAAGGATTTGAATAGCAAAAAGTCATTTGGGATGAATTGGAAAATGACATTAAAAACTATTCTTGTTCAAATGCATCACAAAAGCGAAACCTTCGAACATTTAAATAAACATCTGATTTTGGTTATTCAAAAACCTTTATATGACCACATGAGGAGTAACTTTAACTTTGAGGGGATTGATGGCGTCAGGCTTGGCGATCCTGTTCATATTCATTCCTACAATTTTGAAGAGAACAAAAATAAACTTAGTCTTTCTTTACATACAAGAGTCAGCACAGATTCAACGGGCATCGCAAAAAGCCTTGGTCTAAATGCGGAGAGCAAAGTTGAATTACAAGACTTGATCCGCATTCTTGAGCCAAAATTGATTGAGCCAAATAGATTGAAAATCGGTATTTTCAGTTGATTCTCCATAGAGTCCTACGCTAAAAGCAGACTACGAAATAACTTGAAAAGATATTTACGTTAAAAAATTTCAAATATGTTTACGACAAAATGTCCAAAAGCTGGGGCGGTATTTTGACAGTACCGCCCTCTTTTTCATATCAATCAGCCCCGCTTACACCCTCTGGCTCTGGAAGATGGGCGGATATACCCAGCATGCCTGTCCGGTATCCCTATAGTGCCGCGCCCCCATAGGCGCGCCCACATGGCCGCCGCCCGCCGCCCTCACGGCAAGCTATGCTTATTCTACCCAAAAGAACCGCGGCCAATATCCGAAAATCGCCTTGGCATGAATATCCTCCCGAGGTACAAACGTATTGTTCCAATACCGGGAATCGTTGCTGTGGTTGCGGTTGTCGCCCATGACAAAGTAACAGCCCTCGGGAATCTCATAGGGACCGAAGCTGCCCTCGGCCTGCTCTTTCAGATAGGGCTCCTCCAACGGGATCTCGGAACCGTCTATAAAGACCTGCCCGTCCACGATCACAAGCGTCTCGCCCGGCAGGCCGACCACACGTTTCACATAATAGTACTGATCGCCGTCCGGCGGATCAAAAAGAACCACATCGCCCCGCTGGGGATCGGCAAACCAGTAATGGACCCGGGAGCTGATGATGCGGCTGGGTTTTGGCAGCGTATCCTCCATAGAACCGGAGGGCACCTGGGTGTTCATAATCAGAAAGTGGTTGCACAGCCAGGCTCCGGCGGCTGCAATGAGCAGGATCCGGAGCCAGTCCAGTATTTCATAAAGCACCCGGTTTTGTGGTTTTTCTGTCGTTTCCGGGTTTGAATCTTTTTTTATTTCCGTCATTTTTCCGTTCTTTTCTTTTTCTTGACAGAGGTCTTAGGCGCTGCGGATTGTTCTTTTTTGGCCGTCTTTTTGGCAGCGGGCTTGGGATAGTCGAAACGATAGACCCGGATGCCATAGGCCGGCAGCGGACTGTCGATCGAATAATCCCGTCCGTCGCAGGGCGTTTTCTTAGCCAGCGCCGAAGGGGCGTCGCTCAGTTTTTCGCAGAGCCCGTTTTTCTCGTCCAATAAAAGCGTATAGCGGCCGCGGCAGGGCACGCCGACACGGTAGTCCTCGTGGGCGACCGGCGTAAAGTTGCAGACAAAGAGCAGATTTCCGCGCCCGTTTTTGCTCTTGCGGACAAAGCTAAGGATACTGCGGTAGTTGTCGTCGCAGTTAATCCATTCAAAACCGCTCCAGTCGTAGTCGTTTTCAAAGAGGGCGGGCGTTTTTTTGTACAGGTGCAGAAGGCCGCGGTAGAAATCATGCAGGTCGCGGTGCTTGTCCTCGTTCAATAAGAACCAGTCAAGCTCCTTCTTTTCGTCCCACTCATGCCATTGGCCGAAATCCTGGCCCATGAACAGAAGCTTCTTGCCGGGATGGCCAAACATGAAAGTATAGCCGACCTTTAAGTTGGCAAACTTGTCGTCGTAGAGTCCGGGCATCTTGGACAGCATAGAACATTTAAGATGCACCACCTCGTCGTGCGAGAGCACAAGGATGAAGTTCTCGCTGCAGGCATAGGTCATGCCAAAGGTCATCTTGTTGTGATTGTAGCTGCGGAAATAGGGATCGAGTTTCATATACTCAAGGAAATCGTGCATCCAGCCCATATTCCACTTAAAGGAGAAGCCCAGGCCGCCGTCGGCGGGATCGCCGGTAATCATCGGCCAGGCGGTCGATTCCTCGGCGATCATCACGGCGCCGGGATTGCGCTGACTGACAATATTGTTTAAATGGCGGAAAAACTCGATTGCCTCCAGATTTTGGTTGCCGCCGTAACGGTTGGCGACCCACTGGCCGTCCTTTTTACCGTAGTCCAAATACAGCATCGAGGCGACAGCGTCCACCCGCAGACCGTCCACATGGAACTGCTCGATCCAGTAGAGGGCGTTGGCAATCAGGAAATTGGAGACCTCATATTTGGCATAATCAAAAATTTTCGTGCCCCAGTCAGGGTGCTCGCCCTTGCGCGTATCGGCATATTCATAGGTGGGCGTACCGTCAAAATCGGCCAGGCCGTGCGCGTCGCGCGGGAAGTGCGCCGGCACCCAGTCGAGGATTACGCCGATGTCTTTTTGATGCAGATAATCGACAAGGTACATAAAATCCTGCGGCGTGCCGTAGCGGGAGGTGGGCGCGTAGTAGCCGGTCACCTGGTAGCCCCAGGAACCGTCAAAGGGATGCTCGGCAACGCCCATCAACTCCACATGCGTATAGCCCATATCCTGCATGTAGTCAGCCAGCTGATGCGCCAGATCGCGGTAATTTAAGAATTCCTCGCCGTTTTTACGCCAGGAACCCAGATGGACTTCGTAGATGGCGTAGGGGCTGGTGCGAAAATCGGCCGTCTTGCGCTTAGTCAGCCATTTCGTATCCTTCCATTCGTAGCCGGAAAGATCGGCGACTACCGAAGCGGTAGCCGGGCGCAGTTCGGCATAGCTGCCGTAGGGATCGGCCTTGAAGCGCAGATCGCCGGCCTGCGTCTGAATGGCATATTTATACATTTCCCCGGTTGATAAGCCGGGGATAAAGCACTCAAAGATCCCCGAGGTGGCGATGGGCGTCATGGGCGCGGCCCCTGCCTCCCACTGGTTGAAGTTGCCGACGACAGAGACGGCGGCGGCATGCGGGGCCCATACCGCAAAGTACACGCCTTTCTTGCGGTTCTTCGTGGCGGGGTGCGCGCCGAGTTTGTTATAGATTTCGTAATGCGTGCCGTTGCCAAATAAATAGCAGTCCATCTCGGTGATAAATGGAGTTGATTTAGCCATACTGAGTTCCTCCCAAAAGAGTTTCATTTTTCTGGTATTATTTTAGCATTTTGACGAGGAAGCGTCAAGGTAAAGGGGGATTTTTGTAAAGAATGTTGGGGACAGGTTGATTTACTAAAATTTTTGAATAATTATAATTTTTTTGTTGACAGACTCGTGTAAAGTTATTATAATATGAAACCATAAAGTGCGATGGGGCAGAAGGCAGAGCCTTTGCGCCCTTTTTTTTCAAGGCGGCGCTTTAACGAATAAATGTGATAGCATAAAAAAGCAGGAGGAAAACGTATGAAAAAATTCAACAAATCGGTAGCATGGCTGCTGGTCGTGCTGATGCTGGCATTGACCGCGTGCGGCGGAGGCGGCGATACGGGGAGCGGAACCCAGGCGGCCGGCGGCAATGATACGGCCGGCGGCAGCACAGAGGGGACATCGGTAATCATCGGCCAGTCATCCGAGGTGGCAAACTTGAATCCGATGATCCAGCCCCGCACGCCGGACAGCAACGTGCAGTGCATGATCTTTAGCTTCCTGGTAATACCGGATGAGGAGCTGAACTATGTAGGCGACCTGGCTGACAACTGGGATATTTCCGAGGACGGTACGGTATATACCTTCCATTTAAAGGAGGGCGTAAAGTGGCATGACGGCGAAGACTTTAATGCGGACGACGTGGTATTTACGCTGACTTCGCTGGCGCATCCGAATTACAACGGCGGCAACGACGGCCGCGTGATGTCGATCGTGGGCGCGGCTGATTATCAGGCCGGCACGGCCGACAGCGTATCTGGCATCAAGAAGGTGGACGACCATACGGTAGAGATTACACTGATATCGCCCAACGCCGCGTTCCTTTCAAATATGTACACCAGCATTCTGCCTGAGCATATCCTGGCAGGCGAGGATCCGGGCACCTGGGGCCAGAACGATTTCAACCGCGCGCCCGTCGGCACCGGCAAGTATAAGTTCGTCGAGTGGAAAGCCGGCCAGTACATCAGCCTGGTGCGCAACGAGGACTATTACGGGCAGAAGCCCTCGATCCAGAACGTGACCGTACAGTTTGGCGCCGATACGACGCTGGTAGCGGCTCTGTTAAACGGTGAGATTGATGTTTTGTACAACCTGGCGGCTTCTGAGGTGGAGAACGTAGAGGCGATGGACGGCGTTTCCGCTTACAATTATGAGCAGATGACCGTGACCTACATTGGCTTAAACCAGCTGGTGGAGAGCTTAAGTGACGTGCGTGTGCGCCAGGCGCTGTCTTATGGCATTGACAAGGAAGCGCTGATTGGCACCGTGTACGGCGAGGGCAAGGCATATATCTGCGACGATGTATTCCCCAGCAATCACTGGTCGCACAGCGAAAACGTGACAAAATATGAGTACAACCCGGAGAAGGCAAAATCCTTGCTGGAGGAAGCCGGCTATACGATGAATGCGTCCACCGGCATCTATGAGAAAGACGGCGTGCCGCTGCACCTGACATACGATATGTCCACCAGCACGGACGGCCGCTCGATCGCCGCTCTGATCCAGCAGCAGTGGAAAGAGATCGGCGTTGATATGGAAGTGATCGAACAGGATTTTGCGGTACTGGCGTATGAGAAATTGCTGCCGGGCGAGGCGAGCGAAGAGACGACGGCCGAATCCTTCCAGTGCTATACGCTGGGATTTGGCGTAGAAGCCGACCCGGAGGAGTACAACGAATACTTCTCGACCTCCACAGGCGCCGGTTCCTGGAACTTTATCCATTACAGCAATCCGCAGGTAGACGCGCTCTTTAAGGAACAGCTTCTGCTGTCGGATCCGGCCGAGCGTGCGGAATGCTTCCACCAGATTGCCGATCTGATCTCGCAGGATATCCCGTGGATCCCGCTGTACAACCGGGCCGGCATCGCAGGGCTTTCCGACCGGGTGCAGAACTTTGTCTGCGATTACCGCGGCATTACCTTCCAGATCGAAAAGTGGACGGTAGCGGAATAAGAAAAGAATCAGCGGTCCGCCGCTTTGTAAGCGGCAGCGTTTGACGGACAGCGGCGGCGGACATTCGGCAGCGGCCCAGAACACAAAGTCTGGGCCTTTGCCGTCTTACGCGTTGGTAAGGAGCGGCGCCCCGAAGCGGACAAAATCCGAGGCAGGCGCAGTACGTGTCAGCAAGCAGTGCGGGGGAGACGACATGAAGAGAGAACCGGCAGAACTTTTAAAAGATCTGGTACGAATCAACACGACAAATCCGCCGGGCGGGGAAGCAAAACTTTTAACCCTCCTGGAGGACATTTTTAATAAGGAAGAAATCGCCTTTGTGCACCAGGAGACGGCGCCGGGGCGGGGGAATCTGCTGGCCTGGCTGCCGGCGGCCAAAGAAAACGCCGGTCCGCCGCTTGTCCTTTTGAGCCATGTGGACGTGGTGGGAGCGCAGGCAGAGCAGTGGCGCTTACCTCCCTTTGAGGCGCAGGAGGAGGACGGCTATATCTACGGCCGGGGCACGGTGGATACGAAGCAGCTGACCGTGATGGAACTGGCCGCGTTTCTGGCGCTGAAGGAAGCAGGAGGCAGCCTCAGCCGTCCCGTCGTATTTCTGGCGACGAGCGACGAGGAGAGCGGCAGTACCTACGGGCTTCAATGGTTTTTGGAACATCCGGTCACGGCCGGCGGCCGGACATTTTACGGGCGGGAGCTGTTTACGGACAGCGATGTAATCAGCGAGGGCGGCGGCTTCCCGATCCGGATTGGTGAAAAAGAATTTTATCTCTGCGAGTCGGGGCAGAAAGGCTGCGGCGTCGTGGAGTTTACGGTAAAGGCCAGAAAGGCCAAGGGTCCTTTTTTTGGCAGCGGCGACGGCATGGAGCGGGCCATGGGACTGGTAGAGGACATCGGGAAAAGAGAACTCCCCGGCACGGTACTGGAAACGGTACGGCGTTTTGAGGAAAAGCTTGCCGGCGCAGCGCTTTCGCCCGGAATGGAGCGGATTCGGACAGCCATGAAGCACAATACGATGACCGTGACCATGGTTTCCGGCAAAAATGTCAATGAAGTGAAAGTAACCTGCGATGTGCGGCTGCTGCCGGGCTTTGACCGGGAGTGGCTGGAGGGGATCCTCCGCGATCTCTGCGCCAGGTGGGACTGTGAGTATCGTATTATTTCCCTGGGGCAGGGATATGAGAGCCGCGCCGAAGGCGGGCTGGCGGCGATCCTGGAGGAGGCGACGAAAGAGGCGCTGGAGGGGACGGGGACAGAGGCCGAACTTTTGCCCTTCGTGTCCATGGGCTCCAGCGACGGGCGTTTGCTTGTGGATACGGGCGCGCGGGTTTATGGATACAGCCCGGTGCTGTCCTGGGATATGACCTTTGACAGCGCGGTGGCGATGGTGCATGGAATAAATGAAAGGATACACAGGGATTCGCTGGCTTTTGGCTGCCGGGTACTGACCCTGGCAGTCGGGCGGGCCGTCCGGGAGGAGGAAGAAAGATGATAAACCGAAACGAAGTGGCAAAGGAAAAGATGCAGCGGGCCATCGAGATGCTTCGCGAAAACGCGATCGACATGTGGGTGATTTACAGCCGATTAAAGACCGACACCTCGCTGGAGCTTTTGTTTAACACCGATACGAAAAACGAGGTGCTCTTTGCGCTGACCCGCAACGGAAAGCGGATCGTTATTGCGAGCAGTGAGGATGCCAGGAAGTATATGGAAACCAACCTGTATGAGATAGTGATCGTGACCAGCCGGCCCGACGGTTTTATAGAGGAATTTAAGAAGCTGTTTGATACCTTTAAGGTAAAGAGTCTGGCGCTCAACGATTCCGTGGACGATACCCGCTGCGACGGCCTGACGCTGGGCCTTTACAAGAAGCTGGAAAAGGCCATCGGCGCCGAGACAATGGCGCATGTAAAACGCAACAGTTACAAGATGCTTGAAGAGCTGCGGGCCGTCAAGACGCCCAGCGAGATTGCGATTATGAAGGAGTGCAGCCGCATTACGACGGATATTTACGACGCGCTCTTTAAACGAATCCATGTGGGACTCAGTGAAGTCGGCGTGGCGAAGATTATGATGGAGGAATGCGCGAAACGGGAGGTGGTGACGGCTTTTGGCAATCCGCCGGAGTATCCGCTCGTATTAAATCCCAAGGGCGGCATGTCCCACCGCGGGCCGAACGATACGAACATCTGCGAGCCGGGCGACATGCTGGTGATCGATTTCAGCATCCGCTACAACGGCTACACATCGGATATTGCCCGCACGATGTATTTCCTGAAGCCGGAGGAGGAACACGCGCCGCAAGAGGTGCAGGACATTGCCAACGCGGCGATTCGCGCCGTCGGCGAGGTGATGGCGCATATCAAGCCCGGAATGCGCGGCTATGAGGCGGATGCGATCGGCCGCCAGTCGATCCTTGACAGCGGCTATCCGAATATCCCTCATTCGGTGGGCCACCAGGTCGGTCTGGAGGTGCACGACGGCGGCACGGTGCTGGGCCCTAAGAGCGTGCGCAGGGCGTCGCAGGGTATTTTGCGCAAGAACGAGATTTACGCGCTGGAGCCGACCGTATTGCAGGACCGCGATAAGGGCAGCGCGATCATTGAGGATAACGTGCTGATAACCGAGGACGGCTGCGAACTGATCAGCCGCCGCCAGACCGCGCTGATTGAGATTCCCTACCGCACCGGCGAGGAAGCATGACGGGGGAAGCCGATATGAAGATAGAACAGATCGTGGAAGCGTTTGCAGAGCTGATCCGCATCCCCTCCGTGACCGGCAGCGCCGGCGAGGAACAGGCCTGCGCGTATCTGGAATCGATCCTGGCTCGGTACGGGATCCAAAGCGAGCGCATTGCCCGCATAAAGGAACGCCCGAACCTCCTGGCCGGGATCCGCGCGGCGCATCCGCAGAAAGAGCCGCTGGTGCTGATTTCCCATATCGATGTGGTGGACGGCGATAAGGAGCAGTGGAGCCATCCGGTGTTTGGCGGCGAACGGGCCGGGGGGCGCATCTGGGGCCGAGGGACGCTTGATACGAAGCAGCTGACCATGATGGAGCTGTATGCGTTTTTGCGGCTGGCCGGGCAGGAGGAGCAGTTAAACCGTGACGTGTGGTTCCTGGCAACGATCGACGAAGAGGGCGGCAGCGCTTACGGGATGGAGTATGTAAAGAGCGTGCGGCCGGAGCTGTTTCAAGAAGCGATGGTCATCAACGAAGGCGGCGGTTTTCCCCTGCACATCAACGGGCAGGACTACATGATGCTGACCGTGGGCGAGAAAGCGGTCTGCAAAGTGCGCGTGTGGGCCGAGGGGACCGGCGGCCACGCCAGCGCGCCGGGGCCGGATCAGGCCATGCTAAAGCTGGCGTCCGGGCTCAGGCGGATTTTTGCCGCGGAAAAGGAACTGACCTGCGGCAGCCATCATACGCAGGAGACGATGAAGCAGATCGTGGGAAGCGGCGACTGGGACAATGCGGTCGGCGCGGACATCTTCGGCTACGCGGGACAGAACAGCATCGGTATGCGCAATTATCAGATCGGCGAGCGGTCCAATGTGATTCCCGCCCGTGCCGAAGCGGTGCTGGAGTTCAAGGTACTGCCTGGCACACGCCGGGAGGAGATCGAAGCATTTTTGGAGCGGCAGCTGTCAGGGCTGCCCATACACTATGAGATATCGGGGTATGAGCCGGGATTTGAAAGCAATTTTGACAATTCGCGCTTAAAAGAACTGGCAGCGGACCTGGACGAAGCCGGAAAACGGCATGGTTTTACGGGCCGCACGCTGCCGATGCTGGCGCTGGGGCGCACGGACGGCCGCTTTTTCGGCAGCGAGGGCAGCATGGTGTATGGCTGTTCGCCGCTTTTGATGGAGGACTCGTTTGACGTGGTGCTGCCGAAGGTGCACGGCAATAACGAGAGCATCGGCGAAGATTCGTTTATATTTGGCTGCCGGGTGTTGGATGAAGTGATACGGAAAAATGTATTAGGAGGAGCACAATGAAGGATTATAGCTACCATAAAAAAGCCATAGACGATATGATCGGCAAACTCAAAGAGCTGGATATTGATCTCTATGTCATCATCACGGCGGAGGGCTGCGACCCGATGACCTCCTTTATTCCCGGTGTGGATACGGTGGGTTCGGGAGCCTTTCTCTTTACCAAGGAGGGAAAGAAGCTGGCGACGGCCTCCAGCATCGACGCGCAGGATGTGGAGGAATCGGGTCTCTTTGACGAGGTAGTCCGCTACCAAAGCTACGACGAAACGCTGGCAGAGATGGTGCTCTCTTTAAAACCCCGGCGGATCGCCCTTGATTATTCGGAAAACGTCCCCTTCTGCGACGGACTGACAATGGGCAAGTACGAAAAGTTTGTAAAATCTTTGGGCGGGTACGCATTTGAAGCATGCAGCGCGGATCTGTTTATCCCGGACGTACAGGAAATGAATAAGCAATAGGAGGCGCTATGGGTAAATACATAAGAAAACGTCTGCTTCAGGCGATCCCCGTGATCTTTGGCATCACGATTCTGACCTTCTTTATTATGAAACTGGCGCCCGGCGGCCCGCTGACCGGCATGATAAGCCCGCGTACCTCCAGCGAATCGCTGCAGAGGGCGCGCGAAGCGCTGGGGCTGAACAAGCCGATCATTGTCCAGTACGGAAACTGGCTCAAAGAACTGGTGCAGGGCAATTTCGGCTACAGCACCTACAATGGGCAGGATGTGCTGGCGCAGATTTTGGAGCGGCTGCCGGCCACGCTGCTTTTGACGGTCACGGCGTTCGTATTCAGTTTTGTCGTAGGGATCCCGCTGGGTGTCTATTCGGCGACTCATAAGTATTCCAAGAGCGATTATGGCCTGACCATTTTTTCCTTCATCGGGATTTCGATTCCCAGCTTCTTTTTTGGCATGGGCCTGATTTATGTCTTTGCCCTGAAACTGAAATGGTTCCCGACCTCGGGATTTGGTTCAAGCAATTTCCGCGGCGAGGGCCTGGCGCTATTCCTGCACAAACTGCGCTACCTGGTGATGCCGGCGCTGGTGATGTCTCTGAGCAACATCGCGACCGTCATGCGGTTTGCGCGCTCGAGCATGATTGAAACGCTCAATCAGGATTACGTGCGCACGGCCCGCGCCAAGGGCCTGTCGGAAAAGGCGGTTATCTATAAACACGCGCTGAAGAATTCGATGATCCCGGTGATTACGATCTTCGGGCAGTCGATTCCCAACCTGTTTGGCGGCGCTTATATCACGGAGAAAGTATTCGGCTGGCCGGGCATGGGGCTTTTGGGCGTGGAGGCGATCGCCAACCGCGACTACCAGATTCTCATGGGCCTGACGCTGTTTACCGCGGTGCTGGTACTTTTGGGCAATCTGCTGGCGGATATCATGTATTCCTTCGTAGACCCCAGGATTCGTTACTAGAGGAGGGACGTATGGAAAAGACATCATTCAAAAAAAGGCAAAACCTCTTCAAGACCGACGGCTGGAAGCGCTTTAAGAAAAACAAGCTGGCGCTCATCGGCGCGGTCGTAATCCTGGTGATGGTGCTGGCGGCGATTTTTGCGCCGGTGATTGCAAGAAACGATCCTTACGCAAGCTTAAAAGACGGTTCGCTGGTACTGAAGGACTTGACGGCCGCCGAAAGCGGCACGATCCTCGGCACGGACAATCTGGGCCGGGATGAGTTCAGCCGGCTGATCTACGCGGCGCGGGTGTCGATGAGCGTCGGCCTGGTGGCCGTGGGCATTTCCACGGTGATCGGCGTTCTTTTAGGGGCGATCTCCGGCTACTTCGGCGGAGTGGCCGACGTGATTATCATGCGCTGCGTGGACGTCGTAAACTGCTTCCCGGTGCTGTTTCTGATTATCATTATCGCGACGATTTTGAAGCCGAGCATCTACAACGTAATGATTATCATCGGCCTGTGCAACTGGACCGGCACGGCAAGGCTGGTGCGCGGCGAGATCCTCAGAGTGCGGGAGATGGAGTACGTACAGGCGGCCGTGTCGCTGGGAGCCAGCGATTTCCGCATTATCTTCTCGCACGTAATCCCCAACGTGATGGCGCCGATTATCGTCGAAGCCACGATGCAGATGGCGCGCGCGATCTTAACCGAAGCATCTTTAAGCTACTTAGGATGCGGCGTGCAGCTGCCGACGGCCAGCTGGGGCAATATGCTGATGGAAGCCAATAACCTGGCGACGCTCACCAAGCGCTCCTGGCAGTGGGTGCCGGCCGGCGCCTGCATTTTCCTGGCGGTGCTGAGTATTAACTTTATCGGGGACGGCCTGCGCGACGCCTTTGATGCCAAACAGAAGAAATAGGGAGGAAAACCATGGATCAGAGAGGACTATACGCAAAACGGCTTGCCGGCGTGCGCCGCTATATGAAAGAACGCGGCCTGGACGGAGCTATGTTTACCTCCTATGAAAACCGGCGCTATTACTGCGGCTTTACCGGCAGCAACGGATGTCTGATCGTGACGGACCGTGAGACGGCGCTGGTCACCGACAAGCGCTATACGACGCAGGCAAAACAGGAGACCATAGACGTGGAGATTGTAGAGCACGCGGCCAACCGCCTGGAGCTGGTGGCAGAGACTGTGCGGCGTCTGGGCATCACGCGCCTGGTGTTGGAATCCTGCATGACGGTGGACGAATACTTTCCGCTCCAGGAAAAGATGGGAGCCGTGGAAACCGTGTTTGAACAGGAATATTTCCTGGAGGAGCGGATGGTCAAGGACGCGGAGGAAATCGCCTGCACGAAGGCGGCGATCCGCTGTGCGGAGGCCGGTTTTGATAAGCTGCTGACGCGCCTGAAAATCGGCATGACCGAAAAGGAGGTGGCGGACGAGCTGCACTATCTGGTGTCCAAAGAGGGAGCCGAAGCGCTCAGTTTTGGCACGATCGTCGGTTCCGGCCCGCGCGGCGCGCTGGCCCACGCGTTCCCGACGGACAAAAAAATCAAAGAAGGCGAGATGGTGGTCGTCGATTTCGGCGTGATGAAGGACGGCTACTGCTCGGATATGACCCGCACCCTCTTATTTGGCAAGGTCTCTGAGGAACATATGCATATCTTCAACCTGGTACAGGAATCGCAGGACGCGGCGATCGCGGCGATCGCGCCGGGCGTGCTGGCCAAAACGGTGGAAGATGCGCACCGGGCGGTGTTTCTGCGGGAGGGACTTGACGATTACGCGCTGCGGGGCCTGGGGCACGGGATCGGCCTGCAGATCCATGAGTGCCCGCGCATTGTCATCGGCAATGAGACCGTGCTGAAACCGGGCATGATTTTTACGGTGGAGCCGGGCCTGTACTTCCCCAACGACTGCGGCGTGCGCACGGAGGACGACGTACTGGTGACGGAAAACGGTGTGGAGAACCTGTCCCACACTCCTCACAAGATCCAGATCGGTTAAAGGAGGAGCGAGCGATGAGTTTATTGGAAGTAAAAGATTTAAAGACGTATTTTTATACCGATGCCGGCATCGGCAAGGCGGTGGACGGCGTGACCTTCTCCCTGGACAAAGGAAAGGTGCTGGGCATTGTCGGCGAGTCGGGCTGCGGCAAGAGCGTGACCAGCCTGTCGATCATGCGGTTGGTGGACCCGACAACCGGGCGCTACGAAGGCGGCAGCATCCTTTTTGAGGGGCAGGATATTTTGAAACTGCCGGAAAAAGAGATGCGCAAACTAAGAGGAAACCGCATTTCGATGATTTTCCAGGAACCGATGACGTCTTTGAACCCGGTCTTTACGATCGGCTATCAGATCGAGGAATCGCTGATCCTGCATAAAGGCATGGATAAGAAGCAGGCCAGAGAGCGGGCTATCGAATTATTGGAACTTGTAGGTATCCCCGAAGCCCAAAAACGTGTGGAGGAATACCCCCATCAGCTGTCGGGCGGCATGCGCCAGCGTGTGATGATCGCGATGGCGCTGGCCGGCGATCCGGAGCTTTTGATCGCCGACGAGCCGACGACGGCCCTGGACGTGACAATCCAGGCGCAGATCCTGGATCTTCTGAAATCGCTGCAGAAAAAGCTGGATATGTCGATTATTATCATCACCCATGATCTGGGCGTGATCGCGGAGATGGCCGACGAGGTGGCGGTCATGTACGCGGGCGATATCGTGGAGAAGGCGGCCACGCGGGATCTCTTTGACGATCCGAAGCATCCCTACACGATCGGCCTGATGAATTCGATCCCCGATGTGGAGGAGGACGTAGAGCGCCTGCGGACCCTGGAGGGGCTGGTGCCGAGCCTGTACGACATGCCGTCGGGCTGCCGTTTTGCGCCGCGCTGCCAGTTTGCCTGTGACCAGTGCGAAAAGCAGCGGATTGAACTGACCGAGCTAGAGGGCGGCCGCCAGGTGAGATGCAGGAGGTACGAGCAATGAGCGAAGTCTTAGTGGAGGTAAAAAACCTCAAAAAATATTTCCCGACCAGCGAAAAAGATAAGGTTGTCAAGGCAGTGGACGATGTGAGTTTCCAGATTTTTAAGGGCGAGACGCTGGGCGTTGTCGGCGAGTCGGGCTGCGGTAAATCGACGACCGGGCGGCTGACCTTAAAACTGCTTGAGCCGACCTCGGGCAGCGTAAGCTTCAAGGGACAGGATCTGAGCGGGCTCAAAAAGAAGGATATGCGCGCCCTGCGCCGCGAGATGCAGATTATTTTCCAGGACCCTTACGCGTCCCTGGATCCCAGAAAGACGGTGTTCCAGATTTTGGCCGAGCCGTATCAGATTCACCATCCGAACATGCCGCGGGAGGAAATCTATGAGAACGTGACAAAGCTGATCGACTGTGTGGGTCTCAGGCCGGAGCACATTTACCGCTATCCGCACGAATTCTCCGGCGGCCAGCGCCAGCGCGTGGGCATTGCCCGTGCGATCGCCCTCAACCCGGAATTCGTCGTCTGCGACGAGCCGGTAAGCGCGCTGGACGTATCGATCCAGGCGCAGGTCATCAACCTGATGCAGGATATCAAGAAGGAATTTAACCTAACCTATATGTTCATCTCCCATGACCTGCGCATTATCAAACATTTCTGCGACCGGGTGATGGTGATGTACCTGGGCAACATCGTGGAGATCGGCTCCAAGGAAGCCATTTACGAGAAGCGCCGCCATCCTTACACCCAGGCGCTGCTGTCGGCGATCCCCAATATCAAGAGCAAGGACAAGGGGGAGCGCATCCTTTTGACCGGCGATATTCCGAGTCCGGTCAATCCGCCTTCGGGCTGCCCGTTCCATCCGCGCTGCAGCCAGTGCATGGAAATCTGCAAAAAAGAAAAACCCTGCCTGCGCACGATGGCGGACGGGACGCAGGTCGCGTGCCACCTGCAGCTTTCATAAAAACGGTATCGGTTGACATTGGAAAGCCATACCGTTACAATAAGAAAGCAGAATAGGACGGACGGCCGTCTAAAGAGACGGCTGCCAGGAAACACAAGCGCCCTGAGGGCGCATACATATCCTTTGGACAGGATAAGAATCTTGAAAATAATGGAGGAAAGTAAAATGAAGAAAATTGCAACGACAAAAGCGCCGGCGGCAATCGGGCCGTATTCACAGGGAATGATTCTGGGAAATCTGGTGTTTTCCTCAGGGCAGATCCCGGTGGTTCCGGAGACCGGAACGATTGCCGGGCCGACGATTGTCGAGCAGGCCGAGCAGTCCTGCAAGAACGTGGGCGAGGTCTTAAAGGCCGGCGGTTCTTCGTATGAGAAGGTTGTAAAGACCACCTGCTTTTTGGCCGATATGGCCGATTTCCCGGTCTTTAACGGGATTTATGAGAAGTATTTTGTCAGCAGCCCGGCGCGTTCCTGCGTGGCGGTCAAGGAGCTGCCCAAGGGGGTGCTCTGCGAGATTGAAGCGATCGCGTATCTGGAAGAGGAATAAGCTATGGCATTATTTGACGGTTCCAATGTAAAGATCGACGTGTTAAAAAAGCGCGCCTTTAACTACCGCTGGGCGGAGGTGCCGGAGGGCGTGATCCCGCTGACAGCGGCCGATCCGGATTATCCGGTAGCGCCTGAGATCCGGGAAGCGATGATGGAGTACGTGCAGGACGGCTATTTTTCCTATACGCCGAAACTTGGCTATCCGGAATTTGCCGCAAGCATCGCCCGCCGCTTAAAGGACCGCAAGGGGGAGCAAATCGATCCGGCCCTCATCCTTCCGATTGACAGCGCGGCCCGGGGGATGTATGTCATTGCCGAGACCGTGTTAAAGCCCGGCGACGAGATGATCGTCTTTGACCCGGTCGATTACCTGTTTCGCGAGTCCTGCCTGGCGGCCGGCGGCAAAGTCGTGCTCTTTCCGGCCCGTTTAAAGGACGGCTATATCGACCTTTCCGAGCTGGAGAGCTATATTACCCCGCGCACGCGCATGATCGGCCTGTGCAACCCGCACAATCCCTACGGCGTGCTGTATCGTCCGCAGGACCTGGAACACATTATGTCACTGTGCGAAAAGCACGACATGTACATTATGAACGACGAAATCTGGTCGGATATCGTTTTCCCGGAGGAAAAATTCCTCAGCATTTATTCCCTCGGCAACGAGCGCTGCCGGCGCGTCATGTCGGTGTTCGGCTTTTCCAAAAGCTTCGGCATCGCCGGCCTGCGGGCGGGCTGCGTCTATACGACCAACGAAGAACTCTTTGCGGGCATTATCGACAATGCCGACGTGATGAGCACCGCGGGGGGCATCGCCTCGATTTCGCAGATCGCGGGAACGGCCTGCATGGATAAGTGCTATTACTGGGTGGAGGAATTCCTGGCCCATTTAAAGAAAAACCGGGATTACGCGGTGGACCGCCTGAATGCGATGCCGTATATCAAGGCTTACCGCCCCCATGCGACCTATCTGCTGTATGTAGATATCCGGGATTTCGGCATGAAGAGCGAGGAATTTACCGACTATATGAAAGAAAAGGTTCGGCTGGCAGTCGTTTCCGGCGGCGAGAAATTCTTTGGCCCGGGTTCGGAGGGCTATATCCGTATCTGCTTTGCCACGAGCCGCGAGATATTGGCGGAGGGCCTGGACCGGCTGGAAAAAGGCATTGCCATGCTGGTCAAAGAGAAAAATCTGTAGAGTAAGAGGGCGGACATGGACGAACGGGAACTGCATCAAAATCTCCAGGTAGCGTTACATATGCTTGACGGTTTATCAAAAATGCTTGGGCACCGCTACGAGGTGATTCTGCACGATCTGAGCCATGTGGAGAACTCCATTGTGGCCATACGGGGAAATGTGACCAACCGTAAAATCGGCGGCCCGGTCACAAATTATCTGCTGCAGCTTCTCAGGCGCTATGGCGACAGTGCCCCGGACAGCATTAACTACCGGAATGTGACGCCGGAGGGCCGCGTACTGCGCTCTTCGACGATGTTTATCCGCGACGAGGACGGCCATATCATCGGCAGTCTCTGCATCAACCAGGATCTGACGGATTTTATCGTTTCCTCGAAACTCTGCCAGGAGCTGATCGCCTTTCAGGAGCCGGTGAAGGAGGACCAGCCGGAGGAGTTGTTTGCCCATGACATCAATGAAGTGATGGAATCGATGGTGCAGACCGAACTGGAAATGGTGCAGAAACCGGTGGCCTACATGCAGAAGGAGGATAAGCTGGCCCTTGTGGGAAGCCTGGAGGAAAAGGGCATTTTTGACGTAAAAGGCGCGGTGGAGTACGTGGCCGAACGCCTGGGCGTGACCAATTTTACGATTTACAATTATTTAAAGGAGATTCGCTGCGGCAAAAAGTGACCCTTTTTGCCGGCGTCTCCCAAAAGAGGAGTGAAGATGACAGGAACTAAGGCGTTTCCTTAGGCACAAAGCACATTTTCTTGTGCGCCTTTAATTTCTTCATCGCCCAATCGTAATGGCTGGAGGTTGCGCTGACAAAGTAGGAACCCAGAGCGTTACCGCCGGCCCAGCCAAAGATGCCCTTGGAAAACAATTCTTCATTGGAAAACGTTTGCGCCAGTTCCATCACATCGGCATGGGATTTTTGAAAGAGCTCTTTTGCCTCTTCTAAAGAGGTAGATTGATGCTTTTCCCAGAATTTCACGTTCATCTGGCCGTAGGTTTTCCAATTATAGGGCGCTGGAATAAACGGCTGGGGATCGCCGCTTTGATTGGAATGTACCCAGTGTAACAGCAGTTGGTGCCATTCGTAAAGATGGACGAGGACGTCCCGGAGATTTCGGTCCCGCTTCCAGTGGGCTTCTTTCTTTTTGAGATCGCCGGAAAAATCAAAAGGCGCGGACAGTTCCGGCTCGGTCAATCCGGCAATCAAAGTCTCCAGTTTTTCGTAGTTTGTAGTGGCGGCGGTCAGTAAATCGCTTTTGGAGGTTGGTCTGCTCATATTTATTCCTTTCTTTGCCTGGGCCTGTCCTCAGGACATTGTTTCTGAGGACCATTTTAGCAGAGAAAACCTGACGCGGTGTGTCAGGTTTTTAAAAATATGAGCGATCAAAGATTGTTTTTTGTTCTTTTCCGGGAGCGGTTCGCCCATTGCAAGAGCAGCAACCACATTCTCTAACAGCTCAATTTTTAATCTGCGCTTCATTGCCAGCTTGTAGTCTTTTTTGAATTGCGTGGTGGGCTTAACAGTGTACTTTGTTTTCCTCATGCTTTCAGGTCTGCGAACAGCTCATCCAGATCGGTATATCCTTTGACAGACGGATCTTTCGCAATCCTTTCCGCTTCTAACATGGCGGCCATCGTTTCCCTGTTGGGCTGATTCAAAGAAATATCAAAAGGAATCCTGCCCTCACGGAGCGACTGGCGGACAAAGATATTGAACGCTGTGGACAGGTTCATACCGAGTTCTCCAAACAGGGCATCGGCCTGCGCCTTCAAATTCGAATCCATGCGGATGCAGATATTTGTGGTAGAGCCAGCCATATAACCATCTCCTTTCGTGCTGGTGATTATAGTATATGATATCTGCACGAAAAATACAATGTTTTGCACGAAAAAATTACAACTAATTTATTTTCAAGATTCAGGTTCTGTTTTTTTCATAAATTTGTCTTGCCTGTTCGGCGACCGCAGCCTGCAGGGAAGCAGGGGAAAGGATATCGACCTGTGTCCCAAACGACAGCAAAAATCCTGTCAGCCACGCGTCGTTCGGCATCCTGGCAGAGACAAGGAAGCCGCCGTCTGCCTGCCTTCGTATCTGCGTGTCGTCAAATTCATCGTAGACGCGGTATGCCATTTCGCGCGGAAAGCGGAGCGTAACGAGCGGGTATTCCTGCCCGCAGGTGGCGGCCGGTTTTGGAAAAGGACGAGGAGAAAAGGATTCATTTAAAATCTCCAACGCTAAAATGCGATTTAATTTGAAGAACCGCCAATCCTGCTTGTCCGTACAGAAGGCGTTTAAATACCATGCGTTTGCTTTGTAGGACAGTTTATACGGATGCACGATTCGTTCGCGGGTCTGCCCGTAGGAATCGGCATAATGGATTTTTACGGCTTGGTTATGGAGCACGGCCGATTTGAGCCCTTCAAATTTTTCATGGTCAAACCCGTCGTTTCCCCAGCGGGAAAAATCGACTTCCAGCCAGTCCTGTAAACCCAGCCGGAAGAGCGCACAAAGCTTTTGCATGGTCTGGCTGTCGTGGATATTCTGCGTGGTATGCAGACTCTGCAGGGCGGTGAGGATTTCCTGTTTTTCCTCCGCGGACAAGACCGCCTTGTCGAGGACAAAATCTTTCATTAAATAGATTCCGCCGCCACGGCCCGTTTCCGTGTAAACAGGAATCCCCGCGCCGCTCAGAGCATCGATATCCCTGTAAATGGTCCGCACCGATACTTCAAATTTTTCTGCCAATTCCGGGGCGGTTGCCTGCCCTTTTTCCAGCAAATAGTATACAATCTTAAATAATCTGCTTTCCTGCACGGCGGTTTCCTCCCCAGCGGATCAAATCGCATATTTATCCTGACACGATATGTCATGGTTAATTATACTTGTTTTGCCGCGCGGTATCAACGCTATTATGAGTATGAAAAAAGGGGACGTGAAAAGAATTTTTATGGATTGTGTGGGAGCGCGGGGGCTTACATGGTTTAACAGATTCATTTTTGTCCATACAAAACAGCGATTGGCTAACGATTGGCTAACGAGCGCCCGAATGACTGTCCCTCCGATACATAAACAGGCAGATGATCGTTATAATCGTTTCGACAACCGGCTGTGCCGCAATTACGCCCTCCAATTGCCAGAAGCGATTCAAGAGAATTACGCCCGGGATAAACAGCACGGCATTTCTCAGGACGGTAATCGTAAGGGATTTTACCGCTTTTCCCAAAGCCTGAAAATAACCGGTTATCATCTGGATCACGCCAAGCATAGGAGCTGACAGGCAGAGGATTTTCAGGAAGTACCCGTAGCAGTAGCCCACCAAAGGCGCAACACCCTGCGATAATCCGACCGACAATAAAATCGGAATCATATCAAGCTTGTAGGCAATCCCATAGGAAGCGACGGCATTGGAACCGTAAATACCGATATAATTGTTGAGGACAATATTGGAAACGCTCATAAGCACCGTGATAAGAGCGCCCGGAATGCCGATGCTGACGACACTGCGGATCATTCCCATATCCGGCGAAAACCGTTTCGGCGTCAGCGGCACGAGAGGGTTTCCTTTGCGCTCTTCGCGAATCATGCAGGCAAGATAATATACCGTCGCGCAGGCAAATCCCAAAGAAGTTGCCAGCGCGGCGCCTGCCGTTCCCCACCCCAGGAGCGCGATGAAAATATAGTCGAGTACCATATTGATTCCGTTTCCGAGCACCAATCCGACGGTCCCCTCCTTTATCAGGCCTGCCGAACGGAATAGATGGACAAATCCGTTTGCCAGCATTATAAAGGGAGCGCCTATAAAAATCCATTGCAGATAATCGCAGGTATAGGCAATATTTTCCGCATCGGCTCCGGATACTTTTGCCAGCGGCCGTAAAAAGGCCAGCCCCAGGACAAGCGTAATAACGCCAAAAAAGGCCATCGCATATACGCAAAAATTCATGGTTGTGCCGGCGGTCTCTCTCTTTTCCTCTCCTAACAGCCTGGCGATGACGCTGCTGCCACCCATTCCGAAAATACAGGCAATCGACATAATAATAAGCAGTATGGGCGCGCACAGCGTTACGGCGGCAATCATGGCGGGCTCTTTTGTCAAAGAAACAAAAAAGGTGTCGGCAAGATTGTAAATAAGTGTTGTAAGCTGCCCGAGCATGGCGGGCAGGCCAACTCTCATAATCGCCCTGGAACAGTTCTTTTCTTCATAAACCGAGTTCATATCGTTTTCCTCCCTTGCGCGTATTTTTATTATACTGTAAAATAAATGCAAAAACAGGACATATGTCCTGCTGGAGGGGATTTCATGGAACGAATATACGATAAAAAGAAAATCGCGGCCGGTCTTGCAAACAGTAAATACCATGCGGTACTTGACTCGCTGGACGTGGATTTTTACTTGATTCGATATGAAAAAGGCGAATTGGTGAGCTCGCCTTTTCAGAAAGAACTTTTATTCCAAATCGTGGAACAAGGGTCCTTAGATATCTATTTGATTCGCGACGACGGTACGCGCTATTCGCTGTCAAACGGAACAGCCGACTATTTTCTCGGAGACATGGATATCTTTTATGAGAAAAGCAACAATATCTATGCCGAAGCAGTCGAAAGCCTGACCTGTATTTCGTTTTCCATTGAAAAACACAGGAAGAAGCTGCTCGCAAATAATATGTTTCTGGAACTGATCTGCAAAAGCCTTTCGGCCAAAATGGGAGCCATGACGACCATGGAGGCCGTCCCGGCCTCCCTTACGGAACGCGTTTTGTCCTATATGAAATATAAATGCGCCGATCAAACGTTAAAAGGAATCGAGCAGGCAGCCTTTCACCTTCATTGCAGCGCAAGGCAGCTTCAAAGAATTTTGAATCAGAGCGAGGCGGCGGGATTTGTCGAAAAGGCGGGGAAGGGGACGTACAAGCTAAGAAAGCCGCCGATTTAGCTTAATACCTTTTCAGAATAACACATTACATTTTTTTATTATCTCTTCCACCAGTCTATGTACCCTACAAGCTGGCCACATCTCCGACGGCTTCCGTTTTCCATCTTCCACACATCTTTGATAGCACCGCTTTGCCATCTGAATCGCCTTTTTCTCATCCCCGGACTCCGCCAGCTTTCGATAAATATCCCTGTCATTCTTGGAATATTTCTGTCCCGTTACTTTCTCGAATTTTTCTGCAAACCGGTCACAGCAGGTATAAGACTCCCTAATTACAGGCATCTCTCCCAAATACGCATACATCCAGATCTCAAAACAGGGATTAGACCATCCCGCACCTACGCCGCTTTTCTCCGCTGTCTGAATAATCTCGTCAAAGTCCTTCACTTGGTGTCTGTCAAAGACAATCCACGGAATCCGGTACTGTGATTCCTGCCCTGTCATTTCCAGAGCCTTTCTCACAAGCTCCACTGTCCTGGCCTTCTCCACCTTAATCACGAGTCGGTCTTTCAGCTCTGCCGGAATACTGTTCCGCAGCCCTTCAAAGTAATTTTTCTCCGTCTCGTCTGTATCCGTCACAATCAGATAATACCCCAGTTCAGGAACTCTGGCTCCCACGCGTTTGTTTCTGTCCCGCCTTTTTCCGGCCCGGCTGTCGCTGGGTTTTCCAGCGGCAGTGGTTTTCTTTCCTGCTGCTTTCCCCCTATTTGCCATCCGCTGTCCTCCCCTTCAACATCTTCATAGGCTTTAATGCCGGAATTGCACCATAATTCCCCGTGAGATAATTCTTGGCAAGGGCCTCATCCCGCCGTACTTTGTTCCCCTCTTCATCCTTAAACTCAACCAGAGAGTACAGTTCCGAAACGCCGTCTCGGTTTTTATTGACCATCCAGATTTCATCCCGCCGCAACAATTCATTAGAAAACTGCCAGATATCATGGGTTGTAAATACCAGCTGCGCATTCCGGGTATTGATTTCCGGAGAAAGAAAAGTCAATATAATATTCCTTACCAACAGTGGATGCAGTCTGGCATTCAGCTCATCAATAAACAGCGTGGAGCCCTGATCCAACACCTCCTTTAAAGAGGGATACAAGGCAAACATCTTCAATGTCCCGCTGGATTCCTGTTTCAATGGAATAGAAGCCATTTTCCCACTGTCTCCCATTTTATGCAGGGCTTCAATCTTATAGCTTTTGCTATTGTATTTCTCATCCTCTTGGGAAAGCTCCTCGATATTAAAATCCAGTATCGCCTCGTCAAAGGATGCAAAATATTCCACTACATTATCCTGCACCTCTTTCCGGTCTATAAACCCTTCCGGCAAAACTCTGGAAAGGACGAAATTCTCCGCAGGATCGCCAAAATTTACAATCTCGTTGCGCAAAAACCAGTCCCTCACCTTTTTCAGCTTGGCTATCCGCAGCTTCGATCCCAAAGATACAATAAGGGATTCCTTGTTCAGAGAAGCCTTGATATTCTCTACATGGTTTTTGGAAAAGCCGTTCATCTCCAGCTCTTCGCCTTTTTTACGGTAGAAGATTGTCCGGTACTTATTTCTGGCCGTCTTTGCCTTGGAATAGAGCCATTCCTCCACTACTTCGTCCTTTTTCAAGGAGAACCCATACTGGTATGTCTTGCCTGTATCCTCTGAATTGTCAGCATAAAACACTTCAAAGGTGGTTTCTTCATCACGGCTGTTTTCATCAAAAAGGAATGGTGTCACCCTCAGATAAGAATCTCCTGTTTTCCTGCGTCGTTCTTCTTCGCCGCCAAATTTAAAGGATTCGTCTACATAGTAAGTCATATATTCAAAGGCATCATACACATTAGACTTTCCACTTGCGTTGGCACCATAGATCGCTGCTACCTTTAAAAGTTTATCATTTGCCGCCTCTGCCACATGGTTTTCGTGTTCTGTTATCTTTGTTGCCGTCAGATCTAAAGACACCTCGTCACGAAAGGATTTAAAGTTTTTAAAATTAAATTGAATCAGCATAATACTCTCCTCATCATAGGTCCTGCATCTATAATTCGAATTTTCTCTCATGTATATTATAATCGATGTGCAATAGAAATCAACATGCAATTTCATTCTTTTTGATTTTACATGTTTGTTTTTTGAAATATTTTGTATATTTTATCGTTTTATTCATCCGTAAAAAATTGCCTTAATCCTTCATTTTCTTTTTCTTTGTTTAATTTGATGGTTGTATAGGAAATCCGCTGTATCTCGTCCGCGATCAAAAACCGCTTGACAAAATGTTCCCGCTTTGCTATATTTGAACCAACCTATTCTACAGGTCAATAGATTTTAGTAAAGGAGGAGGCATGAGAAGCGATACAACGATCAGAGAACGAGTCATGCGGGATATCAAGAGGACAGGCGTCCTCCCCTGCATCAAGCTGCATGAAAAGGCGGATTGGATTGCCTATGCGCAGGCCATGTACGACGGCGGCGCCAGAGCGGTGGAGGTCACAATGACGACGCCGGGCGCGCTGGAAGCGATCGAAGCGATTTCCTCGCATTTTCATGGGGAGATGCATGTGGCGGCCGGGACGGTGCTGGACGGTGCGACGGCGCGGGAGGTACTGCTGCACGGCGGGGAAATTCTTGTGAACCCCTGCATTGTGGAGGAGGTGATCGACGTGGCGAACCGTTACCAGGCAGCCTGCTTTTCCGGGGCGATGACGGCGACCGAGTGCTTTACGGCGATGCGGCTGGGCGCAACCGCGGTAAAAATATTCCCGGGCGCATTGGGCGGGGCGAAGTACATGACAAACTTAAAGATGGTGTTCCCGGAGGTAGACCTGATCCCCTCCGGCGGCGTAAATGAAGAGAATGCGGCGGAATTTATCCGCTGCGGCGCGTGTGCCGTATCCGGGGCGCGGACGTTTATGAACCATGAAAAAATCCGGGAGGAAGGGCTTGGCTGGATCACACGGCAGGTCGCGCGGTTTATCGCAATCATAGCCGAAGCCAAGAAGGATTTGCCGGATATTCCGTAGGAAAGAAAGGAGAAGGAGCAATATGGAGACAGTTTGGCTATCCTACCCAATGAGCGCGACGGCGCCCCGCCCGCCTGCAATTCCGGCGCCTTGCGTCACGGTGTTTCAGTCGATTGAAAAGGACGGCGCCAATGTTCAGTTCTTGCAGTGCTACAATCACACCGGGACGCACCTGGACACGGCGGCCCACGTGATCGAGGGGGGAGCATGGATCACGGATTTTCGCCCGGAGGAACTGATCTATAGCAGTATCCGGTATCTGGATTTGAGCGGTACGCCTGAGGATACGGTGATTACGCCTTCATTTTTGGAGCCGTATTTGAAAGACGGTTTGGAAGAGGAAGCGTTGATTGTGCGTTTCGGCGTGGAACAATGGCGCGCCAAAGACCCGCAGCGCTTTTCAAAGCATTGTCCCGGGTTTTCGATTTCGGCCGCCGGGTATATCCACGAAAAAATGCCGAATCTGCGCCTGATCGGCACCGACGTGCCGTCGATCGCCTGCATTTCCTCCCTGGAGGAAACGATGAAGGCGCACAATGTATTTTTTGAGCAGGCGAAAACGCCGCACTTTATTATTATCGAGGAAATGAAACTTGACAAAAAATGGAGGGGAATTTGCCGGATGCTGGTATCGCCGTGGCTGCATGAGGATATGAACTGCGGTCCCTGCGTGATATGGGCGGAGTGCGAATTGTAAGGCCCGGAGAACTCGGGCAAGAGAAGGCAAACCTCACAGAGGTGTCCCGGCTGTCCGCAGAATCACGGGCAGCCCGGCGAAAATTGAAAGGAGAAGAGAAGATGAAGAAAATCCAAAAGATGCTGGCCTTGATACTGGCCCTGGCTTTGACCTTTAGCCTGGCGGCCTGCTCTCAGACGCCTGCCGAGGGGGATAAGGAAACGGCGGCCGCACAGTCCGGCGGCGGGGATACGACACAGACGGGGAACGAAGATGGAAAGCTGGTGGTCGGCCTGATTCAGCAGGATCTGACAAACCCGTTCCATCTGGGCGAAGTAGAGGGGGCGAAGGCCTGCGCGGCCAAATACGGTTTTGAACTGGT
Source organism: Lachnospiraceae bacterium (assembly GCA_022793375.1). Lineage (GTDB taxonomy): Bacteria > Bacillota > Clostridia > Lachnospirales > Lachnospiraceae > RGIG7193. The sequence continues at coordinate 28,554 of JAAWCS010000031.1, forward strand.
CGTCACTTCGGGCGACGGCAAGATCGACAAACAGGTGGAAGCTTTTGACGGCCTGCTTGGGCAGTGCGACATCATTTCGATCAATACGCTGGATGTGACGGCGTTTGAGAATTCATTCAAGAAGGCGGCCGAGATGGGCGTAAAAGTGGTTGTACAGCACAGCTGGTCGGATCAATCGCTCGGCACCATCGGTTTTGACGAATATGCGATGTCCACCGAAGTGGGCGAATACGCGGTCGAAGTGCTGAAAAGCCAGGGCGGCGAACTCTCCGAAAAGCAGGTTGTGCTCTTGACCGGCAACGACGGGCAGGGCCTGAATGAAAACCGCATCGGCGGTTTCGTCTCGGTCATGGAAGCGAACAACGTGACGATCCTGGCAGCGGAGCCGACCAACTGGGACGGCACGACGGCGGTCACCAAGATGGAAAATTACCTGCAGGCCTATGACAAGATCGACATGCTGTACGGCCTGTCGGACAGCGTGACCTACCCGGCGGCCCTGGTAATCAAGAACGCGGAGCGCAGGGACGAGATTTCGATCTGCTCCATCGACGGCTCGGCCGACGCAATCCAGGCGGTCATTGACGGCGATATGGACAGCACCTATCTGCTGGCCTCGCAGTATACCGGCTACTATAAAGTGCTGATTCCCTATCTGGCGATGACCGGAGAGTACGATTTCACCACGCAGGGGGATTACATTCTCCCGGGCTTCATCGTGACGCCGGAAAACGCTTCGGCGATGCTGGAACTGGCGCTGGCGATGGAGAAAGACCCGACGGCTATCGACTACGACAAGCCGTTAGAGGAACTGGTGAGCGATTATCTGAAATGATCCGTAAATAAGGCCGCGGCAGCGCCGCCCAGACGGCGCGCCCGGCCAATCCCATAAGAAACAGGAGGAGGCATATGGTCCCGGTCCTTGAAATGCAGGGCATATCCAAACGCTTCCCGGGCGTGCAGGCGCTGTCAAACGTGGATCTCAAACTGTATGGCGGGGAAATCACGTCCCTGATCGGACAAAACGGCGCCGGCAAATCGACCCTCATGAAAATCCTTGGCGGGAATTACCAGAAAGACGAAGGTAAAATTCTGATCCATGGAAAGGAAGTCGAGATTACCGGCACGGCGGACGCGGCGCGCCTGGGCATCGGCATCGTGTATCAGGAGCTGAGTCTTTTGAACAATCTTACGGTTGCCGAGAATATTTTCCTCGGGCGGGAACTGGTAAACGGAATCCGGCTGAATAACCGGCAGATGAACGAGCAGGCCCGGCAGTATCTGGAGGAATTTGGAATTGAAAACATTGAAGTCAATAAAAACGTCGAGATTTATTCCCTGGCAAAGCAGCAGCTGATCGAAATCGTAAAGGTGCTGTCGCACCGGCCGAAAATCCTGGTTCTGGACGAGCCGACGGCGGCGCTGACAAACGAGGACACCAAGCGGTTGTTCCGCATCCTTTTGCGCCTGAAGGAACAGGGGATATGTATCGTATTTATTTCTCATCGTCTCGGCGAGATCAAGCGCTACTGCGATTCCGGCACCATTCTGATGAACGGGCGGGTGACAGCGGCCGTGCGCATGGAGGATGTGGATGAACTGAAAATCATCGAATACATGCTGGGCGACAGCTACCAGGCGTATGAAAAGCAGGCCGTCGCAGCGCGGCACAGCGAAACGCCGGTCCTGGAATTGAAAGATATCCGGTTAAAGGACCGCCTGTACGGCGCAAGCTGCCGGATCTACAAGGGAGAAATCGCCGGCTTTACAGGCCTTTTGGGCGCGGGCCAGGATTTGCTCTGGCGCGTGGCCTACGGCGCGCGGCCGGCCGATTCCGGGGAAATTCTTGTAAACGGAAAGCCGGCGAAGATTAAAAATCCGGCCCAGGCCGTGCGGTGCGGCATCGGGCTGCTGACCGAGAACCGCAAGGAGGAGGGACTGTTCGCCGATTTGTCGGTGCTGGACAATATCGCGCTGCCAACGCTTGGCCGGTTTCAATACGCGGCCGCCTTCCCTCTTCTGAATTACCGCAAAATCCGCCAAAGCTGTCAGGCATATTCGGACCGGCTGGCGGTAAAGATGAGCAGCATCCGCACAAAAGTGCAGTTCCTTTCCGGCGGCAACCAGCAGAAGGCGATCGTATCAAGGTGGCTTTTGAAAGACCTGGACGTGCTGGTGTTCATCGAACCGACGCGGGGCGTGGACGTGGGGGCCAAGGCGGATATCTATAAAATACTGGAGGACCTGGCCGCCGAAGGGAAAGCGATCGTAGTGGTCTCAACGGACACCCAGGAAATCCTTCAGCTGTCGGACCGCATTTTCGTGATGTGCGGCGGACGGGTGAGCAGTGTCATTGAGGGAAAGAGCGACGAAGAGACGTTAGCCAGGCTGATCCAGGGAAATCCGGAGGAAAGTACGCCGGAGGGCGCGGCAGACAAGGGGGTGAGGACATGAATCAGGCGGCAGACAAGAAGGCAATATCCGGCGAAGGGCTGCGTGCAGGGCTGGAAAAAGCCGGAATCCTGTTGGTACTTATGGCTCTGTTTATCCTGTTTTCGCTGCTCTCGGCCAAATTCTGTACGCTGGTGAATCTGTTCAATATTTTTAAGCAGGTATCCCACATCGCGATTCTGGCGATCGGCATGACCTTTGTGTTCCTCTACGGCGGCATGGATTTGTCCGCGGGCGCCAATATTTTTCTGGGCGCGGTCTGCGTAGCGGCGATGTTAGAGGAGGGGACGCCGGTATGGGCGGCCGTACTCGGCTCGGTAGCGCTCTGCGCGGCGATGGGGCTTTTAAACGGCATTGTCATTGAAAAACTCAAAATTAACTGCGTGATCGTCACGCTGGGTTCCCAGCTTTTGATCCGCGGGATCGCGCTGCACAGGATCGCGGCGTACCGCCAGTGGATTTATGTAAAGGACCCGACGATTCTGTACCTCAATACTGGGACGGTGTTCGGGATGCCGGCGCTGCTGGTTCTGACGGTAATACTGTACGCGGTAGCGTATCTGGTACTGTCGCGCACGGCGTTCGGGCGGCGGGTCTACGCGGTGGGCGGCAATGAGAAAGCGGCGCGCCTGTGCGGGCTCAATACGTCGGGTATTAAAATGCTCTGCTATATGATTTCCGGGCTGTGCGCCGGCGTGGCCGGCGTGGTGATCGCCAGCCGCTTAGGGATGGTCAATACGACGGTGGGCATCGGCATGGAATTTGACGCGGTGACGGCGGTCGTGCTGGGCGGCTGTGCGGTCAAGGGCGGCGAGGGCAGCGTATTAAAGACCTTTGTCGGGGCGCTGATTGTCGGCATGATTGCCAATTTTATGACGCTGTCCGGCGTCAACGAGCATTTTCAGGATGCGGTGCTGGGCGGGTTTATCCTGCTGGCCGCCGTGTTCAACCGTTTTACGCTTGGGAAGAGCGACTGAGGAGGGCGTCTATGAAAACACACAGCAAATGGATGGACGGGCTGGTTTACCGGCTGGATGTGATTACGGTTCTGGTGCTGGCGGCGCTGTTGGCGGTTTTCTTCTCCTGTGTAAATCCGCGGTTTTTGTCACTTCACAATCTTTACAACATGATCCAGCTGAACGCGGCGCTGATTATCGTATCGGTCGGCATGACCTTTGTCGTCATGTCCGGCAATATGGATTTGTCGAGCGGGTCGGTCATTGTCCTGGCCGTGTCGGTGACAGGGGTCGTCTACCGCTCTACGGGAAATATCTGGCTGTCGATGGCGGCCTGCCTGGCGGTGGCCGTGGGAATCGGGCTGCTGAACGGTTTTCTGATTTCGTACTGGAAGATCAACGCCGTGATTATCACGCTGTCGTGCATGGTGTGGGCGCGTGGGCTGGCGCTGGGCATTACCGACGCAAAATCGATCGTCGTATCCAGCCCTGTCCTGCAGGCAGTCTACACGCCCTTTGCCCTGGGCTTTTTCAACCTGTCGTTGGTGATCGTTGCGCTGTGCCTTTTAGGCGGCTGGTTTTTGATGGCCAAGACCCGTTTCGGCCGTTATGTAAAAGCGCTGGGAGAAAACGAACACGCCACGCGGCTGGCCGGCGTCGATACGCGGCGGGTCAAGTGGGGGCTGTTTGCACTGGCCGGTTTTCTGGCCGGTATCGCAAGCCTTGTCGATCTGGCCCGTCTGGGGAGCGCCGTAGTGACAATCGGCAGCGGCATGGAGTTAAACGCCATCGTCGCCGTGGTCATTGGCGGCAACCGCTTATCCGGCGGCAAGGGTTCCTTTGGCAAAACCGTGGCCGGCCTGCTCTTTATGTGCATCCTTACAAACGGCCTGTCCACGATGGGAGTCACGGACGACAAGACATATCTGATCCAGGGAAGCATCATCCTGGGAGCGCTGATTTTGCAGATGCTGTCAAACCGCTTCCGCCTGCATTACCTGAGGCACGCAAACGAATAGACACCGCGAAAGGTGTTCCATAATGTCTTTGAGAATACGGACAGAAGAAAGGAGGAGTACGATGTTGGAGGATACTTATGCTCACAGCCCTTTGCACAAAATGTTTGACCGGGCCGACGTATACGGAGTCGGCTTAGACGAGGAACGGGCGGCGAAGCGGCCGGTGCGCCTGGCGATCATCGGGTGCGGCGGCGTAGGACAGAGCAAGCATATCCCGGCGATCATGCGCCTGCGCACGATCTGGGAGCCGGTGGAGCTGGCGGCCGTCTGCATGCGAAACGAGCAGCAGGGACGCAAAATCGAGCAGACCTACCGCACAAAATGGTACTCAGACTGCGAGAACATGCTAAAGGAGCAAAAACCCGACGGCGTGCTGGTGCTCTCGCCGGACGCACTGCACTATGAGCATACGATGGCCTGCCTGAAGCGGGGAATCCATGTGCTGGTCGAAAAGCCGATTACGCGGGATTTGTCCCAGGCAGAAGAAATGTGCCGCTATGCGGACGAGCACGGCTTAACGCTGATGACGGTATCCAACAAGCGTTACAGCCCGCCGTATCTGCGGGCGAAGAAACACGGGATTGAGAATCCGGCGATGTTTACGGGAAAATTCAACCTGGGCTACGATTATGTGGATCTGCTGGAGGGCGGGACAATTCATCTGTTCGACCTGACGCGTTATTTTATGGGCGACGTAAAAGCGCTGACAGCCGTCGGCGCCCATGCCTATGATTTTAACAAAACCGGCTATCCGTTTGACAATGCCTGTATCCTGCTGGAATTTGCCAGCGGCGCCGTGGGCACGGTCTATACGGCTTCCACGGCCCTGAGCTTAAAGCCGTGGGAGCGGGTGGAAATCTACGGTAAAAACCGTTGGCTGGCGGTGGAGGATCAGAGAACGCTTCTCATGTACGACGACGAAACCGGGCCGACGAAATTGTACGAGCCGGTATTTCCCAACACGCTGATCTTTGACGAAGAATTCGGCGGCTTCATGGGGCTGATCGAAAATTTCTGCCAATGCATCCGTGGAGAAGAAAAGCCGCTGGTAACCGGCTGGGACGGGCTGAAAGCCTTTGAACTGGTACAGGCCGCGCACCGGTCGCTTGCACAGCGCCGGCGGGTGGAACTGTAGGCGGGGAACGGCCATGCAGGGAGAGCCGGCGGAGCCAAAGGCCTGCCGCCGCGCAAGCCTTTAGCCGCACGGGGCACAGGACAGGGAGATACAGGCCGGGAACGCCGCTTTGCCCCCGGAACGATCTGTTCAAAAAGAGGGAAATTATGGTATAATGTCGCCAGACATTATACCGGCGCCGATTCGCGTCCGAGCGATAGCGAGGACATTCCTTAGCGAATCGTGTGCATCCCCCGGAGGGGGCATGTGCGAAGCACATGATGTAATGTCGCCAGACATTATACCCGGCGCTGATTCGCGTTCGAGCAAAGCGAGGACAATCCTTGGCGAATCGTGTGCCCCTGCCCCAGGCAGACAACTCCAAAAAATAAAAAAGAAAGTGGGAAACAGTATGACCGCCTTTGCCCGTGTAACGAAAAGCAATCTTTCCGAACAAATTGCCAGCAGTCTGGAGGAGATGATCCTGAGCCAAAAGCTGAAATCGGGGGACAAGCTGCCCAGCGAACAGCAGCTGGCCGATCAATTCGGTTCCAGCCGCAATATGGTCCGCGAAGCAATGAAAACCTTAAAGGAGCGCGGACTGGTCGAGGTAAAAAACGGCAGCGGCGTCTATATCACGCAGCCCGGCGCGCAGACGCTGGGGAACGTGGTCAACCGGCTGGTGACGGTCGGCACGGCCTCGGAATACGAAGTTTATGAAGTCCGAATGGCGCTGGAGGTGCGCAGCTGCGGCCTGGCGGCGCAGAATGCGACCGACGCTGACCTGCGCCGCCTGAAAGAGCTGGTTTCGGCGATGGAGGACTGCTATCTGGACAGCGGGCAGTGGGCAAAGCGGGACTATGAATTTCATGCAGCGCTGGCCGACAGCACCGGAAATTCCCTGTTTCCCGAATTTATCCGTCCGCTCCTGGGGACGGTACATACGATTTCCGATACGCGTCCGCGAAGCGTTAAAGCGCGCCTGGACGGTATTTTACAGCATAAAGTCATCGTGGATGCGGTTGAGTCGCGCGACGCCCGCGCGGCCCGCAAGGCCATGGCAACGCATCTGCAGCACTTCCTGGCGGATTTGACCTGTGAGAAAAAAGAGGAGTAGGGAGGTCTGATTTTGAAAATTACCGATATCAAATCCTTTATCGTGTCGGCGCACAACGATAATTGGGTATATGTAAAGGTCTACAGCGACGAAGGCATCACCGGCGTCGGAGAGTGCTCGCTGGAGACGAGGGAGCAGACGGTGAGCGCCGCGGTCGGGGAACTGAAACGCTACCTGGTGGGAAAAGACCCCTTTGAAACCGAAAAGCTGTTTTACCTGTGTTTCCGCGACGAATACTGGGGGGCCGGGGCCGTACTGACAAGCGCTCTGAGCGCGGTCGATATGGCGCTGTGGGACATCAAGGGCAAGGCACTGGGCGTGCCTGTCTACCAGCTTTTGGGCGGAAAGTTCCGCAATAAAATACGCTGCTATGCCAACCGCTGGTTCTTTGGCGGCGATACCCCGGACAAGCTGGCCCGTCTGGCCGAACGAGTTATCCGGCAGGGATATACGGCGATGAAATGGGATCCGTTCTACCGGGCGGAGCATACGATCACGCCGGCCGAGCTGAGGGGAGTCACGGCCCAGGTGAAAGCGCTGCGCGACGCGGTGGGCTGGGACGTGGATCTGTTAATCGAAGGGCACGGTCGTTTCAACCCCTATACGGCGCTGCAGATCGCCGGTGAGCTGGCTCCCTACAAACCGTTCTTTTTTGAAGAGCCGACGCTGCCGGAAAACTTTGAAGCGCTGGCACGGGTGCGGGCCAGAAGCCCGATTCCCGTCGCGTCGGGGGAACGCTGGTGCACAAAAAGCGATTTTCGCGCGGCGATCGAGGCGGGAGCGATTGATATCGCACAGCCGGATTTGCGGGTCTGCGGCGGTATCACCGAGGGCAAGAAGATCGCCGCCCTCTGCGAAGCCGGCCAGATTCCCGTAGCGCCGCACAACATCCACGGGCAGATCGGCGGGGCGGCGACGCTGCAGCTGGCGGCGGCGATCCCCAACGCGTTGATTTTGGAATACAGCGTGGAAGAGATCGAGTGGAAGGAACGGCTGTTTGACTGCCAGTACAAGCCGGTGGACGGTTACATCGAGATCGGCGACCGGCCGGGGCTGGGAATTGATTTTGACGAGAAGGTAGCGCTTCAGTATCCGTTCCGCAATATATCGATGGTGCAGACACTGTACCCGACGGAATTTTAGGTTACGGAGGTTCAAGTATGAAGATTATTACCATGGGGGAAATTATGCTGCGCCTGATGACGCCCGGCTTTCGCCGGATTGAGCAGGCCGACCATTTTGACGCAATTTACGATGGGGACGAGGCGATTGTGGCGGCGTCGCTGGCGCGTTTCGGCATGGAGGTGGAGTATGTGACCAAGCTGCCGGACAATGCGCTGGGTGAGACCTGCTTACAGCAGCTGAGGGCCCAGGGCGTCGGCTGCCGTCATGCGGCGCGCGGGCCGGGCCGGCTCGGCATCAATTTTTATGAGACCGGCGTGGCGATGCGGCCGCCGCGGGTCATCTACGACCGGGCCGGTTCGGCCTTCGCGCTGGCCCAGCCGGAGGACTTTGATTTTGACGCCATATTTGAGGGAGCTGACTGGTTTCACTTTGCGGGGATCACACCGGCGGTTTCGCCGCAGACAGCCAGCCTGACCCGGGCAGCCGTGGAATGCGCGCGCCGGCACGGCGTGACCGTCAGCTGTGATTTAAACTATCGCGGCAAGCTGTGGACGCCGCAGCAGGCGCAGGCCTTTATGAAGAGTATTATGGGGCAGGTGGACGTATGCATCGGAAATGAAGAGGACGCGGAAAAATGCCTGGGCTTAAAACCGGCCGGCACCGACGTGTACGCCAGCCGGCTTGATCTGGACGGCTACCGCAGCATTTTCCGAAAGATGAAGGAACTGTACGGCTTTCGCTATATCGGCTGTACGCTGCGGGAAAGCTATTCTGCTTCGGACAACGGCTGGTCGGTACTGTGCTATGACGGGCAGGAATTTGCGCAGTCGCGCCACTACGATATCCGTCTTGTGGACCGCGGCGGCGGCGGGGCCAGCTTTGCGGCCGGCTTTATCTATGGGATACTGCGGGGACTGCCGCTTTCACAGATTGCCGAGTTTGCCGGAGCCGCGTCGGCCCTCAAACATACGGTCTACGGCGGCATGAACCGCGTTACGGTGGAGGAGGTATGGGAACTGGCCGGCGGGGACGCGTCGGGCCGGGTGCAGAGATAGTTTTTGAGATACGAAAAAAGAAAAGTCTGCGACTCCTGAATGGGACTGCAAGACGACTTAAAATCCGCCGGATTTTAGGCCGTTTTGCAGTCCCTCTGCCATTTAGAACGGTTATACGCTCTGCTTTTTGTTTGGCTTTCTTTTGATTCTCAACAATCGGATAAAATCATCAAACAAAGAAGTGTCTGTTGGCTCAAACATCATCCATTTCCCATCATGATAGGTTTGGCTTTCATCGTAAATTCTCTGAATTTCTTCCCCGTAATTTTCCCGATCGCTTTCAAATTTTAAGCGCTCCTCTTTCCCGAGGATAACCATGAAACCTATGCAGTTTTCTCTTGCATATAACGCGCACAGGGTTTTGCCGCCCCGGCGGTATTTATATTCATATGTCCATGCTTTGCCGCCTTGATTCCACAAACAATCCATATCATATTTTTCATCAATGAAAGCGCATAATTGTGTCCACACCTCATATAAAGGTTTTCCAACCAAAGCTGTCATCTGTTCTGCGTTCGGTATGATATCAAGCATGATAACCTCCTTTATAACTTTGCATTTTTTAAAGCGGGAAACCGTTATATTTTGTAATCCCTCACATCTGCGGGGATTTCATCGACAGGCAGATTCTTTACGGCCTCCTCGCTTCCGGCGGCCAGCGCCGTATCATAGTACCAGCATTTATATCTCAGCGTATTTTTTGTCGCCTGCAGCGCTTCGATCTGTTTTTCCACTTCTCCCAGACGGGCATAAAACATGTCTCTGCGTTTCTCTAAGGAAGCGTCGCTCTCCCGGCACCAGATTAAAAATTCCTTGATTGACTTGATAGACATTCCCGAAGCTTTCAGACACTCGATCACCCGGAGTGTGTTGATCTCCGTATCAGAAAAAACACGGATGCCCCCGTTACTGCGCTCCATATTCGGGAACATGCCCTCACGGTCATAATAGCGTAAAGTGGATATGGCGATCCCGGTGGCATGAGCAACCTCGCCAATCGAATAATACATAGCCCGCCCCCCTATTTGCAAAATTTTGAAAAATACCTCTTGACCTAAACCTAACTTTAGCTTCTATAATCATACTACACCTGAAAAACAGGTTTGTCAACATAAGTTTCCTGCCAAAACAAAGATTACCAAAACAAAGCTCAGGCACAACAAAAAAAGAAAGGACAATGTATTATGAACATGAATTTTAATTTCAACAATCCCACAAATCTTATTTTCGGCAGAGGTGCGCTGAATGAATTGGGAAGCCTGCCCATGCCCGGAAAAAAAGCGCTGGTGCTGATTTCTAACGGTAAATCCACAAGGGAGAACGGCTATCTGGACCGCACGCTGAAACAGCTTGCAAAAGCAGGCGTTGAAACAGTCCTCTTTGACAAGATTATGGAAAATCCGATTAAGGACGTAATCATGGAAGGGGCTTCTTTTGCGAGGGAAAACCAATGCGATTTTATCGCCGCGCTTGGCGGCGGAGCCGTCATTGACGCTTCGGCGGCGATTGCGGCAATGGCTGTCAATGAGGGCGACCTTTGGGACTATGTATCCGGCGGCACTGGCAAATGCAAGCCGCTTGAAAAGAAAGGGCTGCCGATTGTCGCGATCGCGACTACTTCCGGCACGGGTTCGGAGATGAACGGCTTCGGCGTTATCTCCAATTTGGAAACAAAAGAAAAAATCGGCTTTGGCGATCCGGGACTTACGCCCGTGCTGGCCGTTGTCGACCCGGAGCTTATGACGACCGTTCCTGCAAAATACACGGCATATCAAGGCTTTGACGCTCTGTTTCACAATACCGAAGTGATGATGTCAAAAGGCGTTAATATTTTGAGCGAAGCAATCGCGCTGTCTGCGATCGAAAACATTGCAAAGTACCTGCCCCGCGCGGTAAGGGACGGAAAGGACATAGAAGCAAGGGAACATATTGCTTACGGAAGCACGATTGCGGGCGTCACCATGCAGCTCACCTCAACGATTGCACAGCACAGCATGGAACATTCCATGAGCGCATATCATCACAATCTCCCGCATGGCGCGGGGCTGATTTTGATTTCTAAAGCCTTTGCGGAATTTTTTATTGAGCGTCACGCCTGCGATGAACAGTTTATCAAAATGGCAAAGGCTATGGGAATTGCAGACGCCGACAAGCCGGAGGATTTTATTACCGCGCTTGTCAAACTGCAGGAGAACTGCGGCGTAGCCGATCTGAAAATGAGCGACTTCGGTTTCTCGGCGGATGAAGCGATGACGCTTGCAAAGGGCGCGCGTTCCATGCAGGGCGGATTGTTTGAAGCCAATCCCTGCGAAATGACAGACGAGGACTGCGCCGGGATTTTTGAAAAATCGTACCGCTGATGCGGCGGGGCGGCTGAAAAAATCCGGGCAATGGTGAAGAAAATCGGATTTGGAGGTGGATTTATGCGGCAATTTGCAGCTTTTCTTTTGGTATTGGCATCTGTATTGGGAGTTTCTGCGTGCGGCAATACGAACCAGAGCGGCACAACCGCTGCCGAAATCGACACGCCAGAAAGCAAAACGGAACAGGAAGCCCCCACTTTGCGGGCAGATAGTGACAACAATAATACCGAGGTAACAAGCGAAATGACGACAATACGGGTTATCATTAACGGGCAGGAATTTGAAGCAGTGCTGAACGATAAGGAAGCTGCAAGGCAGTTTGCAGAAATGCTTCCCTTGCAATTAGACATGGAGGATTTACATAATAATGAAAAGTATTTTTACTTTGCCGACGATTTCGACACAGACGACCAGGAACTGAAAGAAATCCATGCAGGGGATTTGCTGATTTATGACAATAGATGCCTTGTCCTGTTCTATGAGAGCGTTGAAACAACCTATCGATACACGCCTTTAGGGAAAATCTCCGATACGGCGGGGCTGAAAGCTGCGCTTGGAACGGGTACGGCCGCTGTCTCATTTCAGGCAGAAAATACGACAGACACGGCACGTATAGTCTTTTGGAGGAGAAGTTATTTCTGAAATCGCCGCGCCGCGTGGGAAACCCTCCGCATAGAAGAAATGGATTTAATCAATGCCCTTGACCGAAACGAAAAACACGACTGATATTAAGGGTAAGATGTTTGCCACTCCTGAATAGGGGCCGCTGCGGCGGCCCCTGTTTTAGAAGAATGCTTCTTCTTTGTGCGTTATTTTTGGGTAGAGCAGATATAGAAGGTAAAGAAAGAATACAATAGAAAACCAGAATATCATTTGAAGGGTAAGACTCCAACACGGAAGAATAAAGTCAATTTTTCTTGCAGGGTGAATAAGGATAAAGGGGGTCATGCAGGCGAATAAAAGTAGTATTTTCTTGAGTAAAACGAAAAGCTGTCTGGAAAATGAAATACGTTTTCTTGATTTTATGTAGAACCATAATAAAGTAAAATTACCATAAAAATAAATAGCCGCAAGGGTTCTGCATATGGAGTCGACAAGGTTTAAAGTGAATATTCTTTTTTTGGCATCGTCAATGCTGAAGGGGCTTGTGATTGGTATATAGGTATCTAAAATTAAGTACGTTAAGGCAGAAAGAATAACAACGATGACGAGCAAAAAAAACAAGAGACGCGTTAATTTTTCATGGAGTTCCATGTTGCTTTTTTGGCTTGTATATCGCTCGCGATGCCTAGAAAAATGATTGAAGATATTTATATTCCCAATAGAATCACCTCTACCAGGAAAAATGAGGTGATCCCATATATTCAAAGTCTCGGTATTGTGGTGTAAGGGTGGTATCCTTTAGGCGGCAGGGGACATGCGGCAGAGCTTTTAGGAAATGTGATGTTTCCTCCTTTCCCGGCTTCGGGCCAGGTTGGCCCGGAGCAATAAAAAACCGCCTTCGTCAGCCAGCGGTTCCACCATTACTATATTTTGTTTTATCCTTCGTTGTCATTCTGCGGCAGATCAGGAAACAGAATCCGAAGATAATCCCGTCTGCCATAGTGAACACGGTCAACGTACACGTCTTGCC
>JAAWCS010000032.1 GCA_022793375.1 Lachnospiraceae bacterium
GGTATCCGATATGCCATTTTGGGAAGCAGGAATATGGACTACGGCAGAGTATATGAGAATATAGTCTGTATTGAACTGATCCGCCGGGGATATGATGTGTATGTCGGAAAATTGTATCAGAAGGAAATTGATTTTGTAGCGCAAAAAGGGAGCGAGAAAATCTATATCCAGGTCAGTGACAATATTTCGGATCAAAATACTCTTGAAAGAGAATGTTTGCCATTACTGCAAATCCGAGATGCTTATCCCAAAAAGGTCATTGCCAGGACCAGGCACCCGAAATATGATTATGAAGGTATTGAGATTTACAATATAGTTGATTGGCTATTGCAGGAAGAGGAAAACGGCGCGCAATAAACATAACCTCCCCCCCCGGGAATTATTAAGGATCCGTTTTGGCGGATAACGGCGATTCTTTTAAGAACATCATCGTGCTCAGGGACCGGATTAAATTATGGCGAAATGACGAAGGAATTGTGGTTATGGGGATTATGGATTTCCTCTTGAAACCAAATAGCCTCGAACTGTGATGTCCGTATCCGCGACAGGAGGCCGTTTGCCCGCAAAAGATTGTAAAATAATACAACCGTCTGTTTTCCCGATGGCGTCACCCCTCGGAAATACAGACGGTCATTTTTACGGCAGAACTTTCAGACAGGCATTTATTGTCAGCCGATCTCCGCTCCGGCCGGCATCTCTTTCTCCGGCGTCATCAGCGCCAGGTTCCCCTCGGCATCTTCGGCGCACAGAAGCATTCCCTCCGATACGAGTCCGGCCATCTTTGCCGGCTTTAAGTTGACCAGCACCATGACTTTTTTACCCACCATTTCCTGCGGTGTGTAATGGGCTTTAATGCCGGAAAGGATCTGCTTTACCTGGGAGCCGATTTTTACCTGGGAGCAAAGAAGTTTCTTTGATTTCTTTACCTCCTCGCAGGCGATGATTTCGCCGACCTGGAACTGCAGTTTGGCAAAATCGTCATAGGCGATCTCTTCTTTTGCTCCTATATCTATGGCTTCCTGCGATGCTTTGCCGGAACCGGCTTCCTGCGCCGCGCTGTCCGGCGCGGCGGATGCCGCGTCGCTCTCTGCCGCTTTATTTTCTCTGGCCGCTTCGGCCATCTGCGCATCCTGCAGTGCTTCCACCTTTTCCAACACCTCCTTGACATCCAGGCGGGCAAAGAGGATCTCGGGCTTCTCTGTCACTTTTCCTTCGCCGTAAAGGCCAAACTGCGTCAGCTGCGCGAGCGTGCGCTTCTTACCGCCCACTTGTTTGAGGATCGCCGCGCTGGTTTTTGGCATAAAGGATTCCAGAAGGCTTGCGCCCATGCAGATGCTTTCCACCAGGTTGTAAAGCACGGTCGCCAGGCGGTCTTTCTTTGTCTCGTCTTTTGCCAGGGCCCAGGGCATCGTCTCGTCGATATATTTGTTGCAGCGCTTGAAGAGGGCGAAAATTTCGCTGATGGCGTCGGCCACCCGCAATTCGTCCATTTTGGCGCTCACCTTTGTCACGGTTTCCACAGCGGTCGCTTTCAGATCCGCGTCCACCGCTTCCGCCGCGCCGGCGTCGCGTACCTGGCCGCCAAAATACTTGTTGGACATGGAAACGGTACGGTTTACCAGGTTGCCTAGGACGTTCGCCAGGTCGGAATTCAGACGTTCGACCAGAAGTTCCCAGGTAATAATGCCGTCGTTGTCAAAGGGCATCTCGTGCAGGACAAAATAGCGCACCGCGTCCACGCCAAAGAATTCTACCAGGTCGTCGGCGTAAATGACGTTGCCGACCGATTTGCTCATCTTGCCTTCGCCGCGCAGGAGCCAGGGGTGTCCGAAAATCTGCTTGGGCAGCGGCAGGCCGAGCGCCATCAAGAAGATCGGCCAGTAAATCGTGTGGAAACGGATGATGTCTTTGCCGATCAGATGCAGGTCGGCCGGCCAGTATTTTTCAAACAGTTCGCCGTGGTTTCCGTCGCAGTCGTAGCCCAGGCCCGTGATATAGTTGGTCAGCGCGTCGAGCCACACGTATACGACATGGCGGTCGTCAAAATCGACCGGAATGCCCCATTTGAAGGAGGTGCGGGATACGCACAGATCCTGCAGGCCCGGAAGCAGGAAATTGTTCATCATCTCATTTTTGCGCGATACCGGCTGAATAAATTCCGGGTGCTCGTTGATATGCTGAATCAGGCGGTCGGCGTATTTGCTCATTTTAAAGAAGTACGCTTCTTCTTTGGCCGGCTGCACCGGGCGGCCGCAGTCGGGGCATTTTCCGTCCACCAGCTGCGATTCGGTGAAAAAGGATTCGCAGGGCGTGCAGTACATTCCTTCGTAATAGCCTTTGTAAATGTCGCCCTGGTCGTACATTTTTTTAAATACTTTCTGAATCTGTTTCTCGTGGTCGGGATCGGTGGTACGGATAAACTTGTCGTAGGAGGTATCCATCAGATCCCAGATGCGTTTGATTTCTGCCGCCACGTTGTCGACAAACTGCTGCGGCGTTACGCCGGCGGCTTCGGCTTTCTGCTCGATCTTCTGCCCGTGCTCGTCGGTGCCGGTCTGGAAACGGACGTCGTAGCCCTGCTCGCGTTTGTAGCGGGCGATGCTGTCGGCCAGCACGATTTCGTAGGTGTTGCCGATATGCGGCTTGCCTGAGGTGTAGGCAATGGCCGTGGTGATGTAGTAGGGTTTTTTGCTCATAATGATTCCTCCGTGGTTTTTGGGGGCGTGTTGTTGTTGGGGCTTGCACCGTGGGTCGCAGTGCCGTTCGACTTCGCTTCGCTCCGTCTCACTCACGGGCTTCGCCCTATGCATGCGCTGAAATCCAGGTTTGCGTGCATATATGCACGCAAACCTTCCTTTCATCTCATGCGCACTGCTCTTGCCAACGTGCAAAATGTCCCTGGTCTGAAAGACCAGGGACGAATTTCTTCGTGTTACCACCGCTGTTTATCTGCGTCTCACGGCGCAGACCTCATGGAGTGCGGGGCCGCGGCCCGATACTCCGGCGCTGTAATGGGCGTACCCATCGCGGCCTGTCAATCCGAAACCGGATTGAGTCGGCGGCGCTGCTCTGAGACCATCTTCGGCGGGACTTCCATGCTTTTTCTCAGCATCCAAAGCTCTCTGTGATTTCTGTCTGCGCTTACTCTTCTCTTCGCTGCATGTATGCGTGTTTGTTTTCTTTCTGTATCATACCGAATCAAAAAGCTCTTGTCAAGAGGGGGTGGAAAAATTCCCATTCTGATTCCTTCGCTCATTCCTCCATTCCGTCCACGATTTCCAGCGCCCGCAGCGTGATCTGCGTCATCGTTTCCACACGCCCGGCATACTCCGGCGTATTGGCTGTCGCCATCCGGCCATGGCCTTCATAAAGATTTCTGCCGACCAGCAAGATCGTCCCGGCCTTCAAACCGCCCAAAAGCGACGAGACAACAAAGAGCGCGGAACTCTCGTTGTCAAGCGCCAGCACGCCGGCCTCCGACCACGGCCGGATCCGTTCTTCCCAGCCTTCATGCGCGCCCGGGCTTTCCCGATAAAATGCGTCGTGGCTGCGGACAATGCCCAGGTACGGCTTTACGCCGAATTCCCGGCAGGCCTGGCGCAGGGCGTTTACCACGTCAAGATCGGCGATCGCCGGATATTCCGGAGCGATATACTCCGCCGTTGTCCCTTCGCCGCGGACAGCGCCGGTGCAGATCACAAAAGAACCCTCCGGGATGTCTTTTTGCAAATTCCCGCCCGTCCCCATTCGGATTAGCGTCCTGGCGCCGATCTGCTTCAGTTCTTCTACGCAGATCGCCACCGCCATGCTCCCCATGCCGGTGGACATGACCGAAATTTCCGTCTCATGGTACTTTCCGGTATAAGCCGGATTGCCCCGTGATACTGTTTTCAGCCGGGACTCTCTCAGCTGCCCGGCAATCATCTCGCACCGCGCCGGATCGCCCGGAAGGATCACATGCTTTGCGATGTCCGCTTCATTTAAACCGATGTGCCATAGTTTACCCGCGTTATTTTCCAATCTCGCCGCCTGATATTTCATCCGCATTCCTTTCCTTTATATGCCCGTGTTCTCAGGGTATTTTCCGTACTTTTAGTATCTCTTCTCCCGCCGTGCTCCCATAGCATAAGGTTGCGCCTTTGCGGTGTTACCTCCGCCCGCCCATGTTTGCACGGCATTTTATGTCCTCTACTTTTTACTCCCCATCGTAAACCGTATCACCTCGTCGTTGTAGTAATCCTTGCAAAACCCAACCACCTGGTTGTCGCGGTCCACATAGGTCGTCGCCGCCAGCGTGTGATACGTGCCGGCGAATTCACAGGGCAGTTCCATTTCCCGCACTACCTCGCCCGGAACCGCCAGGCATTCGTATTCCGCTACCGCCGCCCGATCGGCGATGCGTGAAAAAATACGTTCTTCCATCGCATCGATATCGTCCAATATTTCACAGTCAACAAGATCCGAACGGAAATAACAGGTCGCGTAAATCGCATCCGCCCCGTTCAGCCTGTATACACGGGCAAAAAGCAAAATTTCCTGCCCGGGCCCGGGTGCAAATTTTTCCGATAAAAATCCGTCCTCGCCGACTGCGCCCAACACGCCCCGGCTCTTTGTCATCTCCCCTCTAAGAGCGATGCGTTGCGGCGGAAAGACAAAGCCCATGGGCGTTTTACGGCGGTATTTCTCCCGGCGGCCGTCAAAACTTACATAGCTTCCCTTCCCCTGCCGCGTCTTGATATATCCGTCCTCATACAACAACGAAAGGGCTGTGCGCAGTGACGTTCGCCCGATTCCCATATAGGCCGCCAGTTCCGTTTCCCCGGGAAGCGCGTCGCCAAACTGCCAGATATCTTCTTTAATCAGCCGGCGGATCCGCCGATAGGCTTCGATATAGACCGGCGTGTTTTTTTCAATGGTCGTGATTTTCAACCGTGCCCGGATTTCCGGGCCGGTCGGTGCTGTTTTGTCCTGCGCCATATTCGTTCTCCCTGTTTTCCTTAATCATCGTGCCGGCCCGGCGGCCGCCGGAGGCGCCCTACAGCCGCGCGATCTTTCGATTGAGGCTTTCGACGGCTCTTCTGGCCCCTGCCATCACCGCTTCCTCGTCCACAAACGTAAAGCGGCCCTTTCGTACCAGCAGCTCCCCGTCCAAGAAAACGCTGTCCACCGCCTGTCCGTTCGCCGCGTAGAGGAAATTGTTCAGCCGGTAGGACGGGTTGAGAAGCGAAAGGTCGTGATCCATATCCACCAGGATCAAATCCGCAGTATACCCCTCCCGCAGTTCGCCCAAGTCCTCATAACCCAGCGCCCGCATGCCGTTTATCGTCATCATCCGGTATACCTCCGCGGCCGGAAGGACGGCCGCGTCAAGCGTCCTGCCTTTTTGAAGATAGGCGGCCAGACGACCCTCGCGGATCATATCGCGGTTGGAACTGGAGGCTTCGCCATCACAGCCTAACGTGACCGCGATCCCTTTTTTCACCATCTCGGCAATCGGCGGCATGCCGTCGCTGATCTTTAAATTCGTGCTCGGGCAGTGGACCGGATGCGCCCCGGTCTCCCGAAGCAAATCCAACTCGTGGTCGGAAAGCCATATACTGTGCGCCAGCAGCGTATTCGGATCCAGCGCCCCGCATTCGTACAACGCCTCGGCTTCTCCCGCCAGACCAAACCGTTTTCGCACCATTTCCGTTTCTTTTCGTCCCTCGGCCAGATGCGTGTGAAGGATCAGTCCCTTTTCCTTTGCAAAAAGCTTTAGGCTGCGCACCATTTCCCCGGAGCAGGCCGGAAGCCCTACCGGCGCGGCGGAGGCGCGCAGACGCCCCCGGTCCTGGCGGACCCGGTCGCAGACGGCTTCGGTGCGCCTGAGAGCCTCGTCGATGCTCACCAGCGGCATTGCTTCATTCTCGGCCACATCGGCGATCGTCACCCCGATGGTCGCGCGAATCCGGCTGTCCCGTACTGCCTCGATCGTCGAATCCAGAAGCGGCCATTTTGCCATATCGTTGATTGCCGTCGTGCCGCAGCGCAGCGCCGTCAAACACCCAAGCAGGCAGGAATAGTAATTCTCCTCCTCGCTCATAATTCCCTCGACGGCAAAGAGCTTCACCAGCCATGAAGTGATCGGGTAATCGTCCAGCGGTCCCTTCATAAATGTCTGCGTCAAGTGACTGTGACAGTCGGCAAACGACGGCAGCGCCAGCATCCCCTGCGCTTCTATTATCTCGCAGCCAGGCGGCGGCATCAGCGTCTTTCCTATTTTTTCAATTCGATTTCCGCCGATCAAAATCTGCGCGCGTCTCGTCGTAAATGTCTCCAGATCCGCCAGTTCACAGTCCCGGATCAGGTAATGTCCCATCGCCCCGTATCCCCCTCTCTTCTTTGTGCCGGCTTTTGGTCAAAAGCGTGCCGCATTCGTGTACACATATAACATGTCACACAAGTGACTTAATGCTATCGTATCAGCTTTTTTACTTTCCGTCAAGTTCTCCCATCGAAAATCCTCTTTTTCGGGGGCCGATTTTCTGCCTTTTTTACAGGGTACCGCCTTCTCTCTGGCACACCGGGCAATATACGCTGCTCCGGCCGCCGATCACCCGTCTGCGCAGGAGTTCGCCGCAGACCGGGCAGGGTTCGCCCGCGTGCCCGTACACCTGCAAAAAGGGCGTGTTCCGATAATCTTTCCCTTTGGTTAAAAAGTATTCCTCCGGTGAAATTTTGTTTTTTTCAATGAAATATGCCAGGCGCTCGGGAATTGCGGCGGCCAGGCGTTCCCATTCTTTGTCCTGCAGGCCGCAGGCCGGACGCGCCGGGTCGATCCTTGCCGCAAATAAAATTTCGTCTGAGTAGATATTGCCGATGCCGGCGACAATGTTCTGCTCCAGTAAGCATTCTTTGACGGCCTTTCTCCGTTTTCCCAGGCAGTCCTTCAGATATTTTGCCGTAAGGCCCGGATCAAACGGTTCAAGGCCCAATTTCGCCCGTCCGCTTCGCAGATCGGCCTCCCCTTTTTGGAACAGCCAGAAGCGCCCGAAACGGCGGGAATCCGAAAACCGCAGTTCCCGGCCGTTCTCCAGCCGCAGGACAATATGGGTATGTTTTTCCTCCGGAGTCCCGGCCGGAGCCACCAGCAGACAGCCGGTCATGCGCAGATGCAGGACCATCTGCGCCCCGCTCTCCAATACGACTGCCAGAAATTTCCCCCGGCGCTCCATCCCGCAAACCGTCTGGCCTGCCAGCCCTTCACAGAACCGTTCCGCCGCCGGATACGCCGTAACCTCCGGCCGCCTTACCGTTACGCTTTCAATGATATGTCCTCGAATCTGCGGTTCGATCACCCGCCGAACCGTCTCTACTTCCGGCAATTCCGGCATCGCTCTTTTGTCCTTTCTTCAATCCTTTTGCAGCCAGCCTGCCGCCTGGCGAAAATTTTCAAACCGCGCCTGCAGGCCGCCGGGCAAAGAACCTTCAAACGGTCCCTCCGTCAGCTCTCAAACGGACGAATACGCAGCACGGCCCCGATCGAGTCGCAGATTTCACGGCAGCGTTCTTGTTCCTCCACAGACGTCACCTGATCCACCACCGTCATCACCACCTCCGGCACGTAAGCGACGCAGTCCTGCGCAAACCGCAGCATCGCCTGGTACGAGCCTGTCCCAAAACGAGGACGCACGAGCCTGCAATATTCCTCTTCATTCGTGGCGTTCAAGCTGATGGACACCGTGTCAATCAGACCCTGCAGCTTAGGCGCTGTCCGCTCGCCGCAGATTTGATCGGCCAGGCCGTTTGTATTGATGCGGATTTTAATCTTGCTCCTGGCCCGGATGTGGGCCGCCACCTGCAAAAGATCCTCCAGACGTTCCGTCGGTTCCCCGTATCCGCAGAAAACAACCTCGTCGTACTTTTCCAGGTCCCGCAAGTCCAAATCCGCGCAGACCTCCTCCACCGAAGGTTCCCGCTCCAGCCACAAAGAATCCGAACCGTAAACGCCGTCGCCGTTATGGCGCAGGCAAAACGTGCAGGCGCAGGGACAGCGGTTTGTCATGTTTACATACATTCCGTTTTTTACCGGATAAGTGATCGTCATCCTTACTTTTCCTCCTCCCCGATTGTACGAATGGTTGGTAAAAATTCTTCAAAGCAGATGCCGTCTGTTTTCGGCGCCTCCAGCTCCAGCGTGCGGCGAAGCGTTTTGGCAATAAACGACGACGCGTGCCTTACGGACTGCGTAAAATCGATCCCGTTTACCGCGTCGGCCGCCAGCATTGACGAAAAAACGTCGCCGGTCCCGGAACGGAACGCGCCCACCTTGTGCTCTAAAATCCGTACCGGCTCCTTTCCGGCTTCGTATACAAAATTTTCCAGGCTTTCTCCCCGCTCCAGCCCCGAGACGACGATTTTGCGCGGCCCCATTGCGCTAAGCTCCCGGCACAGCGCCAGAAGATCGTCCTCGTCCAAGTCCGCGCGGTACTCCGTTTCCGTCAGGATACAGGCCTCCGTAAGATTGGGCGTTAAAATATCCGCATACGGCACAAGATCCTTCATCTTTTTGGAAAGCCGGGGAGAATACGTCGAATACAGCGAACCGTAGTCCCCCATGACCGGATCCACGACCGCCGTCGTGCCTGTCTGCTTAAAGCGCTCCAAAAACCGCTTTACGATCTCCACCTGCTCTTCGGAGCCTAAAAAGCCGGTGAGGATGCCGTCGAAGCGCAGATCCAGCCTGGCCCATTCCGCGATATACGCGTCCATATGCTCCGTGAAATCGGTGCAGTAAAAACTCTGAAAGCCCGTATGGTTGGAAAAGACGGAAGTCGGCAGGGGACAGCACTGGATCCCCAGAGCCGAGATGACCGGCAGCGACACCGTCAGGGAACAGCGGCCGAAACCGCAGAAATCGTTGACCACGGCAATTTTTTTTTGATGATTATGCGACACTTCGTTTTGCCTCCTTGCTTTACGCTGTCACATACTATATAATAAATTTGGTCACATAAAAATAACCAGAACAGGAGAATTTTATATAGCCAGATGAGATATACGATCCACAAAGAGGCGGCTGTTCCCGCCTATTTGCAGCTTTACCGGCAGATTCGGGACGATATTACAAACGAAATCTATCCTTGTGGAAGCAAGCTTCCCTCCAAGCGGCTTGTCGCGGACGAAACCGGACTCAGCACGGTGACCGTCGAGCATGCCTATTCGCTTCTCTGCGACGAAGGGTACGCGCAGGCCAGGCAGCGCTGCGGTTACTTTGTCGCCTTTCGCCCGGACGACGGGTTTGCCGTCGCCTCCGGCCGGGAAGCCGGGCGGCCGCCGGCTGCTTTTTCCGTCTGCCACGCGGGGACGGCTTCGGAATTTCCGTTTTCCGTGCTCACAAAAACCATGCGGCGGGTGATGAGCGAGTACGCCGAAGCGATCCTCGACCGCTCGCCGAACGCCGGCTGCCTGCCCCTGCGCGAAGCAATCCGGCAGTATCTGGCCAGAAGCCGCGGAATCCGCGCCGAAACCGCGCAGATCGTCATTGGTTCCGGCGCGGAGTATTTGTACGGCCTGATTGTCGAATTGATGGGGCGGGAGCGGGTCTACGCGATCGAGTCGCCCTCCTATCAAAAGATCGAGCAGGTCTATCGGGCCGGCGAGGTGCGCTGTGAAATGCTGCCGCTTGGACAGGACGGAATCGAAAGCCGGGCTTTGTGGGCTTCGCAGGCCACGGTCCTGCACATCACGCCGTACCGCAGTTTTCCAAGCGGAGTAACGGCTTCCGCCTCCAAGCGCCATGAATATCTGCGCTGGGCGGCCAAAAACCGCCGCTATCTTGTGGAGGATGATTACGAATCCGAATTTTCCGTCTCCCGCAAGCCGGAGGAAACGTTATTTTCCTATACCGACGACGACAATGTCATCTACATGAATACCTTTTCCCAGACCGTTTCCCCGTCGCTGCGCGCCGGCTATATGGTACTGCCGGCCCATCTGGTTTCCGTATTTGAGCAGAAGCTGGGCTTTTATTCCTGTACGGTCCCGACCTATATTCAGCTTGTCCTCGCCGAATTGATCGTGGGCGGCGATTTTGAGCGCCATATCAATCGCGTCCGCCGCAGAAAACGACGGGAGCTGCGGCCGTAACCGCCCAGGCGGCCCCATGAGCCGCCCCAATCGCCGGGCCGCATGGGCCGCCGCAGCCGCTGCGCTTTTATGAGCCGCCGCTGCCGCCCAGCGCCCGCTGCCTTCTCTGCTGCCGAACGTTTTGATCCTTTATCGCGACCAGGACGACAGCAATACATAGTCGACATCTATAAAAACCGCCCCTACCTCCTCCAGGTAGCGAAGAAGGTCCTGTTTACGCCCCGAAACGCTTACGATGCGCGTGCGCACCGCCTCCTGCGCGGCTACGTCGTCCCGCACCTCCTCCAGCAGCGTTCCCGGATACATGAGGATTCCCCCTGCGGCTTCCTCCCCGATTCCGCGGCTTACATATATGCCATGGGCCGTAAGCAGCTCCCGGTCGCTTAACAGGATATCCAGGTCGGCCAGAAATTCTTCTTTCAACTGCGCCCCGTTCATCCCCGACCGGTCGGTCTGTGTGCTCTGGAAATAATCGAGCGAAATCCCGGCCTGCACGTCGTTTGCGTTCTGCTCCACCTGCAGCCAGTGAAGGTTGATTTCTTCCCGGTACAGTTCCTGCGGCTCTGCGGGCGTCTCCAGGGCCAGTGTGCAGTAAATCAGACAGGAGTCCGGCAAGAGCGTCAGTTCCGGCAGTATTGTCTCGGTTTCCTTCATCATCTGGAGGCGGTTTACCGGCGCCTGAAAACGGTCGGTGTTTTTTTGGCCGTACCACCGGCCCCACCGCACTTCGTAGACCACCTCCATCTCCGACGACCAGAGAACCGCTTTGCCGACTGCCGGTTCCGGCATCATCAGCGTTACTTCATAGACGCCGAATCCTTTGTTCTTAACCTGTGTCCCATACACCGACCGGTAGGGCAGGAATACGCTGGCATAGGCCCGCATATATTGTGCCAGTTCATTATCGGTATCGCCGATCAGAGCCTTCTGCTTTTTCAGCGGATTATAGCAAAACAGGCCCACAAGAGGACTCACCACCAGCAAAAGCCCCAAAATCCCGGCCAGCACAGACAGCACGGTCCTCACCGCGACGGCCTTCAGCCGGCGGTTGATCTGCCGCTCCAGCTCTTTGCCGTACAGATCCTCATTCGGCAGTTCGGCCGCCATGTCTTTTAACATCGCATCCAGCTTTTTTTCATCCATACCGCTCCTCCATCTTTCTGCGAATCCGTTTCCTGGCCCGGCTGCGCAGCTGGCGCACATTGTCCCGGCTCAGCTGCAGCTGCCGCCCCAGTTCGTCGTCGCTAAGACCGAAATATATGCTCCCCAGCAAAACCGCTTTCTGGGCGTCCCCCAGTTCCAGGATGCATTCAAACAGATACCGTTTCTCCTCCTCCTGAATCAGGTATTCCAGCACGCCGGGCCCCTGATCCGCCAGCTGCTCCCAGCATACTTCGCCCTCCGAAAGCAGCTTTTTTCGCCGGCGGCAGAGGTTGTAGTATTCATTTTGCAGCACTTTTGTCAGCCAATAGCCGATGCTGCCGCCCTCTTTATAACTCAAAAAGGCTTTCAGGAACGTGCTCTGCACCAGGTCGTCCGCGTCGGCCGCGTTTTTGCACAGGGACAGGGCGTACAGGTACAGGGGGCGGTAATACTTTTCATAAATGCTCTGAAAGATATCGTTTTCCATGCGCCGTCCCCCTTCCTGTTATTAAAACAACGCAGGGAGCGGTTTGTGACACTTTTTACGGCGCAGATTCACACATTTTTTTCGCCGCCATTGCCAGCTGTTCCTCGCTCAAGGCCTGAGCGGTCATCAGGTATAAGACCTGATTTTCTGCGCGAAGCAGGTAATGCCATCGTTCGCTTCCGGTGCGCCACGCCATGCCCTCTTCGATTCCCAGCCTTTCGGCCGCCAGCTGTATCCGCTCCCAAACCTCCTGTCTCTGATTCCACCAGTCGTCGTAAATCGGCCCTCTTTTGTAAAAAGAATCCAACAGCGCCCCGATCTTGCTTGTGTAAAGGATTGACCGCAGCTGCTCTTTGCCCTCTCCCTCCCACATTTCGCAGGATTGTGCGCAAACGCTGCTTTCGTAATGCAGTATCGTCACCTCGCCTTCCCAGCCGAAATCCTCCGCTTCAACGACCGGCCGCCAGCCGGCGGGCGGCTGATTCGGCGAATCCGCAAGTCCTCTCCCCGGCCCCGGGAAAAACGGCGTCAAGCCCATTCCCAGACTAAAGAGAAAAATAGGAAGCCTTCCCAGCCAGTCAGCGCCCTCTTTGGAAAAATGAAGGGTATTCCACCCCAGCTTTTGCAGCCCCTCCTGCAGCAAAGGCAGCAGCAAAAATGGCAGCAGAAATCCCGGCACACCCAGCCAGATGCGAAGCCCCCTTATCTGGCACAAAGCCGTTGCCATCAGCAAAACCATACCTGCTTCCAAGATAAAGATAAGCCAAACCATCCGCCGGCCATACGCCTCCTCCGGTATTTTTCCCAGAGATAATTCCTTATGTTCGCGCGTCAGCGTCCACGCCACATACCCTGCGCGCAGAAGAATATCTCCCAGTATCAGCACGCTTTCCAGCCACAGGGACAGCCCCCACTTCCGCGTCAGATAGCGGTGCGGGTTCCACAATACGTTCCCCACAACCACCAAAAGCAAAACAAACGACAGCAAAAGCTGTAAAAGCTTTCCCTTGCGAAACGAAAAGACCGCCTTCTCGTAGGCCGCCGGATCGGTCTGCATCGGCACCGCTTTCTCATGTTTTGCCGCAAACACATACAAGGCGCCTGCATTATCCAAAAACTGCCAGCCGCTTTCCTCGCAGAGCCGGAGGTATTCCCGGATATGCGGGCTGTCCGGCTTTTCATCTATTTTCCGGTGCTCTTGATCCATTACGTCAACCGCGTACCGCAGATTCCCCGGCACGCCCTTTTTAAATAAGACCACATTAAAGCCCAGCCTTCGGAAATACCATCCCTTCGCGGCCATGTCCGAAAGATAGGCGGCGGAAATCCCGTTTCCATATAAACGCGGCCGCATTGTCCATCCAAACATCCTGCTCCCCCCTTCACTGCCCTGGCTGCTCCAGATAAGCCCGGCCTTCTTCTAGCAGCAGCTGCAAACGTTCATATTCCTTCTGCAGCATATCCCGACCTTTCTGCGTGATCTGATAATAACGCCGCCGCCCCTCGCTGTGGACCTCCCGGATCATTCCTTCTCCTTCAAATTTTCCCAGCAGCGTGTAAAGGGTTCCCGGCCCGATCTGAATCCTTCCGCGGGATATCTGCTCTGCACTGACCGAGATGTCCACCCCGCAGCGAGGCTCTAGCAGCGCCAGCAGAATGTAATACATCTGCTCGGTCAGGCTCTGGTATTGCTCTCGTGCCATTGCTTTTCCCTCCTTGGTTTTTATAAATATCGAATATCGATATTTATGGTTTCAGTTTATCATCGATATTCGATATTGTCAAGATGGGCAGATTGCTGCGCCATGTGCAGCAATTTTTAGTGTTTTTCCTTATATTCCTGCTCCAGCTCTTTTGCCAGGTACGCATCGCTCATACAGTGCATATCGGAAACGCCGTCCCGGACCAGCAGATATACCTCGGAATGGTAGAAAAAGTCCAGTGCCGCATCCAGTGAGATGCCCTGCCGTCCGGCAAAACACTCAATGACACGACTATACTTTTTTTGAAGTAAAATCGGATTTGCGTTCATACCTTCTTACTCCCTGCTCATACAACGGCGTGACATAAAAGCCGCGCCCAAAATCCACATTGGGGCGGGAATGGAGCAAATCCGGCTCTGCAATTTCCAGATAGGAACCATGATAGAGAATCATACCTCCACACCCCTTTCTTTCATCACCTCAAGGAGGTCGTCTACGATATATTCCCGGCTCTGGGTGTGCAGGACTTCGTATTCCGGCACAATATAACCATACAGAATATCGCTTTTCCTGGTAAATGCCTGATATACCCGTTGCGCCTCTACGCCAAGCTTTGCGGCAACATTTTCAATGCAAAAAACGACAAATTCCAGCTCCCCGGCATTTTTAATCTTCTCGCCCGGTATCATAAATCATTCCTCCTCTATTTTAGCCAAAACATTCCGGAAAATACATTCTGCCGCGCTTATTGCCGCGCCTGCCACACTTTTGCCAGCTCCTGCTCCCATGGCAGCAGATACGTCGTATCCTCTGTCCTCAGCAGCAAAAACGGCCCCTCCTGGGATTGCAGGTACAGCATACAGTCTCCGTAGCCCTCGACCCGGAATTTTCCCTTGCGCACTTCGCCTATGCTGCTGCCCCAGACACGCCGCAGCGCCGGCAGTTCACAGAGCACCTGCATCTCCTCAATTTCGGAAAGCGGAATCCGGCATTCCTGCCACACATGGCGCACCGTTATTGTCTCGTTCTCCAGACGACAGGTGAGGGGCATAAACTCTTCGCCGACCATATACAGGCTCGAAAAGGGGAGTATCAGGAGTCCGACCAGGCCGAACACGGCGAGTACCTTGCCCAGCGGGCGTGCCAGATTTACCGTGGAATTGAAGGCACTGCCGCGGCCGGGACCCTTGAGTATGTAAGGGTCGTCGGGATTATAATAAAAAATGCCACCGATCCAGCAGAGATCCTCATCCTGCGGGTCACCGGGCCGGTCGGACGCCAGTTCCCGCTTGCGCGCCAGCAGTTTTTTGCGGCAGCGGACGCAGAGAAAGCCGGGCCACAGCAAAACCGGAATCAGCCAGTTGAGCAAAACGGCGGCCGCCAGTGACACATGCGTGAGAAAAAGGCCGGGAAGCGGCAAGGCGGCGAGAATCCAAAGCGCGCGTTTCAGCTTTTTCTTAAACGTCCCGCAGATTTGCCGAAGCTGCGGGTCCGCCAGATCCGCGTATGAAAAAGTCACATGCAATATCACGTTTTTTCCCGGCTTTACCTCGTTTTCCAGGATGAAATACATAACAAAAAGCACCGGGTACAGGCACAAGAGCAGAATCGCGCCCGTCCAATTCCACGAACCAAACATTTCGTCATCCTTCCCCCGGCTTAAACCGGCCGTCCTTTTCACGCGCACCCGTATATTCCTGCACTTCACACACCGTGAGCACACTGCCGCTCACGCGAAAACGAATATTCTGCCGGCCAAACGCCACGCCGTATATCCGTTCGGGATCGTTCTGGTACGACGGGCGGGGGTCCTGCGCCAGAATTCCCCGCAAAGCCTCGCGCTTTGCGGCCGGAACCTGCGCCAGCAGTTCTTCGGCAAACACTACCTCCAGACCATATCCGGCGCTCGCTTCCCCAAATCCGCCCGACGCTTCCGGGTGGCTGTCCGTATAAGGCAGGTACGGCTTAATATCATAAATCGGCGTTCCGTCCATCAGATCGGCGCCCGCCACCCGCAAAAAAACGCCCCACTGCGTATTTTTTTCAATCCCCAAAAGCCGCACCGAAGAAAGCCCCAGCGGGTTTGGCCGAAACGGGGAGCGCGTCGCGAATACGCCCATGTGTCTATTGCCGCCCAGCCGCGGCGGATGCACCGTCGGCGACCAGGTATCGCGCACTGCTTGTGAAAACTGCCACAAAAGCCAGATATGGGAGTACCCCTCCAGACCGCACAGCGCCGCCGGATTGCGGTATTCCGGCTCGAATACCACGCTGGCCTCCAGTACTTCCACCAAGCCGCTTTGGCGCGGTATGCCAAACTTCTCCGGAAAATCGCTGTGGATCCGGGCAATCGTTTTCATAGAAATGTCCATGGCCTTTCCTCCCGGCAGATTACTCCTTGACAGTATAACATGTTTCCCCACGGTATACAACCGCCGCTTCCTTCATAGACTATAAGAAAACACTTCCGTGCGCCCTTGAAAACACAGACAACAACCGGGAAATACCGCACAGAAAGAGGTTTCTATGACGTTTTCTCTGCTCCCCCCGCCGGGCCGTCCCGCGCCGCCCAAACAGCGGCCGGCTTCCCGCCGCTCTCCTCTGGCCGCCCTCCTTCTCTGTCTGCTGCTTGGCCTGACCGCAGGCGCCCCCGCCGGTCTGACCGCCTGCCAGGCCCCGCCGGCCGAAAGCACGGACGCCTCTCTCCTGCCCGCGGCCGCAGAACTCCGGCAATCCTATGAAACATATCAGGCCGGCGGACCTTCTCAGGCGTCTTTTGCCGAGCTGGCTCGTACTGTTTTTATCAGGGAAGTCTCCTCCGATACACTTACGCTTCATTATCATCTGGCCGTTCCCTCTGATTTCGGGATTGACGGCTACGCGGTGACTTTGGGGGATTTTTCCGCCGACGCCTACCGGCAGAGCGTACAGTATGCACAGGCCTGTCTTGAACAGCTGCAGAAAATCCCCCGCGAAAATGTGGCCGACACCCAGCGGCTGACCTATGATATCCTTGCCGGCTCTCTGGAACTTTCCGTGCGTCTGGGCGGCTTTTATTATTATCAGGAGCCGTTAAAGCCGACCAGCGGAATCCAGGCCCAGCTGCCGGTCCTGCTTGCTGAGTATCATTTCCGTTCCGACGCGGATATTGAGGATTATCTTGCGCTCTGCGCCGATTTGCCCCGGTATTTCGGACAGATTCTGGCCTTTGAGCAGGAAAAGGCCCAGGCCGGGCTTTTTATGTGCGACGACGTCCTGGAACAGATTTTGGCCCAGTGCCGAGACTTCTGCAATCAGCCGGAAGCAAATTTTATGCTGGAAGCATTTGACGAAGCTATAGAAAGCCTTGGATGGCTCAGCGAAGAGCAGAAACGTTCCTATCAGGCCCAAAACCGCGAGACTCTTCTTTCCAAGGTGATCCCGGCCTACGAGACTCTTATTCAGGGGCTTACCGCTCTGGAGGGAAGCGGCCGCAATAGCGGCGGGCTCTGCCGGCTTGAGCAGGGCAGCGACTATTACCGCCTGCTGGTGCGCCAGGCGACCGGTTCCTCCCGCACGGTTGAGGAATTGATTCAACTCGTCAGCGAACGCATGTTAAACGATCTGCGCGCCATGTCGCAGATCTACGAGACAACCGCCGACCTGGGACAGCAGCTTACGCAGACTTTTTCTCTCACCGATCCGCAGATGATTCTTATGGATCTGCAAAGCCAGATGCGAAACGATTTCCCGGCGCCGCCCGACACCTCCTGCCAGGTCAAATACGTTCCCGGAGCGCTGGAAACACATTTGAGCCCTGCGTTTTACCTTGTGCCGCCGCTTGATGCCCTTACGGAAAACTGCATCTATGTCAATCGGGCGGCCACCGACACGTCCCGGCTCTATACGACGCTGGCCCACGAGGGATATCCCGGCCATCTGTACCAGACCGTTTACTCTGCTTCCTGCCAGTCGGAACCACTGCGCAGTCTGCTGAATTTCAAGGGCTTTACCGAGGGTTGGGCCACCTATGCGGAGCGGCTTTCCTATGGCTACGAAGCGAATTTTTCGCCGGAACTGAAAGAATTTCTCGCCCGTAACGCCTCCGCTACCTTAGCGCTCTATGCGCTGTGCGACATGAATATTCACTTAAACGGCTGGGATTTGGAGCAGACCGGACAATTTCTGGGCACTTTCATCAGCGGCTTGGATGAAAAGGCCGTCTCCGAAATCTATCTGGCAATCGTTGCCAATCCGGCCAATTATTTAAGCTACCATGTCGGGGCGATGGAATTTGAACTGCTGCGGGAGGAGGCCGAAAGCCGGCTTGGAGATGCCTTTGACCTGCGGGAATTTCACACAGTGATTTTGGAAACCGGGGCCTGCCCGTTTGATGTGCTGGCAAAAGAGATCGGGGACTGGATGGCGACGGCGGCCGCATCGTAAAGCGGCCGCCGTCTATTCCCTACAAGTGATTCGGATTGTTCTTTACGTATTTTTGATTTCGATGTCTGGGTGTTTGCGGGATCGTCATTTGCAGCTCTCCCTCGTCAATCAAAGGTTTTAAATATCGTGACGTTAAATTTCTCAAATCCTTATATCCGGTATACTCTGCAATTTCCCGCTTGCTCCTGGCCGTGCCGCAGAAAAACAGGATTCGCTCCCTCACTTGTTCTTGGTGGGTTTCTTGGTGGGTTTCTGCTTTTTCCTGATAATTAGCGTTTTTTAATATCGCTGTAAAAGATGTTGGCGAAGAATAAAACTCCGGCTTTTTATTCTCCGCATATCCGGGCAGCTTTTTTGTTTCGTTAATTACCTTTCTCAGTCCGCTCCCTCTCCGCTCCATATATTTCATACGGTGAAACAAGTCGGCGATGATCGGATTTCTTCGATCGGACTTAATCTGGTCAATGGGCTGTTCCTGGATCGGAACGCCGCCTACCGTTCTTTCCCCTGCTCACCCCATCTGAAACAAACCCGGAACCGAATATCCTCCTCCGAACGCACCTGGTACGTCTCCTCCACGTCGCTGCCCCAGCTGTCAATCCCGCCCACGCCCCGCATAGCGCCGCAGAGCGTCACCACGGTACGCACAGGCTTTGGCAGTTCCTCCCGATGGGCCGCCTGCTCCAGCTGCTGCGGCGTGTAGGGAATCGCCGAAAAAGCAAACGGGCTTTCGCACATCTCGATCCGCAGGGCCGCCCCGCCGGCCCGCAATACGGCCTGCATCGTATCCGTATGACAGCCGCATTCCTGCGGCGCCAGATAGGCGGGGATATGGGGCTCCTCCTCATGCCAGCCAAATAATCCGCCTTTTTTGCGGTCGGGATACGTCTCGCCGGACAGGCCCAGCCAGCCGACGCTCTCCACCGGCTGCGGCGTCGCAAAACGCAGGCCGAATAAAGGCAGCTGCGGCCGCCCGCTTTGGCCGTGATAATGGCTCTCCACCGCCATACCGCCGTCCGCCGTCACCGTATATGTCACCTCGGTACACAAGCCCGGTACTGCCGCGGCCGTGTATGTATAGCAAATCCGGACGCATTCCTCATTTTCTTCCGCAATGCGGATATCCGTACACGACTGCCAGCTGTCGGCGGCAGCCCACACGGAACTTTTAGCGGCAAAACCGTTCCCCAAATCGTTTTCGGTCGCCGCCCGCCAATACGCCGGACGGGGCGCCCGCCAAAGCCATTCCCGGCCGCCTGCCTTTAAAGATACCGGCCCGCCTTCGGAATAGGAAAAAAGAATTTCAAAGTCACTGCCCCGCACTCCCAGCGCCCCGTCGCCGTGAACGATCCGCAGAGACGTCCCCTCTGCCTGTTCCCCGCGCATTTGCCTGCATGATGCCTGCTCTTCCAGCATTTTTCTGCGTGCCGCCTGCTCTGCCCGGCGGTTCTTCGCCTCCTGCGCCGCCCGCTCGCCCGGCGTCATATACCAGTAACGCACCTCCTGCATGGCCGGCTTCTCCGTCCCGTCGGCAAAGAGAATGCCGTTGCCGCTGAACGCATAATCGCTCTGTCGATCGCCGAAATCGCCGCCGTATCCCAGCGTCCGCCGCCCCCGCGCATCCGTGCGCCACAGCGCCTGATCCATATAATCCCAGATGAAACCGCCCTGATACCCGGCAAATTCCTCCCCCAGGCGGATATAACTCTCCATCCCGCCCAGCGAATTTCCCATATCGTGCATATACTCGCAGAGCATAAACGGCTTTTGGGCCCCGCTCTCCAGATACGCCCGAATCTCGGCCGGCGGCGCGTACATGCGGCTTTCCACATCGGAAATCCGGTCATATTCACGGTTGTGGAATACTCCCTCGTAGTGTACCAGCCGGCCGTCCTCCTGCGCACGGAAAAACCCGGCCATGGCCAGAATATCCTCGCCCGCGTAGGACTCGTTGCCGCACGACCAAAAGAGGATCGACACATGGTTTTTGTCCCGCTCAAACATCGAACGCGCCCGGTCCACGACGCATTCCCGCCACTCCGCACGGTTTCCCGGCACGTTCCAGCTCGGTTCCACGGCCCCCCGTTTCTGCCAGGAACCGTGACTTTCCAGATTGGCCTCGTCCATCATGTAAACGCCTTCCCGGTCGCACATTTGATACCACAAGGTCTGATTCGGGTAATGGCTGGTGCGCACCGCATTGATATGGTTGCGCTTGAAAACCGCCATCGCCGCTTCCATATCCTCCCGGCCGATCGCCCGGCCTTTTTCCGGACTCCATTCGTGACGGTTTACGCCGTTTAAAAGCAGTCGTTCGCCGTTCAGGCAAATCACGCCGTCTTTTATTTCCAGGCTCCGAAAGCCGATCTCATACGGCACGACCTCCGCCACCCGGCCGTCGGCCGTACAAAGCGTCAGCACTACCTCGTACAGCCGCGGCGTTTCGTGACTCCAGGGGCGGACCCCGGCCAGTCTGAGCGTGCGCGCCCAGACGTATCCGTCTTTTTCATACAGTTCCAGCGGTCCGTCAAAAAGCGTCCCATGCCCCTTCAGGGAAAGGCGGCACCGGATACGAATGCCCTCCGTCTCCCCGCTCAGACGCATGCGGATCGCCAATAGCCCCAGCGGCCGGCCGGCCGGCGCGCCGCTTTTTTTGCGCGAATCGGGCCGGGCTCCCGCTGTCTCGGGCTCGCGGCGAAGGCTCGTTTTGAGCCACAGATCTTCCAGATGCGTCTCCGGCATCGCATAGAGAAATACCGAACGGAAGATTCCGCCAAAACGGAAGAAATCCTGATCCTCAATCCAGGCCGCGCTGCTGCGCTTGTAGACCTCCACGCAGAGACGGTTGCCCGTCTCGCGGACGCAGGACGTTATGTCAAAGTCGGAAGGCGTAAAGCTATCCTCCGCATAGCCCACAAATTGACCGTTCAGCCAGACATACAGCGCCTGCTCCACTCCCTGAAAACTGATGCAAACGCGCTTTCCGGCAAGCCCCGGCTCCAGGTCAAACTCACGCACATAGCTGCCCACCGGCGTATCGTCCAGGTCAATCTCAGGCGGGCGCAGTTCGCTGTGGCCGTCCCACGGATACAGCGTGTTGATATACTGAATCTGTCCGTATCCCTGTAATTCCATGTGCCCCGGCACCTCGATTGTGCCAAACGCCGATTCGTCGCCGCCCTCCTGCCAAAAATCCGCCGGACGGCAGGAGGGGGCCTTGCTCCAGGCAAAACGCCAGGTTCCGTCCAGCGACTGGCGCAGAGACGTCTCCCCCTGTTCACATTCCTCCGCGGATGCATAACATACATGATCCGAGTGAGCAGCCAGGCGGTTTACCTGAAATATCGTGGGGTCTGTCAGCCAATTCAGGTCTGCGTTCATTTTTTCCTCCTTACTGTCCGTGTTTTCAGGACATAATGGTACACCCCTGCGGTGTTTCCTCTTTGCTGTCCGTGTTTTCAGGACATAATGGTACACCCCTGCGGTGTTTCCTCTTTGCTGTCCGTGTTTTCAGGACATAATGGTACACCCCTGCGGTGCCTGCTTCTTCCTTTCGCCAACGAAACGGACACCATAGTAAGATACTGAAATTGTCTCATAATACCGACGGCGTGTCAACATCAAAAAGCGCTGTCCGGACTGGCTTTTGGCCGTCCGGGCAGCGCTTTTTTTGCGTTTAATAATGCGCCTTTTAATTCGCTTTTTATGCTTCTTCGCCGGAAGCGATCTTGATGGCCTTGATGGCAAAAGTCATGGTGCGGCCCATGGCTACGCCGGGCATCAGACAGGGATAGTTGTCGACAAAGAAACCGCCGGCATTGTCGCCGCAGACGAACAGGCCTTCGATCGCGTTGCCGGCTTCGTCGACAACCTGGGCTTTTTCGTTGCAGAGGATGCCCTGCTCGGTGGTCAAAATGCAGGCGCCCATCCAGAATCCGTAGAACGGCGCCGTTTTCAGCGCGCTTAAACGGTAAGCGGGCTTACCAAAATCCTCGTCCTCCTGCTTGTCGAAAAGTTCGTTGTAACGGGCGCAGGTCGCCAGGAAATTTTCTTTGCTTTCGCCGCTAAAACCCATCAAATCCGCGAGTTCCTCCAGGGTGTCGGCCTTGAACGCATTGCCCTTCTCGATCTGCTTTTCAAAGGCGTCCAGCTGGCCCTGCGGATTCTTTCTCGTGGCGGCGGAGCAGCCCAGGGTATGGAAGCGCTGTACGTCGTCGGGCATGCCCGCGTCAAAGACAGAAGCATACACATGGCCGGGCTGGTTGTAGGCCGCGTAGGGCATCATGTCGTAGGTGCCGGATTCGTTGGTAAAGCGCAGACCGTGACGGTTCACTTTGAGGAACGGCTGTGTTCCCAGGTTGAACTGCCCTTCGGTGGCGCGGAACACCTTGTCGCCGGCCGCCGTCGTCTCATAGCCGGCATCCACGCCGGGAGCCACGATCCCGCGGTCAAACAGCATCGGAGCGGCTTCGGCCTGCATGGCCGCGCCGAGCCACTTGGCGGCTTTGATGCCGTCGCCGGTGTCGGTAGGCCAGGATACGTTGGAGGTGGTGACGGCCGTGCCCAGCGGATCAAGCTGTTCCATCATCGCGCTGTTGTGAGGGTATCCGCCGGCTGCCAGCAGGACGCCCTGGGCCGCGTTAATGCGGATATAAGCGCCGGTCGCCAGGTTGCAGGCGATCGCCCCGCTTACACGGTCGCCGTTTTTCTCCAGCTTCACAAGCGTGGTCTGGAAATCAATGGGAACGCCGGCCTCCTGCTCCACAATCTGGCGGAATACATCCTGGCGGTCTACCCGTCCCCCGTCCGGCAGGCTCCAGTAATGTTCGCAGACCGGGAAGTAAAATCCCTGGGCTTCGGGCCATACGGCTTCCTCGCCGGCCGTAACCTCTACGGTTGCGTCGGGCAGGTACTGCGCAAAGCAGTCTTTGATGAATTTATGCATGGCGGCGGATTCGTTGATCCAGGTATTCCACACACGCAGGTTGCACTTGCCGGAAGCATAACGCTTGAGTTCGTTGCGCAGGGCGGCACGATCGACCGGCGGCTCATTGACGGCCGCGGCGTCCTCGGAATCGATGGCTCCGTACCAGCCGCGCACGCGGGCCGGATCGGTTCCTTTTTCGATCACGCGGAAATTCAGGCCCTTTTTCGCCGCATAGGCTGCGGCGCACAGGCCGCCGTTGCCGGCGCCTACGATCAGAATATCGGTATCCCAGGTCTCCGTGATCTCGCTCTCGGCAATTTCAGGCGCCGTGCCCAGCCAGTCGGCCGCGGCTGCTTCGGTATCGCCGGCCGTCGGCAGCGTCTCTACCGGAATCTCGCCTTTTGCCTGGGCAATGCATTTCGCGGCCGCCTGCTTGACGGCATTGCTGGTGATCGACGCACCGGCCACATCGTCGACCTCGGCGCTCTGTGCGCTCATCAGCGCTTCGCGCAGGGGTTCGGCCGCTGCCTGGCCATAGTTTGCGCCGGCCGTTTCTCCGGATACGTCGAGGACGACATCGGTAATCGTTTCTTCGTCAAACGTCATGGTAACAAGAACGGTGCCGATGCCCTGGGCGGTGGCACTGTACGTTCCGGGAATATATGTACCGGTTTTGGCCGCGGCTGTCTCGGCGGCGGTCTGTCCGGCCGTCGTCGGTTCGCCGGCCGTTGTGCCGGCAGGTTCGCTCGCGGCGGCCGTGGTCGCATCGGTGCCGCTGCAGGCGCCCAGCACGCCCATGGCGGCGATCCCGGCTACGCCGGCGGCGGCTCCCTTTAAGAAATCTCTGCGGCTTAATGTTTTACTCATTTTTTCATTCTCCCCTTGTTTATCCTAGTGAATGGAACTGCTGCAAAACTCAGATAAAACGCAGACCGTGGTTGTGCCGGTTTACGCATGAACGTCCTATACCGTATGAAATCGTTGCTTTGCGACAGCTCCTTGTTTCCGCTGCCTACTATAATATATTTTCGCATGTCTCTCCACCTAAGATATTGTTAAGGAGCTGCCTTTTATTTCGGCAATATATACAAAAAAAGAAAAGACTTTTTAGTAAAGCTTTCCTTTTCCGGTGCAAGAATATTAAGATTTCTTAATAAAGCGGGCCAACCTGTTAAGAAAAAAATTAAGATGTTATTCCCTTCACATATATGCGGCCGCCAAACAAAAGCCGTTTCCGGCTTCGGCGCGGCCCGCGTTTTTATTCGCCGCTGTTGAAATAATAGCCTTTTCCCCATACGCTTTTTAAATATACCGGGTTGGCGGGATCGGCTTCGATTTTTTTGCGCAGGTTGTGGATATGCACCTGCACCGTGCGCGTATCGCCGAGAGGATCTTTGCCCCAAAGCGCCTGATAAATCTGCTGGCCGGACAGGTATACGCCCGGATGATGCACAAGATAGGAGAGGATGCGGTACTCGATCTGCGACAGTTTGACGCTGCGCCCTTCGACCGTCGCCTGATGCGTCTGCGGATGCAGGCAAAAGGCGCCAAAGAAGCCGCTTTCGTCGCGTTCGCGGCGGGTATCCATATGTACACGGCGCAGGTTTGCCTGGATTTTGGCAAGAAGGACTTTGTTGTCAAACGGTTTGGCAATGAAGTCGTCGCCGCCCATTTCCAGGGCGCGTACCATGGTATCGGCATCGTCTAAACAGCTGCTAAAGAGAATCGGGCAGCGCTGCCACTTGCGCAGGGCGCGGCAAAGGTCAATGCCGTTGGTATCGGGCAGAAGGATATCCATAATAATCAGGTCGAACGGCTCCCTGGCGTAGGCCATGGCCTGTCCGCCCGTGCGGGCACAGGTTACTTGATATTGTTTTTGTCCTTCGAGAAAATAGCGGGTGATATCGCAGATTACCTTATCGTCCTCGACCAGCAAAATCTGTGTCATGACCTGATCTCCTCCTCTTTGCCCTTGTTTTGCGCCCAGAGCGTTCTTTGCTTCTTATCGGGAATGCAAGAACATGGTTTATATTTTATCATATATGGCTAAGGTCAACAACCAAAATTTTGCAAGAGCAAATTTCAGACGATCAAAAACCATCAGAATTTTATAAAGCTTTGTTAATAAAAAGCTTCCAGGACCTTCCTGTCATGGGCATGAAGAGCAGGCGGCTCCTGGAAAAGATCATCCATGTCTCATTTATCCCTATAATGGGAACCGCACTGCGCTATCTCTATGTTGCCGTTCCCTTGCCTGCATCGAGGTCTTGAATAGCCTTTCTCAGCCTTGTCATATTTTCTTCGGAATAGAAAGGGTCAACACTCACTTCAAAGGGAATACGCTTCTCTCTGCCTACTTTCCTTGCAAAAATAGAAAACGCCGCACTCATGGAAAGCCCTAATTCATTGCAAGCCTGCTCCATGCTCTTTTTAACATCTTCATCCAGTTTGAAATTTACATTAACTACCTGTGCCATAACCAACACTCCTTTCATGCTTTATTATATGCCGAAGGTTGGCAAAACACCCTTCGACGTTGACTGAAACAGAAAAGCCGCCATCAGATGACAGCGGCAATTCCTGTAGTGTGCGGGCGTTGCCCACGCCCTGCGCTTCGTGGACAACGATTCTGTCCACAAGCTCACGGAACATCGTATCGCTTATCTCATCGGGAGACTTGAATCTGCGTATCAAGGCGATGAAATGCTCGATGTCAAGGGGTTTCTGGTTCTTTCCAATGTTAATTGAAAACAGATGATTTTTCTGGATAAATGTGGTATACCCTCTTGACATATTTTGTTTTGGCGTGTAACATTTGTTGCATAACTTATGTAACATAATTATTTTTGCAAAGAGGGAATCACATGCCGCCCAAAGTCAAAATAACAAAAACCATGATTTTGAACGCTGTTTTGGCGATTACGCGGGAAACAGGATTTGAAAGTGTAAACGCAAGGAGTATCGCCAATAAACTGCAATGCTCCACGCGCCCCCTGTTTACCTGCTATGAAAACATGGAGGAATTGAAAAAAGATTTTCTTGATTTTGCGTTTGAATACTACAATCAATATGCTGCGAATTACGATATATCCACAAAAATAAAGCCTTGCCTGCTTCTGCCGCTTTCCTATATAGCGTTTGCCCAAGAAGAAACATATTTGTTCAAGCTTCTGTTTATAGAAGATATGGATTTAGATATGGCAATCGCAAATGATTTTTATAAAGAAATCGGTAATGTGGAAAAGGCAAACCTGTTTTCGGAAAGGATCGGGGTAGAGTTAGAGCGTGCAAAGAAGATATTTTTAGATTTATTTCTTTATTCTCACGGTATCGCTGTCTTGACTGCAACAGGGAAAATATCCTTGGATCATAAGGATATAGAAAAAATGCTGTTAAACTTTTTATCTGCGTTTACAAAATAAACAGCCGCATTTGTCCATACCAGAAACAGGCAGATAACGCGGACGACCGGCTAAAAAATCCTTAAAAATTTTCAAGAAAAGGCAGGCATTCAAAATGAAAACGAACCAATATTTAATCGATTTCTATAATACCTATGATGAGGACAGCCGTCTTGAGCAAAAGCATGGCGCCGTTGAATTTCTTACCGCCATGCGATATATACGGAAGTATTTAAAGCCTGGTGATCGTGTGCTTGAAATTGGCGCCGATACGGGACGGTATTCTCACACGCTGGCACGCGGGGGCCATGCGGTTGCTATTTTAAAAAAACAGCCTGCATGCGCCGCTGGCCCTACGCATCACCAGGGCACGAAAACCGGTCACAACGCGGCTTTTGCCAAAGACAATATCCAGAGTGGGATGCCGCATTCCGGAAAGGAGCGCCCATGAAACGCCGGACCGGAACGATCTTTCTTCTCAGCTGCCTTTGCGTGGCCGCTTTGTGGGTCACTTTTTTCGTTCTGAACGCAGCACAGCCCGTGCTTGAAAACGGGCAGGTACTCTCGCGCGAACTTTACTGGGGCAGCCGTCTGAACGGCTGGCAAGAGGCAGAAGGCGGATGGTCTTTTACGCTGTCCGTGGAACGCGCCCCGGAGACAGAAACCTCCTTCTCTCTGTGGGTTTCCCGCCTTACCCAGGCTCCGCAGATTTTCTGCAACGGTATCCCTTTGAAACCGGCCGCCGACTGCCCGCAGGAATATCCGCTGCCGGACCAGGAGGACAGTCTGCATCTCTTTCTTGCAGGCCCTTCGTGTAACGTATACATTGCAAACCGCGCCCATCTGGCACAATGGCTGCGCCTGAAAGGACAGGCAACCTGGGCTACGGTTGCGGCCATGGTGGTGTTGGCGGTATACGCGCTTGTGCTCTATGGCAGCAAGCCCTCAGAAAAATATCTTTTGGACTTCCTGCTTTATCAGTCGCTTCTGCTTTTGTGGGAGGTTTTCCGCGTAATGCCGGAGGTCTGGCAGAATTCGTACCTGGGCCTTGTCATTGGCCGCAGTTTTACTCCGCTGGTTGCCATTGCCAGCCTGAAATATTGCCTGCGTCTGTCGGAACGCTCTTTGCCGCCCCCGCTGGAAGCCTGCCTGCGCTGGTCGTGCCTGCCTTTGTGGGCGGCCGCCGCCTACATAATCTCCCAGACCGTCCCGCCCCTGCGCGCCGTTGCCAATGTACTGCTTTATTCGCTGTGCATTGGTGCCCTTTCCTATACGGCGGCCAAAAAGATCCGCGGCGCGCTGTGGCCGCTCAGCGGCATGATACTGCGGGTCGGGCTCTCGCCCAGCATTCTGCTGCTGCCCTTTTCGTTCGTGTCCACCCGGGAAAGCCTGCTGTTTTACTTTCTGCGCAATGTCCATTTTATTGATATTCCGCTCTCCCTGGCGATCATGGTGTTCGTCAACCAGAAATTTGCCCGGCAGTTTGACGAAAGCGAACGCCTGGCGCGCCATCTGGATGAGCTGGCGGCTCAGCGGACCGAACGGTTAAAACAGCTGCAGGCCGAGCGCCAAAGTATGATAATGAATATTACCCATGATCTGCGCACGCCGCTTTTCGTGATGCGCAGCTGTCTGGAAACGCTGGAGGCAAACGCAGATTCCCTGCCGGCGATGCTTCCTATTCTCAAGGAACGGAGTTCTTTTGTCTCCAGCCTTACGGAGGATTTATTTCTCTTAGTCAAATTACAGGAGGGAAAGCTGATCCTCAGTTTTCAGCGCGAATGCCTGTCGGAGGTTCTGCAAAAACTTGTAACTTCCCTGGAATTGCAGGCGCGGCAAAAGGGAATTCGTCTCTCGGCCGAGGTGATCCCTCAGCTGTATGTATGGGGCGACGAAATCCGGCTACAGCAAATTTTTCAGAACCTGATCTCCAACGCCCTGCATTATACGCCGGAGGACGGGACGGTTTCGGTCCAAATGCGGGTGGAGGGACGGCCGGACGGCGCGGAGGCCGTTCGCTCGGCTTCCCGGACGGACGCTTCGGAGGAGGTCCCTGGCTTTGTCATCGTCTCGGTGTGCGACAGCGGCAAGGGCATCAGCGACGCCGATGCGGAGCATATTTTTGATCGTTATTTTTATACGAAATCCGATAACAAGCATGATTCCAGCGGACTCGGGCTCTCGATCGCCAGAGAACTTACGCTTTTGCATCACGGCGATATCCGCGTCCGCAGCGAGCCGGGACAAGGCAGCGAATTTTTGGTGCGGCTTCCGTTGGTGGATTAAAAGCGCCCCTTCATGCCGCTTTGCCCATGAGCCGTTCAAAGGGCTTTATTTACGGCAAAATCAGGCTCTGCCCTTCTTTGATTAAATCTGCGTTGCTCAGCCCGTTCAGCTCTTGTATTTTGGATACCATAGCCTCCGTTCCGTAAAATTTGCGGCTGATCGAGTAAAGGGAATCCCCTGGCTCTACCACATACGTTACCCCGGTAGAGACCGCCGTTTCCGCCGGGGGCGGGGCCGCCGTCTCCGCGCTTTGCGGCACGGTCGGCTCAGGGCTCTGCCCGTCCGGTATCTGTTCGGCCGGGGGCTGTCCGGTCGGGTTCTGCCCGTCCGGCGTCTGTCCTTCGGGAGGTTGTCCCGCTGGTGGGTCCGTTCCTGCCTGCGCGGGCGTTTCCGTACCCGGGTCCTGCATGGCCGGGGTCTCCCCGTCGGCCGCTCCGGGCACGGCCGCCGATTCTGACGGCGCACCCTCGCCGGCCGGTATCGATTCCTGTGAGACGCCGGGGTCCGCTGCCGGATCCCCTGCGGCCGTTTCCTCCGGCTGGCCGCCGGAGGGCTCGGCGATCGGCTTGTCCCCCTGCGTAGGGTACACATTTCCGGGGACTTCCTCTACCACAACCGGACGCGACTGCTCCAGCACTTCTTCCGTATCGCTTTCCGGCTGGCCGGAGACAGGCAGCAGCTGGGACGGATCGATTTGCAGCTGCTGCAAAATGTCCGCGATTCGGATCCCGCCCTGCTCCCGCTGCATGAGCAGAAAACCGCTCACAAACACGACGGCCGCCATCACCGCGCACAAGCCAAACAAGCCGCGCCCGCCCCCTTTGGAGGCGTTTTTTTGCTGCTCTTTCTGCGCTTTTTCCTCCTGCTGCCGCTGCATGCGTTCCCGGAAGCTCTCAACCGGGTCGCCGGCCGCCCCGCCTTTGTTCACCGCGCCGCCGTTTTCAAACGCGCCGTCGCTGCTCCTGGCCGCCGTCTCGGGCTTGTCCGGCCGCCAGGCCGCTTCCCGCCCGTTTCGGCGTGCCGGCAACTCCTCCTTTTCAATCTGCCGGCGGCTTAAATGGTCCATCATGTATTCCTGCATGGCTTCATTGCGTTCAAAATAACACAGATACCCCTGCAGGCGCTCTTCCTCCCGCTGGGTAATCCAGTAGACAATCTCCTCCCCCTCCTC
The DNA here is from genome assembly GCA_022793375.1 of Lachnospiraceae bacterium. GTDB lineage: Bacteria > Bacillota > Clostridia > Lachnospirales > Lachnospiraceae > RGIG7193. Next base: position 29,672 of record JAAWCS010000032.1, read on the forward strand.
CGTCAGCACAAACAAGAGCGAGCGGGCGCTGTCCGGGAAAATCTCGCGCGCCGCGGCAAACAGCGCCTGGCGGCGGAACCGGCGGCATGTCCCCTCACACACAAAAATTCCGCACAGTTCCTGCCCGGAAAAATACGTTCCCAAGGAGCCGTAGGCATCATCCCACGCCTCGTCCGTCATGCGCAGCCGGCCGCCGTCCGTATGGGCCCCCGACATTTCGAGCGCGCCGCTTATAAAGACGCAGTCGTTACCGCCCTCTTTTTGCCAGCTCCCCACGAGCATGCCGACCGCCCCGTCCTCTTCCCGCTCCTCCTGCAATTTTCTCAAATATGTACCGACATAATCCTCCACATAGGTTTTCAGCCGTTCCTCCCGTCCGCCGATCTGCCGGATGTTTTTGGGGATACGTTCCATCTTGGCTCTCTCCTTTCCATTGGGGGCCTCTGCAAGGACGGCAGAAAGCCCCTTCTTTTCAATCCTTTAATCCAGGCCTGCCGCCTGTTTCCCCAGCGAATCATACGCGCAGATCCCCTCGCAGATGCAGTCCGCCAGTTCCATGACCACCGACAGGCGCGTATTCTGCAACAGCAATGGCTCCCAGACGCTGCCGCTTCCTACGATTCCCGTAATAAAGACATCGCCTACCGCGCCCAAATTTTTCCGCACGCCCAGCCCCGGCTTCAGGGAGCCAAGACCGACCGTTATATAGCCTACGTGCTCATGGCGGCCGATCGAAGCGTCGATGGCCACAATCACATGATCTTTGTATTCTTCTTCAATCCGCCCCATCGTCTCTTCCAGGTTGATTGCGTGAACCGGCTGCTCCAGCGTCCCCAAAAGACAGTTGCTGTCGCCCTGGCGCTCCAGTTTATAGCCTACCAGGGGGCCTAAGCTGTCCCCGGTCGAGCGGTCGCTGCCGATACATAAAAACAAAACATCCTTTTTTTCCTGTTCCATCCGTACTTTTTCTACAAAGGCCGCCAGCTGCCGGCCAAACAGCTGCGGTGAAAACCGCGTTCCCGCCTCGTGATAATAAGCCAGCCTCTCCTGTGCCAGCTGTCTTGCCTCACTCCACATATAATCACACCTTACCATTCGACATTGTCGTTTTATTCTGCCGGCGTTTTCCCGCCTTCTAACATTCTTTCCATATTTTTCAGAATCAAACGCGGGATTTAGAAGTTCCTCCCCGCCGCCAGATAAAAAAGCCGCCGAATTGTCTTTGGTTATCGTTCCGGCTCCAGTGTGATCGGCGTGTACCAATACCCGTCCGGCGCATTTCCTCCCAGGGCCAAAAAATACTCAAAGCCAAACAGGCCGGCCGAGAAGCTTTCCCGTTTCTCTTTTTTTCCCCGCACTCCCAGTATGTACTCCTTTTTCCCGCCCCGCGAGATTCGCCCCAGAATCAGATGTCGGTAATGGTAATAACCGTGAAGCAAAAAGCTGTTGCTGCCGTAATGCCACAGCCGCCGCGGCAGATAGCGAATGTCCGCCGGGCGAATCTGCAAAAGCTCGATCCCCCTTTCCAAAAGTTCGGCCCCGGTTTTCGGATAATACCGGCACAGGCTTTCCCACAAATCCGGTTCCGGCAATCGCGCCACGTCAATGACCTGCAGCTGCCCGCCGTCGGCCGAAGCGGACTGCGGCGGGCTCATCGGCGCCGCGACGCCGGCAGCCATATCTGCGGAAACGATGCCGGCCGCCGCGCTCTCAGCGGCCGCGCTCACCGACGCCGCCGAGACATACACCGGCTTTTCCCGTACCTGCGTGAGAAAATCTCTTATATCCAACTCCTCTTTATCCCAAGCCGCCAAATGGACCGCGTCCGCCTGCGGCCCTGTCAGCCACAGCCCGCCGCTTTTTTCCAGGCTTATGCCGGAGTCAAACAGGTTGTCTGTCTTTGTGACGGCCGTATACTCTCCCGCGCCGCCGCGAATGTACAGTTTTCCGACCGAAGCCCTCTGGGGGCCGTCCGGGCCCCAGCTGTAAATCCCCACGTCCAGCTTGCGGCCGTCGCTGCCGTAAATCCCGCGGACGCAGATCTGCAGACGGCATTTTCCCTCCCTGGCGTCGACCTTGGCAAAGCCTATGTTCCTCCTTCTGCCCCCCGTATCATAAGAAAAAATATACGAAAACCAACGCTTAAAGTCTGACATACTCTCACTCTCCTACAAGCTATCTTATGAAAAAAGTGGGACAAATATGAGTAAAAGCCTTGTATTTTTTGCCGGCATCCCCTAAAATGGTCAGGAGAACGGCGTCCGGGAAATCTTTTCCCGGAAAATACCGTGTAAACTTTCCCGTGCCGCCGGCGCGGCGCACCGACAAGCCATGAAAAGGACTGGTTCCATGAAGCTTTCCAAAAAAATATATCCTCTTTTGCTGATTCTCCTGGGCAATACCATGTACTGCCTGGGGATTGTGTTTTTCGTCCTGCCGGCCGGCCTGATTACGGGCGGAACCACTGGTTTGGGACTGTTTTTTTCCCATTTTCTGAAAGTCCCGCTGGGCTTGTTCATCCCTGTATTTAATATTTTGATGTTTTTAGCCGGGACCTTCATTCTCGGCCGTTCGTTTGCCTTGACGACGATCCTCAGTACGTTTTACTACCCGGTTATTTTTCAGATTTTACAGACGATTTCCGGCGGCGCTCCTCTTACGTCCGATCCCATGCTCGCTACCGTGTGCGCCGGGCTCCTAGTCGGAGCCGGCATCGGCCTGGTCATCCACGCCGGCGCTTCTACCGGCGGTATGGACATCCCGCCCCTGATTTTAAACCGCCTTTTAGGCCTGCCGGTGTCCATCGGGCTGTACGCGTTCGATTTTCTGATCCTGATCCTGCAAATGTTTTTTTCCAATACCGAGCAGGTGCTCTACGGCATTGTGATGGTCCTGATCTATACCGCCACGCTCGACCGCATGCTGTTATTCGGCAAGGGGCGGGTGCAGGTTACGATCATCAGCCCGCATTATGAAAAAATCAACCGTGCCGTTCAGGATGTCCTCGACCGCGGCGCTACTTTATTTGAAGTCGAAGGCGGCCACACGCGCACGGAATCCTACGCCGTGCTGACCGTTCTCTCCAAGCGCGAGCTTGTCAGCCTTAAAAACCTGGTGGCCGGAATCGATCCGGACGCGTTCTTGATCGTCGGCCAGGTCAACGAGGTCCGCGGGCGCGGCTTTACGATGGATAAGAAATACCGGCGATAAAGATTATTTTATTTTTAACCAAGGAGATTTTTGCGATGGAACGAATCCTGCTGATGGTTCTGCGTCTGCTGCCTTTTGTCCCCGGCTGGGCTTTCAAAGTCTGGACCTGGCCCTACAGCGACAAGCATTCGCTAAACGAAAAGTATGCGCTGCTGCAGCATATCACCCGCCGGGCCTGTCAGGCCGGACGCGTAACCCTCGACGTGCACGGACTGGAAAACATTCCCAAACAGTCCGGATTTATCTTTTTTCCGAACCATCAGGGTTTTTTTGACAGCCTGACCTTCCTTGCCACCTGCCCGCAGCCCTTTGGCATCGTTATGAAAAAAGAAACCGCCAATTGGGTGCTGGTCAAACAGGTACGTCTGCTGTTAAATGCCATTCTGCTGGATCGAAGCAGTCTCAAAAACGCCGTCGAGGTCATCAGTGAAATGACCGCGCGGGTGAAAAACGGCGAGAACTTTTTGATTTTTCCGGAGGGCACCCGCTCACACCGGGGCAACGAAATCGGCGAGTTTAAGGGCGGTACGTTTAAAAGCGCCCTCGGCAGCCGCTGCCCGATCGTGCCGGTCGCTCTGATCGACTGCTTTAAGCCGTTTGACATCCACAGCATCAAACCGGTAACAGTTCAGATTCATTATCTTCCGCCAATCCCTTACGAGGAATACCAGGGGATGCGGACAAAAGAAATTGCCCACATGGTACGCGGGCGGATCGAAGCCGTGATTAAAGAAAACGCCTGATTGACCAGCCGCATAAGGAGTCCTCTATGAATACGCCTGCTGAAATTGCTGCAAACTACCTGGCCGTCGGCAAAGTAAAGGTTTCCCTTTCTCCCGGACGGATGTTTCTTCTGGCTGTCATGGCCGGCATTTATATCGCTCTGGCCGGCGTGGGCGCTTCGGTGGCCCCCGTTTCGATTGAGCCGGCCTCGGTCGCCAAGCTGGTCGGAGCCTGCCTGTTCCCGGCCGGGCTTACGTTTGTCCTCTTAGCCGGCAGCGAACTTTTTACCGGAAACTGCCTGCTGGTCCTCCCGCTTTTGCAAAAGGAAATCCGCCCCGGCGCTATGCTTCGCAGCTGGATAATCGTCTATGCGGGAAATTTTCTCGGAAGCCTCCTGATCGCCTGGGCCGTGACGGCCGGTCACACCTTCAGTCTCTTTGACAACGGCCTGGCCGTCTCTGCAATCCGCACCGCCGCCGCCAAATGCAGCCTGGCTTTTACCGACGCGTTCCTGCGCGGTGTCCTCTGCAACCTGCTGGTGTGCCTGGCTGTCTGGATTTCCTTTGCCGCCCGCGACGTGACCGGCAAGATCGCCGGCCTGTATTTTCCGATTCTGTTGTTCGTGCTCTGCGGTTACGAGCACTGCGTCGCCAATATGTACTATATTCCGGCCGGCCTCTTTTCCCTGGCCGACAGCGGCTATGCCCAGGCGGCGGCCGCCGCCGGCGTCGACACGGCCGCCCTTTCCTGGGCAAATTTTCTGCTTTGCCATCTGCTGCCGGTTACCCTGGGAAATATTGTCGGCGGAACCGCGCTGGGAGCGGTGTACTGGCGGGTGTATCTTTGCAAAGACCGCCGCTAACCGGCCGCGTGGCTTGCGCCGGCGGTCATATCCGCCCTGTTTTTAGAACCGCTTGTTCTGTCGGCCTATCTTTGCTTCAAATATCCGCCGTACACCCATCCGATATACACGCCGGCAATCCGCAGCCGATACCACAGCCGGCCGTTAGGCGCCGGCGCTTCGCCGATCACCTCTACCTCATTGCCGACGCCTAGCATCGGCCAGTCTGCCAAAATCTCTTTATCCACGCCGGGGCCGGTACGCACATTGGTGGCAGGCTCGCTGCAGATGGCCGGCCATTCCCGGTAAGCCGACGTGATCCCGTCGATCTGGCTTTCGTCTTTGCCGGGTACGATCTGTAAATCTTCCGCCTTTGCCCAGCCCTGCCGGACGCCGCCCGGTGTTTTGGCCACTCCCCAGCAGTAGGGATAACGGTCGCCGGCATAGTCCGCAATGTACATCGTGGCGCCGATTTTGGGAATCCCGGTCCCTTTGCCTGTCCCGGCGCCATAGATGGTACCATTCACCTGCACCTTCGTGCCGACGGACAGGTCGGCCGGATCAGTGTCCGCATTGAGAGCGTTGTCCTCTGCCGGTTCCTCTCCGACCGCCGGCTTCTTGGAGGTCAGACCGCAGTCCTGCCTGAGCCAGTTCAGAATTCCCTGAACCGTTTTCTTTGCATGTGCGTCGGTAATGATAATCGGCGTATCGGACGCGCTGTCCATAAAGCCGTTTTCGACCAGGTAGGCCCGCATTTTTGTATTTGCCAGCACATAATATGCTTTTCGGACTACTTTGCTGCTGCGGTTGCCGGTCCGCTGCGTCTTGGCCACAATCTGCTCATAAAGGCGTTCGGCCAGCTTTCGGCCGGTTTCCGTCGTACAGTCGTGGTATACGACCGTCCCCCCGCCAGTGCCGCCGCCAATGCCGGCGTTATGGTGCATGCTCAGATACAAGTCTGCGCCCCAGCCGTTGGCCTGCGCCACCCGGATCCCCAGACCAACGTCCTGGGCACCGGTCGTATCGTCGACGCGCAGAACTTCGCAATCGTAATTCCGCAGCTCCTTCTCCAGCTTGTCCATAATCCGATCGTTCAGCTGCCATTCCCGGGTCTGTGCCGGGTCAAACGTTTCCAGGCAGCGCCGGCCCGCGGTGTGCAGGCCGTGGCCGGCGTCTAATGCGATTTTCATTTTACTCATCGTCGTCTCCCTCCTCTTCTCCTACTTCCGGCAGACCAGTAGCCACCGACGTAAGTAGCGATAAAATCCCGGACAACACTGACGCCGATACTACCATCCGCACATCCACAGCGCTCAATACTACTGCTGTCCCAATTGTGGCGACAGCTGTCTGTGCTACCGTCCTTACTGCCCGCACTCCCGCTGCCTGTGCCCAGGTTGTCCAATACTTCTTATCTTTCATGCTCTTTCCTCTCTTTCTCCAGATCTGCGATCCGGTGATTAGCAACGTTGATTTTTTCTTCCATTACTGCCTGCTTTTCTTCCAATCTGTCCACGCGAACATCCATAACGGCGCAGTTATCGCACTGTTTTTTGAGTTTTTCTTCCAACTGCGCAACACGATATGTAAGAACCCTCGCGCTGCCAACAACTCCGATAACGGAGCCGCAAAGACTTCCAATCAGGCCAACAAAAGCAACTAGCAATTCGTTTGACATGATGTCACCTCCAGAAACTTAATCAGTTAATGTTTTTAGTAAGAAACGGTTACAATCTTATCAATTGTTATTTGTCCTCCCGAGTAGTTGTTTCCGGATACAGTAAACGAAGAAAATCTTACACCCAAATTCGCGCTTCCAACCCAAGGCTGTATATAGCTATCGTTATTGATCGAAAGCAAGGGATTTGTAAATACATATATTCCAAGCCTAGCATACCCGTTTGCTGTCGGGATTTTGAAACGCCACCATCCGATTCCTGTTATTTGCCCGATTACTGGGTGAGGAACGCCTCCTAAAGTACTAGAAGGAGTCATTTGCCCTTTGTTCATCACGACCTTACATATAACAGCACTAAATAATGTTACATGGATATATACATACTGAGAGCCAGTTATATAATATTCTGTATGGGATTCTGGAATTTGTACGATACCCGTACTCCAAGAATTGCTGGTATTATACCCATCCTTTGCCACCCCTTTTACATATACTGGAATAACTATATCGCTGTCTTTGAACATATACACAACCGTTCTTGTAACTGTCGTCGTCCGGCCAGCGTTGTCAGTTACGATTACTGTAATGGTGTTTGCACCAGTTCCTCCAAGCGTAATCGTCCGGCTCCAAGTTCCATTTGCCGCCACTGAAACCGCCACGCCATTTACAGTTAAAGACCGCAGGCCGGATGCGTCCGACGCTGTACCAGACACCGTAACATTGGCGCTTGTTACAACTGCGTTATTTGCCGGCGCCGTCACCGCCAAACTCGGCGCCGCGCTGTCATAACGCACATACCGGGTTACCGTTGTCGTCCGCCCCGCATTATCGGTCGCCACCACCGTTACCGTCGTCGTGGTATTGGCTGTAAGCGAGATGGCTTTGCTCCACTTCCCGCTGCTTACACTGGCCGCCGAGCCGTTGACCGTCACCGATTTAATCCCCGACGCATCCGACACCGTTCCGCTCACCGTATAGGAGGCCCCTGTCGTATAGGTCGGCGATCCGCTGGCCGTACCAGTAGGCGCCGTCACCGCCAAACTCGGCGCCGCGCTGTCATAGCGTACATACCGGGTTACCGTCGTCGTCCGCCCGGCATTATCGGTCGCCACCACCGTTACCGTCGTCGTCGTGTTGGCTGTGAGCGAGATGGCTTTACTCCACTTCCCGCTGCTTACGCTGGCCGCCGAACCGTTGACGGTCACCGACCTAATCCCCGACGCATCCGACACCGTGCCGCTCACCGTATAAGACGCTCCTGTCGTATAGGTCGGCGCACTGCTTGAAGTGCCGGTCGGCCCCGTCACCGCCAGGCTGGGGGCCGCGCTGTCATAGCGCACATAGCGGGTTACCGTCGTCGTCCGGCCGGCGTTGTCCGTCGCCACTACCGTTACCGTTGTCGTGGTATTGGCTGTGAGCGATAGTGTCTTACTCCACTTCCCGCTGCTTACGCTGGCCGCCGAGCCGTTGACGGTCACGGACCGGATCCCCGACGCATCCGATACCGTGCCGCTTACCGTATAGGAGGCCCCTGTCGTATAGGTCGGCGAACCGCTGGCCGTACCTGCCGGCGCCGTCACCGCCAGGCTCGGCGCCGCGCTGTCGTAGCGCACATAGCGGGTAATGGCATCGGTCCGATTCCCTGCCTTGTCCGCCGCATACACCTGCACTGTCGCCGTCGTGTTTGCCGCCACCGTAATATCCTTGTACCAGGTATTCCCGCTGAGCACGGCCGCCGAATCATTTACATATACCGCCGCCACACCGCTTTCGGCATCCGACACGGTCCCCTGCACGCGATACGTTGTCCCGGAGGTATAATAGGTGGGAGCCCCGCCGGCCGTACCGGTCGGGGCCGCAACGGTCAGCGCCGGCGCGGTGCTGTCATATTGATAGAGCAGACGCCCCTCACTCCAAACCTCTGAGATAATATTCCCTTCAAATAAAATGCATTCTAAATCGTCGCACACGATCCCTGCCATCAGCTTCCCGCCTTCCGTACAAAATAAATCACGCCTTCTTCCGGTTCTGCCGGTCTTTCGTCCACAATCCGCAGACTGCAGCCACTTAGCGCCGCGTGCAGTACCAGCGTATTCTCCAACAACTGCTTAGGCGCTGCATTGATAATGTCGGCATGTGCCGGATCGGAGGTTTCCGTAATGCGGATTGTCTCCGAAAATTCCGGTGCGCTGCTTGTATAATCCTTCATAATAATTCCCCTTCTCTCTAAAATACATCGTCCAGGACAAAGGTCATTTCCAAGTCCTCGTCCTTACCCTTGGCCTTAAACGTTTTAATGCACACCATATCTCCATCTGCGTCATATAAACCGATTTCGCTGATCTCCTGGTTTGCAAGTTCTGTTTTCTGCAGGGTACATTCATACCGCACCGTTGCCGGCTCATTTTCCAGCAGGGAATAGAACTCAATTTCTTTACGGCCTAATTCCGAAAGCAACTGCTCCTGATCTTCTGTGGGCGCGATGACTTCCCCGGATTCGTCCACGCCGCCAGAGCCAAACGCCATTCCCGCAATCGGCGGAAGATTCGCCGCCCCCGCTCTTGCCAATACCAATTTCCTTCTTGCCTTCTTTGTTATTACAACGTTACTCGCCATTTATAATTCCTCCTTTTTGATTTCGGCGTTTAAAAGTTCCGTTTCGTCCAACCGCTTTGCTCCGTTAAGATACCACAGATTTTTCCGTATGATTAGGCCGGAGCGTATTCCTGGCGTCGCCGCCGATTGTCCGGCGTAAATCCTTATCGTTCCTCCTCCCTCTGTTTCTGCCGCCTTCCAAAACCGGAGCAGAAACCGGCAGATTCTCAAATTTCCCTTTGCCGCTCCCTTTAAACAACGGCCGGCATACAAACGCATCCTTTCAACCGCCGGTTCGTTGTTTTTTGCAAAATGCCACCCCGCCAATATCAGACGCGGATGCAGGGATTGGCCCCGATTGGCATCTAACAGCTTTTTCCCATTTAACGCCCAGGCGCCATCCAGAAAATGACATAACCACCAAAACGTCAATGCCGTACCTATGCGCATCCGTGAGCCGCGAAACCGCTCCAGCCGAGAATGGTCCAGTTTTGCTACCTTTGTCTTGATTACCGCCGTCAAATTGCAGGGAAGCATATCGCTTATTATTTTTTTCACTTCCCAGGCCAGATTAAATACGTCCCAGACAATCCCGATCTCAAGCTGATACTCCGCGTATCTTTTCGTAAACCAAAAATGATTCTCACCGCACAGAAGCGTCAATTTTTCAAAGAGCATTCTTTCGGTATACGGCGGGCTGGCAAACCATTTGCCGAGGATTCTTTTTCTCCGTTCCTCAAGGGTATCCTTCTGTGACGGGCAAAGTCTCAGCAGCTTCTCAAACCTTGAAATCCCATATTCATCTGCCGTGGCAATAAATTCATTTGACAGCGCCCGGTCGGCAGCCCTCCACACAAGGGCAAATTCCGGATCCTCCGCTTCCAGAGCGGCTTTGAGCTCCCTGTACTCTGCCAGGAAAGGAGGCAGATAAGAGACAAGGTCGACCTCTCTTATCATTCGTTCACACCCCCAAATACCGGAATTTCATATTCCCCCAAATATAAATTCTCGCTCATTCCATTGATGGAAGTCCCCCGCACATCTACCACGCCAGGGACGTTCAATAAGCGATTCTCAACCTGGCTTACTCTTACAATCAGGCAAGAAGAATCCGCCCACTCTTTTCTTAACTCCAAAAGATAGTCGCAAACGGCTTCTTCCAGCAAACCTTGAAGGTTTCCCCACCCGTACCCTTCCTCAAACGTCAGCGTTGATTGTATGTCAATCCGTTTCTCCTTTGCGCTTTTCACCTTCACCACATGGCCGATCGGGGCCAGTCCATAACCGTCCCCCGCTCCCTCCTCCGGATCAATGGCCGTCTGGACTGCCTGCACAAGCGTCTCCGATGCCCTTCCGAATTCAGAGTTAAGGATCGTCAAAAGCACCGTGCCGCCGGTTGTCAGCTTCTTCTCCTTTGCGGCATGAAAAACGGCCTCCAACCAATCTCGTACTTCTTTTGGCGCCGTATCCTTAATGCTTTCATACCACTTACAGACGTTTTCCTTTGGTATCATGTCGGCCGGACGGATATCTGCGTTCCAAACCCTTGTTACCTTCGTCCTGCCCACGCCGGGGATCGCATTCACCTTTTCCAGATAATCCGCCCGGTTCCCGCCAAAAGCGCTTTCGCTGAAAGAGTCAAAATATCGCTTCCGCAAATCCTCCGTATCCTCTTCATCTTCTCCCGGAATCAGGATTTCCGTCAGCTGCGCGCTTTGCAGTCCCTTGATATATTCCATCGGGATCATGCTTCCCATATACTGGTTTCCCGCAATTCCGGGCGATTCGCACATCACCCGGTATTCCCCGTCCGCAATCTTTTCCTGCACCGTATAGTTCATCTCGCCGATATTGAACCGCCGCCCGGAAACGTCTATATTGGCCGGCGCAAATACCCCTTTTAATATCGCATGTGCGGCCGGATAAGGAGAAATCCCCCGTTCCCTGCACCGCAGAACCAGGAATTCCCGCGAAGCCGTATCGCCATAGCCCTCCTTTAAAATCGTATCCAGTTCCAGATACAAAATCTGCAGTTCAATCGCTGTGGGCGAATGTGTGTCCCAGATTACCGATCCTTCCCTCTTGTCAAATTTATCCGCCACACGGGCAAGCATCCGGTCGCGGATTGCTTCATACGTGGTATCCTCGTACATCAAAAATTCACCTCTCTTCCGGCCTGCACATCCCCAAAAACGGTATGCGCGGTAAATGTCACAAAGACGACGCCTTTTTGCGGGAAATCAAATTCAAAGGAATCGACGCTCCGGATCCGGCTGTCCGACAATAATGCTTCTGAAATCCGCCGTTTTAATTCCGGGCATACATATGTCACAGGCTCGCCAAAAAGGTCCGCCAATTCAATCCCGTAATTCCAGCTGTACAAAAGGTACTGGTAGCGTTCGGTCATAATGGCTTTATATATGGCCTGCTTTACCGCTTCCAGCCCGTCTGCATACCCGCGGATATGCCCCTCCTCCCCCTGCATCTTGTAGGTAAGGCTCGGCTGTTCCTCGATTTCAAAATCCTGATCTAAAAATCCAACGGTTGAAGGTATCATTTTTTCCCTCCGATCCGGTCCAATACGATAAATTTCTGGCCCTCCTGCTGTCGTATAAGAATCACCTCATCTCCTGTTTCGGGGGCATTATGGACAACGATCTGCTTTTGCCCTGAAATCCGATGTCTATGCGTTTCAGATGCCGTCCCCTCCTCACCGCCCTCTTTATCCTCCGTTTCCCAGCTTACGCTTATCATCGTAACGAAATCCGTAACGTTTCTTGTCAAAATAAGCTGGTTTTCGCCGAGGACCATCTTCTGTTCTACGTTAATGTTCAGCGGTGATTTCGAGATAACCTCCCCAAAATACACCTGAACAGGCTTTGATGCTTCCCGCTCCTCCCGCGAAGCTTTTTTCATCGCTTCCACAAGCGCATTTGCATCAGCCAACAAACTCACCTCCCCGAAGCGTCAGCTCCATCTGGTGCCCGCTTTCCTTGTATGTATGCCTGCAGCTCTCCACAAGCATGAAATTTCTAAGTTTCATATCCCCCAGATTCAGGTTCACTAAAATCCTGCTGCCGGCCCTCACCCGGTTATCTCCTAACACATTGCTAAGTTTCAGTTTGCGGGTTTTCTTATTGTAGAGTTTCAGAAGGGCGTCTGCTTTCGCCTGGCCGTTCTCTCCTTTTTTCAAGGTATCAAAGTATTGCAGGATTCCCCACTTGTTGATATTGGCCGGATCCTGCGCAAGGTAGACTTCCCGGAACCCGTTCTCCTCATTGTCGTAAGTCAGCTTTATCTTGTTGTAGGCGCCATCGTCAATCGAGGACGTATATTCAAAGTTTTCGCCCGTTTCTTCATCTACCATCAGATAGGCGCCCGGAGCTCCTACTGCCATCGAGGAAATATTCTTTAATGTAAGCCTGCCAAAATCGTCATACATCACAAACATCTCACCTGTATTCTGCAGCGTTAAGTCAAGGGCGTTTTGTACCATTTCAAAAAGAGATGTGTTTTCCTCCACCCTCGATTCAATGACATATCCCGTATGCTCCAGCAGCCCCGCATTCAGGGCATAGTCCGCGGCAATCATCCTTAAAAGCTGATCCGCCGTCTTATTCTCGTACACGAGGGTATCCTTGTTTTTCAGATACCGCAGCTGATCGTAAGCAGTAACCGTGATGATCTGTTCCCTGTCCCTTTTCTGTTGGAACACAAAACCGAAAAATATCTCCTCCCCGTTTTCCTTCATCCTCACCGCGCTGCCCTCCGAGAAGTCAAGCGCATCGTCCCTCAACACCTTAAAAACCAGCTTCCCGGGCGTATTCTTCCTTTCTGTCGTCCACTCAACCCCTTCCTCCAATGCCGGAAGGCAGACCGACGTCCCGGTTTCATTTCCAATCAAAAGCTCAACACCCATCCGAATGCCCCCTCTTAAACAGCCGGGATTGTAAGCACCTGTCCCGGATAAATCCGGTTCGGGTTGCCCCCGATCACGTCTCTGTTCGCATTATAAATAACCGAATACTTTGAGCCGTTCCCGTAAAACCTTTTTGCAATGTTCCAAAGGCAGTCGCCTTTTACTACTGTGTAACTCTGCGCCTCAGCCGGCGCCGGAGAGCCGGTTGTCTCCCTCTGCGGATCCACACTCGCCTTCGGCTTTCCCGCGTTAAAAGCGATGCTTACCGTTTTTGTCCCGTAATCCCGCCATTGTTTCAGCTTTATATCGATCAGAAGATCAAATCCGTTCTTCGCATCTTCTGAAATTTTGTATTCCTCCATAGATACCTTGATATTGGTATCAAAAAGCTTCTTCCCCGTTGGCTTTTTCCGACATACAATGAACTGGAACGGTTTTTTGCCTGTTTTCAAAGACTCAAAGTAATCCAGAAAATACTCCGCCTCCTTAAACCCCGCTTTATAAACCGCAAACGGGTACTTCTCCTGCGGGATTCTGCATTCAAATTCAATGTCGGTTAGGCCCGCCTTTTTCAGGATATTGATTTCCCCTTCGTTCATCAGCGTGACCGTCTCATTCGCATTGTTGATTTTCAGCGTAAGTTTAGAAGGGGAGATCGGCAGCAAGCATTTCCCCAGATAAAAATCGTATCCGCTTTGTCCCATCTAATCATGCACTCCTTCCGTTGAAACAGCAATCGCCTCATTTACAGCCTCCGTCATTCCGGAAATCACGCCGTCTAAATCCATCCCTTTGCTGATATTATTGTTGTTTGTCTGTTCAATCGTAATTTCAGCCGTTGTAAAGCGGTTGATCGTCTCCTGCTCCGCAAGGTCCCGCAGGTATTTTAATTCTTCTCCCGTTATTTCCATGCTGTCAGCCATCCTTCCGGTATTCCCGGAAATATCGCCAACTCCGCTCCCGATCTCTTCAAGTCCCGTCTCGTAATTACTCAAATCCGTATAATCTTCGGCCTTAGGAAGGGCGCCGTTAAATAAAGACATCAGATCGAGGTTTGCTATACTTTCATCGATCCCTTCGCCGAAGGAATACCCGGCCTCCCACGCCTCTTTATACTCAAAACGATCTACGTGAAAGCCGGAGGGGTCTATTTTATCCATAATTTCTTCACCTTGCCCGAAGGTTTCATCCACCCACCCGGACAAGGAGCCGCGCCATCCGGAGACGGCGCCGGCAAGGTTTGAGCCAAAAATCGCATCGATCGCACCCGCAAGGGATTCTAACAGAGCAAGGACCGTGTCAACCAGGTCGAAAAACAAGCGGGCAATCGCCCCCACCGGATCATAAAATACATTTCCAAAAAAATTTACAAAGGCGGCTATAAAATTCCAAAGCACTGCGAAAAGGTCTATCGCAAAGTTAATTAACGCGACAAACAGATTTCCGATCCGGGCTGCCACCCCCATAAACACGCCGCAAATAATACCTGTCGCGGAAACCGATGTCCCCGCAAACTTATTTACCGCCGCTACCGCCGCATAAAACACAGCGATCAGCGCAATGATTGAGATAATAATCCAGACAATCGGGCAGGCAAACATAGCGGAATTCAATCCCCATTGTGCCGCCGTGTCCGCCATCGTCGCACCGCTTAACAGCGCGTACACGGGCACCGCCATCATCTTTGCAAAGCTCAGCGCTCCCTGTGCCGCCGCTGCGGCCAGCGCCGCCCCTTTTGTCAGCAGCAGCCAGCCATAATAAACGGCCAGCGCACCGGCGACGCCGTAAACAAGGGGGGACAGCCACGACCAGTTTTCTTCTAAAAGCCCGGCTCCGGCAGACAGCAGATCAAAAATCTGCAGCGCCATGCCCGCGGCAATCGCCAGGACCTCCATTGCGCCATTTACAAGCTGCTGAAACGCTTCGCTGTTTGCGATCTCATTTAACCGCTCCAGAATCGGCTGAAATGCTACCAGCGCCGCATTCTGAAACGAGGTCCCGATCTGCTCAAATGTTTTCGGCATACTTTCAAGTTTTGCATTTGTCTCGTCCGCCGCCGCAAACAGGGCGGCTTTCACAATATCCGCAGAAATCTGTCCTTTTGCCGCCATGTCCTCCAATTCCGCTTTCGGCACTTCCAGATAATCGGCAATCGCCTGAATAATGTTCGGGGCTTTCTCCAGAATGCTATTGTATTCTTCACCTTGCAGAACCCCCGAAGCCATCGCCTGCGTCAGCTGCTGCATAGCCGCGTCCATGTCCGCCGTCTCTGTCCCGGCAATCACGAACTGCTTATTCACCTGTTCCGTAAAGGCAATGATTTCTTCCGAACTGCCAAACGCGTCCCCTGCCGTAAGTCCTAACTGTGAGACCGCGTCAGCCGTTGCCTGATAGGAACCCCTCGCCCTTTCCGCAGAAAGGAAAATCATGTTCTGCAAATCCCCCGTTGTTTGCAGCCCGTCATTCATTGAATCCAGACGCGCAGAGGCGGCAGTCAGCTGATCGGATAAGTTCAAAACATTTGAAAGCGTTTCCGGCGTCACATAATCGGCAGCTATCCCGCCAATTATACGCATCGGACTATTCGCCCCGCCCTCGATCGCCTGGTTCAGCCGCCCTTGTTCATCCACATTGTCCCGAATATATCGTTCCGTGCCGCCGATTGTTTGCTGCAGCCGTAAATAAGCCTCATTTGCTGCCTGAATGTCCCATGCATCCATCGCCTGATTCAGTTTCTGCTGTTCCCGGACAGCCTGATCCAGCTGCCCGCGCAGCATTTCCAATCCCGTATTGGCAGCGTCCGTCCCCATATTTAACGGATTGCTCTCAAACTGCTGAATCCGGTTTCTTACAAGGTCGATCCTCACAGCCATTCGGTTTAGCTCCTGAAACGCCTCCGGCGGCAAAACATGGGTGTTATATGCCCGCTTTGCGATCGCATCCTGCGCCGCGCTTAGCCTCTTTAGCAGGGCATTTGTACTCTGCACCTCCTGTTCAAACCGTTCCACGCCCGAATTCGTGAAAACCTCCGGACCGCCGGATTGCCATTGAACCGGAAGCACGATCGGCGCCGGGCTCCAGGAATCTATTATCTGATATAAGGCACCCGTAAAATTGTCTTGTAATTCTATAGCCGCCTGAATGCTCTCCACGCGATCACCCACCTTTCTTTCCCTTTTTAGCCTTGCGTTTCATCTCTTTTTTCTGTTCCTTATCGCTCTTAATTTTTACTTTGATCGCCGCTACGACAAAGGCTTTTTCCTGTTCCTCCATTTCCAGAAAAACGGACGGAAGGATATGTAATTTCAGAAGAGCATAGTAAGCAAAATTCGCTTCCCAATCCCCTTCCTCAATTAGTTTTTTGCTTCGTCCACCTTATCCGAGAAGGAAACATCAAATCCCTGGAACTTCTGCACAAAGGAAGCCAGATCGTTGTATTCGCCCGGATTGTCGACCATGGCAAGCAATAAATCCTCCGGCGTCATAACGCCATACGAATCCTGCAGCTCCTTATCGTACAAGTCCGGAACAACCACCGACGCAACGATCATCTTCTGGGCATAAAGACCGGACTTTAATTTCTGCCGGAACATATTCGGCTTACCGGTAATGGGAACCTCTACCGTGCAGTCCTCGCGGATCGCTTCGTTCTCCTTTGATGTAATGTGCCGAAACTCCCATTTAAGGGCCGTCCCGTTCTCGTCCACAAGGGACTTTGTGGCCGGGTAAAAACCGTTCTCCTTCTTAATTTTATTTGCCTTCATAAATCTGCTGAATTTAGACATTTTTTCATTCTCCTTACTTTTTTCTCATGTCCCCCCCCCATAAAGCCTTATCACGATGCCTTACAAGGGGGTGACGATTTTTAGTTGGTTAGAAACCCTTCCAGGTCTTTAAAGGCTTCCGGCATTTTGAAATCTTCAAACGTAAATTCCATCTCTTCCTCCAAATACTCGCCGTCGGCGTCAAATTTTGCCAGTATGCCGCCGTTGATGTTGCAGTCCATCAAGATCATCGTCTGCCGGCCGGCCGCGGAAGTCTTATCTTCGTTGGAAATCTGTATCTCAAAATACATATCCTCCCCGGTATCCTTATACTGGATCATCATCTGCCGGAAGATCGAAGTATTGTAGTGGAAAGTCGCACTGCCGGTCCCCTTCCACCCGGAGGCCTTGTTCCCCCTCCCGGTTTTGCCCAAAATAGGGACCTCCGTCTTATTCTTCTCGAATTTTGCTTCCAGGTTGATCGCCTGCATGAAATTGTACCGGCGCGCCCCGATCGTGATAAAACACTCTGCCAGCGCCGCAAATACGGTATCCTTGGCTTTCATTGTCACATTCGACATATCCTCTCACTCCTTTTCTACGCTACTGTGCAAACCATATATAATTGGCTCATAGCATTCACTACCGTTACAAAGTCCGATACCACCACGGACTTCTTTGTATCCCCCTGCTCTACCGTCACATCGGCATCCGAGAAATTTTCAATCGCCCGGATCGCCTGCAGCTGTTCGTGGTGCTTCACGATATCCGACCAAAGGGAAATACGCCCCGCCGCATCGTTCGGAACAACCCCAAGGTACTTTGTGTTAAAAAGCACCGCAATATCGTTCCCGATCTGGTCGATCACACGGACCGTCTGATTTTCTCTAAATGCGGCCCCGATCGTCTCCAAGGTCGTGACCATCGTATTGATGTCCTCCAGTACCCGGATGTCCGTTCCCACTTTATGGAAGGTAAACTTCCCTTCCCGGATCGCTGCTTTCAGCTGGTTCTGCGTATACGGGGTATCGACCTTGAAGTTTCCGTCATACTTTTTATTCTGGTTGCTTTTATTGACCGCGCATCCGCAGGAAGCCCCCGTCACCCAATAAACAAGGCCCGCTTCTCCAAAGCCTTCGTCCAGAGTCTTATTATTGACGCTGATTACGCCCATGTAATCCGCTTTCGCGTAATCGTAAAGGACAAGCTGGAACTTCACGCCCATTTCATCGCGCATGCGCTTTACAAAAGCGGCAAAAAGGGCTTTTGTCGTATCGTCCGTTACCGCAGCGCCCATCGTATGAAACGTATATGACTCAATCTTATCCAGATAGGCCTGGTAGTCCGCTCCGCTTACCTCTCCGTTTTCACCCCCTGTCAGGGGAGCCGCCGCTGTCGCTTCGAGGACGATTCCATCTTTCCACCGCACGTATTTGTTCGCTGTCAATTCGTCTGCCGCTGAAACGGTCTGTTCGTCCACAACGACTGTTCCCAAAATGGTTTTCACATCAAACAGACTTTCATTGTCCGCATTGATCTGAATGGAAATTTTCAGATCATTCCCGCGCACTCCGGAGTAAAGCGCTTGTGCGAAAGCGTTGCCGGCCTTCTTCCCTTCTCCATTCAGCCGATACCCATAAAGTGTATTCGCGTTCAAAAACAAGTCCCTGAGCCCTTTTAATTTGTCGCTTTCATACTCATATCCGAAAATCTCTCTGCTGTTCTCCCGAAACTCCCAGCTTGTCACCTCAAAAATCTCTCCGGAAACTCCCCAGTCCAATTCCAGAGGCATCGTCGCAATCCCTCTCTCGGAAAGCCTCCCGCTTGCCGCCGTCTTTGAAACAAAATTGACATAAGCACCCGGCAATTCCTTATTCTGCGCCAAAAAAGTACCTCCGCCTAAAGCCATCCTACTTCACCTTACCTTTCATATAATTTTCCATTTTTTCCTCCGCGGTTTTGATCGTGTAAGTCTCGCTTTCATCAAGAAGAGCCTCCAGGATATCCTTCCTTTCCCGAAAACGCTCCGAGGAAACCAGCTGTTCTTTTGAAAATAAAAGTCCGCTTTCTCCTGTATCCGGCGCTCCCTGCGTTTTGCTTTTTCCCACCGTTCTTTCACCTGTCCTTTCTTCATATTTTCTCGTGTTCTCAGGGCATAAAGGCATGCCCTCGCCATGTTTCAACTGGGTTTTGGAAGAAACCTCCTCTAAAAGCGGAATTGGCTCGCTCACCCTGCAAACAAACAGATCGTAATTCACAAAAAAGTGAAGGATCCCATCAACTATTTCATACTCCATTTTTGTCCCCATCACCGGATCGCCGCCCACATCCAGCCATTCAAGGCAGGAGAAAAGCCGTTCTGCCACCGCATGGCATTCCTCTCTTTTTCCCGAACCGCCCGGGAAATAGTGGATGCAAAAGGGATTTTTTCTGAAATACCGCTTATTTAAAAACAGCCGGCTTGCGGGGGTGAGGCAAAGCACCCAAAAACAAGGCTCTGTCAATTCCTGCTTCTTTTCTTCCCTGTGGATTTGATATGCCCCGCCAAACTCAGTCTCCAGAGAAACACAAATCGCTTCCAAGATCGAATTTATCATTCCATGTACCTCGCTAAAAATTAAAAACGCTACACATGGCCTTCGCCTGTTACTGTCTCTCGTTCGGCGCTCTTGCCATGTCGGGTCACCTCCTTATTTCCAATGATCCTGAACGTTTCGTCCAAGATGTCAAACCTGCGGTTTTTCTCTTTATGATGTTGACAGGAAGGAGAAAATATTCTATCATAGTAACAAGCAACACGAAAGTATTCTTTTACAGCCGCTTATATTGGCTTTTCCCTGGCTGGGTTTGTGATGTTTACGAGATTTTTTTCTCCTTACATCCTCTACTATACGAGAATATTTTCTTATTGTCAAGTCTTTTTCGAGATTTTTTTCTCGTATTGAAAGGAAAATGGTATGACGCTAAAAGATCGCATCAAGGCACTTGCAAAAAAACGCGGAATAAGCCTGCCTGTTTTAGAAGCTGAATTGGGATTTGGCAACAGCACTATAGTCAAATGGGATAAGTCCGTACCAAACGCAGAAAAATTAAATTCGGTAGCAAAATATTTTGATGTGAGCATGGATTATTTGCTTAACGGGACCGATAAAGATGGGCTTAACGAAAAAGACAACAAAGACATTGCAAAGGATTTAGAAAACATTATGTCTAAGCTGTCCGCCGGTGAAGATGGTCCCGCCAGTTTCGAGGGAACCGATATTCCCGAAGAGGATCTGGAGCTTTTTGCCGGGCAGGTTGAACTTATGCTCCGCAGGCTGAAAGCGATCAACAAAGAAAAATATAATCCGCATAAAAACAAAAAGTAGGTGTGATATTTGAGACGAGATATTCACAGTATAGTCAATCAGTATATAAAACGCTTTAACAGCCGGAATCCCTTTGATATCGCTAAATATCTAAACATTCAAATTCAGATCGGCCCTCTTGGATCGCGATGTGGATATTATATGTATTTGAAGAAACATCGCTGTATCTTTTTGAATGAAGATCTCTCGGAAGAAGAGATGAATTTAGTAATGTCACATGAATTAGGACATGCTGTCTTACACAGAAAGCAGAATTGCTATTTTATCCGAAACTACACCCTATTTCTGGATTCAAAAATTGAACAGGAAGCAAATATTTTTGCTGCCGATCTCCTGATAGACGATGAGCTTTTGAGAGAAGCAAAAGAACGAAATTACACCGACGCGCAGCTGGCCCGGCTAGCCTGCTGTGATCCGGCGTTGGTGAAACTGAGACTGCGGCAGAGAAGATAATTTTAGAAAATAATCATTAAAAACTCAACATATGAATACTTGACAAGGTTCTTAGATACACTGTATAATGTAGCTACCTAGCGAATGACTGCTGTGCGGTCGCGGAGAGTCTTGGGATTGTATTCCAGGGCTCTTTTTGCATAGGAGAAATATGTATGGACAAAAAAGAACTTCATTATGCCTCACTTGACGAGCAGATTTCCAAACTCAAGTCTCACTATTTAATTATCCAAAATGAAGAACGTGCAAAAAAAGTTTTGGAGGCTATCGGATATTCTAATCTTATTAAGAGTTATCGAGAGCCTTACATTATTTCTACGGAAACCGGAAAAATGTATCGTTCAGACGTAACCTTTGAACAAATTTATTCCCTATATTTATCCTCCAAAAACTTACGGAATGCCGTAATGGCTTCTATGTTAGATTTGGAAGAACGTATAAAAGAATCTGCCGCTGATGTCATAGCACGTTCTTTTGGTATCCATCAAGATGATTATTTAGCTTTTCGAAATTATCAAAACAAGCGAAAACGAAAACAACGCTTTTCTTTATCTGGAATCCTAACAACCATGAAAGACACTCTGGATACTGATAAAAATCCTATCCATCACTATACAGTCCAATACGGATTTGTTCCTCCATGGATACTTTTTAAAAGTGTTTACCTCAGTACTATAATCAACTTTATTGACTTAATGAAAAAACCTCAACAAACTCTAATGGTAAAAAAATTGTATCCTGATAACGCTAGCCATTCACCTGAAGTAATGATCAATCTGATGATGGATACCCTTTTTACCTGTTTAGAATATCGCAATATCGCCGCCCATGGCGGACGTATATACAATTATAGGTCCAATAGAAGAGTTCGTTTTTCTTCCGAAATCCCCTTTTCCATGGAGGGATTTAGCCAACTACTTCAGATTTTAAATTTTATGAAATATACTGCTCCCTATGAACATTTACAAAATGTTTTGACTCACGAATTAAACAGACATTGCAGTAATTATCCTCAGGATGTTACCTATCTGGGGCAAATTTTAAACGTAAATATTTTTAAGCGTGAAATTGTATGGGTAACAGATAAAACCAACAAATATCATATAAACCAACATTGCAGCGGCATGCAAAATGCAAAACAAATCGATTTAACAGAGGCCATAAAACAAGGGTTTATCCAATGTAAAAGATGTTGTCAAACCTATTGACAATATCACAAAGTATCAGAAACAGTCTTTAACAGCGCAGGAGAAGGATTCCGTGAATCTCTGACCACGAAACGACCACGAACACCATTTTGACCACGGGCTGACCGCGAACAGAATCACAGACTTTATGCTGCATTCGGCTGCTTTTTAAAGGCAGTAAAAAAGCCGAAAACCATTGAAAATCAACAATTCTCGGCCTTTTTGTGATGTGCACCGCCAGGGGCTCGAACCCTGGACACCCTGATTAAGAGTCAGGTGCTCTACCAACTGAGCTAGCGGTGCTTTCTGTTAAGTGTCTCTTCTGTGACGCAAGAGATATTATATACCAACGTTTCAGGAAATGCAAGTACTTTTTTTAAAAAAGTTTATTTTTTTACGGTTTTTTGCGTTGGCATTTTATGCGCTTTTTTACGGGCGATTTTTTGCGGTTTTCGGGCTTTCCCCCTTGATTGGCGATCCGCAAAGACGGCCGGGACTGCCAACGCCACAGCAGAGGACACAGGAAATCCTCTATCCGCCGAAACAAACCGCTGTTTTTATCCGAAGAGTTCGGTTGAGTAGTAGCGGTCGGCGCTGTCGGGTAACAGCGTCACGATTGTTTTGCCGGCGTTTTCCGGCCTGGCGGCCAATCTAAGCGCGGCGTGCAGGGCCGCCCCTGAGGAGATGCCGGCCAGCACTCCTTCTGTCCTGCCCAGTTCTCGGGCGGCTGCAAAAGCGTCCTCGTCGGCCACCGTAATAATTTCATCGTACACAGTCGTATCCAGCGCCTGCGGTACAAAGCCGGCGCCGATTCCTTGTATTTTGTGGGGGCCTGCCGTTCCCTTTGACAAAACCGGCGAAGAGGCTGGCTCTACCGCCACAATTTTCACGCGGGGATTTTTTTCTTTTAGGTACGCGCCGGTTCCGCTGATCGTGCCGCCGGTCCCGACACAGGCTGCAAAAATATCTACGCCGCCGTCCGTATCCTCCCATATTTCCGGCCCGGTTGTTCTCTGATGCGCGGCGGGATTGGCCGGGTTGACAAACTGCCCGGCCAGGAAGCTGTCCGGTATCTCTGCCGCCAGCTTTTCTGCCTGGGCGATGGCCCCTGCCATCCCCGCCGCGCCTTCTGTCAGCACGAGTTCGGCGCCGTAAGCTTTGAGAATATTGCGGCGTTCGACGCTCATGGTTTCCGGCATTGTCAAGATGATCCGGTATCCTTTGACGGCGGCAATCGCTGCCAGACCGATGCCCGTATTTCCCGAGGTCGGCTCAATGATGACCGAACCTTCTTTCAAAATTCCCCGTTTTTCGGCATCGTCTATCATCGACGCTGCCGTCCGGTCCTTGACGCTTCCGGCCGGGTTTAAATATTCGAGTTTTGCCAGCACGCGGGCTTTTAGACGCCGTTTTTTTGCAAGGGCCCGTAACTCCAGCAATGGGGTTTTTCCAATCAGTTCCAGCATGCTTCCATAAATAGTTGCCATATTTTGTCCCTCTGCTTTCTCGGCTTTTGGCTGTCATGCATGAACCAGGCAGCGCGGCTTCAATGCCTGCATGTTTGTTACAGCGCAGAATTTCGTTTCTGTGTTATTATATTCCGCGGTTTTTATTCTGTCAACATGCGGCTTTCTTCCCCGCCGATGTTCCTTTTTCGTTCCTTTTTTGGCGTTCCTTTCCCGCCGATGTCATGTCTTTTCCATAGCTGGCATTCCTATAAAAAAATTGGTTTCCGAGAAATCTTTTTTGAGGAGGGATTCCATCTTCAGGCGTTCTGCGGCAGGGTGAGGTTTTTCTTTTGCCAAAGGAATACGCCGATGCTTATCAAAAACGGGAAGAAATACGTGGCTATTCGATAGAGGATCAAGGCGCCGGCGGCGGTCGCCCGCCCGTTCCATGGTTCAAAGAGCAGCAGAAACGCAAATTCGGTCGGACCTGCGCCGGCCACGTTTGGCAGCGCTCCCGTAATCAGCAAAAGGATCGACGACAGAGCAAACGCCTTCCCGGCCGGCAGGCCGTGCGCGCCGGCCATTTGCAGGCACACGCAGGGGATTGTATACAGCCACGACAGCTTGACGATGCTGAACAGGACGGCCCGGCGGCAGGCCCGGCGGTTTTTCCGCAGTTTTTCGGCTTCTTTATACAGGAATTCCAGATTCTTGTTCCACTCTTCTTTCCGTTTTTCCCAGGGGCCGTCCTTTGGCAGTTTCCCGATTCCCCATTCAAGCAGCTGCCGAACCCGGTCCCAGGTGCACAAAAGCGCCAGGGCCGCTATGATTGCGCCGCACACGGCAAAGCCGGGATAAATGTATCGCATCAGCGACGGCATTTTTTGCCGCAGCCAGCTTCCTTGTGCCAGCATCACGGCGGCCGCATAGAGCAGGACGGTTGTTTTATGAAGAATGTATTCCAGCAGCATCAGGCCGACTCCGCTGCCGGCCGACAAGCCCCGCCGATACAGGTAATAGCTCTGCAAAGGGAGACTCCCGGCGCCGGAGGTCGTCGTATTGCCAAACACGGTTAGAAACGTAAGCGTGACGGATTCCCGGTAGCGAAACGAGGGAAGGCGTCCTTGTACAAGGCTGAAAAACACGGCGGCATCCAGCAGCGAATACCCCAGCCCCATTGCCGGCAGCAATACAAGCTCGGCGGCCGACAGGCTGTCCAGGCAGGCCAGGATGGCCGGGAAATCCTGGTGAAACATCCAAAACAAAAATCCGGCCATGAGCAAAAAGAGCACGGCGTTTCGGGCAAGCTTACCTGGTTTTCGGCTTTTCATTCGGAACCTCTGTTTTTTGCCTATAGCGGCCGGTCGGCTGGTTTATTCTGCCGCGCGCTTTCCGTCTCCGCCTGCCACAATTCTTCGGCTACCGGCTGCCACTCCTTAGCATAGCGGTCGCATTTTGCGCACAGGTGCTCGACGGACTCGGGAGAAATCAAATCGGTGGAGCGCGCGCCGGCGGCCGTTACCATGGCTCGCAGTTTCTGCGGGTTTTCCAGCATCGGGCAGGGGCGCAGCATATTTTCGTTAAACGGCTGATTGTCATGGTAAGCCATCATCATCGGCGAGCGCAGCGCTTCCAGGATTGTTTTTTGGCGGATGTTGGAATCGGAATAATGGATGAATACGCAGGGATCGATGTCGCCGTTTGCGTTAATGTGGAAATAGCGGCGTCCGCCGGCAATACACCCGCCCGTATACTCGGCGTCGTTCTGGAAGTCCATGGCAAACAGCGGCTTTTCGGCCCGGTATTTGCGGATGCGATGGTAAGTTTCGCGTCGCTGCCGCGACGTCGGCATCAGCGCGGGCACGGCATCGTTGCCCACCGGCATATAGTGGAAATACCAGATGAAATAGGCTCCCAGCCCGATCAGGCTGTCAAAAAATTCTTCGGAGGTAATCGACTCGAAATTCGCGCTGGTGTAGCAGGCGGAAATACCGAACAGAAGCTTTTTGCGCCGCAGGAGCGTGATTGCTTCCATGACTTTTTGGTACACGCCTTCCCCGCGGCGGCCGTCCGTGGTCTCTTCAAATCCTTCGAGGGAGATCGCCGGCACAAAGTTGCCTACTCGCAGCATTTCGTCGGCAAAGGCTTCGTCGATCAGCGTAGCGTTCGTAAAGCAGAGAAATACGCAGTCGGAATGTGCTTCGCACAGGCGGATCAGATCGTTTTTGCGTACCAGCGGTTCGCCGCCGGTGTAGATGTAGAGGTACACGCCCAGTTCCTTGCCCTGGCGGATAATGTCGTCGATTTCTTCATATGTGAGGTTTAGGCGGTTGCCGTACTCGGCGGCCCAACAGCCGGCGCAGCGCAGGTTGCAGGCGCTGGTAGGGTCCAGCAGGATCGTCCAGGGGATGTTACAGCCGTATTGTCTGCGGCATTTTTCTTGTTTCGGCCAGCCCTCCAGGGCCGCGTTGATAAAAAAGTTTACCGCCGTCGTCTGCATGACATGCGGGTCAACTTCGTTGAGAAGGCGGCGGATGTAGCCGTAGTACGGGTGCTCCGGGTCGCTCATTGCTTCGCGTACCATCCGGCGCGGGGCCGCAAATTCTTCT
The DNA here is from genome assembly GCA_022793375.1 of Lachnospiraceae bacterium. Taxonomy (GTDB): domain Bacteria; phylum Bacillota; class Clostridia; order Lachnospirales; family Lachnospiraceae; genus RGIG7193. Next base: position 55,467 of record JAAWCS010000032.1, read on the forward strand.
CCTGCAAAATGATCGGCCCAGTTCATCAGTTTCAACAAATTTTTCTCCGGGTCTTTGTACAGATACTTAAATGTCTGCTCCAGGCCAAATTTCCGAAGGGTTGTCGATACGTCCATGGCGGCGTCCTCCTTTGTATTTGAAATAGTATGATGTTACTTTATCTGCCGCCGGGTAAATGCTCAAGAGACACTTTGCCGGTTGTGCATGAATTTTGGGCATTTGAGCGGTTTTGCCTGGGGCGCGTATCTTTTTTGAAATGTAAAAAGTTCTTGACTTTTCCCCTTCAAAGAGTATAATCAAAAATGTAAAATACTTTTAACTTTTTAATGGCGTTTTTTCGTCCGCACAAAGGAGTGGCTTTATGAGAAAAATGGATGAGATGGACCGGGACATTCAACTGCGGTCCGAAGAATGGGGCTATCGGTCTGTGATGCTTTCTTTGGCGGCCTGGACCTTTTTTAATTGCTGGCAGACGCTTAGAAACGGGGCCGACTATCATCCTCTGCCCGGGCTGATTTTCTGTTTTGCTTCGTGTGTGCAGGGCTTTTCCCAGCTGGCCGTCAAACGAAAAATGGTTGCCGGGGAGGAGGAATACAAGGCGCCGAACAAGCTTCTGTGGATCGTTCTGGCGGTTGTCACAGCGGCTGTTATCATCGTGTCAATGGGCACGTTTTTTATCGTGAAAGCGTGAGACAATGAAAAATACGATCAAACAGCTGCGCAAGGAGGCTGGTTTTCGGCAGGAGGATATGGCAGGGCAGCTGGGCGTGAGCCGACAGACAATCATCGCGATTGAAAATGATAAGTACAATCCGACGCTTGCGCTTGCGATGAAAATTGCCCGGCTGCTGAAGCGGCCTGTAGAGGATATTTTCTTTTTGGAAGAGTAGCTTAAAGAGCAGCGCCTTAACACGGATCATGATTCCGGACATTTGCAAAAAAGAGTACCGGCCTGCCGCCCCCCGGCAACTTCCGATACTCCTTTTGCTTTTGGATTATTTTGGTTTTCAGTCCCCGGGGCGCCGGGCCGGCTCCGCTTTGCCTTAGAGCGCGGACTCCAGCTTCTTCCATAAATCATTTTTCGGCATCGCGCCCATGACCGTTGTCACCGCCTGGCCGCCCTTGAACAGGATCATCGTCGGGATCGACATCACGCGATATTCCCTTGCGATATCCGGGTTTTCATCGACGTTGATCTTGTAGATCGTCAGCTGGCCGCTCTTTTCTGTCGACAGCTCGTCCAGCACCGGCGCCATCATCTTGCACGGCCCGCACCAGTCCGCATAAAAGTCTACCAGCACCGGGCCGGCCGCGTTTAAAACCTTCTCACTAAATACATCCTGTTTAATAATTTCCGCCATAGTTTCCTCCTTCTTGCCCGTGTTCTCAGGGCATAATGGTACCGTATTGCAAAAGTCTACCTGGACTTTCCCTTCTTCTTCATACCCTTTTCCAGAAAATCGTTCAATTCCTTCCAGGATTTTTCCATCCGCAGGATCGTCCGGTTCCAATCATTGTTGCCGGACATGCTCTTATCCATCCGATAGCGCAGGTCTTTTTTTGCCATGATGCCGCCTCTCATTTTGGCGCTTTGGCTTATTGTATGCACATTTTACGCCGTTTATGCCGGCAAGCGCGCTTTTGTCAAATCGAAGCGTCCGTTGTCTGCGCGTCCCCTTCTGCCGGCCTTTTCAGCACCATCTTGCAGATCGGATTGCCCTTTGCCGAAAATTTCTCTTCGTACTCGGTCATCACATTGCCTTCGCCGAGCGCGTCGTGATGCAGATCGCGCGTGCTGGCTGTCACCTGCCAGCCGCTCTCAGCGGCCGACGCCAGCGAGAAGTCAAACAATGCCTGATTGTCGGTCTTACATTCGATCGTCCCGCCGGGCGCGAGGATTTGTTCGTAGCGCCGTAAAAACGCCGGCGAGGTCAAACGGCGGGCCGCATGACGTTCTTTGGGCCAGGGATCGGAAAAATTGAGGTAAATCCGCTCCACTTCGCCGGGTGCAAAAAGCTCCGGCAGGCGAACCGCATCCTCACAGAGGAAGAGAAGGTTACCCGGCATACGGCTGCTTGTTTCTTCCTGCGGGTCGCCGAATGTGCAAGTGCCGGCTTCCTTTCCCGGGACGCCGGACTCCGGCTCCCTGCCGCCCTCCTCTGCGGCCCGCCGCTCCACCGCCCGCAGAAGGACGCTGGTATAGCGCTCCAGCCCGATGTAATTGACCTGCGAATTCTGCGCCGCCATCTCCATCAGGAAGCGGCCTTTTCCCATCCCGACTTCGATATGCAGCGGCTTTTCGCTGCCAAAACGCTGCTGCCAGCGGCCGCGCCAGGCGGCCGGCTCCTGCTCCACAAAGGGGCTCGCGGCCACCGTCTGCGCGGCCCGCGGAATATTTCGTAAACGCATCGGGTTTCCCCCTTCTTTCGGTCGCCGGCTTTATGCTGTTTTCCCTGTTTCCACCGGCTTATGCCTTATCTTACCAGAAAAACCCTTTTGGTTCAAGTAATAATTCCTGTCCCGGTCTGCGACTTTTTTCCTCTTCCCCTTGATTTTTACCTCGCTTTCTATATATAATAGAGGACATGCGGGCGCATAACGGCCGCAAGGAGGTTTTGCATGAAAATAACGCACCGACTTTTCGGCTTTTTATATTCCATTGCCCTGATCCTGATCCTGCTCGTCACGGCTTTTGATGTGGCCTGCTACGCGGACTATGGTTTTTTTCAAAAAGAATATGAGAAATACGGCGTTCTTAATGATCTCTCGATGGAGATGGACGACGTCATGGACGTGACCAGGCATATGATGGACTACCTGCGCGGCCGCGAAGAATCCATGCAGATCCGCACAACGGTAGACGGCCGCGAGCAGGATTTCTTCAACGACCAGGATCTGTTTCACATGGCGGAGGTAAAGGACCTCTTTCTTGGCATGTTCCGAATCCGCACCGGCGCTGTCGTGGTTCTCGTGCTCTCCCTGCTCGTCCTTTTTGCCACAAAGGCCGACGGCCGGACAATGTTTCGCTGCTTCCAGGGAAGCCTGCTCTTCTTTTTCGCGCTGATTGCCGTCTTAGGGCTGGCGATTGCCGTCAACTTCTCGCAGGCCTTCGTCCTTTTTCACCACCTGTTTTTTGACAACGACCTTTGGCTCTTTGATCCGGCGACCGACTTAATGATTAACATGCTGCCCGAAGGTTTGTTTATGGACTTCGCCGTCCGCATCCTTGGGTTTTTCTCGCTCCTGCTGCTCCTGTGCGAAGGCGCTTTTTTCCTGGTGCGCCGGCTCTGCGCGAAAAGACACAAAAAACTCAGCTCTGCGGCCCTGATTCTGGCTGTTTTCCTGGCCTCCTTAGCTCCGGCTAAAGCCGCTTTTGCTTCCCCGGACGCAGGCGCGGCGGCCTTAACTTCCCAGACATCCCCTGGGCCGGCCAAAGCCGCTTTTACCCCCTCAGACGCAGGCACGGCGGCCTTGGCATCCCCGGCCCGGGCATCCTCCGGACCGGTTTCGGTTCCTTCTGTCTCCCCCTTGGCCGACGACCTGACGACCCAGCCCGGGTGGCCGCAGGGCCCTGAAGTGCAGGCCGATGCCGCAATCCTCATTGACGCCCGCACCGGCAATATCCTTTATGCCAAAGATATCTACACCGCCTACCCCCCGGCCAGCATTACCAAAATCCTCACGGCCCTTGTGGCCTGTGAGCAGTCCAATTTAACCGATACGATCGTCTATTCCGCCAACGCCATCAACAGCATGCCCTTAGACGCCTCGAAGGCCGGTTTCAGTGTCGACGAAGCCGTCAGCATGCGTGATTCGCTCTACGGCCTGATGTTGAAATCCGGCAACGAAGCCGCCGTGGGCATTGCCGAGCATATTTCCGGCAGCGAAGCCGCCTTCTGCGAACGCATGAACGAACGCGCCGCCCAGGCCGGCGCCACCAACTCCAACTTTTTAAACTCCAACGGGCTTCCCAACGACAACCACTACACCACCTGTTACGATATGGCGATGATTATGCGGGACGCGGTCCAAAACGACACTTTCCTGGAAATCGCTTCCTCAACAAGCTACGAAGCCCTTCCCACCAATATTCAGCCCGACGGCTACTCCTTTTCCAATTCGCACCGCATGATGAACCAAAACCGCGACGAATACTACGAGTACGCCGTTGCCGGCAAGACCGGCTATACCTCCAAGGCAGGCAATACATTGGTTACCTACGCCAAAAACGGCGACATGGAGCTGATCTGCGTGATCCTGCACTCTCTTCAGACACAGTACAGCGATTCGCGCACCCTCTTTGAATACGGCTTTCAGAATTTTACCTGTTACAATACGGCTGTTGAGGATACCACTTACAACAACAACGGCATGGGGTTTTTCTCCTTTTTAAGCAGCACCTTTGACGACTCTCCCCTGTCCGTCCAGCTTGACGACTGCTACATCCTGCTGCCGGCGTCCGTCCCCTTCTCCGCCCTCAATTCCCGCCTGGAATACGCGCAGGAGGAGGATGCCGGCTCCAACCTTCTCGGCTATGTCCACTATGAATACCAGGGGGCGGAAGTCGGCGTAACCGCCCTCCGCCTGCTCAGCCGGCTTAACGATCCTGCCGCCGGACAGACAAATCCGGAGGGCAGCTCTGCCGCCGGCGATGGCAGCATATCCGCTTCCGAGCCGCAAACCGGCACAGACGAGACGACCGGCGCCGGTGACACTGCCGGCACCGACGACGCCTCCGGTGCGGAAGGAAACGGCGCCGCTTTCCCCGGCGGCTCCGCGGACGGGAACGGCACCTCCTTCCCCGGCGGCGCTTCCGAAAGCCAGCCTGCGCCGCTTGAAACGGCCTCCGGCACGGAATCGACCCGCAAGGTAATCACCATCAACCTCTGGAGTCTGTGCGGTTATATTTTCCTCGCCCTCCTCGCCGCCTTAGTCTGCGGGCTTCTGATCCACCATTACAGCCCCAAGCAGCGGCGGGTCCGCAAAGCCCGCGAGATGCGGCGCATTTATATGAGCGGCGAGCGCAAAAAGAAAAAAAAGCGCAAGGAACTGCGCTGACCGCCCTCCTATAAGACAGGCAAAACGAAACGGCTGCCAAACGCAGATAACGGACAACCTCTAATCGTACCCCATCGTACTCAGAAACCATCTGTTGTCCTGAAATCCGTGTTTGACAGCCGTCTTGTCTGTTTTTCGATAAAATCCTATTCCGCGCCCGCTTCCTTTTCCCTGCGCCGTTTTTTCACGTTCTCGTGGTGCAGGCGCAGCTCGTCCGCTTCCTCCTCGCCGATCCTCTTCAATGTCTTTATGATAAAAACGCGGTCGTTCGGCGTCTTTTTCACCCGCAGCTTTCCCTTGACCAGGCCGTGCACCGGACACTCGTTCAACGACAAATACTGCCGGCTGCTCGCATTAAACCACGGAAGCAGCTTCCTCATCCGTGCCCCGCATTCATAGCAGCGGACGGAAAGCACCTCTTTATCCCTGAGCGCCTCCTCCCGGCTGCCAAACATCCGCGATACATACTTCCCGTACCCGCTGAATACCAGATGGATTTCCTCCTGCCGGCAGGAGGGCAGTCGATAATAATCCACGGATTCAAATTCCTTTACCCGATCCCAGTCCATGCGCTCCATAATCCGTGCCGTATAGCAGGTATCGTCGTATGCCCGATGAAACGGGATGTCCTTCTCAATCTGCAGCTGCTCCACCGCGTCCTCCAGCGAACGCCGGCTCTTGCCGTCCTCATACAGCAGGCTGAACAGCTTCTGCACGTCATAATACAACAGCGGCATCGGAAGCGGGTTCTTCATATGATAAAAATGCATGTTCCGCTGCAGCTCCATCAAGTCTAACGGCCCCCAGGAGCAAAAACGGCAGTCGTCGCCGCACCAGGCCCAAAAGTCCGCCAACACCTCCGGAAAGCTCCTGGCGCCCGCAAATTCCTTCATATCCAGATGGAGAAGCTCCCTCGTCCGGTAATGAAACTTACGATACACTTTCGGACGAATCATCTCGCTGAAGTAGTCGACAATCTTCCGCTCCTCATTCAGCTTCACCGCCCCGATTTCTACAATCTCAAAGGGGAGGTTCGGATTCTCCCGGGCTTTCCCGGCCGGACACTGGTTCCACTCCAGGTCAAGCACAATGTAATGCATGGGATGTTCTCCCTCCTTTCACCGTTAGAATTGTACCATAAAACAGCCTTTCCGTAAAGACGCGGATTTCAGGCAAATATATATTGTAAAACGTCTCCATTTCCTCTATAATAAAACCAGAATTTAAAAAGATTTTCCGTCTTGCCCGCAAGGCCCGTCTTCCGTCGTAGTACTAGGAAAGTTCCGACGTTTTCATTTTCTTATTTTCTTCATTTGTTCCCCTGAACCTCGATTCTTCCCATATTTACAGCAAATTTTCAATGCCCCTTCGAAACTTTTTTTATTGAAAAAAA
>JAAWCS010000033.1 GCA_022793375.1 Lachnospiraceae bacterium
ACATCATCCGCAAGCAAGGATGTTGCAAATCCACCTGCCGAAAAACCAGTTACAAGTAAGGTGTCAGGTTCCCCTACATATGCCTTGATTTCATCTATGAACGCAGAGTAATTGTTATAACCGTTGTGATAAACTGTCTTGTCTTTCCCGTCTTGGGTCTAATGGTATTCACCCGGTCCACTATGAAAGTCACCAGACGCATAGGGAACAACGATAAACGTCCAATCCTTGAACTGGTTTTCATCAACTTTACTGCCAATACCACCCTGCGCCACAAAATCCTGTCCGAACACCGTGGTCTCAAAAAAGTTTTTACCAGCTTCTGAGGTTTCTCCGGTAATGCTTACCCCACCACCAAAGAAGTATACGATCACCTTGTTCTCGCTACCCTTTCGGAAAATACCGTGCCATTCACTGCCATCAGAAGACTTAGCAGATTTTACAGGTATGTCATACCATTTCCCGATTTCCACCTCTCCACAGAATGTTGGGAAGGTTTTCAAAAACGTGAGTTTTAGAAGAATGAATATGCCGATTAGCAGGATTAAAAAAACGGAACCGATGATTGCCAAAATTTTTATACCCTTATGAGAATGTGTGTTTTTCTCCATCTTGACATACCTCCAAATCAGAAGTTCTTTTTTGAAATATTCAAACAATATCCCAGCTAAAACCAGCTAAAAAGAACACCACTAAAATCGTCAGCCTTATGATGGTGCCTTTCTTCATAACGCAGTCCTCATTGACAACCGCACAAGACTTATGTATCATAAACATGACAAGTGTATCACAAGGGCTTATAATGTCAATACCTAATGCAAAAATGAGACAAAAGAGGGGATTGTGTATCATGGAAACGGGCTACGCGGTGGAGAAGATTACAGACGGACTACTGGAACTGATGGAAGAAATGCCATTCAAGGAAATTACAGTCAGCGATATTGTCCGCAGGGCGGAGGTGGGCAGAGCCTCTTTTTACCGTCATTTTGATAGCAAGGAGGCGGTCGTTCGCCACCATCTGGCAAAGCTACTGAAAGAGTGGGGACGGGAATTTGAGGCAGCCGGGAGGCCAGAGGAATTAGGCCCGACTTTGCTGCGGCACTTTTACGGCCACAAGCATTTTTATCTGCTACTCCACCGCTGCAGCCTGAGCCACTACCTTCTGGACGCAATTCGGGCAAAAATGGAGTTGGACAACAAGACAGACTCGGAGGCGTATTCACTGAGTTGGTTTGCTGGGGCGCTATACGGCTTTGTGGACGAATGGATGCGCCGGGGTATGATTACATCGCCGGATGAACTTGAGGCAATGTCACGGGAAAACAGCGAGTAAAGGGTATGTGGAATGATTTTCTATGTAGGTACCGCATGACCTTCTGGCTGTGCGGTGCTTTTTGCCGCCAGTCTTTCGTGTAGGCGTCTACGATACGTACTTCCAATTCCCGGTTCCGCTCTAACGCTCTGCGGAGTTCCGGCACTTCCAGCAGGCCCCTGGCGTTGGCAATGATGAGGATACGATTGAGGCTGGCCCCCACGCTGCGGACTTCGTAGATCAGTCTCGGCACGTCAACGGAGGGGGGCTCCCGGATGACAGCGCCATTGATGCACTGCCGGATGAACCGTTCACGGGAACCCCGTACCCTGCTGACCTTTTCGTTGAGGTCGGCCAGTTCTTCGTCAGACAGCCAGACGTTGATTCGGTTTGTTCTGCTTCGCATTGGATTCTCCTTTCCCCAGGGTCATAGGGGCGGCAAGCCGCAGATTGGGAACCGCCTGCGTTACGGCGAGCTTTACAGGCTGAACTACTGCACCGAGGTCAGGGAGAAAGGCCGGCCTATTACGAGGGCTATACCCTGCCCAGGACGGTGGAGGTGCCGCAGGGGTATAGGGAGCTGTCCTTTGTCTGTCTCCGGCCTGACGGGGCCATTGAGACGCCGGGGACGGTAGGTATCATGTGCCGTCAGGCAAAGAAGAAAGTGCCGGGGCTGGATGACAAAAATCAACCAAAATTCAAGCGCAAAAAAATAAGAAATTTTTGGTTGACTTTTTAGGGAAACGGAATATAATATACCTATAATGTAGTTTTTGAAACTACATATAAAGCTATCAAAAACAATGATATAAAAATATGGGCAGTAATAAGGAAATACCGCAAGGGTATCCCGTTATGCCCTGAGAACACAGGCAGTTAGAATGAAAGGAAGTGGTCCATATGAAACGAGTGGCAAAGGCAAAAGACCCGGGCAGCGCGATTACCCATTTTATTGGCTGGCTGATGGCTGTGTTTGCGGCCGTGCCGCTGTTGGTAAAAGCGGGACAGGGGCCGGACCCGATCCATCTGGTCTGTCTGAGCGTGTTTATCGTCAGTATGATTGCTTTGTACGCGGCCAGTACGATCTACCATACGTTTGATATTTCTCCGCGGATCAACCGGATTCTGCGCAAAGTGGACCATATGATGATTTTTGTCCTGATTGCAGGTACTTACACGCCGATGTGCGTGATTGCAATCGGCGGGACGCTTGGGTATACGCTGTTAGCAATTGTCTGGGGGATCGCGATCGCCGGCATTGTTTTAAAGGCCTGCTGGATTACCTGCCCGAAGTGGTTTTCTTCCATACTATATATCGGTATGGGCTGGGTTTGTGTCCTGGCTTTTTCGCGCATTCTCAATGCCTTGAGCCCGGCGGCCTTTGGCTGGCTGCTGGCCGGCGGCCTGATTTATACGGTGGGCGGAGTGATTTATGCGTTGAAAATGCCGCTGTTTAACGCAAAGCATAAAAATTTCGGTTCGCATGAAATTTTCCACCTGTTTGTGATGGGCGGAAGCGCCTGCCATTTTATTCTGATGTACTTCTATGTGGCGGCAATGCCGCTGCCGGCAGTCGGATAGGGTAAGCGATTGGAACAATCAGAACCAACGCAGACAGCGGAGGGACAGAACATCCTTCCGCTGTTTGCTTTTTTTGATTCGCATATGCGACGCGCAGGCCTTTGATTTCCCAAATCCTGAGCCGGCCGTATCAGGCAAGGCCGGAAAAGAAAAATTTATTTACAATTTATTGGTTTTGTAGTATACTTCTATCCAGTATATCGAATCCGTCACACAGGAAAAACAAGCATAATTATGGAGAAGCATCGCAGGAAAACCCGGTTATGCTCTGAGAGTGGGGACACGAATAAACAGGAAAGGAAAAGTATACCATGAGCGTAGAAAAGGTAAATAAATATAAAGAGGAAAAAGCAAACCGCAAGGAATGGATTGAGAAGCAGAAAAAGCAGGCCAAGGCCATGCGGGCTGGCGTAATCGCCGGAGCGGTTGTGGTAGTAGTCCTGATCGCAGGCGCGATCGGCCTTACGATCCGCAACGAGCGCAAAGCATATCTGGCGGCGCTGCCGGATTACAATGCCTCGACGATGATTGTCGGCGATATGGCGGGCGTACTGACGCCGGAGACGGAAGCAGAGACAGCGAGTCCCGAGGACGGGACACAAGCGCCGGCGGAGGAGACGCAGGCCCCGGAAGCGCAGGGCTGAGCGGTGGCAGAGCGCGCGGCCGGGCTATTGTAAAAGAAAGTTATAGAGCGCACAAATCAAAGAGGACGGCCCGGCGGCCGTCCTTGTTGTACCTTTACCCCCGGGCAGTTTTATGCCCTGAGAATACGGGCAAATCGACGGCAGAAACGAGGAGTTCCCGGGACTTTCGCCCCGGGAAAATTATGAAAAATCTATATGCACTTTAGCTGGTAACCTTTGTTAAGTTTTTGTGTTTCTGATGGTTCTATCATACCAGTGAGTTATGGCTAAAATATGAACAAAGAAGAAACGAACTGTTAATTTATCTATTTTTTGCACAAAAAATGGTTTCTCGGAAGAAAAAAATAGGAAAAAATCTACAAATCAGCAAGGGAGGAAAACGGATGAAGAAAAAATGGAGCAATATTACGCTGATCGGGATGCCGGCTTCGGGCAAGAGCACGATCGGCGTCTTGCTGGCTAAACGGCTTGGTTACCAGTTTATTGATACCGATCTGCTGATCCAGCAGGAGGAGGGCTGCCTTTTAAAGGACATTATCGCAAAGAGGGGCCTTGCCGGCTTTATGGAGGTCGAGAACCGGGTCAACAGCCAGGTAAGAGGGGGACGCGCGGTGATTGCGCCCGGCGGCAGCGTGGTTTATGAAGAGGAGGCCATGGAGCATCTGCGGGAGATCGGGATGATCGTTTATCTGAAACTCAGCTATGAAGCGGTAGCCGAACGCTTGGGAAACCTCGTGGATCGGGGCGTGGTGCTCAAAGACGGCATGACGCTAAAGGATCTCTACGACGAACGGGTTCCTCTCTATGAAAAATACGCGGACATTACGGTCGATGAGGCAGGAAAAAATGCCGGAGATGTGGTAGACTGGTTGAGAAATTTGGCGGAATCGAATATACTGTAAATAGAAACGCGGCGGCGGGCAGAGAGCATCCGCCGGCGCCGGTAAGGGGAGAACAGATATGTATCAGATTGATTTTGAGAAGCCGCAGAGGATTCATTTTATCGGGATCGGCGGGATCAGCATGAGCGGCCTGGCAGCGATTTTGCTGTCGCGGGACTTTTTCGTAAGCGGGTCGGACTGGCACAAAAGCGGGCTGACCGAACAGTTGGAGAAAGAGGGGGCCCGTATCTTTGAGGGCCAGGCGGCGGAGCACATCACGGCCGATCTGGACGCCGTCGTCTACACGGCGGCCGTGCACGAGGACAATCCCGAATACCGGCGGGCAAAGGAATGCGGGATTCCTCTCGTAAGCCGCGCTCAGCTCCTGGGACAGATGATGAAGAATTATAAAACGGCGGTGGCGGTAGCCGGGACACACGGTAAAACGACGACCACCTCCATGCTCTCCGAGATCCTCCTCAAAGCAAAGATGGATCCGACGATTTCCGTGGGCGGTATTTTGCCGGCGATCGGCGGCAACATCCGCATCGGATATTCGGATACGATGGTGACGGAGGCCTGCGAGTACACGAACAGCTTTCTGGAATTTTTCCCCACGGTGGCGGTGATCCTCAACATCCGCGAGGACCATCTGGATTTCTTTAAAGATCTCTCCGACATCCGCCGCTCGTTCCGTAAATTTGCCGCGCGGACGCCCCAAAGCGGCGTCGTGATCATTGACACTTCGATTGAGGACTGGGAGGAGATTGTCGAGGGGCTTGCGTGCCGCGTAGTCACGGTAGGGCCGGCGTCCGCGTCCGATTATCGGGCGGAGGCGGTTGCCTACGACGAAGAGGATGACCCTTCTTTTGTCGTGGCAACGTCGAAGGGGGAGCGGGAGCCGGTTTCCATGCGGGTGCCGGGCGCACACAACATGGAAAACGCGCTGGCGGCGATTGCGGCGGCCAGGGAACTGGGAGTAGACTGGGAGACCATCCGCGCCGGTCTCTGGCATTTTGAAGGCACCGACCGCCGTTTTCAGAAAAAAGGAAGTTTTCACGGCGTGACCGTGGTGGACGACTACGCGCACCATCCGGACGAGATTTACGCGACGCTGACAGCGGCTTCGCAGATGCATTATCAAAAAGTGTGGTGTCTGTTCCAGCCGCATACCTACAGCCGCACAAAAGCATTGTTTGAAGAGTTTGCCGAGACTTTGACGCTGGCGGACGAGGTGGTGCTGGCCGACATCTACGCGGCCAGGGAAACGGACGATCTGGGAGTCAGCGCGGAGAAACTCGCGAAACGGATCTGTGAGCTGGGAACGCCCGCGCACTACCTGCCGTCCTTTGAGGAAATCGAAAGATTTTTATATAAACAATGTATGCACGGCGAATTGTTGATAACTATGGGGGCCGGAAATATAGTAAACGTGGGAGAATCGCTGGTAGAACCATAAGTTATCCACATTATCCACAGTGTTATCAACAAAAAGCCGGGGAAACCGTGTGGACAGATTGTCCACACTATCCACAAAAACCGGAAGAAAAAGGTACGGATCTGCCGGTTCCTTTTTTCGCAAATGTATGTTACACTGTGCAGGAGGGGGAAAAACGATGGCGCATATGAAGTTGAGCGGTATGGACAGCGGAATGACCGCGGTTTCCAACACATTTATTGACAACTACCTGACAAAGGCCGACGGAGAATATGTCAAGGTGTATTTGCTGCTTTGGCGTTACTTTTGCGGCCGGAGGGAGATTACGATTTCCGAGGTTGCCGACCTGCTGGACGATACGGAAAAGGACGTGCTGCGTGCCCTGCGCTACTGGAGTAAAAAAGGGCTTATCGCGATTGGCGAAGAGGGGCGGGAGATTACGGAAATCTGTTTTCGGCAGCCGGGCGCGGATGCGGCCGGGGCCGAAGCCGCGGTGAGCATGGAAGCGGATTTGACGGCCGGGACGCAGCCTTTGGAGGACGCCGAAGGAGACAAGGAAGCGGCTGCCGGCAAGGTATCCGCAGCGCAGTCGGGGAGCCGTCTTTTAAAAGGAGACCGGCAGGCCGGCGACAAGGGCGCCAACCGCCTGCCGGCCGGCCGGACCCGGCCGAATAAAAAAGAGGATTCCCGCTCTTTGAGCAGCGCACAGCGGAAAAAACTGGCTTTGGACGAGCAGTTCGGGCAGCTTGTGTACATTGTGGGAAAATATTTGGGCGAGCCGTTGGGGCCTGCGGGCAGCGAGGTGCTGGGTTATCTGTACGAGACGCTGGGGGTATCGGCCGACCTTTTGGAATATCTGGTCGAGATAAGCGTGGAAGCCGGGCATAAGAGCCTTCACTATATTGAAAAAGTCGCGCTTGACTGGCATGAGCGGGGGATCCGCACGATCCAGGAGGCGAAAGAGCAGGCGGATTTTAACCGCAGACAATATTACCAGGTGTTAAAGGCCTTTGGCCTTGGCCGCCGCGGGCCGGCCCCGGAGGAAAAAAAGGTGATGGACGTCTGGTTCTACGATTACGGCTTTCAGCTGGAAATCGTTTTGGAGGCCTGCAACCGGACGATCGGGGCAATCCATGAGCCGAGTTTTGAATATGCCGGCAAAATCCTCTCCGACTGGCGGAAGAAGGGGGTCCGCAGCCGCGGCGACATTGAAGCTCTGGACGCCGCCTTTGCCAAAGAACGGGAGAGCAGCCGCGGCCGCCGCAGCGAGCCGGGCAAGACGAACCGCTTCCACAACTTTGACCAGGTGGGCTATGATTACGATGCCATTGTAAAGGAACTGAACAGCTGAAGGGGGATTCGATGGCGCTGAGCAATTCACAGTACGACGCGATTATGCGCGAATATGACGGCCGGCAGAGCCGCCGCCGGCAGGAGCAGAGAGAGCGGCAGGAGGAGGCCTACGAACGGGCCCCGGGCCTGCGAAAGCTGGACGGGCAGATGGCCGGGGTGGCGGCCAGACAGGCCAGACGTCTGCTGGAGGGCCAGGAGAGCGCCGTGGAGGATTTGAAAAAAGAAGCCGAGCGCATCGGAAGAGAGCGTGTGCGTCTGCTTGCGCAGGCCGGATTGGCGGCGGATTATCTGGAGCTTCGCTATGACTGCCCGCTGTGCCGGGACAAGGGCTTTGCAGACGGGCAGAAATGCCGCTGCTTTCGCCAAAAGGAACTGGAGCTTTTGTACCGCCAGTCACAGATTCGCGAACGGCTAAAGACGGAGAATTTTGCGGCCTGCACGGAGGAATGCTATTCGGACCAGCAGCTGGTCGAGGGCGGCAGGCAGACGGTGCGCCAGTATATGCACGGCGTGATTGCCGGCTGCCGGCGCTTTGCGGAGCGCTTTGGCAAAGAGGGCGGAAATCTGGTTTTTTACGGCAGTACCGGCGTGGGAAAGACCTTCCTGGCCGGCTGTATTGCCAGGGAGCTGATTGAGGCCTACTATTCGGTGGTCTATCTGTCGGCGGCCGATCTGTTTGACATGCTGGCTAAGGAGCGATTTGGCCGCGACGAGGAGGCCGCGTGGGCCGGTACGGCGAGGCTGGCTATGGAGTGCGATCTGCTGATCGTCGACGATTTGGGGACCGAATTATCCAATAGCTGGACCAATTCGCAGCTGTTTTACTGTCTGAATGAACGGCTTCTGCAAAAGAAATCAACGATTATTACCACCAATTTGACGCCCGGCCAGCTCGGGCGGGAATATTCGGAGCGCGTCGGCTCCCGTTTGATTGAAAATTTCCGTTTTGTGTCCATCCCCGGGGCGGACATACGGATCTGGAAGCAGAGAGAGCAAAGAAAAAAGCACGGAGGAGAAAAATAAGCATGGAACAGAAATTCCGCAAATCCACTCCCTACGGGCCGTTGGGAGTCATTGCCCTGCAGGGCTGCACGCAGATGGGGAAAAACGTGGACGAGTACCTGGTCAAATGGCGCCATGAGGGAAGCGAGACTCAGGAACTGGGCAATGTTTTCGAGGGCTATACCAAAGATTCTTATTTAATTGAAAGTTCTCTGCCGCGGTTTGGCTCAGGGGAGGGCAAAGGCGTCATCCGCTCTTCGGTTCGGGGGATGGACCTGTATCTGATGGTGGACGTGTGCAATTACAGCACCACCTATACCATCAGCGGGAAATTAAATCCTATGTCGCCGGACGACCATTACCAGAACTTAAAGCGCATCATCGCCGCGGTGGCGGGAAAAGCCCGCCGGATCACGGTTATCATGCCCTTTTTATATGAAAGCCGCCAGCACAAGAAAACGGGGCGCGAATCCTTAGACTGCGCGCTGGCGCTGCAGGAACTGGCGGATATGGGGGTGGATCAGATTCTGACGTTTGACGCCCATGACGAGCGGGTGCAGAACGCGATCCCGCTGACAACGTTTGAAAGCATTCCTCCGGCCTACCAGTTTATCAAGGGCCTTTTAAACGCCGAGCCGGATTTGCAGATTGACAGCAGCCATATGATGATAATCAGCCCGGACGAGGGCGGGATGCGCCGGGCGGTTTATCTGGCAAATGTGCTGGGACTGGATGTGGGCATGTTTTACAAACGCCGGGACTATACGCGGATGGTAGACGGCCGCAATCCGATTGTGGCGCATGAATTTCTGGGCGGCGACATTGAGGGCAAGGACCTGATTATCCGCGACGATATGATTTCCTCCGGGGAGAGCGCCATCGATGTGGCACGGGAACTGAAACGCCGCAAGGCCGGGCGCATTTTCCTGCTGGCGACCTTCGGCCTGTTTACGGGCGGCTTGGAGCCGTTTGACCGGGCCTATGAGGAGGGGCTGTTTGACCGCATTGTGACGACAGATCTGATTTATCAGCCGTCGGAGCTTTTGTCGCGCCCTTATTATACGACGGCGCACATGGGGAAATACATTGCGCTATTGATCGATACGCTGAACCACGATTCGTCGATTGAGGATTATATCAATCCGGTGTGCCGGATCCATACGTTTGTGGACGCATATAACGAGCGGAAGTAGTATCTTGGCCGGATATAATCCGCCAGGACAGAAGTCCGTCAGCTGAGGCTGCGCCGGCTCTCCTCCGGTTTTTGCAGCGTAAAGATAAATTCCGTACCGACGCCGACGGTACTGATAATATCAATCGTCTGGGCATGGGCCTGCAGGATTTCCTTGACAATAGACAATCCCAGGCCGGTGCCCTTTTTGTCTTTGCCGCGTGAGAGGTCGGTCTTGTAGAAACGCTCCCATATTTTTTGCTGGCTTTCCTTGGGAATGCCGATGCCGGTGTCGCGCACGGAGACAAAAACCTTGTCGTAGCGCTCGGAGGTTTCCAGCCAGATGACGGAACCGTTGTGGGAAAATTTGATGGCATTGTCGATCAGGTTGTAGAGGACCTGCTGAATCTTGCTCAGATCCGCCCGCACCATCAGAGAACGGGAGGAAAAGGTCAGATCAAAGGTAATCCGTTTGGGCAGGCAGGCGCCCTCAAAGGCGGCCGCCGTATTTTTGACAATCTGATTGATGTCAAAGTTGGAGAGTTCCAGATACGTGCCGCGGCTTTCCAGGCTCTGCAGCGCCAGCGTATTCTGCGTAAGCTTTGTGAGACGCTCGGTTTCGGTGATGACCAGCTTCATGTATTTTTCGTGAAGCGGCGGCGGAATCGTGCCGTCGATCATGGCCTCCAGATAGCCCTTGATGGTCGTGAGCGGCGAGCGGAAATCGTGCGATACGTTGGAGATGAATTTTCGCTGGTATTCTTCCATTTTGGAAAGCTCGCCGGCCATAAAATTGAGCGTGCGGGCCAGATAGCCCATTTCGTCCTCGGAGTGCAGCGGACAGCGGTATTCGAGGTGGCCGTCGGCAAACTGGTTGGCGGCGGCGGTGATTTTGCGCAGAGGACGGTAAACGATCCGGTGAAAGACAAGCAGCAGAATCATCGACAGCGCGAAAAAAATCAGCCCGGTTATATAGATGACGTTGAGGATGCTGTCGCGCAGAGACAGCGCCCGTGCGACCGGCAGATGCAGAAGAACGTAGCCGTAGATGCTGTAATTGCCGGAGACAGGGGCGTAGACGCTGATTACATCCTCGCGGAAGTGATCGTAAAAATTCCCGATGATGTAGGGGGAATGCCCTACGTCGGCCGGGTTAAACTGCTCGATGACCTTGCCGGTATCAAGGCCCGAGGTGTCGAAGATGATCTGTCCCTGGCGGTTCATCAGCCAGGCGGAGGCCCCCAGGTAGGCGGCGACGGCTTCGATGCGGGGGGCGGCGGCCGACAGATCCAAATCGCGGCCGCTGTAGGGCGAAGAACAGGTTTCGGCAAGGATGGAGGCCTCGGTATACAGCTGTTCGCCGTTTGTGTGGATCAGGAATTCCTCCGTCAAACGGGCCGAAAACAAGGCGATTACCAAAAAACCAAGAATAAAGAAGATCAGGTAACCGCCGAGAAATTTGGCGTACAGGCGGCGTTTCATGATGTTTTTACCTCAAATTTGTAGCCGATGCCCCACACCGTGGACAGGGACCAGTGGGGATGGTCTTTGATTTTTTCCCGCAGGCGCTTGATATGTACGTCCACGGTGCGGGTATCGCCGATGTATTCATAGCCCCAGATATGGTCAAGGAGCTGCTCCCTGGTAAAGACGCGGTTGGGCGAGGAGGCCAGGAAATAGAGAAGCTCCAGCTCTTTGGGCGGCATATCGACCGTGTGTCCCATGTACTGCACGGAGTAATTGGTCAGGTTGACGATCAGGTCCGGGTAGGAGACGACGTCACCCTCGGGAGCCGGAGCCGCCTGGGGCGGTGCGGCGGCGGTGCGCCGCAGAACGGCCTTCACACGAGCGACCAGCTCTTTGGAATCAAACGGCTTGATGATATAGTCGTCGGCGCCCAACTCAAGCCCCAGGACCTTATCAAAGACCTCGCCTTTGGCGCTGAGCATGATGATGGGGGTCTGGGACTCCCGGCGGATCTCCCGGCAGACATGATAACCGTCGATTCCGGGCAGCATCAGGTCCAGAAGGATCAGGTCAGGGGTGAAGCTATGGAATTTCAGCAGCGCTTCTTCTCCGTTATGGACCATACAAGTGTCAAAACATTCCTTTGTCAGGTATAAGGAAATCAGCTCGGCGATGTTTTCATCGTCGTCTACAATCAGGATCTTCTGCTTGTCTGCCATATTTTATTTGGCTCCTTCCTTTAATTTGGCGATCGTAACGCCGTGATCGCCCTCTCCGAAAGCGCCCAGATGGAACTCTTCTACCTGAGAGGCGCGCTTTAAAAGCTTGTGGGTGGCGTTTCTGAGGGCGCCGGTCCCGCGGCCGTGGATGATGCGTACCTGGGGCAGATGCGCCAGATACGCATCGTCAATGTATTTGTCTAACAGCGGCATGGCTTCGTCCACCGTCATGCCGATCAGGTTGATTTCCGGGGAAATACTCATGCTCTTGGAGACGCCGATCCCGCTCATCTGGGATTTTTTCTTTTTTCCGGCTGCGCCGAGAGCGCCGGCGGGGCCGGTGACGGTCGGTTCGCTGAGCAGTTCCACGTCGCGGATGTTGACCTGGGAGCGGAGAATCCCCATCTGAACGTAGAGGTCGCCGCGGGCATTGGGCAGTGTGCTGACCGTGCCGTTTAAATTCATCGACAGCACGCGTACCGCGTCGCCGATACGGAAATCGGCGGCCTTGTGCGATTTTTTCTGTTTTTGCCGTTCCGGCCGGACGGCGGTGCGCTTCTCGGCCTCGTTTAGTTTATCGCGCAGGGCGGCCCGCTCAGCCTCCAGCTCCCGCCCGATACCGGCTCCGTCGGCCAGCTTGTTGATGCGGCGGATCGTCTGGTCGGCCGTCTCCTTGGCTTCCTCCAGGATGCGGCGCGCCTCTTCGCCGGCTTTTTGCAGATAGCGCTCGCGGCGGCGGGCCAGGTCCTCTTTGCCGGCCGCCAATTCCTCCTTCAGCCGCGCGATCTCGGTTTTATATCGGGCGACCTCTTCTTTTTCGCGCTCTAAGGTGACGCGGGCGCTCTCTAAATCGGAGATCATATCTTCAAAGTGTTTCTCCTGCTGGCCGATGCGAAGCCCCGCGTCCTCAATCAGGAAGCCGGGCAGGCCCAGCTTGCCGGCAATGGCAAAGGCATTGCTCTTGCCGGGGATGCCGGTCAGCAGGCGGTAGGTCGGACGCAGGGTCTCGACGTTGAACTCGCAGCTGGCGTTTTCCACGCCGTCGGTGGAGAGGGCGTAGACCTTGATCTCGCTGTAATGGGTGGTGGCCATGACGCGCACGTCCATATTGTGGAGAAAATCGAGGATGGAAACGGCCAGGGCCGCGCCCTCCGTCGGGTCCGTGCCGGCGCAGAGCTCGTCAAAAAGCACCAGGCTGTGCGCGTCGGCTTTTTGCAAAATGCGCACAATGTTGGTCATGTGGGACGAGAAGGTGCTTAAGTTCTGTTCGATGCTCTGCTCGTCGCCGATGTCGGCGTAAACCTCCGTAAAGACGGCCAGTTTTGAGCCGTCAAAGGCCGGAATATGCAGGCCGGCCTGCCCCATGAGGGTCAGAAGGCCGATGGTTTTGAGGGAGACGGTCTTGCCTCCGGTGTTGGGGCCGGTGATAATCAGCGTGTTGTAATCCTGTCCCAGCGCCACGTCAATGGGAACCACCTGCTCTTTTTTTAAGAGCGGGTGCCGGCCCTGCTTGATTTCAATCTGCCCCTGCTCGTTAAAAATCGGGCAGGAGGCGTCCATGTCCCGGGCCAGGGCCGCGCGCGCGAAAATATAGTCCAGCTGCGACAGCACCTGCAAATTGATTCTAAGCGTCTCAATATGAGGGGCGGCCTGGCTGCTTAAAAGGGCCAGGATCGCCTCGATCTCTTTTTGCTCGGCGATTTCCAGTTCGCGGATTTCGTTGTTCAGCTTAACGATGGCCATCGGCTCGATGAAGTAGGTGGAGCCGCTCTGCGACTGGTCGTGCACCATGCCGTGGAACTGGTTCTTGTATTCCGCCTTGATGGGGATACAGTACCGGCCGTCACGCATCGTAATGACGGCGTCCTGCAGCTGGGTGCGGTTGGAATTGACGATCTCGCCCAGCTGCGTATGGATTTTCGCGCCGGCGTTTTGAATCTGGCGGCGAATGCTTCGCAGGCGGGGACTGGCATCGTCGCTGATTTCTTCTTCCGAGAGAATGCAGCGGTCGATCTCCTGGCGCAGCCCAGTGAGCGGTTCAAGCGCGGCGAAATACGAATCCAGGCAGTCGCCGGTATTTTCCTCTTCCTCGGAGATTTCCATGTGGCGGCCGGTGCTCAGCCGTGCCTGTTCCCCGCGGCCGTAGGACTTTGCGCGGGCCGTCGCGCTAAGAAGGGCGCTGATTGACAAAAGTTCGGCGATCCCCAGAGAACTGCCGATCTCCAGCCGCTTTAAGGAAGCGCCGATATCGCGCGCGCCGGAGAAGGAAACGCTGCCCTGCCGGTAGACGCGGGCCAGGGCGTCGCGCGTCTGCGTCTGGGCCGTCTCGATCTCTTCAAGAGTTTCAAACGGGACGCACTCTTTGCAGAGCTGTTTTCCCAACGGCGTGGAGGCGTACTCTGAGAGGCGGGCGGTGATTTTATAGAATTCAAGTGTCTTTAATACTTTTTCGTTCATAGATTTAAGTCCTCTTTGGGTGTGTCTGCTTTTTACAGTAT
Organism: Lachnospiraceae bacterium; assembly: GCA_022793375.1. Lineage (GTDB taxonomy): Bacteria > Bacillota > Clostridia > Lachnospirales > Lachnospiraceae > RGIG7193. The sequence goes on from JAAWCS010000033.1 coordinate 14,067, forward strand.
ACCTTATTTTTGTGAATTGTGGTAGGTTTTTTTGCGGGAAGCGAAAGGAGGGGATCAATAAACTTTCAAGTTACTTTTTTGAAAAACCACTTCACAAATCTCTCTCTTCCCACTATAATAGTATACAAACCTCTTTTAAGACAGCACTGTGGGAAAATCCCCCACAGCGGCGATCACAAAAGAAAAGGAGGGACCGCATGTCGGAATCGGAAGAACGTGAATTTATCCGGGAGAAAATTATTGACAAGGCAGGGGGACGCCGCCACCGTATACGCAAGCTTTTGAAGCTGCTGATAACGGCGGTCGCCTTTGGTCTGGTTGCGGCGCTTTTCTTTGTGCTGGGCAGAATGTATCTCGAACCGAGGTTTTTTCCGGAGGAGACAACGCAGGGCGAGCCGATTGTGATCGGCCGCGACCCGGAAGAAAACGACACGACGGCCGCGCAGACGGAGACCTCTCCGGAAAGCCTCCCGGAAACGGCTTTGGAGACCGCGACAAACGAAGCCGGGGAGCCGGCGGAAACAGGAGAAGGCGAAGAAACGCAGGCCGAAAGCGGCGAGACGGGTTCGCAGGAACAGACCGATCCCCCGGAACCTACGACGAAAGTGCCGGTAGAAACCTCCGCAGGTGAGGACGGGGAGCAGGAGACGGACCCGGAGGAGATTCTTAAGCAGAAGATCGAAGAAGCGGTACAGGAAGCCGTGCAGCTGGCATTGGAGGAACAGGAGGATTATCTGGCCCTGGCGGAATATCGTCGTCTGGGGCAGGCGATGAAAACAATCAATAAAGGCCTGGTAACAATCAGCAGCATGACCTGGGACAAGGATTGGTTTGACAATCCGGTCTCAAGCGCCGACCAGAGCGCCGGCGCGGTGATCTATCTGACGGATGCCGAAGTGCTGATTTTGGCGGATTACGCCTCGGTCGCGGAGGCGGAAGCCCTGAACGTGACGTTTTCCGGCGGCAAGCTGGTGGAGGCGCGTCTGAAAAAGGCGGACAGCATCACCGGGATTGCCATTATCAGCGTGTCGCGGGGCGCGATCCCCGACGAGGTCAAGGACAGCATCGTACCGCTGACACTGGGAAATTCCTATCAGCTTGTGACGGGTACGCCGATCCTTGTCGGCGGCAGTCCGGCCGGCTATACCGGTTCGGTGACCAACGGGATTATTTCCTGTATTCAGCGCAACACGGCGGGGACGGACACGGCCTTTCAGATCATTTATCCCAACGCGCATGTGGCAAAGAGCGGCGGCGGTTTTTTGTTTAATATGGAAGGAGAGATGGTCGGTATTCTCAGCCGCCTGTACGGCGACGAGGAGACGGGCCTGCCGGCCGCAATCGGCATCTCCAGCCTGAAGGGGATCATAAAGGGTTTGAGTTCGGGGATTGACGTGGCGTATCTGGGAGTTCAGGGCCAGAACGCGACGATGGAAATTGCGGAAATGAACGAGATGCCGGTAGGCATTTATGTGACGCGGGTCATTGTGGACAGTCCGGCGTATGAGGCCGGATTGAGGGCAGGCGATATTATTGTCGCCAGTGGGGAAAACGATTTGACGACCACGCAGAAATTGCAGAGTTTTCTGGAAAATTACAGCACGGGCGATGTGATAACGATCCGCGCGTATCGCAGCGGACAGGACGACTATGTGGAAATGGAGTTTGAGGTGACGCTGGGCGCCAGGTAACCGGAGACCGATTCGGGCTTACAGGGAGTAAACGGAAATCGAACAGACGGAATTGAGAGGGCAGGAGAGTATGAAGTATATTGAGACATTGCGGGAGGGCGAGCGGGTTTGCGACATTTATCTGTGCAAATCCAAACAGGTGGCAAAAACAAAGGCCGGCAAGAGTTATTATTCTCTGGTGCTGCAGGACAAAAGCGGTACGGTGGATGCCAAGGTATGGGAACTGAGCAACGGGATCGCGCATTTTGAGGCTCTGGATTATATCATGGTGGATGCGGAGGTGACCTGTTTCCAGGGGAGCCTGCAGCTGAACGTGCGGCGGATTCGCGTCGCAAAGGAGGGCGAGTATACGCCCGCGGATTACCTGCCGATGTCGGAAAAAGACATTCCGGAAATGTACCGGCAGCTGTGCGCGATGATCGGCAGCATAGCCAGCCCGCATCTGCGCGCTTTGGCGGAAAGCTTTTTTGTGGAGGATAAGCAGTTTGTAAAATCGTTCTGCGACCACTCGGCGGCCAAGGCGGTGCACCACGGATTTGTCGGCGGCCTGCTGGAGCATACGCTGAGCGTAATGAAGCTTTGCGACTATTTTGTCTCCGTATATCCGTATTTAAACCGCGATTTGCTGCTGTGTGCGGCTCTGTTCCATGACATGGGAAAGACGCGGGAGCTGTCGCTGTTTCCGGCAAACGATTATACGGACGACGGGCAGCTGCTGGGGCATATCGTCATGGGGACGATGATGGTGGAGGAGCGGATCAAGTCCATCGAGGGCTTCCCGGAAAAGACGGGCAAGGAGCTTTTGCACTGCATCCTCGCTCACCATGGGGAGCTGGAGTACGGATCGCCCAAGAAACCGGCGCTGGCAGAAGCGCTGGCGCTGTCGCTGGCCGACAATGCGGATGCCAAGCTGGAGACGATGAAGGAAGTCATGCGCGGCGCCATTGGCGGCGACTGGCTCGGCTACAACCGGTTCTTTGAGTCGAACCTGCGGCCGACGACAAAGATGTGAGCCAGACGGCAAACAGGCGGGAAACGAAAGAAAAGCGGGTTCGCGAAACAAAATGCGCCGCAGATCAATCCGGGAAGCAGAGGGCAGCAGGATTTAATGGAAATCAGGAAAAACGAAGAATTTGATATTTTGATTGAAGATATGAGCGAGGACGGAGAGGGTATAGGCAAGGTTGAAGGCTATACCCTCTTTGTTAAAGATGCGGTAGTCGGCGACCAGGTACGCGCGCGGGTTACAAAAACCAAAAAATCATACGGCTATGCGCGGGTGGCGCAGGTGCTGGCGCCTTCGCCGTACCGGGTGACGCCGCGCTGTCCCGTGGCCGGGCCCTGCGGCGGGTGCCAGCTGCAAAATGTGTCCTACGAACGGCAGCTGTTGTTTAAAGAAGAGAAGGTGCGCAGCCAGCTAAAGCGGATCGGCGGTTTTGCGGACCCGCCGGTGCGGCCGGTGCTGGGCATGGAAGAACCATATGAGTATCGCAACAAGGCGCAGTTTCCCATTGGGCGCAGCCGGGACGGCCGGATTATCGCCGGCTTTTACGCCGGCCGCACGCATTCGATTATCGAGACGCCGCATTGCTATCTGGGCAGCCCGGTAAACGAAGAGGTGCTGAGGGCTGTCATTGGCTGGATGGAGCGGTATCGGATTGAGCCGTATGAGGAGGAGGGGCACCGGGGGCTGGTGCGGCATGTGTTGATCCGAATCGGAGGAGAGCCGCGCCAGCTGCTGGTCTGCCTGGTGATTAACGGCAAAAAGCTGCCGCATGCCAAAGAACTGGTGCAGGAACTTCTGGCCGTACCGGGGATGACGTCAATTTCTTACAACAGCAACACGGAGCGCACGAACGTGATTCTGGGACCGGAGGTAACGCATCTGTATGGAAAAGGGTATATTACGGATACGATCGGGGATCTGCGCTACCGGATTTCGCCGCAGTCTTTTTATCAGGTAAATCCCGGACAGACCGAGAAGCTTTACGCGACGGCGCTTTCCTATGCCGGCCTTACCGGCCGGGAAACGGTATGGGATTTGTATTGCGGGACAGGCACCATTACGTTGTTTTTGGCCCGGCAGGCGAAAGAGGTGCGGGGCGTGGAGATCGTGCCGGCCGCGATCGAGGACGCAAAGGCGAACGCGGCCGCAAACGGGATTGGGAACGCGCATTTTTATGTGGGCCGTGCGGAGGAGGTGCTGCCGCGCGTCTACCGGGAAGAGGGAAAGAAAGCCGATGTGATTGTCGTCGATCCGCCGCGCAAGGGATGCGATGAGGCGCTTTTGAGAACGATTCTGCAAATGCGGCCCAAACGGGTCGTGTATGTGTCGTGCAATCCGGCGACGCTGGCAAGGGATTTGAGGATTTTGTGCGAGGAAGCGTATGAATTGGCGCAGGTGCAGCCGGTGGATATGTTTGCGCAGACGGTGGGGGTGGAGACGGTATGTCTATTGTCCAAATTTCGTGCAAACTAACATACCTAGGTTGAGCTTCAGATGGGCGAGCTTGATTTGACGGCTGCGGAGAGTAAAGCCACCTATGAGGAAATCAAGAATTATGTGTTGGAGCATACGGGGGCAATAAGAGCGATAAGAATATGAGTTGAGAAGGAAAAGGATATGTTAGCAGATGAGATTAAGGCAGGGGAGTCAACTAATATTGAGTTTAAGGTTGAGATTCCTAAGAAAAGCGAAAGGTATATAAAGAGTGTTATTGCATTTGCTAATACAGCCGGAGGCAAGATTATTATTGGTGTGGATGATGAAACACATGAGATAGTAGGTGTTGATAAAGATGAAATCTTTAAGATTATGGACAGCATAACAAATACTATTTCTGATATGTGCTATCCGCAGATATTCCCCAATATTGGAGTAGATACTATTGATGGAAAGTGTATAATTGTTATTGAAATATACCCAGGAGCGAGCAGACCATATTATATCAAATCACTCGGAAAAGAATCAGGTACTTATATCCGAGTATCAGGAACATCTAGACCGGCTGGTGAAGCGATTTTAAAAGACTTAGAGTTGCAGGGAACGAATCACTCTTTTGATGAGATGATTTGCGTAGAGCAAAAATATGATTCACTCCTCGCAGAAAGGCTATGTGCTGCCATTAAGAGTTATATGGTGGAGGCCGCCAAAACGAAAAGTGAAAAAGAAAAAGTAAAAGATGTAACAGTACAGAATTTAATTAATTGGGGTATTGTAAAAAATTTGGATGGAATACTGGCTCCAACAAATGCCTTTGTTTTATTGACAAATAATACATTTCCATTTGCAAAAATTCAATGTGCATTATTTAAAGGTACTGAAAGGGTTATATTTATTGACAAAAGAGACTTTGAGGGTCCGCTTTATGAGCAGATTGAGGAAGCCTATGGATTTGTATTGAAGCATATCAATTTGGGGGCAGAGATAAATAGTCTTGTAAGAACGGACGCATATGAATTACCAACAGAAGCAATTAGAGAAGCAATTGTAAATGCTATGACACACAGAAATTTTTTGGACAGATCTTGTGTACAAGTGGCGGTATACGATGATAGAGTTGAGATTACTTCTCCGGGAATGTTGTATGGAG
>JAAWCS010000034.1 GCA_022793375.1 Lachnospiraceae bacterium
AAAGGAAGTAAGGGAAATGGAAGAAAGGCTTAGAAAGGAAGTGTAGGCGTGTAGGAATTTACCTTTGGAAAGAGTAGAAAAAAGGGCATTTTACCTTTTTTCTACTCATTTTGGGAGACAAAATATACCGGGTTGTGGTAAGATATACGAGGTATAGAGTTTTTGGGGCCAGAGGAAAAACCTTGAAAACATAAGGAAAAACCAAGATATACCGAGATATAAGGAGATATGGAAACCATGATAAAAATATTATTTGTCTGCCACGGCAACATCTGCCGCAGCCCCATGGCCGAATTCATTATGAAGGACCTTGTCCAAAAAGCCGGCCTTACCCCCGCCTTCCGCATTGCTTCCGCCGCTACCAGCACGGAGGAAATCGGCAATCCCGTTTACCCTCCCGCGCGACGCAAGCTGGCCGAGCACGGCATCCGCTGTGACGGAAAAACCGCCCGTCAGCTTACGCGCCGTGATTACGCCAGCTTCGACTTACTAATCGGGATGGACCAAGCCAATCTGCACAACATGCACCGCATCTGCGGCGGCGACCCGGAGGGCAAACTGCACCTGCTGATGGAATTTGCCTGCCCGCCGGGACAAACGCCCGGCGAAGTAAGCGATCCCTGGTACAGCCGCAATTTTGAGCAGACCTGGATCGACGTACTGGCCGGATGCCAAGGGCTGCTGCGCCGGTACTCATAAAACTACCGTCTTCCTCCCCGCGCAAAATACGCTTGTCAGCTCCTATTTTCTGGAAAAATGAATAGCCCTTCCATTTCTGGATTATACTAGAAATACAGAATAGTGCGAGGAGGTAGGACAATGAAAAAAGGTAAAAAGCACGCGGAGCTTCAAAAAAAGGCTGAAATAGCGCGTCTCAGAAAGGAACTGGCTCATACTAAGGGCGCCATTGACAGCGCCCAGTGCAATTTTGAGCAGGCGCTTGATCCTACGATGGTAGACTGCTATATTTATGAATGGAAAGCCGCCCAGATGCGGTATCAATTCCTGCTCAAATGTGTCAAACAGTTTGAAGCCAGCTAACGTTTTGCATTTTGACCGCCGATACCAAAAAGGCGGCTGTCCGATCCCGATCCGGTGCGACCTTTTCTGTGTCGCCCCTATATACATTCGGTTTCGGCAGCCGCTTTTTTCAGAGCCAAAAACAATCTTACTGCGTCTCTACGCCAAGCACCTCATAGCCGGCCTCCGTTACCGCCGCTTTCAACACCTCATCGGCAACCTCTCCCGCCAAAGTCGCTGTCGCCGTTTTCTGCTCCAGATCCACTTCGGCCGCCGAAACGCCCTCCACGGCGTTCAGAGCCTTTTCCACCGCCGCCTTGCAGTGATTGCACATCATTCCTTCTACCTTCAGTACCTTTTTCATCGTTTCTTTACTCCTTTCTTTCATTTGCTCGTTTTTTTCGGGCATAGCAGGGCACTCCTGCACCGTCTCCGCCCGGCCCGCCGCCTGTTTGGGCTTAAAGAACCGCAGGCGCAGCGCATTGGTCACAACGCAGACCGAACTCAGGCTCATAGCCGCCGCGCCGAACATCGGGTTCAGCTTCCAGCCAAACGCGGTAAAAAACACGCCGGCCGCCAGGGGAATACCGATGGAGTTGTAAAAGAAGGCCCAAAACAGGTTTTCCTTGATATTGCGGATTACGGCACGGCTCAGTTGGATCGCCGTTACCACATCCATCAAATCGCTTTTCATCAGCACGATATCGGCCGATTCAATAGCAACGTCCGCTCCCGCGCCAATGGCGATTCCCACATCCGCCCGGGCCAGCGCCGGCGCGTCGTTGATCCCGTCGCCGACCATTGCCACCCGGCGGCCGCCCTCCTGCAGGGCACGGACTTCTTTTTCTTTGTCCTGCGGCAGTACTTCGGCTACCACGCGGTCCACGGACAGCTGGCGGCGGATCGCTTCCGCCGTGCGCTTGTTATCGCCGGTTAACATCACCACGTCGATGCCCATTGCTTTCATCTCTTCGATCGCCTGGCGGCTCGTAGGCTTTACTGTGTCCGCCACGGCAATGATTCCCAAAACCTCTTCGCGGGAGGCAAAGTAAAGAGGGGTCTTGCCTTCCTCCGCCAGCGCTTCTCCCCGGCGTGCTGCCAGCGCAAGGGACTCTGCCCGCTTCGGCGCCCCGCTGTCTGCTTCCTGCCGTGCATCCCCTGCCAAAAACTCCTCCAGAAGGGCCATATTTCCGGCCGCGTACTCTGCGCCTTCGATCACGGCCGTCACGCCGCGCCCCGGTACGGACAAGAACTGCTCCACCTCCGGTACGGAAATCTCTTTTTCTGCCGCAAAATGGACGACCGCTTCGGCCAGCGGATGCTCCGAAGGTTTTTCCATCGCAGCCGCCAAATACAGCAGACGTTCCTCCGGCTCTGTCAGCGAATGCTCCGGCGAGACAGCTCCTGCCCTGCCAAAAGACATCTTTCCGCTTCCGTCCATTGTCACCAAATCGGTCACCACCGGCCGTCCCTCGGTGATGGTTCCTGTTTTGTCAAGCACTACCGTCTTTATGGTATGCGCTGTCTCCAGGCTTTCCGCCGATTTAATCAGGATTCCGTACTCGGCTCCTTTGCCCGTACCGACCATAATCGCCACCGGCGTGGCCAGCCCCAGCGCGCAGGGACAGGAGATGACCAGCACCGCGATACCGATCGAAAGAGCAAAGGAAAACTCCGCGCCGCACAAAAGCCAGATCACGGCCGCAGCCACTGCTATCGTAATAACCACCGGCACAAATACGCCGCTGATCTGATCCGCCAGCTTGGCGATCGGCGCTTTGGAGCTGCCGGCCTCTTCTACCAGGCGGATGATCTGCGACAATGTCGTATCGTCGCCGACCTTTTTGGCTTCCAGCTTGAAGAATCCGGTTTTGTTGATCGAAGCAGCAATCACGGTATCGCCGACGTTTTTCTCCACCGGGATGCTCTCTCCGGTCAGTGCGGACTGGTCAACCGAAGAACTTCCCTCCACAACAACGCCGTCAACCGGCACACTTTGACCAGGCCGCACCACTACAATATCATTTAGCACGACTTCTTCAATCGGAATCTCCACTTCGACGCCATTTCGCACAACAACCGCTGTCTTGGGGGCTAAATCCATCAACTTACGAATCGCTTCTCCGGTACGCCCTTTGGAGCGCGCTTCGAGGAATTTCCCCATCGTAATCAATGTCAGAATCGTGCCGGCCGATTCAAAATAGATGTCCATGCTAAACGCCGCTACCAGCTCCCAGTCGCCGTGTCCCATGCCGAAGCCCATCGCAAAAATCGCGTATACGCCATAGGCCACCGCCGCCGAAGCGCCGATCGCTACCAGCGTATCCATGTTCGGCGCGCCCTTCACAAGGCTGCGAAACCCCACCGAGAAAAACTTGCGGTTCACATACAAGATCGGCAGCAGCAATAAAAACTGGGAAAATGCAAAGGCAATCGCATTCTCGTCGCCGTGCAGGTACTGCCTTACGATTCCCGGTATCGGCAGTCCAAACCATTCATAAAACATATGATGCATGGAAATATACATCAGCGGAATCAGGCAGGCAAACGACACGATCAGCCTTTTTTTCATATTGGCAATCTCGGCTTTCATCGGGTCCTCCCCACGGCCGGCTGTTCCGGCGCCGCCCTGGGCAGACCGGGCAGCGGCTCCCGCCCCTGAGCGCACCGACGCGCCATAACCGGCGTCCGTCACGGCCGCTACAATGCCGGCATCGTCCAGAAGCGTCTCGTCGTATTCCACGGTCATCGAATTTGCCAGCAGATTCACAGCTGCTTCCTCTACGCCCGGCAGCCTGCATACGGCCTTCTCCACATGCGCCTGGCAGGCCGAACAGCTCATTCCTGTTATATCAAACTTTTGTTTCATGGTTTACTCACTCTCCTTAACCGTCCATGTTCTACGGACATAATGGAATGCTCCGCATAATGGGATGTTCCCTCACAGCCATTCCTACTTCATGGCCTTATCAAGCACCGCCATCAGCTCCTCGATCGTCTCCTCGCTGCGCCCGGCTTCGATCGCTTCCTTCATACAGCTCTCCATGTGGGCCGCCAGCACCTCCCGGTTCACCCGGCTCAAAATCGCCTGGGTCGCCAGCAGCTGATTGGAAATATCAATGCAGTAACGGTCCTCCTCCATCATGCGCAGAATCCCGTCCAACTGCCCGCGCGCCGTCTTTACGAGACGTTCCATCTTTTTCTTATCCGCCTTCATCGCGTCTCCTCCTGACAATGCTCTATGTAAAATATCCTGTTTCGCGCTTGTTCTTTTACGGCACGATGTTAGTATATACAGATGGATTGCTTCCCATCCCTTTTAGATACCCCACAGGGGTGTGGTGTTATAATAAACCAAAATTTCCTCTTCGTCAAGTGTTTTTTAACGCATTACTGCGCGACTAAAGATTTTATACAAAATACGGCCATGCCGAGAGCGGCACAGCCATATTTTGTATTTCATCTAAGTTTTTTGCAGCCGTCCCTGTCTGTAAAAACCGGACCGTGTCTGCATTTATTCCTTTATAATCGGACCTACCTGAGACATCAGGTTATCGATATCCTCAAACATGGCGCTCTTCGTCGTCCCCAGATTGCTTGCACGGCCAATGTGTTTTACAACTTCCTGATATTGGCCCTTAATCTTATCAAAGAATCCGCAAAGCGTTTCCAGTGCTGTCCGCGACTCGCCGATCACATCCGAAATCTGCGTATGTACCGAGGTCGCCCCCTCTGCTGCCTGCGAAATCTGATCGAACATTTCATAGGTTTCCTGCACCTTGTCAAGGCTCCGGCCCAGCGCTTCCTTGGAGGTATCGATGCTCTCACTCAGCTTGTCGGTTCCGTGTTCCACATCCTTGAGGCCGGTATCTACTTCTGTCGCCAGGTCTTTGATCTCGTCGGCCAGCTTCTTCACTTCCACAGCCACCACGGCAAAGCCCTTGCCTTTCTCACCGGCCCGGGCCGCCTCAATCGAGGCGTTAATTGCCAGAATATTGGTCTGATCCGCAATGGACACGATCCGGCTCATTCTCTGCTTGATCTGCTCAACGGATTCCTGCAGGGCCGCAAAGGTCGTCCCCATCTCTCCAAAATGGGTCTCTACCTCCAGCGAGCTGTTCTTCAGCGTTTCAACCTCTTCCTGCGCTTGGCCTACCGAAGTGTCGATCTCCTTGCGCACGGCCACAAAGCCTTGCGATGCCTCGTTTACGCGATAAAAGTTCTGCTCCAGATCCTCCAGCCGTCTCTGGAACTGCTCCGCTTCTCCCATGACACTGTTAAAAGAAGAGCCCACCAGGCTTAACTCCGACAAAGACTCAACCTCTTTTTGGACCAGGTCCGTATGATACTGCTTTAAGCTGCTCATTACATAATGCACCGGGTATAAATCCAGTTCTTTTTTCTGATTTTTGTCATCCTTAGGTTGATTTTTTTTATGAAACAGCATGGTTTTCTCCCTCTTATTCAAATACGACGCACGTCATGGACTGGTTGACAAATTTATTATTATAATGCTCCCCATAGCCTACAAGACCCGCATGACTTCCCAGTGCGCTCATTTCCTTTAAGTATTCCCCCATATAGCCGTTTTCGCTGAACAGCTTATAGCGGAACAGGCAGTTGACGGAAAACACCGCCGAACGTTTAGGAAATTCCTGACAGATTTTGCGGATCGTCTCCTTTACAATGCTCTTATAATCCCCCAATTCCAGCAGTACCAGCACATCGGAGTCATTGACCTGCCGGAAACAGGCCAGTGCGCTCCCGCTTACTTCCTTAATTGAAATAATGCAGGTGTCGTCCCCGTTCAGCTTTCCGAAGGGATTTTTAAAGGTCTGGGTCAAAATCTGCTGTTCGGTTACATGAAGAATATCCTGGTACACCTGTCTGGCCGGTTTTCCGTTCAGCGCTCCCATACTGTATTTAGCCCGATCCGTACCGGAGGCAATAAACCGGTAGTCTCCCATTTTATGGTAGATGTTCTCTTTGTATGCCTTCACCCGGCCGCCCCGGTTCTTTATAAGGGCGTAAGCTACCGCGTCCTCATAGATTTTGCCGTTTGCCGATACCCGGCCGCCGTCGCCCGTCCCTCCTACCAGAGAAATCTCCCGCCGGCGCAGCGCGGTGTAAATCGTAGTCAATACGCAGGCGTCGTTGCCTGAGCAAAAATCAATGCAGATCGTGTCCGCTTTCGCCGCATTGACCTTTTTTATGTCGTCCTCCATCCGCCGGATATACTTGATTGGCATCACCGACACCTGTTCCAGCACATTCGCCGCCGCTTCGACGCCATCCAAAAATGCTACCACCCCTACGCCGTTCTCCACCACGCGGGTATCATAGCTCATTCCGATGCATCCAATGCTGGGAACCTGCGGAAAGAGTTCCTCCAGCTCCTTTACATGCTTCTCAAACTGGCTGCCGTTTGACATCAGCAGAATCATCTGCGGTTTTGAGAGCCCGCGCACCGCTTCCCGCAAGTCGCCCCGCTGGCTCATACCAAAAAACTGTCTCACCCTCTATATCCCTCCTATATTTTTATCCGCTGCCTATCGGCGCTGGTATAATATCAATATCTCTCGACATTTCGCCATGCGCTTCGCACATGCCCCCTCCGGGGGGATGCACACGATTCGCTAAAGAATGTCCTCGCTTTGCTCGGACGCGAATTGGCACCAGCATAATATCTTTCGATATTATAGCATGTGCGGCCAAAGATGAAAAGACTATTTTTGCAAAACCGTGTCGCTTAAACCATGCCTGGACCGTGCTTAAACCGTATCGCCGCGGCCGCCGTGCAGATTGCGCCACTCGCCGGCCGACACCCCTTCTAATTTTTTAAAGACCCGTGAAAAATGCGCCGTATCCGCATAGCCCACCTGCTCCGCTACTTCGCTGATGCGCAGGGACGGGTCGCCCATCAGCTTTTGGGCCTCGCGGATTCGCACCGCGTTGAGCAGGTCGTAAAAGGACTGCCCCAAATGTTTGTTGAGCAGTTTGCTCAAATGCCATTGACTGACATAGCACTGGTCCGCCACCTCCTGAAGCGAAAGGCGCTGCGCATAGTTCTCCGTCACATAGGCGCGGGCACGACGCACTACAAAACTGTTCGGATCTTCCCCGTCCTCTTTGACGGTATCTTCTTTCCCGGGCAGATCCTTCCCCGGCAGATGATCCAGCACCGCTTTCATGTGGGCCAGCGCCTCCGTTAATTCCTCCATCTTCGAGGGCTTCAGCAAAAAACGCGACACCCCCAGCCCAATTGCCCGCCGGGCGTACTCAAAGTCCCGATAGCCCGTGAGCACTGTAATCTGCATCCGCGGAAACTCCCCCTTCAGTCCGGCCAGCATCGTCAGCCCGTCCTCTCCCGGCATTTTAATATCGGTAAACAGGATATCCGGCCGATACCGGCGGATTGCCTGCGCACCCGAAACCGAATCGCAGGCAATCGCCGCCACCTCGCAGTCATAAGCCGCCCAGTCCACGACGCGCCGCAGCCCTTCCGAAATAATCTCCTCGTCATCCACCAGCACTACTTTATACATTGCAATCCTCCTCCCCTGTCGCCATGATACAAGAAAACGCAAGACAGGCTGCCAAAATCGGCAGCCATCTCGCTGTTGCTACAACCTTTTAAATGCGGATTATCCCTTGATCGCCCCTGCTGTCAGCCCTTTGATAATATGCTTTTGCAGCGCCACATATACCGCGAGCACCGGAATGACAATCAGCACCACCGAGGCCGCCATCAGGCCGTAATCGACTCCCGCCTGGGAGCTGATTTCATTTAACAGCAGCGTAATCGTCTTTTCCCTGGGAACACGCAGGAAGAAATTCTGTGTAAACAGATCGTTGTAACTCCACAGGAAGGAAAAGATCGCCACAGTGGCAAAGGAACTCTTGGCCGCCGGCATAATAATGTGGAAATACACCTGAAATACATTGCACCCGTCTACATAGGCGCTTTCCTCCAACTCAATGGGCACCGACTCGATGAATCCCATCAGCACAATAGTGGCAAAACACAGATTCCCCGCAATCTGCGGCAGGATCACCGCCACCAGACTCAGCCAGCGGTTGCCGCTGCTGGCAATCCCCCAGGCCGCTTCCATGCGAAACACCGGGATGATTGTTGAAAACACCGGAAACATCATGCCTGCCATAATCAGGCTGTACAAGAAGTTTCGCAGGCGGAAGCGGTAGCGCACCAGCCCGTAGGCCGCCAGCCCCGCGATAATGACCACTACGATGGTTACGGAAACCGAAACCAGCAGACTGTTTAAATATGCGTTGCCAAAGTCAAACCGTTCCATCGCCTTGGCATAATTGTCCATCGTAAAACCGCTGCCCGGCATCGGGATCGAAAACGAATCCTTGCGGATCATCCCCTTTTCACGAAACGAATTGAGGATGACCCAGACAAAGGGATAGAGGGTCGTCAGAGCCCAAAATGTCAGTACAACATAGGTGAGAACTTTGGCAGGCGTTATTTTTTTCTTCATAATGCCCCTCCCCGCTTACATGTCATGCCGGGGCTTGAAAACCCGGTTTGCCACATTGGACAGCACGACGCCCAGCACAACGATCAGCATGGCAATCGCCGAACCGTAGTCTACGTTGCCGCGGTTGAATGTCTGATCGTACATGTAGGTGCCGGTGAGCCACCCCTGGTCCTGGGGCATACCGGCCCCAAACATGACCCACGGCAGATCAAAGACCTTCAGCGCGCCCGTAATCGCCAGCACCAGGCAGGTGCAGAGCACGTTGCGCAAAAGCGGCAGCGTGATGTAACGCACCCGGTTCATGCCCGTGCATCCGTCCAGGGCTGCCGCTTCGTAGAGATCTTCGGAAATATTGTTAAGCCCCGTGACCAGGATCACAAAATAGAACCCCACATACTGCCACATGACCGGCGACAGCATCGTAAACATAAAATGGTCCGTGTTTTTCCAGTCAATGTTCTCCGTAATCCATCCCAGGTTCAGCAGGAGCTGATTCAGCATCCCGCCGTTATAGAGAAAAATCAGATTGAACATCAATCCCAGCGCTGTCGCCGAAATAACGATCGGGAAGAAGTACAGCGTCCGAAACACCTGCGCGCCCACCCGGATCGAATCCACTAACAGAGCCAGCACCAGGGCAATCCCCACCTGAAAGACTACGGTACAGACCGTCAGAATCACCGTATTGCCAAGAGCCGTCCGCAGTTTTGGGTCTGTGAAAAGGGTCACATAATTGGCATACCAGGGATCGTTTAATCCCTCGGCCGGCCGGCCGAGCCCCGTAATATCGGAAAAACTGTTAATCACGTTTTGAATAAAAGGATAATACAAAAACAAGAGTAAAAAGACGAAAGCCGGCAGCAAGAATACCACGAGCGGCCCTTTGCGCCGGTATAAGTTTGAACTGGAATCCATGGCAGTCACCCCCGCTTAGTCCGGATTAAAGAGGAAGGCCGGGGCGCCCAAAGGGCATCCCCCGGCCAATAGCAGCAGACAATCAGTTCAGCGCAATTGCCGATTCCACAGCCTCTTCCGCCGTCATCGCTCCCGTAACCACGTTCTGCACGTTGGCAAACAAATCCGTCTTGCACTCGCCGGTGACTGTATCCTGTACGGCTGGCACTACGCCCGTGATGTTGGCATTCGCATCGGCGGCCGACTGCTGGAGTTCATTGAGGCCTGCCGGGGAAGCGCCGTTCTTCAGCGCCGTTACTTCCGTCGTCACAAAATCGCTCATTACTTCGTCGCTCGTCATATGCTGCACAAACGCTACGGCTGCCTCCCGCTTATCGGGATCTTCCCAGGCCCTTGTGGTAATAAAGTAGCCCATCGAAATTCCGCCGATCGCTTCGCTGGCCACACGCTCGCCCTTCGCCGGCACATAAGAAATCGCATAGTCGCCCAGCTGGTCGGCGTGATTGCCCTCAAAGTAGCCGACTTTCCAGGAACCGTCGATCAGGAATGCCGCTTCGCCGTCGCCAAACATCTGCACCGTCTCCGCGTCCGTCGCAGTCAAAGTGTTGCTCGGGAAATAGCCGCGCTCATACAGATCCTTTATGTCGTTGAGGGCCGCCACCCACTTCTGACCTACCGCATCCGTCGCCGAAGCCGGAATGTCCAGCTGATTGGCAAGCGTGCCGTTATTCATAACCGCAAATTCAAACCAGTAATGGGGCACCTCAAACAGCGAGCAGGCGATCGGCGTATAGCCTTTGGCCTTGATCGTTTCGCAGTCTAAGAGAAACTGCTCCCAGGTATAGTCCGGGCCGGGGACCGCTATACCGCAGTCCTCCAGCACTTTGGTATTGACAAACATGTTCTCCCAGAAGCCGGAGGAAGGAACCGCGTAGATCTTTCCGTCGGCGGCCACCGCCATCATCGAATCGCGCATATTGCTGGCGTAATCCGGATACTCCGCGCGGATCGTCTCGATATCAACCACTTTGCCCGCCTGGATGAAGGGCTCCGAATCGGCATTTGTAAAGAAGAACAGGACATCCGGCTCCGTGCCGGTTTCAAAATCCGTAAGGACTTTGGCCTTCCACTCCTCGTTTGAAGAGGCGGACGCGTCCAATATCGTGTTGCCGGTCGCCGCTTCATAGGAAGCCACCGCGTTTTCATAATTTTTACGGTTGCCGTCGTCGCCGCCGTAGGAAGTCACCACATTCAGCTCAACGGGCGAAGCGCCCGGCGCCTGGCCGGCCGCCTGCGTCTGCTTTCCCGCATCCCCGCCTGCCGTAGCGGCCGGTGCATCTCCTTTCCCGCCGCATCCGGCCAGCGTGCCGAGAATCAGTGCACATGTCACAAATATCGCTGCTAGTCTTTTCCTTTTCATCGTAAAACCTCCCTATTTTATTTGTACAAATCCCACCTCTTTTGTGCAATTTTATAATACATCCTTTTTTAACGAAAATGAATAGACCCGATTGTCATTTGTTGTCAATGCTTGTGTGAAATAAGCAACAACCGTTATCTCATCTTGCGGGCAATCGTCAGGCGGGCCGTAACCAGCTTGCCCTCCCCCGGAACAATCGTCAGCCCGCATTCCGGGCCGTAAAGGATGCGCAGACGTGTGTTTACATTGGCAATCCCGATATTTCCCGAGCGCTCACCCGACATATCGTAGTCCGGCGAAAGCAGGCGGGCAATATGTTCTTTATCTTTTTCTGTCAGGCCGCCGTCGTTTTCGATCTCCAGAATCAAAAATTCATCCAGCAAAAATCCCCTCAGCGTGATATGTCCCTGCCCGCCGGGCGCGATGCCATGTTCCACCGCGTTTTCAATCACCGGCTGCAGGATCAGCCTCGGCACCATGCAGTCCATCAATTCTTTCCCCAAATCAATCTTTACGGTCAGCCGCCTTTCAAAACGGCGGGAAATAATATAAAGATATGCGCTTACATAGGCCATCTCCTCCGACAATCGCACCTGAGGGCTGCCCGTGCGGTCTAACGCCGCGTCCAGTACGGTGGAGAGCGCTTCGATCATCCTCGACGCTTCGATGTCCCCGTTCATACGCGCCTGCCAGTTGATGCTTTCCAGCGTGTTGTTCAGGAAATGCGGATTGATATGAGCCTGCAGCGCCTTGATCTGCGCATCCTTGCGGGCCAGCTCTTCCTGATACAGCTGCACAAACTGACGCTCCAGCTGGGTTGACATCTGATTGAAGGAGTCCGTAAGATAGGCAAGCTCCCGGCTTTCGGGCCGATATTCAATCTGACTGCCCAGACGTCCCTTTTGAATCTCGTCCGCTCCCGCCATCAGCGCGGCAACCGGCTGTGAAATCTCCCTTCTGAAAAACCGGAATGTTAAAAGCAGCAGGAGCAGCAGCGATATTCCCATTGCCAGCAGCAGATAACGATAAGCGCCAAAACCGGCCAGCAGTATATCGTAGTCCAGGGCGGCCAGCCCGCTCAGCTGGCAGCTGCGTCCCTTAACCTGCTGCTCCAGCACGCCTTTGCCGGGACTTGGCAAAGTCTCTCCTTTCATCACGAGCCATGTATCCGGGCCCAGGCACACCGACACAGCCGAAGCCCCGTTCAAAGCGGACAAATCGTCAAAATAATACGATAAATCCAGCGCCAGTGCCAATACCCCGATCGGCTGATAATCCGAATCCATCATATTGCGCACCAAGTACACCTGATCGTTCGTTTCCAGAAACCCGACCGAAGTATCCAGCCCTGTCGCCAGCTCCTGCACGGCTGCCGCATCCTCCTGCCAACGGCTGCGCACCTGGTTGGAGAGCAGGCCGGAACTGCCGTTGACTACCGTAATCGACATCTGCTGCGGGTCCTCTGAAAAACAGAAAACCGCGTAGAGAAAGCGGCTGTCAGACTGGTACAGACGGCTGAAAAGAGCACTGGCCTGACGATACAGGCCCGTGTAATTTCCATCCTGCCTGTATTGTTTCCAGGACTCCTGAAATGCCGGATCGTAGGAAGGCAGCCGAGAAGCCTCTACCGCGCTGTCTATTCGGTCCGCCCCCATCTGCAAATTAAGCTGAAACTGCTCGGCCATCGCTTCCTCCGCCTGTCTTCCCAGACCGAACGAAAGATAAAAACCCACGACGGCTGCGGCCAGCACCATCGGCAGCAGCCAGCAAAGCAGAATAATTGCCGACAACTGCCGATGAAGAGATGGGGCACAACGTTCCCTTTCCATATTCTTTACCTCCCAATAACGAATCTTATTGGGATTATACCACATTTTTCGGTTACAGGCAAAGCCCCATCTTGACAACAATCTTATTTATGCTCCCTGCCGGCTGGGGTGGGATCCGGCCATCTACCGTCTCCCCGTTGCAGCGCACACAGACTACGCCCTTTTCCACATGGTCCGGGTTGTCTACCGCGATCTGATAGACGGCCCCGCGCCAGGTCCGCGTGACTTCAAAGTGGTCCCACTGCGACGGGATGCAGGGATCCACCAGCAGGCCGTCAAACTGCGGCCGAATCCCCAGAAGATAGCGGGTCGCCGCAAAGTAGCTCCAGCCGCCGGAACCCGTCATAAACGGGTGCCTGGCACGGCCAAACGCCGTGTGATCGGGGCCCATGATAAACTGGCAGTACGAATACGGCTCGCTCTGGCGTATTTCAATCTTGTCGTTCTGCGCCGCCGGGCACAGCGCACGGTAAAATTTCATCAGACGGTTTCCACGGCCCAATACCGCCTCCGCACACCAGGCCCAGGGATTGGGATGAGAGAAGATGGAGCCGTTTTCCTTGATGCCCGGATATACGCGTGTAACAAACCCGATACTGTCGTTCGGTTCGGTATAGGAGGGGGCGTTCAGCCGCAAGCCAAAATCCGTGTACAGATATTCCTCGACCGCATCCATCGCTTTGCGGCCGCGCTGAGGATCCGCGGCCCCTGAAAGCACCGCCCATACATTGCTCTCCAGATGCACCCGTCCCTCTTTGTCCGTGTGCGTGCCGATTTTCTGTCCCCCGGCTGTAATCCCGCGCAGATACCAGTCTCCGTCCCACAACTCCTGGCCGCAGGTTTCGATCACCTGCCGGCGCATCTCTTCATAATAGACCGCATCCTGCTCACGCCCCAGCGCCCGGGCCGCGTCCGTAAAATGCGCCAGCGCCCACACATGCAAAAACGATACCATTGCGCTCTCGCCGCCGCCCAGATTCAGGCAGTCGT
Organism: Lachnospiraceae bacterium; assembly: GCA_022793375.1. Taxonomy (GTDB): domain Bacteria; phylum Bacillota; class Clostridia; order Lachnospirales; family Lachnospiraceae; genus RGIG7193. The sequence continues at coordinate 13,677 of JAAWCS010000034.1, forward strand.
TCCAGTCCGCCCGTAGGCCCTTGCAGATGCCGTGAGCGCCCACCTGGCTGGCCGAGAAATCCAAAATCTTTTTCAAGTGCTCATAGACGGTACCCCGGCCGCCGTCCGCATAACCGACCGTCACGTCAAAAAAGGCCAGATCGCCCGTTTCCCGGACATACTCTGCGACCGCCGCCACCAGCCACAGCGCATCGTCGGCGCAGGCGTCCGCAAGGCCATGGACAATGTCGGCCGCGGCCGGCGTCGGGATCACCGTCGGCGATTTATAAGCAGGTTTCTCCTTCGGCGGGCCAAACCACGCCGGGTCAAACAAATGCAGGCCGTACCCTTTGCTTGTCAGTCCCTGCATCAACTGCAGAATCCGCTCCCGGCATTTCTCCGGGTTTGAGTGAGGGATCGTCATCGCGTCCTGCGCCGTATCCCGATAGCCAAGGCCCGTGCGCCCGCCCACCTCGATAAACGAGGCAAAACGGGAAAACATCACGTTTACCTCGCTCTGATAAAGGTTCCAGACATTGAGCATCGTATCCAGATCGTCATCCGGCGTCCGCACCTGGAGCCTTGAAAGCTTCTCCTGCCAATATGCGGACAGATCGCAGAAAGCGGCGTCCACGGCCGAAAAATCGCTGTATTTCTCCCGAATCCGCCGGCCCGCATCCCGGCCGCCCTCGCCCAGCATCCACAACAGCCGCTCGCTTTTTCCGGGAAAAAGCGTCAGTTTTTTTTGCAGCGTAGCGCAGTGGTTGCCGCCTGATTCCGCAGAAGAAGAGCACGCTCCCCGCTCCACGGCCAACGGATTTTCTTCCGTGCGGTACGGGCCGAGAAAACAGTCGCGCAGGCAGTCATAGCCGTCCGGCTCAAACGACGAGGCCATAAACTGGTGCGCATGCTCATAGAACAGCTCGTAGTCGATGATCCCGTCCGCGTAGCTGCTGCCGGCGCAGTAAAGGGACATCTGAAAATTCTGGTTGTCAATCGGGATTTGGTGATACGAAAATTCCGCATAGGAGTACACGCTGAAATGCCGGGGCGCGGAGCCGGGATTGGTAATCTTTAAATCCCACAATTCCACGGCTTCTCCCCGCGGGATAAACAGCGTCTGCACGGCCTTAACGCCGCCCCGGCAGCACTCATACACCGAGTAACTCAGCCCATGGCGGCAGCGGTACTTGTCCAGTTCCCCGCCGCAGGGCTGCCAGGATACCGACCAGTACTCCCCCGTATCGTCATCGCGCAGGTAGATATAGTGACCCGGCCGGTCCATCGGCACCCCGTTTGGGCGAAAGCGCGTAATCCGATGGTATTCCGGACTCTTGTAAAAGAGGTAGCCCCCGGCCGTGTGGTTGACCACGGCGCACAAATCCTCCACGCCCAGATAATTGGTCCAGGAGACCGGCACATCCACCCGGTCGATCACGTATTCCCGTTTTTCTTTGTCAAAATATCCGTACTTCATAAAATACCCCCCTTTTTGTGCATGGTTATAAATCTATCATACTCCTTTTAATCGCCGATGGCTATGGCAGGCAATGTTTTCTTTTGCTCTTGATTGGCGGGTAATCGTGCGGCGGGCAGACGTTCGCTCTTTGAAACGCGGCGTTTCAGGAAAACAGGTTTCAGGAAAGCTCCGCGCCAAGTCCAAAAAACTCCGCTTGCCGAACATATGTTTTTATGATACCATAAAACAGCAGGAGGAACTACACATGAAAATCATACATACTGCGGATTTGCACCTAGGCATGTACCCGGACAAGGGACACCCCTGGAGCACCGAGCGGCACGACGCCCTGTGGGACGCTCTGCGCCGCATTATACGGCGGGCGGAGGACGAGCAGGCCGAACTGCTGCTGATTGCCGGCGACCTGTTTCACCGCCAGCCCCTTTTACGCGAACTGCGGGAAGCGGCCGCCCTCTTTTCTTCTCTTTCACGCACCCGTGTCGTGCTGATTGCCGGCAATCACGACTATCTCTCGGCCCGCTCCCGTTACCGGGATTTCGTCTGGGGGGACAATACGTTTTTGCTCGCGGATCCTACGTTGTCCTCCGTCTGTTTCCCGGACTTAAACGTGGAAATACACGGCTTCAGCTACGACCGGCCCGAAATTCGCGAACCGCTCTGCGACCGCCTGAAAGCCCCGGCCGACGGACGAATCCATATTCTGCTGGCCCACGGCGGAGACGCAAAGCATATCCCGATCGACAAGGCCCGGCTGGCCGCCGCCGGCTTTCATTATGCGGCTCTCGGGCATATCCACAAGCCGGAACTCTTGGAGGAACTGCGGCTTTCCTGGTGCGGCTCCCCCGAGCCGATCGACCGCACCGATATCGGTCCCCGCGGATATATCGTCGCCGATATCACCTCCCGGCAGACACGCCTGCGTTTCATCGAGGACTGTACGGCCCGCTATATCCCCCTGCGGGCCGCCGTCACGCCGGATACGACCCGGGAAGGACTGGCCGCTTCTCTGCGCCAGACCGCTGCCCGCTATGGGGAAGCTGATATTTTTTCCGTCACTCTTACGGGAGAGCGGGCTTTTGACATGGATTTTTCCGCCCCTGTGCCGCTTCCCTGCCGCCTGGTGCACTGGGCGGACCAGACCAGGCCGGCTCTCGACTACGATCGGATTCGGCACGCGCACGCGGACGATCTGCTGGGACTTTTTATGGAAGAGATGCGCCGGCTCCCGGAATCCGAGCTGACCAAACGCGCGCTGGCCTACGGAGTGCGCGCCTGTCTGCAGGAAGGAGGCTGCCTGTGAAACTCCTGCGCGCCGATATCCGCGGCTTCGGAAAATTCCTCCGCCAAAGCTTTGATTTCCAGGACGGCCTGCACGTCCTTTACGGGGCCAACGAAGCCGGCAAATCCACTCTGCACACCTTCCTCGGTTGTATGCTCTTTGGCCTTGAACGCGGCCGCGGCAAAGCGGCCCACAACGATCTCTATTCGCGCTTCCTTCCGTGGGAACAGGAAAGTTCCTACGGCGGCAGTCTCCTGTTTGAATGCCATGAGCAAAACTGCCTGGTGGAACGCAGCTTTCAAACCGGCCGGCGCAGTACCTTTTTTTCAAGCGCCGGCAGCGGCCGCATTTCCTGCCCGGACGGCCGCCTGCCCGAGGACTGCCTGGAGGGCCTTACGAAAGAGCTCTATTACAATACCCTCAGCGTCCGCCAGCTGCAGTGTGCCGTCCATGTATCTTTGGCGGAGCAGCTTTCGCGGCATTTCAGGGATATCCAGCAGACCGGCACAGCCGCTGTCAGCTACGACGCGGCCGCCGCCTGGCTGAAGGCCGAGAAACGAAGCCTGGAAGCCCGGCTGACTCCCGGACTGGAGGAAAAACTGGAACAGAAAAAGCAGACGGCCGCCGCCTGCGAAAAAAAGCTTTCCGATGTTTCCTTCCTGCGCACAAAAAAAGAACTGGAGGAGCAGATGGCGCTTTGTATGGAGCAGATTGGTTCCGGACCGGAGGAGCGGGAGACCGAGGATACGCTTACGGACGAACCGTACATCGATCAGCCGCGGCCGCGCAGGCATCGTTTTGCGCTTCTGTTCTGCCTTTTTGCGCTCCTGAGCCTGTGCGCCGCCCTCGGCCTTCTGTGGAACCAACAGACAATCCCCGCCCTCTGCTTTGGCGCAGCCGCCCTTTTCTTTGCCCTGGCCGCGCGGCCGTTGGGGCGCCGTGCCAAAATACCGCCGTTTGAGGACAGTGTTTCTAAGGACGCTTATTCGGAGAGCGGATGCGGCAGGCAGGCTACTCAGGAGGAATGCCTCGCCGCTTCCCGGAAACTGCGGCGCCGGATGGAGCTTTTGCAGGAACAATATCAGGAGGTCTGCCGCCGGGAATGGGACTATGAACGGCTCGCCGAACAGGCGCAGGCGCTTGAAGAAGAAATACAGGCCCTCTCCGTCCAGACAGACCGGGAAAACGAAATCCGCCTTAATCTCCAGGCGGCCGGCCTCGCTATGTCCACGCTGCAGCGCGTGTTGGCCCGGCTCAAGGGAAAGATCGGCCCGCACATAAATACTTCCATGTCCGAGATTCTCTGCGGCTTAACCGGCGGCGCGTACCGGCAGGTTTATGTAAACGACAACCTGGAAATCACGGTACAAACCGCCGGCCGCACCGTACCGTTAGACGCGCTCAGCCGCGGAACCATCGAACAGATTTGGCTGGCCCTGCGGCTGGCCGCAATCGATATTGCGTTTCCCCAGGGCGGCATGCCGCTGCTGCTTGACGACTGTTTTTTGGCCTACGACGACGACCGGCTGATCCACACGCTCGGCTGGCTGGCGGAAAATTATTCCGGACAGGTCTTTCTCTTTACCTGCCAAAAAAGGGAAGCCGCCCTTTTGCAGAAAGAACGTATTCCCTTTACTCTTATTTCTCTGTAATATAGCGTCGAAACGCCCGAAACGCGGTCGGCAGCGCATAGCGGTCACGGAGTTCGTCCTTTTCCACAAAAAGGAATGCATCTGTTTCAGGCCGGCTCGTAAGCTCAATGATATAGCCCGTCATATCCCATTCCACATGGCTGAATATATGGCGGGCTTCTTCGACCGCCACGGCCCCGGCCGCTTTAAGTCCCAGTGCGGGCAAGCGGCGCTGAAGCTCTTCGGGCGGCAAATGTCCCTCCAGAGACGGCAGCTCATACAGTCCGGCCAACAGCCCCTTATTTGGCCGCTTGCGGATCCCCACCAAGCAGCGGCCCTCCTCCTCGTACAGCAGAATCAAAATCGTGCGCTGCTCTTTGCGTCTTGCTTTCTTAGGCGCTTTGACCGGCAGCTGTTCTTCGATTCCCAGACAATGCCCCTGGCACAGATCACGCAGAGGACAGTCTTTGCATAGAGGACGGCCGCCCGGGATACAGATTGTTTCTCCCAATTCCATAATGGCTTCGTTTAATTCGCCCGGCTGCCCGGGCGGCATATGGCGAAGAAGCAATTGTTCCCAGTTCTTTTTTACGGAAGCATTGGTAATATCCTCCCGGCTCGCCAGCGCGCGGGCCATGACCCGCAGTACGTTGCCGTCCACGGCCGGCACGGCGATCCCGTAGGCAATCGAAGCGATGGCTCCCGCCGTGTAAGGACCAATGCCGGGCAGTTTTTTCAGCGCTTCATAATCCGCCGGCAGCCGTCCGCCGTGTTGCTCCATCACAGTCATGGCGCATTTTTTCAAATTGCGCGCCCGGCTATAATAGCCCAGGCCCTCCCAAAGCTTTAAGAGACGTTCCTCCTCCACTTCGGCCAGGGATCGTATATCCGGCAGTTCTTTCATAAAACGTGCGTAGTAGGGTTTTACCGCTTCAATGCGCGTCTGCTGCAGCATAATTTCCGAAATCCAGATCCGGTAGGCGTCACGGCCTGTGCGCCAGGGCAGTTCGCGGCCATTTTCCTGAAACCAGAGAAGCAGGCGGGGGATCATGGCTTTAAGTTGTATGTCCTGTTCTTTTTGTTCCTGCATGGTCGGCTCCTTTTTTGAGGGGGCTTTTATGGGGGAAGAAATCCGTGGTTTGGCGGCGGCCGCGTGGTCCGCGGCGCCGTCCTTACTCCTGCCCGCACAGAATGTTGTCTGACAAAGCGAAAAAAGACCTCAAAATCCTTCCATTGGGGGGGAGATGGATTTTGAGGTCAGTGGACCCGAAGGGATTCGAACCCTCGGTCTCTGCGTTGCGAACGCAGCGCTTTCCCAGCTAAGCTACGAGCCCAAGTACTGCCGGATACGGCCGCCGCCGCATCCCGGCTATGGAGCCAGCGGGGATCGAACCCACGACCTTTCGCGTGTGAGGCGAACGCTCATCCCGGCTGAGCTATGACTCCGTGAAATCTATTGTAGCACATTTTTTATAAAATGCAACTACTTTTTTCGATTTTATTTTTGTTTGTATTTTTGTTGTTTTTACAGGCTTTGTTTTTATATCTGTCTTTTGATGCGGCTGCCGCATCTTGCCGGAACCGCCAAAAAATGCTAAGATATTGGCAGCGGGTTTGCCAGGCAGACCTAAGCCGGTATGGCGAATTACCGTAAATATCTCTGACCGGAAAGGAAGGAACCACCTATGGGATTGTTCTCAAGAACACCTAAAATTGACATGGACTTTACCGAGTGCGGCAGGCGTTCCATGTATTTTAGCTTTAGCGACATTGAGCAGAGTTCCCGCAGCTTTGTCGATAACGTCAGCCAGGAAGAAGAGCGGCAGGCCTCTATCGACCGCTGCAAGGCACGGTTGTAAAAGTCTCCATGAACATTCAAGGTCTGCAGAAACTGACTCTTTTAGATTATCCCGGCCGCGTGGCCTGCACGGTCTTTACCGGCGGCTGCAATTTCCGCTGCCCGTTCTGCCAAAACAGCGGCCTCGTACTCCCGCCCGGGCAGCCACCGACCTGGGAGCCGGACGCGCTTCTTGCCTTTTTAAAAAAGCGCGTCGGTATCCTAGACGGCGTCTGTCTCACCGGCGGCGAGCCGCTGATGCAGCCTGACCTCTCAAAACTGCTTCGCGACATCCGCCGCCTGGGCTTTGCCATCAAACTTGATACGAACGGCAGCTTCCCGGATCGTCTGCGCCGTCTGGCCGAAGAGGGCCTGATCGACTATGTCGCCATGGATGTCAAAAATTCCCCCGAACGTTACCGGGAGACGGCCGGACTGCCGGCCGATTCTGATTTGGGGCCGATTTTTAAAAGCATCGCCTGGCTGCTTGAGGGTACCGTTCCCTATGAGTTTCGTACCACTGTGGTTTTTGAATATCACCAACCACAAGATATAGTGTCCATGGCCCGCCGACTGATCGGCGCCCGGCAGTGGTTTTTACAGGGTTTCGTTTCCTCGGAACATGTGATAAAACAAGGGCTTCACGCCTGCGGCGCTGCTGAAATGGAAACGCTTGCGCAGCATGCGCGCGCCTTTGTCCCCTCGGTACAGATCCGCGGGATATAACTACATATTGTGGTTGCATCCCTTTTTTTACCTTTTTTACAACTATATATTGACTGCCAATCGCTTCCATGATATGATGGTACATGCATGGCTTTCGGGCCTATATCAAAAAGAAAGAGGAAAGAATATGTATCAGGTCACAAAGCGGGACGGCACGGTCGGCGAATTTGATATCCGAAAAATCAGCGCGGCCATCACCAAAGCATTTGAAGCACGCCAGAAGGAATACCACCCCAGCATTATTGATCTGCTGGCCTTAAAAGTAACGGCAGATTTTGAGCCTAAAATCCACGACGGGCTGATCCAGGTGGAGGATATCCAGGACAGTGTGGAGGCTGTTTTGATCCAGGCCGGCTACACCGACGTAGCCAAGGCCTACATCCTGTACCGCCGCCAGCGGGAAAAGGTGCGCAACACCCGCTCCACCCTGCTCAATTACAGGGACCTGGTTAATAATTATGTAAAGATCAACGACTGGCGCGTCAAAGAAAACTCGACTGTCACCTACTCGGTCGGCGGCCTGATTTTAAGCAACAGCGGCGCGATCACGGCCAATTACTGGCTGTCCGAAATCTACGACGACGAGATCGCCGAAGCGCACCGCAATGCCGATATCCATATCCATGATCTCTCGATGCTGACCGGCTATTGTGCCGGCTGGTCCTTAAAGCAGCTGATTCAAGAGGGCCTAGGCGGCATCCCCGGCAAGATTACCTCGGCTCCGGCCAGGCATCTGTCCACGCTCTGCAACCAGATGGTCAATTTCCTCGGCATTATGCAGAATGAGTGGGCCGGCGCTCAGGCGTTTTCTTCCTTTGACACCTACCTGGCGCCTTTTGTAAAGACCGATCATCTGACCTATGACCAGGTCAAGAAGTGCATCGAATCCTTTATCTACGGCGTCAACACGCCCAGCCGCTGGGGCACGCAGGCCCCCTTCTCCAATATCACGCTCGACTGGACCGTGCCCGCCGATCTGGCAGAACTGCCGGCTATTGTCGGCGGCCAGGAGATGGATTTTTGCTACAAGGACTGCAAAAAAGAGATGGACATGGTCAACCGGGCCTTTATCCAGACCATGATCGAGGGCGACGCCAACGGCCGCGGCTTTCAGTACCCGATCCCGACATACTCAATCACACGCGACTTTGACTGGTCGGAGACCGAAAACAACCGCCTGCTCTTTGAGATGACGGCCAAATACGGCACGCCTTATTTCTCGAACTACATCAACAGCGACATGGCCCCCAGCGACGTGCGCAGCATGTGCTGCCGCCTGCGCTTAGACCTCCGCGAGCTGCGCAAGAAATCCGGCGGCTTTTTCGGCAGCGGCGAATCCACCGGCTCGGTGGGCGTCGTGACCATCAATATGCCGCGGATCGCCTATCTGGCAAAGGACAAGGCCGATTTTTACCGTCGTCTCGACCGCCTGATGGACATCTCCGCCCGCTCCTTAAAGACCAAGCGTACCGTCATCACCCAGCTGTTAGACAGCGGGCTGTATCCGTATACCAAGCGTTACCTGGGCACCTTTGCCAACCATTTTTCCACGATCGGACTGGTCGGCCTCAACGAAGCAGGGCTGAACGCGTCCTGGCTGCGCGCCGATATGACGCAGGAAAAGACCCAGGCCTTTGCCAAAGAGGTGCTGAATCATATGCGCGGGCGTCTGTCCGACTACCAGGAGCTCTACGGCGACCTCTACAATCTGGAAGCCACGCCGGCCGAATCGACGGCCTACCGCCTGGCAAAACACGACGTCGAGCAGTACCCGGATATCATCACGGCCAGCGAAAACGGCGGGACGCCTTACTACACAAACAGTTCCCACCTGCCGGTCGGCTATACCGAGGACATATTTGAAGCGCTCGACATCCAGGACGAATTGCAGACGCTCTACACCTCCGGTACGGTGTTCCACGCATTCCTCGGTGAAAAGCTGCCCGACTGGAGGGCGGCCGCCGCCCTGGTGCGAAAAATTGCCGAGAATTACAAGCTGCCCTACTATACGATGTCGCCGACCTACTCCATCTGCAAGGATCACGGCTACCTGTCGGGCGAACAGTATTCCTGCCCGATTTGCGGCGCGTCCACCGAGGTATACAGCCGCATCACCGGCTATTACCGCCCGGTCAAGAACTGGAACGACGGCAAAGCCCAGGAATTCAAGGAGCGGCGCGTCTATCGTACAGACCGTTCCCGGGACGGCCTTTCGGCCGGCGGCGACCAGGCGGCTTCTTTAGAATCGTCCGGCCCCCCGGATGCACCCGAAAGCCTGGCAAAGACGGCCAGAGAGGCTATAGCCCGCTCTGCGACCGCGGTCAGCCCCGAGCAGATTTTACTCTTTACGACCAAGACCTGCCCCAACTGCCGGATCGCCGACGCCATCCTGCACCAGGCCGCCGTCCCTTTTCAAAAGATCGACGCCGAGGAACACGCGGAGCTGGTCAGCGCCTACGGCGTGCGGCAGGCGCCGACGCTGATTGTCGTGCATGGGGAACAATTTGAAAAATATGGAAACGCTTCGGAGATCAAGAGGTTTGCCGAGGCGCGGTAAGATGCCTGCGGGGCGGTCCCGAAAACGCAGCTTAGAAACCTGTTTATCCATTGCTTCTAAGTTGCCTTTTCAGGGCCGCCCCCGTTATAACGTATTCGATTTATTTTCCAACCGCGCCTTCTTCCTCCCGGAGCCGCCGGCGGGTCTTGTTTTCTTTTCACAGCCTTTTTCCGCTCTCCTCCGCCATCACCCAACACTGTTTTTTATGAAAAGCAATTCCATATTTCAAAATAGTGCGCATACCGGCTTCCACGAAAGGCTCCGCATAATTTTTTCTCTCAATCTGTTCCAGAGCTTTTCTACAGTCTGTCTCCAGAACAGCTGTCGTATCCGAATATTTCACTTCAATTATAATGCCGATCTCATCTTCGTCCATTTCAATCTGTATATCGCTGTAACCGTCTCCGGCTTCGCGGCTGGAAGAAATCGCCCAGGATTCTTTATAGGACAGCAGACCCAGAAGAATTCCATGATAGAAGTTTTCTTTGCGGTCTTTTTGCACATAGGTATCGCGGATACGGATTGTTTTTTTCAGGTAAGCCTGCAGCTGTTTTTGCACTGCGGCCGCTTCACCCCTTTTAAATGCTTCACAGAAACGTTCCAGGGCCATGCCATCCTGCCGTGTCTCCTTCCGGAACCACTCCTGGATCTGATTGCGGAAAATCGAATGGATCTCCCTGTTGGGAATCATTAGCTTCCATCCCCCATTTCCGGCCGGCCCTCGCTGCGTCAGATAGCCGGTGGTAAAAAGGACGCTCCACAGATGGTCAATAGAATCGTACATCTCCTTATAAGTAAGTTCCTGGCGGATCGCTTTTTCTACCGTTTCCCCCGCCATCAGCTGTTCGATTTCCCGCTTTGTCGTTCCTTTCGCCATTTCGATAAAATGGCGGATCACATCGTTGCTGCTGGTATTCGACCAATACGTCTCCGGCAGCGCTTCACGGTTTACGCGAAGCTTATTGCAATAGCAGAGCACATCCCATGGACAATATACCTGCGCGCTGCCGAAACGATAACCATTGTACCAGCTTTTTATGGTATCGTAGCTTTCTGCCAGTCCATAAGCCTCCAACAGCCGCTTTACCTCCTGATCCGTAAAACCAAAATACGCATCGAACTCCACATCGGTAACGGACAGGACATTCATATTATTAAGGCCGGTAAAAATACTTTCTTTGGAGATACGCATGCACCCGGTCAAAACTGCAAAATAAAGGCTGTCATTTGTTTTCAGCGCCTGCTCAAACAGATTGCGGATCAACGCAGTCATAGAATCATAATAGTTTCTTTCAAAGGCTTTCGCCAAAGGAACATCGTATTCATCAATCAGAATCAGCGCCTTTTGCCCATAGTGCTTGCAAAGCAGCGCCGACAATGTCCGCAGGCTGCTCATCAATACGGAGTCCGGCATTACGAAACTCTCCCGGCTTTCTTCGTCTACCCTTGTCAGCTGCCGGTACAGCTTCTTTTCCGTCTCGTCAATCGCCTTGCTTGTTTCCAGAAATCGAAAACGCAGCGCTTCGCTTCCGACCGCCGCGCACAGCATAGCGCGGGCCGTTTCAAAATCCTCTCCGCTTACTCCCTTTAAGCTGATTGAGATCACTGGAAAACGGCCCATATAAGAGCCGCACAGCTCCTTCTCGCGCGTAATTTCCAGGCCGTCAAACAGCGCTCTGTCGCTGCCGATCTCAAAAAAGCATTTCAGCATCCCCATATTCAGAGATTTGCCAAAACGCCGGGGCCGGGTAAAAAGATTCACTTTTCCCCAGCCCTGCAGCAGTTCCCGAATCAGCCCGGTTTTATCCACATAATAAAAATTTTCCCTGCGGATTTCCTCAAAACTCTCGATCCCTATTGGAAATTTTAACGCGTTGCCCATCTCGCCGCCTCTCTTTGCTCTGTTTCTGTCCGGCTTTGCCTTATACAAAGTATAGTAGATTTCAGCGGATTTCACAACCGTTTTTTCTACGTATGACTTACGTTTCCCCACGTGTCACCCGGGTTCCTCCCCCAGCTCCTCCCCATTGCTGGCAATCACCTTCTGATACCAGTAAAAGGAATCCTTTTTATAACGGGCATAGCTCCCGTTGCCCTCGTCGTCACGGTCCACATAAATGAATCCGTACCGCTTTCTCATCTCGCCGGTTGAGACGCTGACCAGATCGATGCAGCCCCAGGCCGTATAGCCAAACAGCTCCACGCCGTCGTCCACCGCCTTTTTCATTTCCTCGATATGGCGCCGCAGATATGCGATCCGGTACGGATCGTGCACCCGGCCGTCCTCCAGCACGTCGCTGGCTCCCAAGCCGTTTTCGGTGATTATCACCGGCACATGGTAGCGGTCGTACACCTTGTTCAGCGTATAGCGCAGTCCCACGGGATCGATCGGCCAATCCCACTGGGTCAGTTCCAGATACGGGTTTTTCACGCCGCCCATGATATTGCCGCTGGTTTTTTCGTCAAAGACCTGCGTGCTCTCGCAGATGCTCTGATAGTAGGAAAAGCTGTAAAAGTCGCAGACGCCCTCCTTTAAAATCTCCTTTTCCTCCTCCGACAATGCCAGGCTGACCCCGTTTCTCTCAAAAAAACGCCAGGCATAGTACGGATACTCTCCCCGCAGCATCACGTCCGAACACATGCAGTTGCGCACCAGATCGTCCTGCTGCACCAGCAGGATATCGTCGGGGCTGCAGGTCCTTGGATACATGGTGATATGGCAGATCATGGTCCCGAAGCGAAACGCCGGATTGATTTTCCGGCCCTCCTTCACCGCCCGGGCACTGGCGATCATGACATTGTTCAGCGCGTTCATCCGGCGGTTCAAGCCCTCCGGCGACCGATCGCCGCCCTCCTTCTCCGAATAAATCCCGCCCTGAAGCAGGTCGCTCAAAGGCAGCATCAGGTCGTTTACTTCATTAAACGGCAGCCAGTAGGTCACATAGTCTTTGTAGCGCTCAAAAATAGTCCGGCAGAAACGCACGTACAGGTCTATGACCTTTTTATTGGGCCAGCCGCGATAGTTCTGCACGATTGCCAGCGGCATTTCATTGTGGGAAATCGTCACCAAAGGCTCAATCCCATATTTTTTCAGCTCCCGCAGAAGGTTCTCGTAAAAGGCAAGCCCCTCTTCGTTGGGTTCTTTATCGTCCGCATTGGGGAAGATCCTTGCCCACGAGATCGAGAAACGGTACGCCCGAAAGCCCATCTCTGCAAACAGGGCAATGTCCTCGCGGAAGCGGTGATAGTGATCCACCGCTGTGCGGGACGGATAATAATACGCCTCGTCCATCGAAAGGCTCGCCCGCCTGGGTTCCTTGTGGGAGCCCCCTGTCATCACATCCGAGACGCTCACGCCCTTTCCGCCCTCAAGATACGCGCCCTCGCACTGGTTGGCCGCTGTCGCGCCTCCCCATAGAAAGCCCTTTGGAAATCCTTTCATCCTGCTGCTCCTTTCCTGATTCATGTCTGTGATCTCAAAACGCAGAGATACTTTCCTGTTTCCTGATGGTCAGTCCTCAAATTTCATCATATGCAGCGCCAGCACCGATACGACCATCGCCGCCACGACGCCTGTCATATAGTAGGCAAAGGTCGGACCAAACGCCAGCATAATCGTACCGAACGGGACAAATCCAAACGAATAGTACTCTACGGTAAAAAGCCCCATGATCGCGCCGCCCACACCGCCGCCGATCATTACGGCCCACAGGACCTTTTTATATTTCAGCACCAGTCCAAACAACACCGGTTCCGTGACGCCGATCAGACCGGTAATGCCGGTCGAGAGCCCCAGCGCTTTTACGTTCTTGTTTCTCGCCTTTATGTACACATACAAGGCGCACGCGCCCATAGCCGCGTTGGAAGCCGCCGTCATCGGATAAATATAATCGTAGCCTAGCGTAGAAAGATTCATAACGGTAAACGGAGAAAACGCCACCTGCATTCCGGTCGCCAATATAAAGGGATAGATTGCCGAAATAATCATCCCGCCCACCAGGCCGAATTTATCGTAGAGCCACATCATACCGTTGGCTACAAAGCTGCCGACAAACCCGCCCAGTGGCGCCAGAAGCACAAACCCTGCCACCGAGGCTAAAAGGAGCGATAACAAGGGCGTGACAATGATGTCAATCATACTGGGAACAATCTTCTTCAGCCCTTTTTCCACCCAGGACATAAAATACACGCAGAGGATCGCCGGGATCAGGGACGAGGTATAGTTGGAAAAAGTAATCGGAATCAGCCCGAACAGCTTTATCGTCTCTCCCGCCATGCCGACGATCGTCGGGTGAATCAGGAATGCGCCCAACGTTGCCGCCAGATACGGATTGCATCCGAACCTTTTTCCTGCCGCAAAAGCGCATAGAATCGGCAGGAAGTAAAAGGCCGTATTCGCGCAGGTATAGAGAAAGTTGTATGTAGCGCTCGTCGCGTCAATCCAGCCAAACATCTGCGCGGAATACAAAATTCCCTGTGTCAGGCCGCAGCCGACAATGGCCGGGATAAAAGGCGCAATCACGGAGGAAATTGTCTCCAGAAACAAATTTAAAATTCCTGCGAAAGACCAGTTCTTCACCGGTTTTATATCGTCCAGCTGTTCATCCACCGCCTCCTCCCTGGAAAGCCCTGTCACCTCGCAGACACAGTTATACGCCAGCCCGACCTCGTTGCCGATGATGATCTGCAGCTGCTCGCCCGACCACTGGGTCGCCACTACGTTCTGTATTGCTTCGATTTCATCGACCTTTACAAGACCCTTGTCCTTTACATTGACCCGCAGTCTGGTAACGCAATGCGTAAAATAGGAAATATTTTCCTTCCCGCCCACCAGTTCCAGAAAACGTTTTGCCAATTCATCGTACTTTTCTTTTTTTGCCATATGATCCGTCTCCTTTTTGATATATGCAGACAGTGCCGCGCGCATTGCACTGTGTTTGCCTATGAAAGACTGTCCTGGTCCTCCCGGTCGCAGAGCCGGTTGGTATGCAGAATCAGATACATCCTCTCCTCGTCGGTCAGCTCTAAGCCGCATTCTCTTTGCAGATAAGCGCTGATCGCCTCCACGCATTGCTTTGTCTCGGGCAACGCCCCGGTCACGGATTCGTACAGAGAGCGGTCCTCGCTGTAAAACAGCTCTTTTTTCTCCCCCCGCTGCAAAAGATAGCGCATGTGCATCACAAACCGCGAATAATTAAATCCGCTGCGGTCGATTTGCAGGCCGAAAAAGCGTTCGATTCTCTCCGTGATCTCCTCGATGATCTTCTCATCCCGCGCCGTCCGGCCGCCTTCGCTGTTCATCCCCTCCGCATTGAGAATGTGCAGGGCGATACAGGCCGCCTCCTCCTTCGGCAGGTATATTTTCAGTTTCTTTTGGATCAGGGCCAGCGCCCGGTAACCGATTTTGGTCTCTTTTTCAAACAAATGCTCCACGTCGTACAGGATCGGCAGCTTTACCCGCAGGTTTTCTTCGTTTCTTTTGACCGCAAACTGGATATGGTCCGCCAGCGTAAAGACCAGGTTTGAGCTGACCGGGCCATCCAGCATTTCCCGGGCATAGTCCAGCACCCGCGCCGACAATTCCAGGATTTCCGCCGGAATATCCTTCAGCATCGCAATATACGCCTCGTCCACATCGTAGAACGATCTCTCGATCCGGCTCAGTTCGATTTCATACGGCGGCCTGGCAAAACCAATCCCCTTTCCAAAGGCCACCACCTCTCTATTTTGACTGTCGATGCACAGGGAAACATTATTGTTGATGTTTTTGATTACCTTCATCTTCGTTATCCCCCCCCGGACTGCAAGCTGGGAACTTTTTTCCGCAACAAAAAACTCTCTGTAGCGCACCATAAAAAATCTGCAAACGATTTTTCAGGTAAAGCCTCAGAGAGTAACAATCCTTACTAATTTTTATTCACTTGTCATTGGTTATAGTTTATCAACCCGGGAACAAGTTGTCAACACCCTTTTTCTACTTTTTCACGGTATTTTCTGGTTGGTCGTTGGGGCCGAAGCCGGCCGGCGGCCGTCAAGGTTCCGGCGCCGCCAACCGCTCAATCAGTTCCCAAATCTCTTCCCGTCCCTGCTTTGTCTCCGCCGAAAACGGGATCAGCACATCGTCCGCCTTCATTTTGAGCGCCGTGCGCACCAGCTTTATCTGCTTTTGCACCTGGCTGCGGTTTATTTTATCCAGCTTGGTGGCAATGACCGCCGGCCGGTAGCCGTTGTGCAGGATCCAGTCGTACATCTGCCGGTCGTTGGCCCCCGGCTCGTGGCGGATGTCCACCAGCAAAAAAACCTGGCGCAGCTGTTTGGAACGGTGCAGATACCGCTCGACCATCTTGCCCCACTTTTCCTTTTCGCCCTGCGATACCTTGGCGTAGCCGTAGCCAGGCAGGTCCACATAGTACAGCGCATCGTTGATATTGTAAAAATTGATCGTCTGCGTCTTGCCGGGCTGCGCCGATGTACGCGCGTAGGCCTTGCGGTTCATCAGGGCGTTAATCAGCGAGGACTTGCCTACGTTGGATTTGCCGGCAAAGGCAAATTCCGGCTTGTCGTTTATCGGCAGCGTGCTGGTAATGCCGCAGACCGTTTCCAGGTTGACGTTTTTTATGACCATTTTCAGGCAATCTCCCCGTCGTCATGCTTACGCAGGAAACGACGGCGGCCCTGGCCCGCGCGGGGCGTCTCCGTCACTGCCATATCCCGGTAGGTCAGCTCCGGCTCGGCCTGGCCCTCAATCGTCTCGCCCGTAATCGTGCAGGTGCCGATCGTTTCATCCGAAGGAATCGTATACATGATATCCATCATCGATTTTTCAATGATCGCACGCAGGCCTCTGGCGCCGGTCTTGCGCTCCAGTGCCCGCTTGGCGATCTTCTCTACCGCCTCCGGCGTAAAGGTAAGCTGTACGCCGTCCAAATCAAACAGTTTCTGGTACTGTTTCACCAGCGCGTTCTTAGGCTCGGTCAAAATCCGTACAAGCGCCTTCTCATCCAGCATATCTAAGGACTGGATCACCGGCACACGGCCGATGAACTCCGGAATCAGGCCGAACTTAATCAGATCCTCCGGCATTACCTGCCTGAGCAGCTCGCCGATGTTCTTGTCCTCTTTCTTGGTCACAACGCCGTTAAAGCCGATCGAAGCATTCGCTCCCACGCGGCGCTCGATGATCTTGTCGAGTCCGTCAAACGCGCCGCCGCAGATAAAGAGGATGTTCGTCGTATTGATCTGATACATCTCCTGATGCGGATGCTTGCGGCCGCCCTGCGGCGGTACGCTGGCCTGGGTGCCCTCGAGGATCTTTAACAGCGCCTGCTGCACGCCCTCGCCGGAAACATCCCTGGTAATCGATACATTCTCGCCCTTTTTCGTGATCTTGTCGATCTCGTCAATATAGATAATGCCGTATTCCGCCCGTGTAATATCATAGTCGGCGGCCTGGATCAGCTTCAGCAGGATATTCTCGACATCCTCACCCACATAGCCGGCCTCGGTCAGCGCCGTCGCGTCGGCGATCGCAAACGGTACGTTCAGTATTTTCGCCAGCGACTGCGCCAAAAAAGTCTTGCCGGAGCCGGTCGGCCCTAAAAGCAGGATATTGCTCTTCTGGATCTCCACCTCGTCGTTTTCCGGCTCCGTGGTAATCCTCTTGTAGTGGTTGTACACCGCTACCGACAGCACCTTTTTTGCCTCCTCCTGGCCGATTACGTATTCGTCCAGAAAGCTTTTGATCTCCTTGGGCTTGAGCAGATTGATGCTTTTCTTTTCCTCCGCCTCCAGCTCCTCCAGCTCTTCGTCGATCAGCTCGGCGCACAGTTCCACGCACTCGTCGCAGATGTAAACGTTGCCGGTCCCGGCAATCAGCTTGCGCACCTGTTCCTGCGTTTTGCCGCAGAAGGAGCAGCGGTACGGGTTCTCAAATTTATTTGCCATAGTGTCCTCTCTTAATAGTTTCTGTAATTAGTGTTTGACGATGATCTCGTCCACCAGGCCGTAGGCTTTGGCTTCCTCCGCGGACAGGTAGTTGTCGCGCTCCGTATCCTCGGCGATCTTTTCCAGCGGCTGGCCGGTATTGGCTGCCAAAATCTCATTCAGCTTCTGGCGTGTCTTTAAAATCTGTTCGGCCACGATCTTGATGTCGCTGGCCTGGCCCCTGGCTCCGCCGGAGGGCTGATGGATCATTACCTCGGCGTTCGGCAGCACGTAGCGCTTACCCTTGGCGCCGCCGGCCAGCAAAAAGGCCCCCATGCTGGCCGCCATGCCGATGCAGGTCGTCGATACGTCGCATTTTACAAACTGCATCGTGTCATAGATCGCCAGGCCGGCCGTCACGGAGCCGCCGGGGCTGTTGATATAAAAATTGATGTCCTTGCCCGGATCCTCTGATTCCAGGAAAAGCATCTGTGCTACCACCAGGCTGGCCGTCACATCGTTGACCTCCTCGCTGAGGAAAATGATACGGTCCTCCAAAAGCCGTGAATAGATATCGTAAGACCGCTCACCGCGGCTGGTTGATTTTACTACATAAGGTACCAGACTCATACAAATTTCTCCTTGTCTTTCTATTCTTGACAAATCCAGCCGCCTTAATTCCAGGCGGCCGGGCATCTTTTGCTTTCTTTATCAGGCCTCGGTCTTTTCCGCTTCCTCGGCTTCCTCCGTCTCCACGGACTGTTCCACAATCAGGTCGGCCGCCTTCTGGACCGCCAGATCGGACTTCATCTGTTCTAAGCTGCTCTCGCCCATGATCTCCTTCAGCTTATCTACTTCCATCTTATAGTTCTCGGCCATGGAAGCCAGCTCTTTTTCCATCTCTTCTTCGCCAACTTCGATGTTCTCCGCTTTGACGACCGCCTCCAGCACCAGTCTGGCCTGAATCCGGCTCAGCGCCTGCGGCTTTAACTGGTCGAGAAGCATCTGCTGCGTCATGCCGGTATACTGCATGTACATGTCCATCGACATGCCCTGATACTGCATCCGCTGCGCCTGCTCATCGTACATATTTTCGGCCTGCGTCTCCACCATCAGATCCGGGATATCCATCTGGCTGTCCTCGATGATCTTAGCCAGCGCTTCGTCCTCTTTGCGGGCCTTGGCGGCGTCCGTTTTCTTCTTCGTCAGCTCTTCTTTGATGCTGGCCTTGTATGCTTCCAGCGTATCAAACTCGGATACGTCCCCTGCAAACTCGTCGTCGATCTCCGGCAGTTCCTTTGCGTGGATCGCTTTCACCTTTACCTGGAACAGCGCGGGCTTATTTTCCAATTCTTTCGCATGATAATTGGCGGGGAAGGTCACATGCACCTCTACCTCGTCGCCGATATTCTTGCCGACCAGCTGATCCTCAAAGGTATCGATAAAGGAATGGGAGCCCAGCACCAGGTCGTGATCCTCGCCCTTGCCGCCGGCAAACGCTTTTCCGTCCACAAATCCTTCGTAGTCGATCGTCACCGTATCGCCGAGAGCCGACGGGCGGTCCTCCACGGTCACAGTCGTCGCGTTCTTCTCCTGCTCCTCCTTGATCCGTGCCATCACTTCTTCTTCGGTCGGCTCGGTATCGGCCTTTTTCACGGCTACGCCCTTGTACTGGCCCAGCGTTATTTCCGGCTTTACCGCTACGGTCGCCGTAAAGGTCACGCCCTTGCCGGCTTCGACTTCCTTCACTTCGATCTCCGGCCGCGACACGATCTTAAGGCCGCTCTCCTTAGACGCCTCCGAATACGCGCCGGGCAGCACACTGTTTACCGCTTCCTCATAAAATACGCCCTTGCCGTACATCTTCTCAATCATCGCCCGCGGAATCTTGCCCTTGCGAAATCCCGGTACATTAAAACGGTTTCTATTCTTTAAAAAAGCCTGCTGAATTGCCTTTTCCAGCTCTTCGGCCGACACCTGGATCGTCAGTTTTGCCAGATTTTTTTCCATGTTTTCTACTTGTACGCTCATTTTCTATTTTCCTCCTTCTGGCCTGCTTGACGACCAGTTATTCTTTTTGTAATTATAACATTGCAGTATATAAGTATAGCACAAACATTTGCAGATTGCTACCGAAAAATCAAGAAAAACCTGAAAATTCTATGAATTTTTCCCTTCACACCGCCAGACGCCGCTTAAAACAGCCGCGTCTCCTGCCCTTTTGCCTGTATAAAGAATGCCCCTCATTGATATTGCGGATGCTGAATCGATTGTTTTACCTCCAAAAAGCGCTCTTCTCCCTCCAGCAGGCGCACCAGTTCCAGTCCCATGTCAATCGCAAAGCCGACACCGCGCCCCGTCGTAATCAGACCGTCGGTCACTACACCGTCTTTCTCGCAGCGCGCGCCCGCCAGCTTGTTCTCCCAGCCCGGATAGCAGGTCGCCTTTTTCCCCTGCAAAAGCCCCAGGCCGCCCAGCACGCTCGGAGCCGCGCAGATCGCCGCCAGACGCTTGCCGCCGGCCGCAAATTCCTTCAGCAGGGCGCACAGCCCTTCATGCACCGCCAGATTCGGCGTCCCCGGTACTCCGCCCGGCAAAAACAGCAGGTCGCTGTCCGCAAATCCCTGGTCTGCAAACAGACGGTCCGCCTTTACGGTGATTCCGTGCGAACCGGTCACCATAACGCTGTCCATAACGGAAACGGTTTCCGTCTCCACGCCGCCCCGCTTTAACATGTCCACAACGGCCAGGCATTCTACTTCTTCCATGCCTTCGGCCATAAATACGCTTACCTTACTCATTGCTTTTGCCTCCTGTGTCTGATTTTTATGAAAAGATTGCATTTATTATAGCATTTGGTTTATACTGATAGCAAGAGATTTATTCGGAAACATACTATAATGAAATGCCGCTATGCCCCCAAAACAGCGGTATTTATAATGAAAGGAGTCATTTTGGAAATCGAGCGAAAATTTCTTGTAACGCATCTTCCCCAGGACCTGTCTGCCTATCCGTTTCACCAGATCGAGCAGGGCTATCTCTGCACGAAGCCGGTTGTGCGGGTGCGGCGGCAGGATGATGAATATTATTTAACTTATAAGGGCGGCGGCAAAATGGTACGGGAGGAATACAATCTTCCCCTGAATCAAGACGCCTATACGCATCTGCTCAAAAAAACCGACGGCTATCGCATCCGCAAGACCCGCTACCGGATTGCGTTAAGCGGCCCGGGCCGGACAGTCGAAGAGGATACGCCGCTTGTCGCGGAACTGGATATATTCAGCGAGCCGGGAGAGCTTATCATGGTCGAGGTGGAGTTTCCGTCGGAAGCGGCCGCGCAGGCCTTTGCCGCGCCGGATTGGTTCGGCGAGGAGGTCACTTTTTCCAAGGAGTACCACAACAGCTATATGAGCCGTTTCGGAATCCGGCCGCACGCACAGCCGTAATCCGCAAACGGCCGAATCCGCGGCGCCGGGGTTGGCAAAGCCCCCGGCCGCAGGCCGGCGGGCGGCCGGAAACCCTGCGCTACCGGCTAAACAGCGGCGAATGTCCGCTTTGCTGCTGCTCGGCCTTGATATGCTTATATGCTTCGGCCATAAAGCGGCAAAAAATCTGCGTTTCTTGGCTGCGGGGCGACGTTTCCCGGTAGAGCAGGCCGATTTCCCAGAAAAATCCCTCCATCAGACTCCCATATACTCCGTTGAGCTCCGGCAAGTCCTCCTCCGCGATATCAAAGCCGATCGCTTCATTATGACTGATGCGGTAAAACGCATCGATCGTCCGCGGAACGACTTCATAGTGGATCGCAATCCCTTTTTCAAGACATGTCTCATAGAACGGATGCAGCGTCCGTTCCAGGCTGCCCATCCCAATGCAGGAAAGTCCCTGCAGATCCTCCGCTTTCAGTACGCGGCCCTCCCACTTTCGGTATTTCTCCCCATAGCTGACGCTCATTCGGTAACGTTTGAGGATTTCCGTGGCAATGCCCGGCTGTGGATTCGGCATACGCACAACGCCGCCGCAATCGACCTCGCCTTTTTCCACCGCCTCCAGCACCGCGTCGTTTTCTATATAAGAAACCTCCAGGCGGATGGCCGGATACCGCTTGGCAAAGCGTTTTAGCAGGCCGTCCATTTCCGGCAGCATAAAGGGAAACAGGCTCACCGAAAAAGCGGTCTTCAGCACTGCTTCTTTTTTGGCAAATCGCTGCACCCCTGCCATCATTTTATCAAAGGATTCTACCGTCCCCTTGCCCGTCAGTTTCAGATATTCTCCCGCGGCCGTCAAGGACAGCTTGTTGCGATGGTTTACAAACAACGGCAGGCCCAGTTCCTTCTCCATCGCCGAAAGCGCCTGGCGCAGGGCCTGGCGGGACAGGAAAAGTTTTTCCGCCGCTTTGGTATAATTTAAGGTTTCCGCGGTTGTCAAAAAGTAGCGCAGCTGCATGATATCCATGGGCTTCCTCCTGCTGCTTTGTAGATTTTCCGTTTTTCGCTCTCTCAAACGCAGATTTTTCCTGCGTTTATGTGAAAAGTATATCTTCTTTTTCGCTGTTCGTAAAGATGCTATGATGAAAAAAGAAGCGCCCGGCGTTTTTTCCGGGCGAAACAACAGTATCTATACAAGAATTGGGAGGAATACAATGAAAAAGAATGGCATTTCCCGCAGAGACTTTTTACGCGGCACAGCCGCCAGCGCGCTGGGCGTAGCGGCTGCCGGGCTGTTTGGCGCCTGCGCTCCGGCCGCCGAGACAACGGCGGCCGCAGCCGAAACCGATACAACGGCGGCGCCGGCCGCCGATACGACGGCTGCCGTCGAGACAACGGCGGCCGAAACCGCTCCCGCGGAAACAGCGGCCCCCGAGGCGCCGGCAGAAGGCGCCGCGGCCGACTGGCTGGGCACGGCCCCGGTAATCGACGAGAGCCAGGTAGTTGCTACCTATGATGCGGAGGTAGTCGTAGTCGGCAGCGGCACGGCCGGTCTGTTTGCCGCCTGCGCCGCCGTAGAAGAGGGCGCCAAGACCCTTCTTATCGAGAAAACCGCCGAAGCATTCGGCGGCTCGGGAATCCGCGACACGCTTGCCGCCATCGGCAGCCGCCAGCAGATCGCCAACAACGACAACCCGAACAAATTTGACGTCATTACCGAATTATACCGCCAGAGCAACGGCTACGGCAATCAGAAGCTGTATAAAGTATGGGCGGACAATTCCGGTGAAGCCATCGACTGGTACACGGACCGTCTGGACGAGGCAGGCGTGAAGTTCCTGCACGAGGTAGACGACCACTCCAAGGAAGTCCGTTTTCCGATCTACGACGTGGGGCATTCCATTCAGTGGGAGGACCGTGAATACAGCCCTACGTTTACGGCCGGAATCCTCAAAGACTATGCCATCCAAAAGGGGCTGGAAATCCACTACGAGACAGCGCTGACCACGCTGATTAAAGAAGGGGACAAGGTCACCGGCCTCTACGCGGCCGTAAAGGACGGCTATGCCCGCTACAATGCCTCCAAGGGCGTAATCGTCTGCACCGGCGGCTACAGCTTAAACTACGACATGTTAAATGCCCTGCAGCCGGAGACGGTAGCCCTGATCAACAACAACTCCTCCTTCCCCGGCTCCCACGGCGACGGCATCAAAGCCTGCATCTGGGCCGGCGGCAAGTTTGACGACGTGCACTGCGGCATGATCTTTGACCGCGGCGCGATCAAGCCGGACGCAGTCGGCACCACCGGCCGTGACTGCCAGTTCTGGATCGGCTCCCAGCCCTTCCTGAAGGTAGACCTTGAGGGCAACCGCTTCACCAACGAATCCGGCTGCTACGACCACATCCTGCACGAGTCTCTGACCCTGCCCGGCCGGACCTACTGCATGGTTTGGGACGCCAATTATGTAGATGATATCGAGCGTTTCGACACCCACGGCTGCAGCCGCATGTTCCCGCACGCAAACGGGACCGAGTCGGTGTACCCGATGGGATTCTATAACGAAGTCATCCTGCCGCAGCTGCGGACCGACGGCTATGTCGTTACTGCAGATACCGTCGAGGAACTGGCCGAAAAGCTGGGCCTGCCGGCCGACAACTTCAAGGCCACCGTCGACCGTTACAATGAGCTTTACGACGCCAAGGAGGACAGCGACTTCGGCAAAGAAGCATACCGCCTGTCCGAGCTGCGGACCGCTCCTTTCGAGGGTGTGCGCATGAGCGGCGGCTACTTCATCTGCACGATGGACGGAATTAAGATCGACGAAAATATGAACGTTGTTGATGAGAACGGACAGCCGATCGAAGGACTGTACTGTGCCGGCGACTGCTCCGGCAGCTACTTCGCCACCAGTTATCCGAACCTGTTAGCCGGCGCGGCTGCCGGACGCAGCGTAACCTTCGGACGTCTGGCCGGCAAGAACGCGGCGCATCGGGCCTGAGGAGAAGCGGGTTTTGCCTGACGGTCCGCGGCCCGGCACGTAAAAGATTGATTTAGAAAATTCAATAAAAAGCAGCTGCCAAGTGTTTTACCTGGCAGCTGTTTTAGTTCGTTTACTTTGCAAATGCACTGCGCTTACGGAGTTTGGAATCCAGAATCCGCTTGCGGATCCGCAGGTTCTTCGGCGTTACTTCGAGAAGTTCGTCGGTATCAATGAATTCCAGGCACTGTTCCAGGCTCATCTCACGGGGCGTCGTCAATTTCAGCGCGTCGTCGGAACCGGAAGCGCGGGTGTTGCTCAGATGCTTGGTTTTGCAGACATTGACTTCTACGTCGTCGGTCTTGCAGTTCTCGCCGATGACCATGCCGGCATAGACTTTTTCACCGGGACCGATGAAAAGCGTGCCGCGTTCCTGGGCATTGAACAGGCCGTAGGTCACGCTGTCGCCGGTCTCAAAGGCGATCAGGGAACCGTTCTTGCGGTAGGAAATATCGCCTTTATAGATGCCGTAGCCGTCGAATACCTGGTTCATAATGCCGTTGCCCTTGGTATCGGTCATAAATTCGCCGCGGTAGCCGATCAGGCCGCGGGAGGGGATCGAAAACTCCAGGCGGGTGTAGCCGCCGTTGGCCGTGCCCATGCCCTGCAGCTCACCTTTGCGCAGGCTCAGTTTCTGGATTACGCTGCCGGAAAATTCTTCCGGAACGTCGACGTAGACCAGCTCCATCGGCTCCAGCTTGCGGCCTTTTTCGTCGGTCCTGTAGAGGACTTCGGCTTTGCTGACCGCAAACTCGTAGCCCTCGCGGCGCATGTTTTCAATCAGCACCGACAAGTGCAGTTCGCCGCGGCCGGATACTTTGAAGCAGTCGGCGCTCTCCGTCTCTTCTACGCGCAGACTGACGTCGGTGTTTAACTCGCGAAACAGCCGATCGCGGATATGACGCGAGGTCACATACTTGCCTTCTTTGCCGGCAAAGGGGCTGTCGTTGACCAGAAAGTGCATGGCGATCGTCGGCTCGGAGATCTTCTGAAAGGGGATCGGCGTCGGATTTTCCGGCGCGCACAGAGTATCGCCGATGCGCAGGTCGGCAATGCCGGACACGGCCACGATGGAGCCGATGCCGGCTTCGGCGACTTCAACTTTATTCAAGCCGTCGAATTCGTATAGTTTGGAGACTTTGACTTTTTTCTGCTTGTCGGGGTCGTGGTGGTTGACAAGGACGATTTCCTGGTTGACGCGCAGAGAGCCGTTGTCAATCTTGCCGACACCGATGCGTCCGACGTATTCGTTGTAGTCGATCGTGCTGACCAGCATCTGGGTCGGGGCCTCGGGATCGCCTTCGGGAGCCGGGATGTAGTCAAGGATGGTCTCAAACAGGGGAACCATGTCTTTTGAGTCCTCTTCCAGGCTGCGCTTGGCAAAGCCGGCTTTGGCCGAGGCATAGACAAAGGGACAGTCCAGCTGCTCGTCGTTTGCATCCAGCTCCAGGAGCAGTTCGAGCACCTCGTCCACGACCTCAAGCGGCCGCGCCTCGGGGCGGTCAATCTTATTGATGCAGACAATGACCGGCAGCGCCAATTCCAGGGCTTTGCGCAGCACAAATTTGGTCTGCGGCATTGCGCCTTCAAAAGCGTCTACCAAAAGGACCACGCCGTTGACCATTTTCAGTACGCGCTCTACCTCGCCGCCGAAATCGGCATGGCCGGGGGTATCGACAATGTTGATCTTGGTGTTCTTATACATAACGGCCGTATTTTTCGATAAAATCGTAATGCCGCGCTCCCGCTCGATATCGTTTGAGTCCATGACGCGCTCCACGACCTCCTGCCCGGCCCGGAATACGCCGCTCTGCTTTAACAGTTCATCTACCAGCGTCGTCTTGCCATGGTCTACATGGGCAATGATCGCTACGTTTCTTACGTCTTTTCTTTCAGTTTTCATAGATACCTCTTCATTTATAGATCGCTTCCTGCAACTGTATTATTCTACCACGTTTTTAGGGGATTTCAAGGGTTTTTGCAGGATTTTATGCGGCATGCATTTTATGCGGCAGCGATTTTATGCGGCACAGCTCTGTCAAAAATGGTATACGGATACCGGCGATCGGCCATAGACTTCCCCAAATGATAGGGGATCGGCTCATCTCATGTGCACATCCACCTGCCGGAAGGGAATTTCAACCCCGGCTTCGTCAAAGGCCAGCTTGATTTCCTCCGTCAGCCGCCATTTGGCCGCCCAGTAATCCTCGCTGGTTACCCACAGGCGCAGACCCAGGTCTACGCTGCTGTCGGACAGTTCTGAGACAAATACCTGCACGTCCTGTTCTTGCAGGCGGGCGGGGTCTTTTTCGCCGAGCTTTTGCAATAGTTCTTTGGCCAGCCTGAGGTCTGAGCTATAGCCGATGCCTACGGTGATGTCCAGACGGCGAGTGGGATTGGCCGTGACGTTAATCAGGCTGCTGTCGGCCAATTTGCCGTTGGGGATCATCACCCGGCGGTTGTCCGGGGTCTGCAGGCGGGTGTAGACCAGGCCGATTTCGCGGACCGTGCCTTCGCAGTCTCCCTGGATGATATAATCGCCGATAACAAAGGGCTTCATCAGCAGGATCAGCAGACCGCCGGCAAAGTTAGCCAGGCTTCCCTGCATAGCCAGGCCGATTGCTACGCCGGCCGAGGCGAAAACGGCTGCCAGTGAGGTCACGGCGATGCCGACCAGCTGTAAAAGGATCATCAGCAGGATCAGGTAGCCGAGCGCTGTCAAGACGTTGCGCAGAAAACGGCGCACGGTCAGCTCCATACCCTGGCGTTCAAATGTCCGGTCGCACAGGCGCACCAGCCAGGTGATAATCCGCCGGCCGATCCAAAACAGTACGAAGGCCAGCGCCAGCCGGAGAATTCCGTCTGCCAGGGTGGGGATGTAGCCCTCCAGCATTTCCGAGAGGGAAAGGCCCTGCCATTTTTTGGCGCCCTCGGCCAGTTCTTCGACCAAAAGCGCCATGGTTTCTGATTCGGATGTGCTTGGTTCTGCCGCCTGCCACAGAGTGGATTCAATCACTTTGTTTGTTCCTCCCTTTGTTTTTTAATTGGTTGAGGGTTGCTTTTGCAACGGATTCCCCCGCAAACCTTGGTTTACCGATTTATACTTTACCATCAAGCCGTATTTTTTTCAATTATTTCTTATAAAGCAACCGATTCACAAATTAGGGCTCGTACAGAAAACCAAAATACTGCCGCAAAGCGTCAGGGCCGTGTATCCCGGGACTGTCTGAAGTCCTTCCCGGGATTCATGCTGTACACATACCCCTTGCCTTGCGGCAGTTGTTTTCGCTGAAGCCGTTTTGACGGCTGTTTTGGCGGATGCCTGCTTACTCCTGGCGCGTGCTGCTTGTTTCCGGCTGTGTGCCCTCCATGGATGTCCCCGTGGCCGTCGTCCCGGTATTGTCCTGGTTTTCCTCCATACCCGCGTCGTCGCCCTCCGCTGTGCCGCCGCCTATGGCGCCTGCGCTGTGCGTTACATCCTCCGTGGTACTGTCGCCCATGTTGTTTTCCGTACCGTTTGCGGTGGTCGTACCGTACTCCGGCGTCGTCATCTGGTTCACACCGTCAGTCGAGGAAGTCGCCGGCGTATCATCCGTGCTGCCGGCCGCCGCTCCGGCCGAAGGTCCCGTACCCGGGCTGGAGCTCGATTCTTCCATGGCCTGGTTGCAGCCACAGCCCGCTTCCACAAAGCACAATAAGGCAGCTAACGTCAGGGCTGCCGCCTGTTTGAGTATCCGGTTATACCGTTTCATAAAATCCCTCCTGTCGTTTTGATATCTTACAACCTATCCACAGTATGGCGGCTAATTTTATTCATTATACAGACAAAAAATGGCTGCCCGTTTCTACGCACAAACAGGAGATAATAAAACCGGAGTGTTGATAAGCTCTGCGCTTTTTCAGGTGCTTTTTGCTCGCCGCTCGGCTTTCGCCTCGCTGTATGCGGCATTCGCCGAGTGAGAGCGTAAACGCTCTCGTTCGGTTCATTGCTCACGCAAAAAGTGCGGTCCCTTTTCAGAAACCGCACTCCGTTTTTTCAAACGCTTTACTGTCACCCCGAGGCATTCCTTCCCGCAGGGCTTTGCTTTATTATGGTTTCGGCAAGACCGGATTACTTGAGGGTAACCTTCGCTCCTACTTCCTCCAGAGCCTTCTTAGCGGCCTCGGCCTCTTCCTTGGAAACGCCCTGCTTCAGAACCTTGGGAGCGCCGTCAACGGCCTCCTTAGCTTCCTTTAAGCCCAGGCCTGTCAGCTCACGAACAGCCTTGATAACCTTAACCTTCTCGGAGCCGATCTCGGTTAACTCTACGTCAAACTCGGTCTTTTCCTCAGCCTCGGCAGCGGGGCCGGCAGCGGCTACTACAACGCCGGCAGCAGCGGATACGCCAAACTCTTCCTCACAGGCCTTTACTAACTCATTCAGCTCTAATACGCTCAGTTCTTTAATCGCTTCGATAAACTCAGCAGTGGTCAACTTTGCCATTTCTATTTCCTCCATTTTTAGAATTTAAAGTATAAAGCATTTTGTTTGCGGCCGATTATGCTTCTCCCTCTTTGGACTCGGCGATCTGGTTCAGAACGCGCGCCAGGTTGGTAATCGGAGACTGAATGCTGCCAAGCAGCTTGCCCAGAAGGATTTCTCTGCTGGGGATCGTCGCGATCACCTGGATACCCTTCTCGTCATAGTAGGTTCCTTCTACTACGCCGCCCTTTAACTCCAGGGCCGGGGCTTTCTTTGCAAACTCAAACAGGATCCGGGCCGGCGCAGATGCGTCCGTGTCAGACACAGCGATTGCGGTCGGGCCTTCCAGCTTCTCATCCATTGCCTCAAAATCCGTGCCCTTGAATGCCAGATGCAGCATGGTGTTTTTGTACACCTTGTAGGTCACGCCGGCTTCACGCAGCTGCTTGCGCAGGATGGTATCCTGCTCAACGGTCAGACCACGGTAGTCTACCAATACGGCTGCCTTGGCGTCGTTTAAAAGCTCGGAAATCTCGCTAACGATCGGCTGTTTTAATTCTACCTTTGCCATGTTTCTCCTCCTTATATTATTTTATCTTCCGGGGAGCGGTTAAGATGTTTGTCCGCCGTTTCCCGAAAGCCGGGCTAAGAAGAAACCTTCTTGGCCCTTACTGCCGACAAGGCAAAAACTCCGGGAGCCCTGTCATATAACAGGAAACCCTCTTCGCCGCGCAGACGAAGAGGGTATAAGGATTCTTACGGAATGTCTTATCTTCCTCGGCAGGCGCTTTGCTTACATCCTTACGGATACCTGCTGTCTTCGGCAGCTTATCTTTCCAAACCATAGCATAAAATGCCATGGCTGTCAAGCAGATTTTTGGTTGGCCGCTGTTTGGCAGCCGCCCCGCTTACAGGGCGCGCTGAAAGCGGCGATCCGCCCGCACAGGTTTAAGCCTGCAGCTTCAGCGGGTTGATCTTGATGCCAGGACCCATCGAGGACGCCAGGGTCACGCTCTTTAAATACTGGCCCTTGACAGCGGCGGGCTTGGCCTTTACGACTGCGTCGGTCAGAGCCTTTAAGTTCTCGCTCAGCTGTTCCTCGGTAAAGGAAACCTTGCCGATCGGGCAGTGGATGATGTTGGTCTTGTCGAGACGATACTCGATTTTACCGGCTTTGATATCGGCGATGGCCTTGGTCACGTCCATGGTAACCGTGCCGGCCTTGGGGTTGGGCATCAGACCCTTGGGACCTAACACGCGGCCCAGACGGCCAACCACGCCCATCATATCGGGGGTCGCTACTACAACGTCAAACTCCAGCCAGCCTTCCTTCTGGATCTTCGGGATCAGCTCCTCGCCGCCCACATAATCCGCGCCGGCGGCCTGCGCCTCGTCGGCCTTTACGCCCTTGGCGAATACCAGCACACGGACGGTCTTGCCGGTGCCGTGCGGCAGGACTACCGCGCCGCGAATCTGCTGATCCGCATGACGGCCGTCGCAGCCTGTACGAATATGGATTTCAACGGTCTCATCAAACTTAGCGCCGGCCGTCTTTTTTACCAGGGCCACGGCATCCGCCACGTCATACTGCTGCGTGCGGTCTACCAGCTTGGCGCTCTCGATATATTTCTTTCCTCTTTTCATTCCTTACTCCTCCCTTAGTCCTCTACGACGATGCCCATGCTCTTGGCCGTGCCTTCGATCATGCTGGTAGCCGCCTCGATGCTGGCCGCATTCAGGTCGGGCATTTTCAGCTCGGCAATCTTCTGCACTTCCGCGCGGGAAATCTTAGCCACCTTGTTCTTGTTGGGCTGGCCGGACGCGGATTTCAGCTTGCAGGCCTTCTTCAGCAGCACGGCAGCCGGGGGAGTCTTGGTAATGAAACTGAACGTTCTGTCGGCATAGACAGTGATGACCACGGGGATAATCAGATCGCCCTGGTCCGCCGTCCTGGCGTTGAACTCCTTTGTGAACTGGACAATGTTCACACCATGCTGGCCCAGTGCGGGACCAACCGGCGGAGCCGGGGTCGCTTTGCCGGCAGGAATCTGTAATTTGATGTAACCTGTTACTTTCTTTGCCATGTTTGGCACCTCCTACTATTTTCTGTACCGGATCGCTCCGGACACAACACGAAGGTGTTGTGGTACTTGCGGGAAATTCCCTCCCACGTTTTTATGAAAACCGACTCACTGCGTCCTGAGCGGCTGCTTAGGCCGGTTTCATGCGCTTTTTACAATTTCTTGACTTCATCAAAACCCAGCTCGACCGGAGTCTCGCGGCCGAACATATCTACATGGATGGTAACCCTCTGCTTGCTCTCGTTGATCGAAGCAATGACACCGGCCGTCCCCTCCCAGGTGCCGGACACTACCGTCACGGCATCGCCGACTTCAAAATCCACCAGTACCGGGCTCTCCGGCTCGGCCAGGCCGGCAATCTCCTCCGGGCTCAACGGCACCGGCTTGGAACCCGGACCCACAAAACCGGTCACGCCGCGCGTATTGCGGACTACGTACCAGGTCTCGTCGTTCATTACCATATTGATCAGGACATAACCGGGGAACATCTTCTTGGCTACCGTTTTGCGGGCGCCGTTTTTCAGTTCCACCACATCCTGCATGGGAACCGACACCTCCAGGATCTCGTCGTGCAGCCTGCGGTTCTCGATGGTTTTCTCAATGTCCATCTTTACTTTATTCTCATAGCCTGAGTAGGTATGCACTACATACCAGTTCGCTTCTGCCATACAGTCACCTCGGATTAAACGATGAAGCTGACCAGATATTTAATAACCATGTCCAATAAGCCGATCATCAGCCCTAAGCAGGCGGAAATCGAGAGCACCGCTACGGTCTGCTTTCCGATTGTCTTTTTATCCGGCCAAATGATCTTTTTGAATTCGGCTTTCAGGCCCTTAAAGGTACTGGTCTTTTTCTTTGCTTCTTCCATAAAATATCACTCTTTTCTGGTCAGGCCGGTTTATTTGGTTTCTTTGTGCATAGTATGCTTTTTGCAGAACGGGCAATACTTCTTTGTCTCCATTCTCTCGGGATGAAGCTTTTTCTCTTTGGTCATGTTGTAATTCCGCTGTTTGCACTCGGTACATGCCAGTGTGATTCTTACGCGCATCGTGTACACCTCCAATTACATTTGTTTTCTCTATTTTTAAGGCACAAAAAAAAGAACCTGAGCCCTTTTTACCGCTCTCTAAGCGTACCACAGGAATAAAGAAACGTCAAGGGTTTTTTGGGGACTTGCGTGAAAAAAAAGTGTGATTAACGTATTCCTCTTTTCCCCCGCCCCTAAACCGCCAGCTGGTAAATTTCCACATCCAGCCGCTGGCCGCATTTCCACGCAATCTCCCGCAGCACTCCCGTTTTTTGAAACCCATACACTTCGTGCAGCCGCACACTGGCCGCATTGCCGGCCGTAATCTTTGACACGACCATGTGAAGCTGCGGGTCCTTTCGTGCCGTCTCCAGAACCGCGCTCATCAGCTGCCGGCCAATTCCTCGTTTTCGATATTTTCGATCTATATAAATAGACAATTCCGCGCTGGCTGCGTATGCCGCCATCGGAAAGAGCGGCGACAGACTGGCATAACCAGCAATCGTCAAAGCCGCCGGCCGCATGCCATCGCCCGGCTCCCCGGCAAAAAGTTCCGCCACCAGCAGCGGATGGCTCCCTTTGTTATGCGCCAGGAGCCAATCTTTTCTCTGCTCTGCTGTCCAGGGCACGAGATCGAGCGTGGCGGTTGAAGAAACCACCGCGTCATTATAGATTTCTGTCAATGCGGGCAGATCGGCTTCTGCCGCCCTGCGAATCGAAACAACCATTTTATCTGTTTCCTCCCATGCCTTTTTATCCGTATGTTTTTAGCATATCATAGATTGTGCGCCGGGAAAAGCGGATTTTTCCCCTGGCCCGGCGTTTCGCCTGGCCTATTTTTCCCGGCTTTTTTCGGACATGCTTTTTCTACCCGTCGTTCTCTCCAATACAGACGTTTATCACCGCCACCTGCCTGGCCCCTGCCCGCAGCAGTACGCGGGTGCAGGCTTCGGCCGTGCCGCCGGTCGTATAGATATCGTCCACCAAAAGGACCGTGCGGCCCGCTACCGACTGTCGCCCTGCCGCAAACGCCCCTTCCAGGTTTTGGCTTCGCTCTCTGGCGCCCAGGTATTTTTGAGCAACGGTCTTTCTAGGGCGCACCAGAGCTTTCGGCCATACGGGGATTCCCGAAAGCCGGCTCAGCCGCCTGGCCAATACCTCCGCCTGATTATATCCCCGCCGGCTCAAACGGCTCCTGTGTAACGGAACCGGCGCCAGGCCGTCTGCCGCCAGCTGCCTTAACGGCTGCTGATACCGTTCCCACAGGGCGGCGGCATACCAGTCGGCGTATTCCAGGCGGCCGCCGTTTTTAAACTGCCGGATCGACTGCCGCATCGTTTCATCGTAGACCGCAAGCGCGAATCCCTGCGTAAAACTGCGCTCCCGGCGGCTGCAATCGTAGCAGTATTCGATTTCCCGCGCTGCAATTTCTTTGCCGCATCGCAGGCAGGTCGGTTCTTTTACAAAGGAAACCTTCTTCTCGCAGGCAGGACAGACAAGGCTCCCCCTTGGCGCTGCGATCTCGTGGCAGACCGGACAGCGGCGGGGATAGAGAAGGGACAGGAGATATTCTTTCTTATTCATATAGACGTTCCTCATAGATTTTTTGATTTGATTTTAGAAGAGCGGGGAGGGCGGCCACGCGGGCCGCCGTTTACGCAAATGCCGCCAGTTCCCGGATCCTTGTATCGAGGCTCGAATAGCGTCGCTGCTCGACCTGGTTGTCCACCATCGCGTCAAACGTCTCCGGCAGGCCGACGATGCACACGCACTGGCGGGCCCGTGTCACCGCCGTGTATAAAAGATTGCGGCTCATCAGCATCCGCGGGCCGGAAAGCAGCGGGATCACGACGGCCGGATACTCGCTCCCCTGAGATTTATGGATGGTGACCGCGTAGGCTAATTCCAGTTCGTCGGCCTGGCCGAAGCTGTACGTCACCCTCCGGCCTTCGTCAAACTCCACCTCGATCTGTTCGGAAAAAAGATTGACCTGGCGAACGATGCCCATATCGCCGTTGAAAATCCCGGCGCCTTTCTCCACCGGAATTCCGTAACGGCTGCGCACCTCCCATTCCATCTGATAATTGTTCTTGATCTGCATGACCTTGTCGCCTTCGCGGAAAATCCCCTGCGGCAGTTCCTTTTCCGCCTTGTTTTCATCCGGCGGATTCAAAAACTGCTGAAGAATCCCGTTGAGCCGTTCTACGCCCAGCATCCCTTTGCGCATCGGCGTGAGCACCTGGATGTCATACATGGCCGCACGGACATAGTCCGGCAGCTTGCGGCTCACCAGCGTAATCGAAGCGTTGATTACCGCGTTGGCATCCTCCCGGCGCACGAACAGGAAATCGCGGCTGCCGCTCTTTTTCTCCACATGCTCGCCGCGGTTGATTTTATGCGCGTTGACAATGATATCGCTGTGCTCGGCCTGGCGGAAAATCCGCGACAGTTTCACCACATGAAAACACTCCGAGCGGATCAGATCGCGCAGGACGTTGCCCGGCCCTACCGACGGCAGCTGATCGACGTCCCCTACCAGAATCAGGCGCGTGCCCACCGCGACCGCCTTTAAGAGCGCGTGCATCAGCTGGATATCTACCATCGACATTTCATCGATAATGATGACGTCGGCTTCCAGCGGATTTTGTTCGTTGCGCTCAAAGCGGCCCGGCGTTCCGGAATCATCCGGCGCTCCGCTCACCTCCAACAGCCGATGAATGGTACGTGCCTCCCGTCCGGTCGCTTCCTTCATCCGTTTCGCCGCCCGCCCGGTAGGAGCGGCCAGGAAAATCTCCATTTCTTCCGATTCAAAGTAACGAAGCATCGTCGTAATCGTGGTCGTCTTGCCTGTGCCGGGTCCGCCGGTCACAATCAGCAGGCCGTTGTGCACAGCCTCCGACACGGCCTGCCGCTGCGCATCGTCCAGCACGATATCCTCTTCTTTTTCGATGCGGCGTATCTTTTCCTGAATTTCCCCGGACGGCCGGGCCGCGGCAATGTTCAGGTCGTGGAGCATCTTCGCCGTATTCAGCTCCATGTAGTAAAAACGGGACGCATATAAAATCCGCCCTTGCTCCGTGTCCTTGACGACGATTTTCTTCTCCATCATCATATCGGCAATATGGGAATCCAGCGCTCCCGGCTCTACGCCCAAAAGCTCCCGAATCCGTTCTTCCACCTCTGTCTCCGGCAGATAGACATGGCCGCCGGACAGCGCCTGCTGCAGCACATAGAAAATCCCGCTGCGGATTCTAAAATCCGAGTCCCGCCGGATTCCCGCCTTCATTGCGATTTCATCCGCAATCTTGAATCCCACCCCGACGATATCCTCCGCCAGCCGATAGGGATTTTTTTCGATGATGCGGTACAGATCGTTTCCGTAGCGCTCAAAAATTTTCGCCGCCAGGTTCAGCGTGATCCCGTAGCGCTGCAGGTAGATCATCGCTTCCCGCATATCGCGCTTTTCGGCTGCCTGACTGCCGATCTTTAAGGCCATATTTTCACTGATCCCTTTTACCTCCGCCAGGCGTTCCGGCTCATCTTCGATAATACGGAAGGTGTCTTTGCCGAATTTTTTTACGATGCGGGCCGCCAGCGCCGTACCGATGCCCTTGATCGCGCCGCTGCCCAGATAATGCTCGATCGAAGCCGCGTCATCCGGCGCCTGGATTTCAAAACTGTTTACAGAAAACTGCTCCCCGTAGACCGCGTGGGCCGTGCGCGTGCCCTCTGCTTTTATGTACTCGCCCTCGCTGATCTGCGGCAGCGTGCCTACCAGCGTCAGCTCTTCTCCTTCGTTTACAACTTCGACGACGGTATACCCCGTCTCTTGATTCCGGTATACAATATGGTCGATATAACCACTGACGATTTCCATAGATGCTCCTTCAGAAATGAGACGTGCGGCCGGCCCTTCGCCGGCTGCGGTCCGCGTTAAGTGGAAAAGGCGGCCGCGCAGAGAACGCCGCCGCCTTGTATGCATTTAAAATTTTCAGTCGTCGGACATTTTACGGGAACCGTGGCTGTACTCAATGCATTTGCCGGTGCCGATGGCTACGGCCGTCAGCGGATCCTCGGCGATCATGCAGTTGATGCCGGTCTTTTCCTCCAAAAGCATATCCAGCCCGCTCAAAAGGCTGCCGCCGCCGGTCATTACGATGCCGCGGTCAAAAATATCGGCCGCCAGTTCCGGGGGCGTGCGCTCCAGCACGCTGTGAACCGTCTCCACGATCTGCATCGCCGGCTCTCTGAGCGCCTCCAGCGTCTCGTCGGACGTGATGGTAATCGTCTTAGGCAGGCCGGTCACCAGGTCGCGGCCGCGCACCTCCATGGTAATCAGCTCGGGACGCTTGTACGCCGAGCCGATGTTGATCTTGATATCCTCGGCCGTCCGCTCGCCGATTAACAGGTTATGCTTTTTGCGCATATAACGGACGATCGCTTCATCGAAGTCGTCACCGGCTGTCTTAACCGAGGTGCTGACTACGGTGCCGCCTAAGGAAATCACCGCGATATCCGCCGTACCGCCGCCGATATCCACAATCATGTTGCCGCAGGCCTTGTAAATATCGATGCCCGCTCCGATGGCCGCCGCCACCGGCTCCTCGATAATCGTCACCTCGCGCGCGCCGGCCTCGTAGGTCGCATCCTCTACGGCCTTTTTCTCCACCTCGGTCGCGCCGCTGGGAATACAGACGCTGATGCGCGGCTTACGCAGAGTGCGGGAGCCTGTCGCTTTCTTAATAAAATACTTCAGCATTTTCTCCGTCACGGTATAATCGGAAATTACGCCCTGTCGCAGCGGACGTACCGCCACGATATTGCCCGGCGTGCGGCCGATCATCATGCGGGCCTCCTCGCCGATGGCCTTGATATCGCCTGTGTCGCGGTCGAGCGCCACAACCGATGGCTCCTTCAGAACAACTCCCTTTCCCTTTATATAAACCAGAATGCTGGCGGTTCCCAAGTCAATTCCAATGTCGTAAGATAACATCATAAAATTTCCTCCTGTATTGTATTTTCTTTCTTATATAGTACATGCCCACCTTACCGTCGGATATGGGCGCTGCCGCAGGATTTTCCAGGTATTTACCGTCGCCAAAGGGCGCACTTTCCCTGTTATTTTTGTCCAGTTCCTTTATTATATACAATGTCTGCGGATTTTTAAAGTTCTTTTTTTCTAAATTATAGGATTTTTATGATTTTCATCTTTTTTTTATGTTGCCCTCACACTCTGGACACATTTACCCACTATACTATAACCATACCACAGAGATGGTATAAAAGCTTTTTCATACTCACGCCCGGTGGGTAACCGCCGGGCAACCCCCTCCAAAAAATACCTCTTATTTAGAAAGCATTGCCGTGTTCCCCTCACGGCAATGTTTTCTTGTACTGTAAAAGCCCCGGGCGCCGGCTGTGCGGACGGGCGCTGAGTACCAGCAGCACTCGCTTAGTGCCGCGCCGGCCGTAGCCCAGAAACGACCCCCGCGAGCACGATAGGATCGGCTTTCATGTTTCGGCAGCTCCCAGGCTCATACTTCCTCCCGAAACGGCTCCGCACCCTCTGTCTTTTCTTCCTCCGTTTCCCGCACCGCCGATTCGCCGATCTTTCTGCGCACTTCGGTCAGCAGACCTTCCAGGCGGCCGGCCGTAGCCGTAGGATGGCGGCGGCGCAGGCGGCGGTGGGCCAGCCGAAACTCGCCGATCTGAATCTCCTTTTGCTCATACAGGCGCGACAGCTTCTGCTCCCACTCCCGACGGCTTTCCTCCAGGCGGCCGGACAGCTGTCCGCGGCTCTGTTCAAGCCGTTGTGCCAGCTGTTCCCGGCTTTCCTCCACCCGCTCAGACAACTGTATGCGCGTCTGCTCCCAGTACTCGGAAGCCTGCTGCCGGCCCTGTTCCCAATACTCCGAAGCCTGCTGCCGGCTCTGCTCCCAATACTCCGAAGCCTGCTGCCGGCCCTGTTCCACCCTTGCCGCCAGCTCTCGTTCGGCTTCTTCGATCTCGGCCCGCACTTTTTCCAATGCCACCAGTACTTTGCGCAGATCCAGCGCTTCCTTTGCACTGATATACAGATCGTACAGAAAACCGGCTGTAAACAGACTCACGCCTGCAATCACCATCCAATCCGGCTGGCGCAGGACAAAACGTTCTATCGGTCCATGCATCCACCGCACCAGGGCAATTGTCAAAACGCCCCAAAACAGCGAAGAAGATAAGCAAATATAACCGCGAAACTGAATCTTCTGCTTGCTGTAATCCCAGTATTTCACCTTAAAGATGGATTCCATTGCCCAGCCTGTAACCAGTTCTAAAAGCGTAGCGCCCACTACGCCCGCCACATAGGTTAAGACCAGGTTTTCCTTCAGCGGCAGCGCCAGAAAAAGCATTGCCACCGCTCCGCTTCCATACAGCGGGATCACCGGGCCGTGCAAAAACCCCCGGTTCACAAAACGCTTCTCGCACAGCGACACATAGGACGTTTCCCAAATCCATCCGCCGATGCAGTATATGTAAAAGAAGGCCATCCATTGGTAAAAGCGGTACATACGAAAAACCTCTCATCTGTCTGTCCGCGTTCGCCGGACAGAATAGTATGATTCTCAAAATGTTTACCGGCCACCAGGGCGCGCGCCGCGCATAGTGACCGGCTTTTTCCTGGCGCCACGCCGCCAGGCGCATGTAATTTTACTATTTTTCTCCTTCCTTGTCAATTGCCTGCTCACAGGCTTTTAAGCGGCCCATGTACTTTTCCCTGGTCGCCTGGCCGCCGCGGATGTGACGCTCGGATTTATTTACGTCCAGTACGACACGGGCGCGGGCCGCCAGGGTGGGGTTGACGTTTTGCAGTCTTTCTGTTACGTCTTTGTGTACTGTGCTTTTACTAATCCCGAATTTCTTCGCGGTCTGCCGCACCGTCGCGTTGCAGTCAATGATATAATTGGCGATTTCCACCGCCCGCTCTTCGATATAGTCTTTCAAGGGAGAACCCCCATACACATTGTTTTTACAATGTATGCGGGATTTTCCCGGCTAATACCGCTTTTTCAGAGATGGCGGCTTACCAATGCCGGTACTTTTTTGCTTCAGGCCTTCTCTGCTGTCGGTGCACTGCCGATCAAGACCTTTTTGCCCTGAAAAGCAAACCCGTACTTGCGGATTCGGTTTCGGGGAATTCCTCTGGCCGCCAGTGCCGCATCGTACTGCCGACGTTCAATCTGCTCCAGCGCCGCCCTCACCGTATCTGACAAGTCCGTTTCCTCCGCCGGATCCCGTACCTTAAACTCCAGAATCATCGCATCATCCGATTCTTTTTTCGGTTCCAGCATCACGTCGTACCGGCCAAAGCCGCTTTCGCGATTCGAAGTCATCACGTACCGGCCGGCGAGTTCCACCATCAGCCCCAGCACAAACCCATGATAAAACCGCTCCGGTTCTTCCCCGGACGGATTTTTGCCCGTGTCAAAATAGCTGAAGGTAGAAAGCGCCACGCGGTTCATATAATGATTCATGGCCTTGACATCATCTGCCAGCAGCGCCTTTAAAAAGTCGTTGTACTCATCTGCGCTTTTTGCAAACCAGTCACGGACCATACTTTCAAACATAATTCGTACTTCTTTATTTGTGAGCGCCAGTTCATAGCAGGCGCGGCCCGTGTCCTCTGAGAATTCCATCTTTTCGACCTTCACATACCCGCTGGCCAGCAAAAAACTCCATATGGCGTTCTTTTTTGTCGTCAACTGGTCGTAGACAATTTGTTCATCTATTTCAAAACGAAGCGCTTCCCTTCTCAGCAAGCTTTCAAATTCCTGCTTTACACGTTTGCTTCCCTCGCGGATCAACTTTCCGATCAAATCGTTTGAACTAGAATTTGCCCAGTATGCCGCCAGCCTTTTTGTGTCCAGATAGTTGATGATAGACCAGGGATTATAAATGTCTGTTTTGGCTCCAAACGTAAAACCGTCATACCATTCTTTTACTTCTGCCCGGCGGTTTGAAAGGCCAAACTCGTTAAGCGCCGCCGTGACTTCTTCCTGTGTAAAACCAAAGCTGTCCGCATACTCGGCCGAGGTCGTGGTCACTACCTTGAGATTGTTTAAATCCGAAAAGATGGACTCCTTGCTGATTCTGGTAATCCCCGTCATCAGGGCCCGTTCTATATACGGATTGGTTTTAAACGACGCGTTAAAGAGACTGCGGGTAAAGACAGCCAGTTCCTCCCAGAATCCGTTTACATAGGCTTCCTGCATAGGGGTGTCATATTCGTCCAGCAGAAGCAATACCTTTTTTCCATAGTAGCGCGCCAAAAAGAACGCCAGTTGATGAACGGCAAAGGTAGCCGTCACCTCCTGCATATCCTCAGAAACAGAACGAAAGAATCTCCGTTCCTTTTCATCCAGGATACCTGATTCCAGCAAAAAAGAATTTCGAGAGTACAAATTTGACAAAATCTGATTGATCCTGCGGATCGTTGACTTGTAATCCGGCTCTTTTACATTGGCAAAAGACAGACTGATCACCGGATATGTCCCCTGCAGACGCCGGTATTTCTCCGACTGCCACACAGACAGGCCTTCAAACAAATCCCCACGCCCCGCGTACTCCAGCGAAAAGAAATTCTCTATCATGCTCATAGTCAACGTTTTCCCAAAACGCCTGGGCCGGGTCAGCAAGGTAACGCTGTCCCCCCGCTCCCACCACTCCCGGATAAACGAGGTCTTATCGACGTAAAAATAATGTTCCCTGCGGATCGTCTCAAAATCCTGATGCCCAATGCTCACAACCCTCGGCATGCGCACACCCTCCTCGGTCTTGTTTCTGTTCCCATCGTATTATGCGATACCTCTGCGGTATTTTCTTAATTAAGTATAGCGGATTGCGGACAATAATACAATAAAAAGTGTCTACTCAACAGCCGTGAACCGTTAAATAGACACTCGTATAATTCAAATGCATCCAGGAAGCCGGGCCGGCAGTACCGCAGACAAAATGGACCGCCCCGCTTACCGCCCGGGTCCCATGCTACCTATTTCACAATCGAAAACTGCCTTCTCGGATTGTCGATCAGCATCTTGTCGATGCATTCCTGCGATATGCCGGCTTCCTGCATCCGGGGCACGAAAATGTCCGGGATGTAGTCATGGCCGTAGCCGCCGCCATACTGCGGCCACATGGAAGCGCGGCCGTTGTCGCCCCCCAGCATGATGTTGTCCGCGTAGCCGGCTTCGCACATCCCCCGGATCAAGCCAAGCAGCACGTAGTCCGGCCAGTATTTAGTCCGGCCCGGCCCGTCGTAGCCGAGGGTGACGCCCTGCGCCGCCATTTTCTTGTGATACGTAAGGTCCGGGTTGCGGTCTACATGGCCAAGCGTTACCCGCCTAGGGTCCACGCCGAACTTCTTTACCAGTTCGATGACTTCCAGGCCCATTGTCCCGCGTTCCGTATGGGTGGAGATCGGCGCGCCGGTCATCCGGGCCGCTTTACAGCCTGCTTCGATCGCCCGCAGTTCCATCGGCCGGATGCAGTTATAGTGCGTGGCGAATTTGATTACGCCGGCTTTGGCGGTGCTTCGTTTTATGATTGGGCCGTTGTAGTTGTTGATTTCAATGCCGATCTCGATCTCGTCGGCGATCAGGCGGGCAATTTCGTCGATGTCATATTTATTTACCCAGTGTTCGGCATCGTAATAGATACCTCTCTGAAAGCCGGTGCAGGCGATGATATGCATCCCCGACGCTTCGGCGATCTCCTTCAGCATTTCGACCTGGCGACCGCAGTCGATGGGATTCATGTCTACCAGCGCGTCCCAGCCAGCCTCCTTGGCCGAATGCATCGCGTCGATGGCGTAATCCACCCGGTCCAGGCGCAGGTCACGGTCCGCTTTTTCTTCGCCGCCGCCGATCGTGATCAGATGGTCGTGATAATTGGTCGCGCCCAGCTCTTCCGGCCGAATGCTCCCTAATACGGTCTGAATATATTCCATGTTATGCTTTCCTCGCTTTCTCCATAAGCCTTTTTACATTTTCTGCGTCGATCCGGTTGGCCGGCACGGCGTCTTTTTTCAGGCAGGTCGCTACGCAGCAGCCGTCGGCAATCCGCAAAATCTCGGCCACGCTGTCAAAATCCACGCCCGTATTGGCAAACACGGCTGCTTCGCGGACGCATTCTTTTACGCTTCGCAGCTGTTCATAGGGGGTACGGGTCCCCGCCATCACGCCGGAGACGCACAGCCCTTCGACCAGCGAACTTTTGACCGCTGTCCTGGCCCGCAGACAGATATCCCTGGTATCCAGGCTGCTTGAAAATTCGGGAACCAGGTTGGTAAGGATTTTGACCGCGTCGGCGCCGATTTTATGGCGATAGGCCAAAATGCCCTCCGTATCCGGCGTCAGCAGCCCGTAATCCCCGCAGTACGTCCCGCATACGATCCCCCGGATGAAGGAGGCCCCGGTCGCCCGGGCCACCGCCAGAGCCGCCTTCGGATCCCACTGGATGTCCACGCCAAAGGGGATGTCTTTTGCTCCCCTCCGCACTTCGTCAATAATATGCGTCATAGACGCCACGATGTGAGACTCCGCTCCCATCGAGTAAGGTTTGTCAAATTCATTACAGAAAATCACACCGGAAATCCCGCCTTCTGCCAGGCTTTCGTAATCCTGT
Organism: Lachnospiraceae bacterium; assembly: GCA_022793375.1. GTDB lineage: Bacteria > Bacillota > Clostridia > Lachnospirales > Lachnospiraceae > RGIG7193. The sequence goes on from JAAWCS010000034.1 coordinate 55,790, forward strand.
CTGGCATTCGCCAGCACGCTTTCAAGCCCTGCCTTCCCATCGTATAACACCGTGCCCGGTAACGCCTGAATATGTACCATGCCGATTACCGGCTTTTGATTGCCGAACAAGTCGTCTGTCCACACGTTACTTTACCCTCTCCTTTATTCGTTTTGCTCCAGAGCCTTGCTGATTTTGTCTTTCAGCACCTTTACGTCCAGAAAATTGGTGGTTGTAATCAGGATCATCCCCGCCCTCTCTCCAATGGTCTTTGCCAGCGCCGGCGTCGTAATACACATGTCGGGCCGGCAGCCTTTGAACTGGCCGGCATCGACATGCTTTACATCCGCCTCAATGCCCAGCTCTTTGAAGGCCTTTTCCACCGTCATTTTCAAAAGCAGGCTGGAGCCAACCCCGTTTACACAAACCGCATATACTTTTAGCATGGTTTCTCCTTCTGTCTTGTCTCAATCCTCTTCGTCCGCGATAATGACCTCGATTCCATGGCTTTCCAGCAGGCTTTTATCCTCCTGCGTAATCCTTTTGTCGGTAATCAGCTTGTCCGCTGTCTCCAATTCACAGAAAAACGCGTGGCGCGCAGCGCCGATTTTGGTCGCGTCCGCCAGGATAATGACCTCCTTGGCCCGCTCAACGAGCACCCTTTTGACGAGCGCGTCGTTCATATTAAAAAGCGTGAACCCGCAGTCAAACGAAATTCCGGCCACACCGATAAAAGCTTTGTCCAGGATATATTCCTTCAGCGTGCGCACGGCGTTGTGCCCGATCAGCGATTTATCACGCCGCGAAACCTCCCCGCCCGTGCAGATAATATTTATGTCCCCGCAGTTGAGCAGCTCGTTGACCACCGGAAGCGAAGCCGTTACCACGTTGAGGCCCTTCACATTTTTCAGGTAGCGCGACATCTCGTAGGCCGTTGTCCCGACATCGATTCCAATGCAGTCCCCGGCTGTTACAAAGCCGGCCGCCTTTTGTCCTATTTTGGCTTTGATGTCTTGGGAATAATCTTTGCGCGTGTCAAAACGGAATTCGTAGCCGACTTTTTCCTCATTGATAATCGCGCCGCCATGCGAACGGATTACCAGCCCCTGCTTGTCCAGCAGATCGAGGTCGCGGCGGATCGTCACCACGGTTGTGTCCAGCAGCCGGGCCAGCTCCTGGACCGAAACCGCCTTTTCTATTCTGATTTTTTCTAATATTACTTTTCTTCTTTCTTCCGCTATCATATTTTTCGTCTCCTTGTATAGGAAACATAGCATATTGGAACAAATAAGTAAATAATACTATCGGAAATTTTTTACTTTCTCCATAAAACGGTGTACGCGCTCTTCGTCCACTTCGTTGTAAAACTGCCCGTCACGCTTGAAGAAGGTACCGGTCACGCAGCCGTCCGCCACCGCAAGCTGCTCTTCTACGTTGTCGAGCGTTACGCCTGTATTCACAAACACCACGGTGTCAGGAACGGCCTGCTTTACCCGCCGCAGTATCTGCGTGTCCGCGGGCGCTCCCGCCGTCAGACCGGAGACGCACAGAGCGTCGGGGCGGTTGTTGAATACGGTCGAGCGGGCAATGGATTCGATCTCCCGATCTGCCAGGTACTTCGCCGCCTCCGGCACAATGTTGAACAATGCCCTGACGCCGCCGGCGCCCACGCTGTGCTTGTGGCGGATTGTCTCGCCGTAATCCGTATTCCAGAGACCGAAGTCGCTGGCATACACCCCGGTAAAGATTTCCCGCACGAAACGGGCGTCCACGGCCGCCGCCAGGTCAAAGCTTTTACAAGGATCCCACAGCACGTCCACCCCGTAGGGAATCCGGATCATCGGCATCAGTTCGCCGATCACCCGCGCCATGGCCGCGATTGTCACCGGTTTTACCCTGGTTAAATACGGCAGGCTGAATTCGTTGGAAAACATAACCGCGTCCACGCCCCCGTCCTGGAGCGCCTGCAAATCCCGGCGCGCCCGCTCTGCAACATGCGTCATCCCTTTTACTTTGTCATAATCCGGATCGCCTGGCAGCGGCAGCAGATGGCACATGGCAATCACCGGCTTTTCCACGCCTAATACTTCTTTTATCCACATTGTTTTCGCTCTCCTCCTTTTTGTGTGTTCTCCGGGCTGTCTACGCGCCCTCAGGGTATCTCTTACTTTATTCCTCTGCAAAATACTTCCGCAGCAGCACGCAGGCCAGCACATAGACCGCCGCCAGCAGCGCCACGAAGAACCATACGTTTCCGATCACCTTCATTACTGCCGTCAAAAGCATCATCGTCGTACCGAAGTCTGTGTTTCCATAGGTAGCGCCCAGCGTACCCAGGCCCGACATGCCGGTAAAGAATACGCCTCCCAAGATCTGCACCATGCCAACGGCCAGGCCGCCGAGGAAGGCCGCTTTTCTGCCGCCGTACTTAAAACCGAACACACCGGCAATCCCGCCGTCAAAGAAGGTGGCAATGATGCCCGGGATCATCAGCGTGGCCGATCCCGTCGCCAGCAGCACGAAGAAGCCGACAAATTCGCCCAAAAACGCTCCCAAAAATCCCAGCACCGAGGCAAAGGGGGCCAGCGGATAGAAAACCGGCATGTCCACGCTGGGAACTGCGCCCGGCACCAGCTTGTCCGAAATCCCTTTAAAGGCCGGCACCAATTCGGCGATCATCATGCGCACGCCGGATAACAGTACTACAATGCCGACCGTAAAGCTGGCGCCCAGTTCAATTGTAAAGACCACCCAGTTGGTCGCGCCGGCCGCTTCCCGGATCGCTTCCTTCCCGGCGAGCAGGCAGCCGCCGCCCAAGACCACGGTCATCAAGAGGCAGGTCACAACTGTCGAATCGTTAAACAGGCGGGTCAGGGAGTGGAAACGGCCATTGGCCTCTTCGTCCTCGTCCCCCTCTTCAAACAGATGGGGGTTCTTTGCGTCGTAATGTCCAAGCAGCATACCGATCCGCGAACTGATTACGGCCGCCATACCGGAAATATGCCCCAGCGTAAAGCCGTTGCCGGCAAAGGCCTTGGAGTACCGGTACGTCCACGCCGGCATTACCGTCCAGAACACACCGCAGAACAGGCTGCAGACAATCAGCAGCTGCGCGCCCTCCGCTCCGAAAAACCAGTTTACCAGCCACACGGTCAGGGTGGCAAAGGCCAGCATCGTATGTGCCGTGAGGAAAACTACCTTCAGCGGGCCAAACCGGGCCAGAACGATATTGATCAGAAAGCCAAACAGCATTACCGTCGGCACCACGGCCACCAGTTCCGGGATCGCCGTATTGATCGCCGCCATGCCCGAATAATTTTCAGTGATGATGCCGGTGACTCCGAAGGTCGTTTTGAGCATCTCCATCACCGGCTTGTAGGCTGCCTGCAAAAGTGTGGAACCCTGTTTTAAAATCATGACGCCCACAACCGCTTTTACTACCCCCATAACGACGTCGATCGGTTTCTTTTTCTGCAAAAGCAGGCCGATCAAGACTACGATCCCCATAACCAGTTCGATCTGTCCGGCAATGGTCTTGAATACGTTTGTAATAATTGCCATAATACCCCTCCTCGACTAGAGGATATTGGCTTCGATCAGCTGAACCAAATCCTCAATCCAATTCTCTAAAAACCTTCTTCCCTTCTCTGCGGTCGCCTTGGCGGCATCCCCGAAAATGCCGCTCTCGCAAAACGTAATCCATGGAACCGGACGGATATTTACGTCCCCCGGCACCTGCGGATATTCGCAGACAGTCTTCTCCATATCTACGCTCTCCGGCCGGATGTGCAAAACGATCGATGTCTCGATCTCCGCCGCATGGAAACCGCTTCCGTTCCACAGCTCTGTTTCCATAATCCCTTTTCCGTGCTTTTTCAAATCCATGTAGCTGAGATAATAGACATTTGTATAGCCGCTTTCATCGAGCAGTTCCCTGGCCGCGATCTTTGCCGGGGCCGTATTCCCCCAGTGGCTGGCAAACAGGATTACGTTGCGCGCGCCTTTATGCTCCAAAGATGTTACAATATCCTTGACGACCTCAATAAATGTCCGCTCCCTGAGGGAAATCGTCCCCGGAAAATCCTTCGCCGACCATACCTGCCCGTAAGGCAGCACCGGCAGTACGACGCACCCTGTCCGCTTTGCCAGGACTCCGGCCACATACTCCCCCACAATGTTGTCCGTTTGGAGCGACATGTGATAGCCATGCTGTTCTAAGGAACCTAACGGCACAATGACGGCGCGGGCTTGCTTCATGCGATTCTCCGCTTCTTTCCAGCTCATCTCTGCAAGGATCGTTTTGTCCATGCAGCCTCCTTTCCTCTGTTTGCCCGTGTTCTCAGGGCATAATGGGATACCCTTGTGGTATTTCCTCTGTCTGCCCGTGTTCTCAGGCATTTCATGTATCCTTCAATGTTTCTTTTTTGATTGTTTGGAAATAAATATGCCGGCTTTCTTTTCATTTCCTGTTCTTAATATATCTTTTTATTTCTATATTGTCAATAGTTATTTTCTATTTTGTTCTTTTCTATTTTCTTTTTCTTTCGTTTTACTTTGTTCCCCCTTTTTATGGTTTCTTCGCTTTATGGGTTTTCCAATCCTTTTCGGAGAGATCAATGTCCACAGAAATGGCAGGTATCGGATATCTGCTCAAAAAAAAGACAGGCATCCACAAGTTCTGTAGAAATACCTGTCTTTTCAAATGCCAGCAAGCAGCATATAAGTATCATAGTTATGTTCTTTGTACCGATACCTCCAAACGTCGTCTGTTAAGTCCGCAGCACAACAACCGGCTCCCCTGTGCACGACATCAGCCCATGGCACACCTCTACCGGCTTCCCGTCAATCTTATTTTCATAAACCCCGTCCGGCAGATCCGTGCGCACCAAGACAGGTTTTCCCTGCATACTGAATATACCCACCAGCGCCTGCCCGTCTTTTTGATGCGACGCGTACAAAACCTCCCCCGAAAGGGCCCGCACCTCATACCGGCTGTCCATAAGAAGCGGCTCGCGGCGCAGTTTTGCCAACGCCTGCAAATACGGCTGCCAGTCCGTCCCGGTCTCCCATTCCACCAAATCCCGGTCAAACAGGCTGGGACGATGACAACACCCTTTTTCCTGGCCCGCATATAAAAGCGTCATGCCTTTCTGGAAATAGAGAAAGGCCGTCCAGTTTTTGAGCGCCCGCTCCTGCGGGATCAGAAAATGAGTCCGCGGATTGTCATGGTTTTCCAGGAACCGCAGCTTTACATAATTATCCGGGTATATGTATTCCTGGTCCGTAATCCGTCCGGCATATTCCGCCAGCGTATTTTTCCCTTCCAGATATCCCCGCCAATACCCGTAGACGTCATACTCATAGCACAAGTCAAAGGCCTGGAAAATTTCCGAATCGGACAGGCTCGCAATTCCCTGCGCACGGTTTGCCATTGTAAATTCCGGCTCTACCGACTCGCTCAGCCACAGGCAGTCCGCGTTTACCTTTGCCACCTCTTTGCGGGCTTCCAGCCAAAACTCCAGCGGAACGAGCGGCGCCACATCGCAGCGAAAGCCGTCCACGATCCCGGCCCATTGCCTGAGCGTCTCAATCTGATACGTCCAAAGGTCCCTGTTTCCATAGTCCAGATCGACCACGTCCCACCAGTCGCCCACCCGGTTTCCCATAGAGCCGTCCGCTTTGCGGTAAAACCATTCCGGATGATGCTCTGCCAGCCAGGAATCCGGCGAAGTATGATTGTATACCACATCGATCACGCACCGCATGCCGTGGGCATGGATGTCGTCAACCAGTCGCTTAAAATCGTCCAGCGTTCCAAATTCCGGATTCACGGCACGGTAATCGCGGATTGCGTAAGGAGAGCCCAGGCTTCCTTTGCGGTTTTTCTCCCCCACCGGATGGATCGGCATCAGCCAGACAATATCCACGCCCAGCCGACGGATTCGCTCCAGATCCCGGCGGACTCCCTCAAAAGTCCCCTCTGGGCTGTGGTTTCGTACAAATACGCTGTACATAATCTGATTGCGAAGATTCTTTTTGGTATCCCTTGCCATATGAGCCTCCTTACGTTTTTTCTCTTTTAATCCAGCGATCCGTTTTTAGCAATGCGGCCATCCAGCGCTTCCCGCGCCCGGCGCACCGTCTCTGCATCCGTCTGCCACACTTCGTATTCGGACAGGCCCGGCAGGCCCATATGCACCCGCGGATTGCGGTAGCGCATACGGCTGACAGCCGCGCGCTTTCCCGACATATGAAAAGAGGTGACCGGCGTTTCCTGCCGCAGACGGACAATCGCCTCCGCGCTGATTTTGGCCCCGGCCATGATATCCACGGTCCCGGCCCGTCCCTTCAGGCGTTTGAGCATCTCCTTTCCCTCCAGCGCACTGCCGCTGCCGCCGGAGGTCAAAATTGCCGCTATTCCCAGTTGTTTTGCGTCGTCGAGCGCCTGCTCCAAGTCCGCGCACATATCAAACGCCCGGTGAAGCGTCACCGGACGGCCGCCGCTTGTCTCCATCAGCCGCCCCATCCGCTCCCGGTCCAGCCGTCCTTCCGGCGTCAGGCAGCCGATCACCAGGCCATCTGCCCCGGCCCTTTGGTACATGTCTGTCTGGCGCACCAGTATGCCAAACTCCTCCTCACTGTACAGAAAATCACCCCACCGCGGCCGCAGCAGCACATGAATCGGGAGACTTACCTTTTCCCGCACCCGCTCGTACAAGGCCATCGAAGGCGTCACGCCGCCGATTACCAGATCGCCGCACAGCTCCAGGCGGTCCGCCCCGCCCTTTTGTGCCTGCAGGGCCGATTCTACTGAGTCTACGCATACTTCCAGCAGATATTTTCCCATATTTTCTCTTTTTTACCTTTCCAGATAACGTTCGACCGAAGTAATGCAGTTTGCGCCGTCCGAAACAGCCGTCACAATCTGTCTGAGCGGTTTTGTCCGCACATCTCCGGCCACAAACAGTCCCGGCGCCGAGGTCACGCCGTCCTCGCCTGCCCGCAGATAACCGCCCTCGTCATGGTCGGCCAGTTCCAGCGCCAGACTGCTGTTCGGCAGAATTCCCACCGCCACGAACACACCGTCTACCTCCAGACGCCGCGTCTCCTTCGTCTTGGTATCGGCCACAATCAGGCCGTCCACCAGATCGTCGCCGGTCAGTTCTTTTGCCACGCTGTTCCAGACCATCTCCACATTTTCCATCGATAAAAGCCGCGCCTGCAGGCTCTTGGCGGCCCGCAGTTCGTCGCGCCGGTGTACTACATAAACCTTGCGGCACAAACGCGCCAAAAAGATCGCGTCCTCGACCGCCACGTCGCCGCCGCCGATTACCGCCACATCCCGGCCCCTGAAAAACGCGCCGTCGCATGTCGCGCAGTAGCTTACGCCGCGCCCGGTCAGTTCCTCCTCCCGCTCAAGCCCCAGGTGGCGGTGTGTCGCTCCGGTCGCCACAATCAGCGCCCGCCCTTCATATTCTCCCTGGTTGCCCCTCAGGACATAGCCGTCCTTTGTTCTTTCAATTTCGGTAATTTCATCCGACAAAAAGGGAACCCCCAGACGATCGGCATGCTCGCGGAATTTCATTCCCATATCAAAACCATTGATCCCGGGAAGCCCTGGGTAATTATCGACCTCATACGTATTCAGCACCTGTCCGCCCGACATCGTGTTTTTCTCCAGAACCAAAACATCCAGTTCCGCTCGTTTGGCATAAATCGCGGCCGTTAAGCCGGCCGGACCGCTTCCCAGTATTATGACTTGCTTTTTCTCCATTTTAAAAACTCCTTTCATTCTTTGCCTGTATTGCTAAAATATTTTTACGCTTTAAAGGTACTTTTTAGCTGTCAAAATGCCCCGGATGCTTTCCGCACCCTGAGGGGATTCCATAGCCGTTCTTGGGATGCGGCGGGCCGTATGGAGACTTTCCGCATCCTGCGGGAATTTCTCCGTGCGCCCCCTACTCCCGGGGATGCATTCCCCTCCACTCTGCCTGAAAATAAAAATCAAGCGCCCAAAGGGAATAGACAAACCCTCCGGAAAAAGGATATAATATTAAGATAAGCCTCCCTCTTAATAGTATATCATAAACAAACTTTTTCTCCACCTGATTTTTGAAAATAATTAAGAAGGGTTTGGGAAAACGCCCCGAAACATGGGCAAAAGAAAGGATTTATCCATATGCAAAAAACCGTTGTTATCACCGGCGCCAGCCGCGGCATCGGCCGGGCCGCGGCCCTTCATTTTGCCGCAAACGGCTGGAATCTGGCCGTCTGCTGCCGCCAAAACGCCGCCCTGCTGGAAACGCTGTGCCAGAAAGCCGGGGCCCTGGGCGTTTCCTGCCTGTCCTATACCGGCGATATGGGACAGCCGGAGCAGGTCGCCCGCTTTTTTTCTCAGATATGGCAGCGCTTTCCTCAGATCGACGTGCTGATCAACAATGCCGGCGTCTCCTTTTCCGGCCTTTTTCAGGACATGACGCCGGACCAGTGGCAGCAGATCGTCTCTTCAAATCTCAATTCTGTCTTTTATTGTTCTCAGCAGGCGGTGCGCCGGATGCTCCCCCGCCAAAGCGGCTGCATTTTAAACGTGTCCTCCGTATGGGGAAACGTCGGAGCTTCCTGCGAAGTCGCCTATTCCGCCGCCAAGGGCGGCGTCTCCAGCCTGACAAAGGCGCTGGCCAAGGAGCTGGCCCCCTCGCATATCCGCGTCAACGCCGTCGCCTTCGGCGCAATCGACACCGACATGAACGCGTTTTTGAACGCAGAGGAACGGCAGGCGCTGATTGATGAAATTCCGGCCGGGCGCATGGGAACGGCAAAAGAAGCCGCCGCGTTTTTGTACCAGCTGGCCGAAGCGCCGGAATATCTGACCGGGCAGGTCATTACAATGGACGGCGGATGGATTTGATCCACGGCACTACGGTGTCACGCCCGATCCGTTTTGGCGGCCCGCCTCCTGTTCTTTTGAGGCTTTCAGCAATGCCCGCGCATACATTTACCCTGCAAACTGGCTGTTGTAAAGCCCCGCATAAAATCCGCCCTGCAAAAGCAGCTCCTCGTGTTTTCCCTGCTCGATGATTTTTCCGTCCTTCATCACCAGGATCACATCCGCTTCGCGGATCGTTGACAGCCGGTGCGCCACGATAAAGCTCGTGCGGCCCTCCATCATGCTGGCAAAGGCCTGCTGAATCTTGATCTCCGTGCGGGTATCGATGCTTGAAGTCGCCTCGTCAAGGATTAACATCGGCGGCAGACAGAGCATCACGCGCGCGATACATAAAAGCTGCTTCTGGCCCTGGCTGATGTTGCCGCCGTCCTCGGCGATTACCGTGTCATAGCCGTCCGGCAGGCGCATGATGAAGCTGTGGGCGTGGGCCTTTTTCGCCGCCTCCGTCACCTCCGAAAGCGTCGCTTCCGGCCGCGCGTAGGCAATATTTTCGCGGATTGTCCCGGCCTTCAGCCATGTATCCTGCAAAACCATGCCATAGCTGCGCCGCAGACTGTCCCGTGTCGCCTCGCGTACCGGCGTCCCGTCCACGCGGATTTCGCCGCTGTCTACATCGTAAAACCGCATCAGCAGGTTGATAATCGTCGTTTTCCCGCATCCCGTAGGCCCGACGATCGCCACTCGTTCGCCGGGTTTTACACGCAGGCTGAGGTTTTCGATCAGGGGCGTCTCGGGCCGATAGCGGAAATCGACCTGCGACAATTCTACCGTCCCCTTTACATCCGTAAATACCGCCGCGTCCGCTGCATCCGGTATCTGCGGCGGCTCCTCGATCAGCTGGAAAATACGGGCCGCGCAGGCCAGCGCGTTCTGCAGTTCCGTCACCACGCCGGAAATCTCGTTAAACGGCTTTGTATATTGATTCGCATACGACAAAAAACAGGAAAGCTGTCCCACCGTCAGCCGGCCCGACACCGCCGCCAGCGCGCCGGTCAAGCCTACGCCCGTATAAACCAGGCTGTTGACAAAACGCGTCGAAGGATTGGTAATCGAGGAAAAGAAAATCGCCCGCAGGGAGCATTTTTCCAGCCGGTTGTTGATCTCGTCAAACCGCTCCAGGGCCTTTTTTTCGTAGCCAAAGGCCTGTACGACCTTCTGGCCGCCGATCATCTCGTCGATCAGCGCGGTCTGTTCTCCGCGCGTTTCGCTCTGTAAACGGAACATCGAATAGGTACGCCGGGCAATAAAACCGGCTGCCAGAAGGCTCACCGGCGTAATCAGCACCACCACCAGCGCGATTCCGATATGAATTGAAAACATGAAGCCCAGCGTTCCGAGAATGGTCAGCACACCGGTAAACAGCTGCGTAAAGCCCATCAGAAGGCCGTCGGCAAACTGATCCACATCGGCGATCACCCGGCTTACAATCTCTCCGTAACTGTGTCCGTCTAAGTATTTCAGCGGTAAAATCTGCAGGCGGCCAAACGCCTCCCGCCGGATATCGCGAATTACGTTATAGGTAATCGTATTGTTGCAGACATTCATCAGCCACTGTGCCAACGCGGTTGCCGCCACCAGCACGGCGATCTGTTTCCCGATCGCCAGCAGGCCGGCAAAATCCACCTGCCCGGCGCTTACGATTAAATCCACCGCCCGCCCGGTCAGCACCGGCACGTATAGGGTAAACAATACGGTCACGGCCGCAAATAAAAGGCTGAGTCCCAAAAAGAGCCAGTAGCGCCGCAGATAGCGCAAGACTTTTATAAAAGTCCGGCCGCCGGCGCCGGCGGCTGCTGCCTGCCGCGGCTTATCGCTTTTTTTCATTTCGGTTTTCATTGCCGCCGCTCCTCCTCTCCTCTGCCCTGTGTCTTTAAGTCCTTGCCGGACGCTTCGCCATCCTTTGCTTTTTCAAACTGCGATTCATAGATTTCCCGATACACCGGGCAATCCGCCAGCAGCGCTTCATGACGGCCGATCCCCGCCACATGGCCGTCCTCCAGAACCACGATCTGATCCGCGTAACGGATACTTGAGGCCCGCTGGCTTACAATGAACACCGTCGGGGCATTCTCCATCTCGCGGATCGATTTGCGCAGGGCCGCGTCCGTGGCAAAATCCAGCGCCGAAGCGCTGTCGTCGAGAATCAGCACCCGCGGCTTTCGCACCAGTGCCCGCGCAATCGTCAGGCGCTGCTTCTGGCCGCCGGAAAAGTTCTGGCCGCCCTGCGCTACCGGCGCGTCCAGCCGTCCCTCTTTCTTTTCCACAAACTCTTTTGCCTGGGCCGCGGCCAATGCCGCCCACAATTCGTCCTCGCCGGCCTTCTCATTGCCCCACAGCAGATTGCTGCGGATCGTGCCCGAAAACAGCTGCGCCTTCTGCGGTACCACGCCCACAGCCTGGCGCAGGCTCGCCAGAGGAATTTCCCGCACGTCCCGTCCGTCTAAGAGCACGCTGCCGTCCGTCGCGTCGTAAAACCGCGGGATCAGGTTGACTAACGACGATTTGCCGCTGCCGGTGCCGCCGATGATGCCGATCGTCTGGCCGGGCTCTGCCGCAAAACAGATGTCGGTCAGCGATTTCGCCCCTGCGTTTTTATAGGTCAGGCTTACATGGCAAAAGGCTATGCCCGCCGGACGGCATTTGCCGCTTTCGTTTTGCGGATGCTTTATAAACCGCGCCTTTTGCGCCTGCCCGCCTAAGGCTTCCGCCTTTTTTTCTTCCGCCCGCACGCCGGGCGCCTCCGCCAGGCTGGAGCGCTCCTGCAATACGTTTTCGATCCGCCCCGCGCAGGCCATCGCCTTTGTGATCGTGATAATCAGGTTTGCCATCTTAATCAGTTCGACCAGAATCTGCGACATATAATTAACAAGAGCTACCACCTGCCCCTGGCTCAGACGGCCCGTATCCACCGCGCCGCCGCCCTGCCACAGAATCGCCAGCAGGCCCGCGTTGACGATCACATAGGTCACCGGATTCATCAGCGCCGAAATACGGCCCACGCTCATCTGCATATGGGTCAGCGTCTCGTTCTCCTGCTCAAAACGCATTGTCTCATTTTTTTCCCGGTTAAAAGCCCGGACCACACGCACGCCCGTCAAATTCTCCCGCGTCGTCCCCAGCACACGGTCCAGCGCTTTCTGGACTTTTTTATACAGCGGCATGCTGATTAACATAATGCCGAACACGACCACGCACAGCACGGGAATCACCACGACAAAAATCATCGCCGCCCGCCAGTCGATCGTAAAGGCCATGACCATTGCGCCGAACACCACAAACGGCGAGCGCAGAAGCAGGCGCAGCGTCAAATTTACGCCGTTTTGCACCTGGTTGATATCGCTGGTCATGCGCGTAATCAGCGTCGAAGTCCCCAGCACATCCATCTCCGAGTAGGACAGGCCCTGGATATGCGCAAACAGCGCGTGGCGCAGTTTTGTCGCAAATCCAACCGCCGCTTTGGCCGCAAAATACTGGGCCGTAATACTGCAAACCAGGCCGATCAGCCCCAGCGCGACCAAAATACCGCACATGCGCACAATGTATCCCGTATCCCGGTTCGCGATTCCCGTATCAATAATCGCCGACATGACAAGCGGCACAAACAACTCAAAAGAAGCCTCCAGAAGCTTGAACAAAGGCCCCAGGACGCTTTCTTTTTTATAATCCTTCAAATATGACAGCAGGCTTTTCACACCCAAACACTCCTTCACTGGCAGACGCTATAAAACCGCGGGACATTCCCCCTCACTGGCACAGCTGCGCCACAACCTGGTTAATCACCTTGCCGTCGGCCTTTCCCTTCAGCTCTCCCATGACTGCTTTCATAATCTGTCCCTTGTTTTTCGTTGCCAGCACCTCGGCAAATTTTTTGGTAATGACAGCCCGCACCTCGTCGGCGCTCATCATGGCCGGCGCGTATTCCTTCACAATATCATAACGTCCCTGATACTCGGCGCGCAGGTCGTCCCGCTGTGCCGGGCACGTATCCAGCTGTTCCTGAATCGTCTTTAATTCTTTTAAAATCACCCGGTTTACCAATTCCTCGCCGATGTTGTCACGGCAGCCCTCGTCGATCGCCACCTTTTTCGCGGCCGCAATCAAAGAAGAAATTGCCTCCTTGCGCTCTTTATCCCGGGCCTTCATGGCCGCTACCATATCTTTCTGTAATTGTTCAAACTGCATTTCGTTGTACTCCTTTCTTTATTATTGCCCGTGTTTTCAGGGCATAATGGGACACCCTTGTGGTGTTTCTTTATTATTGCCCGTGTTCTCAGGGCATAATGGGACACCCTTGTGGTATTCCCCATTTTTTACTATGCTACGCTATCGTACCACATTTTGCCTGAAAGAACAAGACAGGGAAATGAACGGCGCGCATTTTCCTCGCGCCTGTCTTGGAGTACCTTTTTACCCTCTATGCCCGCACAAGCGCATATTTCACCGCAAACGCCCTGAATTTCTCCCGAAAATCTTCGCTGTCGTTTCTCACGCTGCGAAGCGATTCATGGATATTCAAGTTGTGATGCGCCATATCGATGACACATCCGGCAATATTGGAACAGTGGTCGGCGGTACGCTCCAGATTGGTAAGCAGATCCGACCATATAAAGCCCGCATCCATTGAGCAGGCGCCCTGCTGCAGGCGGAGGATATGGCGTGTACGCAGCTGTTCTTTGAGCTGGTCGATTACCTGCTCAAGCGGTTCCACCATCGACGCGGCATTCAGGTCGTCTTTTAAAAAGGCGGTCAGCGACAGCTCCACGATTTCCTCCACGGCCGCCGCAAGAATCTGCAGTTCCCCGAGCGCTGATTCCGTAAATTCCAGCCCTTTCCCGCGCATTTCCTCCGCAGATTCGAGGAGGTTGACCGCGTGGTCCGCGATCCGCTCAAAATCGCCGATCATCATCAACAGTTTGGTCGCCTCCGCACTGTCGGATTCGCTGGTCGGAAGCGCGCTCAGTTTTACAAGGTAGGTTCCCAGGATATCTTCGTAATAGTCCGTCCTCTCCTCCTGCTCACGGACGGATTTTGCAAGCTTGGGCGCGCCCTTGTACAGGCAGGCCACACTCTCTTTTAATGCGCCTGCCGCGCCTCGGGCCATATCCGACGCCACCTCACGGCAGCGTTCCAGGGCAATCGGCGGGGTCGCCAGCAGACGTTCGTCTAACTCCTGCTGCGCTTCCGGCTTTTTCGCCTCCGGCACCAGCCGCTTTACCAGCATTTCAAGCCCCCCGGACAGGGGAAGCATTAGCAGTGTACACAAAACATTAAAAACCGAGTGCGCCACGGCAATGCCGAGCAGAGAAGCCGGCTCTTTTAGAAGCGCCGGATCCCAGATGATTTTCAGCAGGCAAAACGCCGCCAGCCAGACCGCCGTCCCGATTACATTGAATAGCAGGTGCACCATGGCAGCCTGCTTTGCATTCTTGTTGGCCCCCACCGAAGAAAGCATGGCGGTCACGCAGGTGCCGATATTCTGCCCCATAATAATCGGAACCGCCGCGCCATAAGAGACCTGCCCCGTCACGGCCAGTGCCTGTAAAATACCGACCGAAGCGGAACTTGACTGGATTATGGCAGTGAGAATTGCCCCCGCCATCACGCCAAGAACCGGATTTTGAAACATCAGAAAAAGGTTCTGAAACCCCGGAACGCTGCGCAGTCCGGAAACAGCCCCGGACATTGTCTCCATGCCGGTCATCAGCGTCGCAAAACCAAGAAGTATCATTCCAGTATCTTTTTTCCTGTCGTTTTTACAGAACATATAGAAGATAATGCCGATCATAGCCAGAACCGGCGTAAAGGAGGACGGCTTTAAAAGATTTACGAAAACATTTCCGCTGTCGATCCCCGCAAGGCTCAGAAACCATGCCGTTATGGTCGTACCGATATTTGCGCCCATAATCACATGGATTGCCTGTTTCAGCGTCATCAGGCCGGAATTTACAAACCCGACGACCATCACCGTTGCCGCCGAAGAACTCTGGATTACCGCCGTAATGCCAAGCCCGGTCAAAAGACCGGCTGCTTTGTTTTTCGTAAGTTTTCCCAGAAGCGACCTGAGCCGGCCGCCGGCCCGGCGCTCCAGGGCCTGCCCCATTACGTTCATGCCAAACAGAAATAAGCTCAGGCCCCCGATCAGTGTAAGCACGTCAAAAATATCCATAGACTTCCTGTCCTTTCCCAAATTTTTCTATGGAATGTATTGTATCCACCATATGTCAAATCCGTTATCAGGGTTTTGTAAAATTCCTGTAAAGCGGAAAACAAACCGTGATCGTCGTCCCGCCGTCCACCACACTGTCGATTTCAATCGCCGCATCGTGCAGCTTTGCCGCATGTTTTACAATCGACAGCCCCAGTCCGGTGCCGCCCGTTTTCTGGGAATGACTTTTATCCACCCGGTAAAAGCGCTCAAAAATGCGCTCCCGGCATTCCGGCGGGATGCCGATGCCGGTGTCCGCAACCGAAAGGAGCACGCGGCCTTCCCCGGCTTTTACGATGACGCGGACCGAACCGTCCGGGCGGTTATATTTGACGGCATTATCGCAGAGATTGAAAAGAATCCCTGCCAGCAGCTGCCGAATGCCGTACACGACAGCCGGCTCTCCGCACACGTAAAGCCGGACGTTAAACGTCTCTGCTTCCGGCAAAAGGGATTGCACCGTCTCCTTTGCCAGTTCATAAAGGTCGACCTCCTCCCACTGCATGTCCCCCGCGCCTTCGTCCAGACGCGACAGCCGGAGAATGTCCTCCACCAGGCGGATCATGCGCTGCGATTGTGCATGGATGCGCCGGGCGAAGGCCGGCATATCCTCCTGTTTTACCATGCCGTTTGCCATCAGTTCCGCGCTGCCCAAAATCGTATGCAGCGGCGTTTTCAGTTCATGGGACACATTGGCCGTAAACTCGCGGCGCATCTGTTCGACCTTTTCTTTTTCCGTCACATCGAGCATCCGCAGGACGACGCCAAAGACCATTCCCTCCGAAAAGACAGGGCTCGCATCCATCTGATACATTCCCGCGCCAAGTTCCATGCGCATCTCGGCGCGCTGCCCGTCGCCGGCTTTTTGCAGAAGTTCCTGCAGTTTCAGGCTGTCGTTGACCGCCACAAGATATTTGCCCACGCAGGAGTCGTCTGTCTCAAAAAGCCGCCGGGCCGCCGGATTGATGCTGAGGATTATCTTCTTTTCATTCAGAAGGACAATCCCCTCCGCCATTCCCGTGGTAACGGCCTTTAGCTCGCTTTGTTTTTGCTGCAGTTCTTCTCTCTGTTTTCTGAGCTCGCGCTGCTGCGCGGCAATCCGCCCGAGCAGAGGTTTCAGTTCATCGTATCCTTTATTGCTCAGCGGATCGTTCAAGTTCAGCGAATTAAGCGGCCGCACGATCCCCCTGGATAAGCGGTCCGCCAGGATCAATGCCAGGATCATTACTGTTAGGAAAATAGCACAGATTGGCTGTATCATTCCGAAAAACAGCGTGAGCATCGTATTCTGCGCCACGGACAGGCGAATCACCGTGCCGTCCGGCAGCCGCCTGGCAAAGTAGAGGGAGCGCCGCAGCAATGTCACGGAATCGCGCGCACTCTCTCCGACCCCTGTCTCAAACGCCTGCCGGATCTCCTCCCGTTTAAGATGGTTCTCCATCCCGGCCGAATCCGACTGGCTGTCATAGAGGACAACGCCGTCCATGTCGATCCAGGTAATACGGTAATCCGCCACGCTTAGCCCTTCAAAGTAGCGGCTTCCTTCATTTGCCACCCCCTGCGCGGCCAAGTCGGCCTGCATTCTCAGCTGTTTTCTCTGAATTCCGGAAAAATAATTGTAAAGCACCCCCATAAACAGCAGTACGGAAGCGGCAAACGTGCACAAGACGGCGATGCAGATGGATTGAAAGATACGTTTTGTCATAGGCGGGCCTCCATTCGATATCCGACGCCCCGGACCGTCTTGATATACGCCCCGCACGCGCCAAGCTTAGAGCGCAGCGTGCCGATATGCACGTCTACGGTGCGGCTCTCGCCTTCATAATCCGTTCTCCAGATATTTTGCAGCAGCTGTTCCCGCGTAAATACCCGGCCCGTCTCCTCCATAAAAAGTTCCAGCAAGTCATATTCTTTTAAGGTGAGCACCACCGGCTGCCGATCCGCAAAAACCGTATGCTCCTCTTTATTGAGCTCGATCCCGCCCATCCTCAGGATACGCCGCTTCTCCTCCGGCCGGCAGCGGCGCAGCACCGCTTTTACGCGCGATACCATTTCCATCATTCCAAACGGTTTAGCCAGGTAGTCGTCCGCGCCCAGATCCAGGCCGGTCACCTTGTCATACTCCGTTCCTTTGGCCGTCGCCATAATCACCGGGATTTTGGCCGTGGCCGCCGCGCTGCGCAGCCGTTTCAGAATCGTAATGCCATCCTCGCCGGGAAGCATAATGTCAAGCAGCACTAATTCCGGCGTTACTTCCTCCAGCGCGCGAAACAGGTCAGGGCCGCTGTCAAACCCCCGGGCTTCAAACCCGGCAAAATTCAGGGCGTATATCATTAAATCGCGGATCCCATTATCATCTTCCACACAAAAAATCATTTTTTCTCTCCTTGCGTATTTGGCCCATATTTTCGGTATGTCTGGCGCAATTATACCACAGGATTTTCAAATCTATGATCCTCACATTGTAAAATTCCTGTAAAGCCTGTCCCTTGCTTTTGCCCTTTTCTTCGGCGTCTCCGCTTTTCCAGGCGACGGCCCAATTCCACCCTTTACACCACCTTTATTTTTCGCTATACTAAAAACAGCCTGTTCACAGCTATTTTGCCGGGGAAACCGCATATCTATGCGCCGCGCCCGATGCGGACAGAATTCATGAAAGGGGAAGGATTTTTATGATTACCATTATCCGGACAAAGAATTACGATGAAATGAGCCGCCGCGCCGCCAATATCATGGCCGCGCAGATCACGCTCAAAAATGACAGCGTGCTTGGCCTGGCGACCGGCTCCACGCCCGTCGGCATGTACCAGGAGCTGATTCGCCGCTGCGAAGCCGGCGACCTCGATTTTTCGCGGGTGCGCAGCGTCAATCTTGACGAGTATGTCGGGTTGGAGCGGACACACGACCAGAGTTACTATTATTTTATGAACAACAATCTTTTTAAACATGTAAATATCGATCCGGCGCAGACGTTTCTGCCCGACGGCACCTGCAAAGATACCGAAGCCGAGTGCCGCCGCTACCATGATGTGATCCTGGGCATGGGCGGCGTGGACATCCAGCTCCTGGGCATTGGCGGCAACGGACATATCGGCTTTAACGAGCCGGCGGAGGCCTTTGCGGCCCGCACGCACTGCGTCCAACTCGCGGAAAGCACCATCAAGGCCAACGCCCGCTTTTTTGCCAGTGAGAGCGATGTACCCCGTTTCGCTCTCAGCATGGGCATCGGCGAGATCATGGCAGCAAAGAAAATCCTTATCCTCGCCAGCGGCAAGGCAAAGGCCGAGGCCGTAAAGGGCATGGTCGCCGGACCGGTGAGCCCGCAGATGCCGGCTTCAATCCTGCAGTTCCACCCCGATGTGACGCTGGTGGCGGACGAAGAGGCGCTTTCTTTGCTGTAGCCGCTTTCGCCCAAACCAGGATATGGCCCGCAGATACCGGGCTTCTGTCCGCAAAGGGTATTCTGTTTCTGATTGAAAAGCACGGACATATGAAAGGAAGGATTCCGGTATGGCGCAACTTGAATTACGGCTTTCTATCCCGTTTCGCCTCGACGGCCGGCCTGAGCAATGGCCTGGCTGCATCTTTCATTATAACAACCGCCTGAAATCCCTTTACACCGATGCGTTGATGCGTGAACTGGCCGCCGCCGACGGCGAGGATGCGCAGATTGGCTTCGTTACGCTGGAAGGCTGTTTTTTCCTGCTGGAATACGAACAGCTCATGGAAATCGCCCGCACGATCCGCAGACATTTTTCTCTGACCGAACGTGTCAAATGGCGCGCTCACTGTGAACCCGGCCGCCTGAGCACCGGGATATTGAACTTCTGCAAAAACATGGATTTTTATGAACTGTGCATCGACTATCGCACCAGCTCACTCGACGAAGCTCAGACTCTGGGCTTTCCGCCCGCCCGTACAGAAATGCAGCATACAAAGCAGGTGCTGGACCACTCCGTCTTTCGCCGCTTCTCTCTTTTGCTTGAAGGCGAATACTGCAATCAAACCGACGCTGCCTGGAAAGAAACGCTGCGCGACGCTACCGGATTTGGTCCTATAGCCATACGTCTTCCGGTCGACGTCACTGATGAGCGATATGAGATGGCCATGCAAAAGCTGGCAGCTGCCGACTACCGGCCGCTGCCAGCTGATACTGCCGTTTTCGTAAAAAAGGAGATGGATTTTGAACCGGATACCGCTGCAGACGGCATCCTTGGCTGCGGACTGGGAGCTGTTACGCGGCTTGACGGGCTGGCCTGCCAAAACACCTATGATCTGGAGTTCTATCTGCAGCATTCAGCGGATTATACAAAAATCGCGCGGCCGCTGCCCGAATAGGCAGAGACAGAATACCTTCCGCTCTTCTTTGGTTTCTCTCAGTTCACCCAACGAAATAAAATAGGAGGGCCAGGCATTGGAAGCCGGCCCTCTTTGTTCTGTCTTACAGATTTCCCAGGTACTCGCCCAGACAATAGCCCTGCGTGATTGCCGACCCTACGGAATTACCGGCCATCAGCGTATGGTACTGGACGGCGTAACGGCCGCCGCAGTCGTTGCCCACGGCGTACAGTCCTTTGATCAGACTGTCGTCTTTGCGGCGCACCTCATTATGATCCGTCACCAGTACGCCGGACATCTGTACCATACCGGACATCACGCGGCCTTTATTCGTCACGGTGCTGACGCCAAAGAAAGGCCCTTTCTCAATCGGGATCATCAGCGAAGCGTCGCGGCCAAAATCGGTATCGCGGCCGGCCGCACACATTTCGTTGTAGTGCGCAATTTCATCCAGAAGCCCCTGTTTGGCTTCCCCTTCATAGCCCAAATAATCCGCTAATTCTTCCAGTGTATCCGCTACAAACAGATGCGCGCCTTTATTGAGGCCGAAGCCGGTAAAACTGTAGGTATCAAACCCTTCCGGGCCGGCCTTCGCCGGATCAGCATGATAAGCGTCTACCCCTTCTTTCATACTCTCGATAACCAGATTCCACTCACGTTCACAGGTACAGGAAGAGACATTGTGCTCGTATCCCATGCGCGCCATGTTTTCGTTCCAGTTGGAATCCATAATCGTGCACAGATGGTCGCCAGCCGGACGGCGGGCAAAAAAACCCTGGCCGCCAAACTGCAGCATGGCATCATTATAAAAACGCTTGCCGTCGCTGCCAAAAACCGGATAATTGCCAAAGGCCGCCAGACTCGGCGCACCCGCGCCATTGCCGAAATTCATCGCCGCGCGCGGGCCGGGTTCCATCACCGCGCCGGCCCACAGCATCAGCTTATGCCCCATGCCGTTCTGACCCATGCCGCGGAAATTATCGGGATTCAGTTCAATGTTGCTGGCTTCCGCCAGTTCACGTACCTCATCCATCAGACCTAACACCATCTCGCCGTTGCCGGAAAAATCGCCGGCTGCGCAGACTGTCGCTGCCGCATTGACTTTGATATACTTGCCGTCCGCATCCTGGCCGATCGCGCCGGTTACGTCCCCGTCTGCATTCTGGCACAGGACAACTGCGCTCGTTCCCCACAGCCATTCGGCTCCGTTCTTCTTCGCTTCCTCAACGCTGTAAAGCAGGATGGCTTTCCACGCCGGCTGGTTCTCACCGCCGCCTAATTTATTATTGAAATCACGGTAAGAAACCGTACCCGGGAACGACGTATAACCGGAGTGGTTGACCTCGTAATGGTTTTGTCCGTCGTAGAACCGTCCACGGGGGAAATTGTAGCAGACACTGTATTCGTCCAGCTCATCCTGCGGAGCGACCGCACGCAGATAGTCCGCCGCCTCACCGCTTCGGGTAGCAAATTGATAGGCAAAATGCTGATTGGAACGGTCATACGTCCGCCGCATCCACTCGTTATATACGGCAATCTCATCGATGGTATCGCCGTCGCACAAATCCTTAAACAGCTGGCTGTTGACCGTCCCCACGTCACAGCCCAAAGGCGCCCAGACTTCTTCACCGAGCCGCTCCATCACAATCACTTTTTTGCCCAGCTCGGCCGCCTTGCGGGCGCAGGGAAGGCCCGAATTGCCGCTGCCGATCACCAGGATATCACAGTCATATGTCTCGGCAATTTCGCTGTCCGCGATCACCGGGGCTTCCCCCAGCCAGTTAAAATTCGAACCATATTGGGCCGCAAAGTCTCCGCCCTCCGAAGCGGCGCCCGGCGCTGCCGTCTCCGCAGCCGCCGTCTCGGCCGCTGTCGCAGCCTCCGTCTGTGCCGCGGCAGTCGCAGCCTCGGTCTGCGCTGCGGTGGTCGCGGCCTCACTCTCTGCTGCCATCATCGTGCCGGCCGTATCCGAAGCACAAGCTCCCAAAATCCCGGAAATCGCCATCGTCGCCGCACCGGCTGCTGTTCCCTTCAGAAAATCCCGGCGGGAAATTCCCTTTTTCTTCATCATCCTTCTTGCCCCTTTCATTGTTTTGCCTGTGTTTACAGGACTTACTCTCATCTTCTCACAGCGATGCGCTGCAATTGATAATATTTTAATAGAAAGAGGCAGCGAAGAAAATACCTCAGGGATAGCTGGGCATTTTTTGCGTGTAACTGGGCATCGGCAGATGGATGGGATGAGGCTCGCAGGAGGCTTCCCGGATATATGCTTTCTAAGGGTTCAGCCTTTTTGTGTTCCGCTCTGGTAACGGCTGCACAATTCTTCCAGCGTTTCATAGTCCAGTGCCGTTTTTACATAGCCCGCGGTTGCATCCCGCTCTTTTTTCTGCTTATACATAAGCTGTGCATTGACGCGTATCTTTTCCTGATTTTTCCGGATGAAGATCATCTGATCCTGAATCAATGCTCTGTAATTTTCATCGGTTTCATTTGCAACAGTGTACAAAGGGATACATATAAAAAAACAAAATAATGGACTGCCAACCTACTGAAAAACCGCTCTTTCACAACGAAGGGCGGTTTTTTCATGGGCGCAGGGAAAGGAGGCAACCCAACTACCGGGGCTTGA
>JAAWCS010000035.1 GCA_022793375.1 Lachnospiraceae bacterium
TTATAATATCCGAACAAATGTTTGTCAATGATTTTTTTTAAAAGGAACGAACATTCGTTTGCTTTTTCCCAAAAGCTGTGCTACAATAGATAATAATCCATCATGTTATTGCGGACATGGACAAAACCACGTTGACTCAGGGAACGTTTTAGAGAGCAGGAGGACATTATGCCACAGGGAAAGATCACAGAAAAGCAGCTGGAGATTCTGGAGTTTATTAAACAAAACACGTTGATGAAAGGATATCCGCCGTCGGTGCGTGAGATTTGCGACGCGGTGAAGCTGAAATCCACTTCTTCCGTTCATTCGCACCTGGAAACTTTAGAAAAGAACGGTTACATCCGCCGCGATCCGACGAAGCCGCGGGCGATCGAGATTTTGGACGATGAATTCGGCGTACAGCGGCAGGAATTGGTCAATATCCCGATTATCGGCAATGTTGCCGCGGGCCAGCCGATCCTTGCGGAGGAGAATATCGAGGGTTACTATCCGATCCCGGCCGAATTTTTGCCGAATAAGCCGACTTTTATGCTCAATGTTCATGGGGAAAGTATGATAAATGCCGGCATCCTGGACGGTGACCGGATTATCTGTGTCGAAACGCAAACGGCCGAGAACGGCCAGATTGTAGTCGCGCTGATCGATGATTCCGCGACGGTCAAGCGTTTTTATAAGGAAGAGGGACATTTCCGCCTGCAGCCGGAAAATGATTTTATGGAACCGATTATCGTACAGGATGTGCAGATCGTGGGACGGGTGATCGGCCTTTTAAGAATCGCTGTTTAAAAAGAAATTTTATTTCGTCCTGTCAATCGGAGTTATTTAAAAACAGGCTGCTGCAAAACATATTTTCACACTATATAGGGTGTTTCACAAAAGACCTCACAACTATATTCTGTGTTCTATCTGCGTTTTGCAGCAGTCTGTTCATATTCGTTTATACAATAGTCCGCTTTCGTCCGGACAACGATTTAATACAAATCTGAAATCGGCTGCTATTCTTCTATTTTTAATACATGCAGTGTATTACCGGCAAAGTCCTTCCAGACAAACACGCCGTTTTCATAAATCATATACTGATGGTGGGAGTTCTCCTTAGGTATGGATACGGAGCCGGGATTCAGCCAAAAGACTCCCTCATGTTTCCGGCACATTGGTACATGGGTATGCCCCTGGATAAAAATGTCCCCTGCTTTCAGCGGCAGGTTTCCGGGCACGTATTTATGTCCATGGGAAACGTAGGCCAGCCGTTTCCCGAGCAAAAGCACACCGTAGTCCGCCAGGATCGGGAACTCCAGCACCATCTGATCTACCTCGGTATCACAGTTCCCCCTGACACAGAATAAAGACGTTTTCTGTTCGTTAAGAAGCGTCAATACCGCTTTGGGGTCATACGCCCGCGGCAGATCGTTGCGGGGACCATGGTATAAAAGATCGCCCAGCAACAGCATGCGTTTTGCGTGCTCTTCTTGAAATGCATGTAGCAGTTTTTCACAATAGTACGCGGAACCATGCAGATCGGAGGCTATCAGCAGTTTCATATTCGTTTCACACTCCAAGGTTTTTTACTCCAGGTCCTCCCGGTTTAAGAACTTACCGTCACGCCAGATCCTCTCCAGATCGTAAAAACGCCGGTCCTCTCTGGAAAATATATGGACGACCAGATCGCCAAAATCCAGCAGAATCCACTGGCCGCTCTGGTAGCCTTCGACCTGTTTACAGGGATAACCGGCCTTATGCAGGGTCTCCTGCACATTGTCCGCCATTGCCTGCACCTGGTTTACATTGCTGCCGCCGGCAATTATAAAATAATCGGCCAGCACCGATACGCCGTTGATATCAATTACGGCAATATCTTCTCCTTTTTTATCATCCAGCGCCTGATAGGCCAGGCGCGCCATTTCTTTTGCTTGTTCCTGATTCATAGTCAATTCTCCTATATCACATTTGTAAGGGAATGGTAATACTCGTATGTTTCTTCCGTCTTTTTGTCCACATGCGAGCCGATTTCCCGCAGATGCTGCAGCGTATCCCGCGCGATCATGCAGACACAGCGGTTCAGATCCAGCGCCGCCTCCCGACGGATTTTATCCAGATTCGGCGCCTTGCTGCGCCCCGGCTCAATATAATCGGCAATAAAAATGATTTTTTCGAGTAAACTCATTTCTGGTCTCCCGGTTGTGTGAAAACGGATGGCATTTAAAATCTCCGGATCCGTGACGCCAAACTCTTTTTCGGCGATCACCGCGCCGGCCCTGGCATGCAGCACTTTTTCGCAGGCCCGCTCCTCTTCGCGGATGGGATCTCCGCCTTCTTCGCAGATTCGCAGAATTTCCTTCGTATCCAAGGGCTTGGCAATGTCATGCAAGAGCGCCGCAATCCGTGCCCGCTCCGCGTCGGCGCCGTATTTGTTCGCCAGGCCCTGGGCCGTTTCCTCCACTCCCAGGGTATGCAGAAAGCGTCCTGCCGAAAGACGGTGTTTGATCGCCATCGTCAGATTTTCCGCCGGCCCTTTGTAGTACAGGCGGTTTTTCTGAATATAATCGCATACCGCCGGCGACAGGTACAAAGAAGCATCCTGCCCTTCGCTCAATAGCTCCCGGATGCTGCTGGAGGAAATTTCCATCGCTGGCATTTCGATTTTTTCAATTAAACCGCCGTAGCGGCCGGTCAAGTATACAATCTGCCGGTCGATCTCTTCTTCCTCCCGCTTCAGGCGATTTCCTACAAGGAAAACCGCCTTATCCAGACAGCGTTCCGGAGCATACCAGGTATCCAGCGCGAACAAAGAGTCGGCGCCGATGATAAAATAAAATTGGACCTCCGGATGCATCTGCGTAAAATACTCGAGCGTCTCCGCCGTATAAGAATACCCCTGTTTTTCAATTTCATACTCGGAAAGAGAAAAAAACGGGTAGTCTTTGAGACACAATTTCAGCATTTCCAGCCGACGGTATGCCGGCGTAACCGGGCGGTCCGTTTTATGCGGCGGATCGCCGGCCGGCAAAAAGATTACCGTTTCCAGTTCAAATTGCTCATAAGCGCACTTGGCGAGTTGCAGATGCGCCAGATGCACCGGATCAAAGGTGCCTCCCAGGATACCGATTTTGCGTTCTACCATCTTTGCACCCCCCTCAGCTGGGAAGGACAAGTTTTCGTTTGTCCTTTTGACGGGCCGGCCGGTAGAGTACGATTTTGCGGCCAATGACCTGCACGACTTCTCCATGCAGCCGTTTAGCAATCGCTTCGGCAATCTCGCGGGCATCGTCGCCGCAGTTTTTCAATACGGCAATTTTGATTAGTTCTCTGGCTTCCAGAGCTTCCTCCAGCCCTTTAAGCCCTTCTTCGGTCAAACTGGATTTACCGATCTGGGCGACCGGATCCATGGTCATCGCGATGCTCTTTAGATATGCACGTTGTTTACTGGTCATATATATAGTTTCTCCTTATTCTTCGTTCCTGCCTTCCGTTTGCTCTTTATTCTATCATTCAGACCGAGATAATTCAAGACTTTTTAAAAGGCCTCTGCTGCCGCCTACGAAAGATTTTCTTTGTCTTTGCGTTTCCGGCTGTAGATGAAAGCGGCTAAAATGCCCGCTCCCATGCCCAGGGCGGTGCAGGTCATCAAGTCGTCAAACACATATGTGCCGATCAGGTGCCCGATCGCGGCACCGCCGCACATAATGATCGCGTAGATGGGGTATTTTCCTTCTCTCTTTATGACCTCCATGCCGCCTTTGGTAATTTCCTGCGCCGATAAAGAGGGCTGCCCGTTTTCTCGTGCCGGGTCGTTTGGCTTTGTCGTTTGATTTTTGTTTTCCATCTTGATACGATTCCTTTCCTTCTTCCTGCCCAAGTTCTCAGGGGATAATGGGATATATTTCACTTTGTCACAAAATGTCCTGTCAGTTTTTTTCAAACGCATGCGTCCAGTCGGCTTTCAGCAAAAAGAGAAGAAAAACCAGCGAACTCAACGACCAAGTCAGGGGGTATGCCCATGAAATCGACTGAAATACCGGATAAGCGCGTACCGCCAGTGTTACATATAAAATACGAACCCCGCACCAGAACAACAGCATTGTCAGCATCGGCACGAAGGCTTTGCCGCAGCCGCGCATGACGCCGGCTGCGCAATGAGAAAATGCCAGCAGGAAAAAGAAGGGCGCTACCACCCTCGAATGGATCGTCCCATAGACAACCGCCTCGGAAGAATCCACAAAAAACCGCAGCGCATATGGTGCCCCCACATATAGTACCACACCGATCAGTTCGGCCAGCACCATCCCAAAGAGAATGCCAAAAAGCGCCCCTTTCTTGGCCCGTCCGTATTCCTTGGCGCCCAGGTTCTGGCTGATAAACGTCGGCAGAGCCATCGACATGCACATAATCGGCAGGAACACAAAGCCCTCTACCTTGGCATAGGAACCATGGCCGGACATGGCATAGGAACCGAAAGCATTGATATTGGACTGGATGACAATGTTGCCGATGCTGATGACCGAATTTTGTATACCGGTCGGGAGTCCCTGGCGCAGTACCTGCCCCATAATATCCTTTTCCAGTTTAAGCCGGCGAAAATCCAGGCGCGTATAGTCCGGAATCCGGCACATCCGTATAATGCAAAGCAGCGCGCTGAGTCCCTGGGCAATGACGGTGGCAATTGCGGCCCCGCCTACGCCCCAATGGAATACGGCGACAAATAAAAGGTCAAGCGCCACGTTGACGATGGAAGAAAAAATCAAATAATACAGCGGATGCAGACTGTCTCCCAGCGCCCGCATAATCGCCATACAGATGTTGTATAAAATCACCGTCGACACGCCGGCAAAATAAATCTGAAAATATGTCAGCGAATGCGGCAGCACACTGTCCGGCGTTTTCATCCATACCAAAAGATGCGGCACCAGCAAAAGCCCCACTGCCGTCGAAAGGATGGAAGCCAGGATTCCGAACAAAAAATTGGAGTGAATGGCTTTTTGGACATTTTCCTTGTCGTCTGCGCCGAAGTAGCGGGAAATAATAACACCGCCGCCAATGGCAATGCCGTTAAAAAAACCGATAATCAAAAACGTAAGGCTGCCCCCGGAGCTGACGGCGGCAAAGGCATCGTTTTCCGCAAAATTCCCCACGACCCAAGCATCCGCCATATTGTAGAGCTGCTGCAGCAGTTGTCCCAAAAACAAGGGAACCGCAAAACCAATCAATCCCTTTACGATCGAACCTTCGGTCAGATTCGCGCTTTGGGCCGGATGTCTGTGAGAATGACTATGATGTACGGGATGATGATATCCATGTATTGACATTGATATTGCAAGCCTCGATTTCTACTATATTATAATATCCTTTTAAATTTCTTTTCCAGCTCATACCGGCTCATGGAAATGATGGTCGGCCGGCCGTGCGGACAGGTATAGGGATTTTCCAAGGTCAGAAGTTCTGACAAAAGCTGCTCCGCTTCTGCAAAAGACAAACGGTGGTTCCCCTTGACGGCCGCTTTGCAGGAGGCGCTGGCAACCCGCTCGACTAACAGGTTTATGCCTGCCTTGCCGCCGTCCTGAGCCAGTTCATCGATCATCGCCAGCAGCAGTTCCTGATCCGCAATGCCGTAGAGATGATCCGGTACGCTGTAGACCGCGTATTCCCGGCCGCCAAAACAGGCCAACGAAAATCCCATGCGCTCAAACAGGGCCTGGTTGTTTTCGACCACCTCGATTTCCAGCAAAGAAAGCGTCAGAACCATTGGTGGAGCCAGCTGCTGGGCCGGGATCTGCTCTTTCTCCAGACGTTTCATCGTGCGTTCATACAAAACTTTTTCGTGAGCCGCATGCTGGTCAATGATTAAAAATTCCTTGCCGGCCTGTAAAAGCCAGTAAGTGTCAAACAACTGTCCGATCAACCGAAAATCAGCGCGCTTTTGCGGAGAAAGAAGCTTTTCCTCAAACAGCGTCTGCTGTACAGGCTCATCCTTGGGCTGCTTTTTTTCATACACGGCCGTTTCGCGAAGCAGGCCCGCAGACATTCCCGGCGGCGCAGGTTTAGAAAGCTCCGACATTGTATGGTCAGATGCTGTTGCCAACGTAGGCTCAGACGCTGCCGGCCGCATATGCGAAGAAATCACTGACGTAGACTCAGAAACGGCCGGCTGTGTATGCGCAGAAACCGCCGCCATAGGCTCAGGCGCCACCGGCGATACGGGCTTAGAAGCCGCCTGCGGTCTGTGCTCACCCTCCGCCCGCACCGTAAACCCGGAGGACGCCGCCCCCGCCGCCTCCCGTCTCTTTTTCTCAAACGGTTCCGGTCCTAAAGAACGAGCCGGTACGGAAGCGGAAGGGCTTTCCTTCCCGGCTGCTCGTTCGCCCTTCTCTCCCTGCCCCGCATCGAGCGCCACATGGGGGATCAGCTCTTTTCCCAAGAGCGCGCTGCGCACCGTACCTGCCAAAAATTCGTAGATTTGCTGTTCACCCCGAAAGCGAAGTTCCATTTTCGTGGGATGGACATTGACATCCAAAAACTCCGGGGCAATTGTTAAATGCAAGACAACGAGCGGATATTTATGCTGCATTAAAAAACTCTTGTACCCGTCCTCCACCGCTTTTTGCAGGATCCGGCTCTTGATATAACGGCCGTTGATGAAATAGATTTCATAACTGCGGTTTCCGCGGGCAATCTGCGGCTTGCCGATGAAGCCGCGGATCGAGAGAATCCCGTTTCCGGATTCGACCGGGATCAGGTTAGCCGTAATATCACGGCCAAGGGTCGAATAAATGATGTCCTTTAAGTTGTGGCTGCCTGCGGTCTGAAGCTTCACCTGCCCGTTTACCAAAAGCCGCAGGGAAAGGTCCGGCCTGGACAGCGCCAGCCGTTCCATCAGTTCTCCGATATAAGAGCCCTCCGTGGCCGGCGTTTTCAGAAATTTTCGCCGCACCGGCGTATTGAAAAAGAGATTGCGCACCAAAAAGGTCGTGCCCTCCGGCGCTCCCACTTCCTCCAGGGCAATCTCCCGCCCGCCTTCGATCCGATAGCGGCTGCCGACCGCCTGCCCGGCGGCGCAGGTCAAAAGCTCCACCTGGGCCACCGCCGCGATGCTGGAGAGCGCTTCGCCGCGAAACCCCAGAGAACCGACGTGCAATAGGTCCTCGACGCCGCGGATTTTGCTCGTGGAGTGGCGCAGAAAGGCCAGCGGCAGATCTTCTTTTAAAAAACCGCAGCCGTTATCCGTGACCCGAATGAAGGAAATCCCGCCCTCCCGGATCTCGACCGTCACCGCCGTAGCTCCGGCGTCGATGGCATTCTCCACCAGCTCCTTTACGACGGACGCCGGGCGCTCAATCACCTCGCCGGCGGCAATCTGGTTAATGGTTTCCTGATTGAGGACGCATATTTTTCCCATTCACATGCTTCTCCTTTACTGCCAGCGGTTCTTTAGCGTATTCTGAAGCCGGTACAGCGTATTCAGCGCATCGATCGGCGTCATGGCCGACAGCTCCAGCTCCTGCAGTTCCTTGAGAATATCGTCTTCCTTTACGGTGTCGAAGAGCGTCATCTGCTTTAAATCCACCTCGTCAAGCCTGGGGACCTTCTTTTTGGCCGGAAGCCCGGCCTGGGCAATCTCCCGCGAGCGCACCGTGATATCGGCATCGGAAAGTTCTTCGGCCAGCTCCTTGGCACGGGCGATTACCGTCTCCGGCACGCCGGCCAGTTTTGCCACCTGGATGCCGTAGCTGCGGTCGGCCCCGCCTTTGATGATCTTGCGCAGGAATACGATCTCGTCGCCCAGCTCCTTGACGGCGATGCAGTAGTTGTTGACGCCGCCGATCGTTCCTTCAAGCTCGGTCAGTTCGTGGTAATGGGTCGCAAACAGCGTCTTGGCGCCTAAGGTTTTGGGATTGCTGATATATTCCACTACGGCCCAGGCAATGCTCAGGCCGTCAAAGGTGCTGGTGCCGCGGCCGATTTCGTCGAGGATCAGCAGGCTGTTTTTGGTCGCGTTGCGCAAAATGCCGGCCACCTCGGTCATCTCGACCATGAAAGTGCTCTGGCCGCTGGCTAAGTCGTCCGACGCGCCGACGCGGGTAAAAATGCGGTCGCAGATGCCGATATTCGCGCTGTCGGCCGGCACAAACGAACCGATCTGCGCCATCAGCGTAATCAGGGCCACCTGACGCATATAGGTCGATTTTCCGGCCATATTGGGACCGGTAATCACCGAAATACGGTTGTTGTGGTTGTCCAGGTATGTATCGTTGGCGATAAACAGCGCGTCGCGCATCATCTTTTCGACGACCGGATGGCGGCCGCCCTTGATGTCGATGATCCCCTTTTCGTTTATGGATGGACGGACAAAACGGTTTTGCTCGGCGACCACGGCCAGCGAGGCCAGGACATCCAGCCAGGCAATCGCCGTGGCGCTCTTCTGAATGCGCACAACCTGCGAAGCCAGCCGGTCGCGCAGATCGCAAAACAGGTTGTATTCGAGGGCAAACAGCTTTTCCTCGGCGCCCAGGATTACCTCCTCCAATTCCTTGAGTTTGGGCGTCGTAAAGCGCTCGGCATTGGTCAGCGTCTGCTTGCGGATATAGTAATCCGGCACCTGGTCTTTAAAGGAATTGGTGACCTCAAAGTAGTAGCCGAATACCTTATTGTACTTGATGCGCAGGTTCTTGATGCCGGTTGCTTCGCGCTCCGTTTCCTCCAGTTCGGCCAGCCAGCTTTTTCCGTCGGTCTTGGCATGGCGCAGACGGTCGACCTCCTCATGGTAGCCGTCGCGGATCATCCCGCCCTCTTTGACCGCCGTCGGCGGCTCGTCCACCAACGCCGAAGCGGTTAAGGCCGCCAGGTCCTCCAGACAGTCCAAGTCATCGTGAAGCTTCTTTAAAATACCGGAGCCAAACTCCCTAAGCTGGCGCTTGATATGGGGCAGCATCTCGATGGAACGCCCAAAGGCCAGCAGATCCCGGGGATTGGCGCTCTGATAGGTGATTCGGCTGATTAACCGTTCGAGATCGTAGATCGGATTCAGATATTCCCGCAGTTCCTCCCGGACAATATAGTGCTGATTGAGCGCTTCAATGGCGTCGTGGCGGGCCTGAATCTCTTTTTTTTCCAATAACGGCTGCACGATAAAACTGCGCAGCATACGCGCGCCCATGGCGGTACAAGTCTTGTCGAGCACCCACAGCAGCGAACCGCGCTTGTTTTTTTCCCGCAGTGTTTCGGTCAGTTCCAGATTGCGGCGGGTCGAAGTATCCAGCACCATGTATCCGCCGGTGCGGTATGTCCGGATCTGCGACAAATGCGCCAGAGACGTTTTCTGCGTCTCGGTCAGATACTGCATCAATGCGCCGGAGGCAATCTGTCCGGTCGCAAAATCCGCCAGTCCCAGGCCTTCAGGGCCCGATACATGAAAATGATCCCGCAGGCTCTGCAGGCAGCGGTCCTCCTGAAAATACCGCGCATCCAGTGTGGAAACCACCGTATGGATCCGCGCCTTTAAATCTTCCAGATCGAGACCGCTCATATAAAAAGCGTCGTTGCACAAGATCTCGGCCGGCGTAAACTTCATGATTTCGTCCTGCAGCATACGCAGGGATTCCACCTCGGTCACTAAAAAAGCGCCGGTCGTTACGTCCGCCGTTGCGATGCCGAAAGCCCGCTCCAGCATGACGATCGACATAATGTAGTTGTTGCGGGTTTCATCGAGCACCTGTCCGCTGAGAATTGTGCCGGGAGTCACGACCCGGATTACTTCCCGTTTTACCAGGCCCTTGGAAAATTTAGGGTCCTCCATCTGCTCGGCGATCGCTACTTTGTAGCCCTTCTGCACCAGGCGGTTTAAATAACCGTCCACGGCATGATGGGGAACGCCGCACATCGGCGCCCTTTCCTCCAGGCCGCAGTCTTTACCGGTCAGCGTCAGCTCCAGCTCGCGGGAAACGGTCTGCGCGTCCTCAAAAAACATCTCATAAAAATCGCCCAGGCGATAAAACAGGATACAGTCCGGATATTGTCTCTTTGTCTCCAGGTAATGCTGCATCATTGGTGAAAGAGCCACATCGATTTCCTCTCTTTATGTAAAAGATATATCAGTTCTGTTCGCCGGTATAATAAGCAAACTTGATAAAATACGGTAAATCTCTGAAAAATTCCGACAGCGTCCGCCGTCCCTTGGAGGCCGGGTCATTGATCGTAAAATCGGCTGTTTTCAGCTGGGAAGCAGAAGTGATCTCCTTCTCGCCGGGGTCATAGCCGGTAACCAGTACCCAGTGCTGGCTGCCGGATTTGGTCCTCGCTCCGATAAGAACCGGGATACCCTGGTGCAGTTTTTGATATATTTTGAACAAATAGTCTGAGCCGTAATCCTGGAAATAGTTTTCCGGCCAGTACAGGTCCCCCTGATTGGAATATGTCAGATTGGCCCACATAACGTCCGGCGTTACCTGCGTACCGGTTAAGTAGGATTCGCACATCGCAAAACAGGTGGTCGTACAGCCGGCCTGCGCGATCGTATAGCGGGACTCGCCCAGCTTTAAGTCCTCCCAGGGCCCCTCGGACTGCACATAGCGCACGATATCCAGAGAAACCGCATGCCCGGTATATTCCATAAAGGAGACGTAATCCGCACTGCAGTAGCCATGAATTTCGGCCCCGGTTTCGGCATCCGTGCCGGTAACCGGATAAAACCCATAGCGGGCCGGTCCTGTTACCGTCACCTGCTGCCCGCCGGAAAATTTCCCGATCACCGTACCGCGGGCATAACAAAAACGGCGTACATTCAGGCTGTCAAAGGCGACAATCCATGCCGCTCTGGGTTCCTCTCCCATGGTCAGCCATTCCTTGACCGTGGGCGTCTGCTCTTCGGTGGAAACGGCGCTTTCTGAGACCGAAGCCGTGGTCTCGCCGGCTTCGGCGCCCTCGGAGACTTCGACCGCTTCTGAGGACGGGACGGTTTCCGAATCCGCCGTCGTCTCGCCCGCCGCCGTCTCGTTTGCCGCAGAGGCGCACCCCGACAAAAGGCCGCACAGCAGACACAGCAGCAGCAGATAAGAAATCCGGCGCAGGCGCCCGCCGCCGTAGTTGGAATTTCGGTTTGTGAACCCTCTCTTTTGTGCTGTATTCATCTTATTGTTCTTCCATTCTTCCCATATAGTAAAATCCCCGCGGCTCTAACAGCCGCACCGGCACGATCCGTCCCACCAGGTCGGAGGGTCCCGGAAAATGTACCATAATATTATTGCTGAGACGGCCGGTCACGAATCCTTCCTGCTGATTGTTCGTCTCCTCTACCAGCGCCTCCATCACCCGGCCGGTATCCCGCCCGCAGCATTCACGGGAAATCTGCTGAATCAGCGCAAGCAGCCGGTCAAACCGATCCTGGGCCACCTCTTTGGGAACCTGATCTTCCATTGCCGCCGCCGGCGTGCCGGTCCGCTTTGAATAGAGGAAGGTAAACGCGCTCTCATAGCGCACCTTTTGCACGACCTTCAGCGTTTCCTTAAAGTCCTCCTCCGTCTCGCCGGGAAAACCGACAATAATATCCGTTGTCAGAGAGATATCCGGTATGTTCCGGCGGATTTTTTCCGCCAGCGCCAGATACTGTTCCTGATCGTAACGGCGATTCATACATTTTAAAATGCGCGAACTGCCGGACTGCAGCGGCAGATGGAGATGACGGCAGATTTTTTGCGATCGTCTCATGGTTTCGATCAGTTCGTCAGATAAATCCTTAGGATGCGAGGTCATAAATCGGATCCGTTTGATCTTGTCAATCTGTTCCACCTGCCGCAAAAGCGCCGCAAAGGAAATCGGTTCCGAGAGCGTCTTTCCGTAGGAATTGACATTTTGTCCTAACAGCATGATTTCCACTACGCCGTCGTCGGCCAGCGCGCGGATCTCGTCCAGGATTTCCTCCGGCCGGCGGCTGCGCTCCCGCCCTCTTACATACGGTACGATGCAGTAGCTGCAAAAATTGTTGCAGCCGTACATGATATTGACGCCGGATTTGTAGGGATACTTGCGCGTTACCGGCAGCGCTTCGACGATCCGCGTATTCTCTTTCTCAATATCAAAGACCGCCGTTTCGCCGGAAAACCTGGCATACAAAAGCTCCGCCAGTTTGTAGATATTGTGGGTGCCAAAGACAAGATCCACAAAACGATAACTTTCCTTCAATTTTTGAATTACCGTTTCCTCCTGCATCATGCAGCCGCACAGCCCGATCAGCATGGCCGGATTCTTTTTTTTCAGACTGTGGACATAGCCTAAACGGCCGTATACGCGCTGATTTGCGTTGTCGCGCACCGTGCAGGTATTGTAAAGAACCAGATCCGCTTCCTCGTGATCCTGGGAGACAAAACCGATCCGCGCAAGAATTCCCGCGAGTTTTTCGGAATCGCGGGCGTTCATCTGGCAGCCGAAGGTCTGGATACAAAAGCATGGGCGGCGTCCGTTTTTTTGTTCAAACGCCTGAACCCATTCCCGGCATTTTGCCATATAGTAATACTGGCGGACGGGTTCTTCGGCGGGAGGTTCTGCATGGATATTTATTTTATCCAAATCCATTTTATGGGAAAGGTTTTCTTCCATATACATTTTCTCTTGAATTTCTTCCCTTTCTAAATACAATATACAGAAAGAAGCGGGTTTTTTACCGTATAGCTTTATGACTCAGGCGGGGCGCCCGTCATCCTCATTTCTTCTTTTCAGTTTCATATTATAGCATAGCAAAAAAAGATTTGCAAACAATATTCCCTTTCAGCCGACGCCGTCCGTCCCTTTTGCCCGGCGTTTTTTTCCGACATCCTTCAAATGCGTAATGCTTCCGTCCTTTTCCCGGATATCGATCTGATCCAGATTGCCGCGCAGATTGGCCCGGATAGCCTTTATATACATGCTCCGCAAATTTGCCTGCTCGGCGGCTTCCTCGCTTGTTAAGCCGACGCTCTTTGATTTATGATACAATTCATTGATTCGTTCAATATCTTTCTCCGTCATCCCTGTTTTCTCCCCTTCTCACGTTTCTTCGATAAAACGCCGGATTTCCTCCCAGCGGGCCTTAGCCATATAATAGCCATGCCGGTAAAAGGCGTTCAGCCGGTCTTTGTTGTTTTCCGCCCGGCGAATCGGCGGCAGGGACGGACGAAGGACCAGCACGCGGCCCGTCTGCTCCCGTTCCTGCTGCTCCAGATACGCCATCAGTCGGTTGTAGGCGATATGGCGCTCAGCCAGGGTCCTGCGCAGATTCGGATACCGCCGCAGGGCCACCCGGTAGATGCACTGGGAGCGGGCCGAATACTTTTTGCGGTAGCCAGGATTGCGGGTGAGAATCACAATGTTTTTCTTATGGCCGTTTCGCATGGCATGAAACAAAGGCACCGCATCCGCCACGCCGCCGTCGCAGTAAGGAATCCCGTCCACCTCGACGATCTTCGTCAGCACCGGCAGACTGCTCGAAGCGCGCACCAGTTTTAAAAGGCGCTCGCGGTCCTTTCGTTCATCCATGTATTCGGCTTTTCCGGTCAGACAATTTGTCAAAACGATGTCGCATTCAATCGACGAGCCAAAATACGTCTCAAAATCAAACGGATATGTCCGGCGCGGAAATTCGTCGAATACCATATCCATATCAAACAGCGTGCGGTTGCGCAGCGTTTTTTTCACGCTGACATAGCGCTCGGAACGCTCTTTGGGGATCATACAGTCCCGGGTGCGGCCGATCTGCCTTGAAACATAATCGATCGCGTTGCACGCGCCGGCCGAAGCCCCCGCCACATACGGCAGGTATAAATCGTGCTCCATAAAATAATCCAGCACGCCCGACGTGAACACGCCGCGGCGCGCGCCGCCTTCTAAAATCAATCCCGTTTTCGTCATTTTATTCTCCTATCTGGCTGTCTCTGTCCTCACGTCATACGCGGCCGCGCATAGCGGCCGACAATCGTTTCCGCCATCTTCAGGCCGTCCACGGCCGCCGATGTGATGCCTCCGGCATAGCCGGCTCCTTCTCCGCAGGGAAAAAGTCCCCGGATCTCCGACTCCATCTGCGCGCTTCGCAGAATCTTGACCGGCGAGGATGTGCGGCTCTCAACCCCCGATAAAACGGCGTCCTCGCGGTCAAACCCCCGAATCTGCGCCGCAAAGCTTTGAATACCCTCTGCGATCGCCTCCTCCAGGCAAAGCGGCAGAATGCCCCTAACCTGTCCGAGCGCATAGTTTCCCCGCATATCGGGAATCACCTCGCCAAATCCGGTGCTCGGCCGGCGGCAGCGGTAATCCCCAAACAGCTGTACAGGAATTTGCCCCTGCGCCTTGAGGTAGGCATTGCGTTCTAAGTGGCGCTGAAACTCCATGCCGGAAAGCGTCTGCGCAAGCCTTTTCACAGGCCCGCCGTCTTTGGCGGCCGCGGCCTGAAATTCCCGGTTCCAGCCAATAAAATCCTCCGGCTGTATGGTCACAATAATGGCGCTGTTTGCGTTGCGCCCGTCGCGGGCCTGGTTGCTCATCCCGTTGACCGCCAGGCCGCCTTGCTCCGAGGAGGCGTTGACCACCATACCGCCCGGACACATACAAAAAGAATAGACGCCGCGCCCGGCGGCGGTTTTGGCCGTCACCTTATAAGGCGCGGGCATCAGGCGGCGGCCGTTTGGCCCGTACTGGCTCTCCTGGATCATCGACTGCGGGTGTTCGATGCGAAAGCCGACGGCAAACGGCTTGGCCGCCATCGGGATTCCCCGCTCATACAGCATCTCAAACGTATCCCGGGCGCTGTGTCCGATCGCCAGGACACAGACCGAAGTCTCCGTGCGATGAGAACACCCGTCTTTCTGCCAGTGAACGGCACACAGGCGGTTCTCCCTAATCTCCAAATCCGTCACCCGGCTTGCAAAGGAAATGCGCCCTCCGGCCGCGAGGATTTTTTCCCGCAGGGTGCGAACCAGCCGGCACAGGCTGTCGGTGCCGATATGCGGCTTGCTGTCGTAGAGAATCTCCGGATCGGCCCCGCATTCCACAAACAGTTTCAAAACCTCGCGAATGCGGCCGGAGGGGTCCTTTACCATGGTATTTAATTTGCCGTCGGAAAAAGTCCCGGCCCCGCCCTCGCCAAACTGAACGTTGCATTCTGCGTTCAGCGGGCCGCCGTTCCAAAACGCTTCCACCTCCCGGCAGCGCTGCTCTACGGCCAGCCCCCGTTCCAATAGAAGCGGCCGGTATCCGTGAACCGCCAGCTCATACGCCGCTAAAAGTCCGGCCGGGCCGGCTCCGATTACCACCGGCGCCCGGGCTAACGGCTGTGTCCCACAGGCCGGGAACGAATATATTTCTTCCGGCGCGGCGGTGACGCCTTTGCGGCCGCGGCCCTTCAACAGATTCCGTTCCCGGGACACTTCTACGTCCAGGCAGTAGACGTAAAAAAGCTCCGGCTTTTTCCGGGCGTCCAGCGACCGCTTCCGTATATGTACCGCCCGGATTTCCGACAGCGGCAGTCCCAAAAAATCCGCGGCCAGCTGCTTGGGAGAACGCGTATCTTCTATTTTACATTTACACTGCTGAATGCGTATCATGGCAGATTCCTTCCTCGATGGGCCGCCGCAGCCGCCGCAGCCATCGCGCTGGCCCAGGCCCAGTGCAGGTTATAGCCGCCGCAAAGGCCGTCCACGTCCAAAAGCTCTCCGCACAGGTAGAGCCCGGGCCTTTTCTTTGATTCCATGGTATCGGGGTTTATTTCCCGCAGATCAACGCCGCCGGCGCTTACCTGCGCTCTCTCAAAGCCAAAATAACCGCTCATCGGCACCCGAAAGTCCCTTGTCATGGCCTGCAGGGCGGCCATCGCGGCCGGCTCCTGTTTCCAGACCGGCACAAGCGGCGGCATTCCCGCTTCCTTAATCAGCTGCAGCCATAGTTTTTTATGAAAGAGACCGATTCCCCACTCCGCCAGTTCTTTATACCCCAGCTGCCGCCGGCGGCGGGCAAAAAAAGAAGCGGCCTGGCCGGAGGTCATTTCCGGAAGAAAATTCAGACGCAGTTCCACCCGTTTTTTCTGCAAAAAAGCTTCTACGGCCCGGTGGCTTAACTGGAACACTACGATGCCGGACAAGCCGCCCTCCACGAACTGGACCTCTCCCACATCCTTGCCGGCCAAACGCCCGTTTATGTATAGAGATACGCCCGCGTGCGCCCGCAGGCCGGCCAGCCCTTTCAGCCGCCTGGCTTCTGCCTTGAGCGCCGTCAGGGCCGGAAAGGGCCTTCGGATGCTGTGGCCCAGGCCCTTGGCCAGCACATAGCCGCTGCCATCCGAACCGGTAGCCGGCGCGGCCTGGCCGCCGCAGGCTAAAATCAGGGAATTGCAAAAAAAGCGTCCCTCGTTTGAATCGATAGAAAAGCCGGAGGACACCGGCGTCACGGCGTTAACCTGCGTATTGCAGCAAATCTCCACGCTGCGGTGGCCGCACTCCGACAGCAGACAGGAAAGGACCGCGGCCGCCTGGCCGGAGGCCGGATAATAGTACCCGTCCTTCTGCACCGGCGACACGCCGATGTTCTCAAAAAAAGCAAGGATTTTTTCGGTCGGATAATGCAGCAGGACAGTCTCCACCGCAGCCGGACAGCCGGAAAAATAGCGGTCGGCGGACAGGACGGCATTCGTATAATTGCAGCGGCCGTTTCCTGTCGACAGAAGTTTTTTCCCGACCCGTTCCCCGTGCTCAAGAACCACGACCTGCGCCCCGGCCTTAGCCGCCGTGACGGCCGCCGCCAGGCCGGCCGCGCCGCCGCCTATAATGCAAACTTTCCTGTTCGGCATCGCCCTGTCCCTCCTTTGTCTTGTCAAGCCCGCCGCTTTTGTCTTATGCGACCATTTTAGCACAAATTGCGCCGGGAATCCAGCTTTCAGCTGCTGTATGTCTCTAAAAAGTCGTAATAATCGGCCAATGTCTTGATAAAAACGCCTTTGGTCAGCATCGCCTGCTGCTCTAAAGGGAAATCCGACAGCGGAATCATCGTGTATTCGTATACGTGCATGCGGTCTCCTGTATAGGCCGTCAGATGCCCGTCCTCGGCAATCAGAAACAGCTCGTATACCGGCTCCTTTTCCGAGACGGTCTTGCGGACAGTAAAGCCGTCCTGCGAAAAGGAAACCAGCTCATACCGGACTTCCTCCTCCTCGTTTCCCTGATTCTCAATATCGGACAGATTTTTTAAATATTCCTTTAAATCCTCCGGCGTAAGGCCGTACATCGCGACCGGCACCTTCTCCTGCTGCTCCGTCATTTCCGAACTTCTCGCGTCATAGAGCTGAAGCCGATAATCCATCCGCGAGTTGATGTAGATTTCCTGGTTTTCGTTGACCGGCATTGCGTTCGTCTGCGGTTCGGCCGTTGTTTCTTCCGCGGTTGCCTCCGCCACCGGCGGCAGCGCTTCCCGCCTGGCCGCAGACAGCTGATAACTAAAATAATATAAGGTAGTGGAAACCACAAATACCGCGATTGCGGACAAAACTATGGCAAATCGTTTCATTATCGTCACCTCTCATGGTTTGCCGCATAGGAGCAGCAAAAGGGAATAAGGAGTTTTCCTCATTCCCAGTATTGACGATAATTTCTTTTTTTATCCATATTTTGGCGCCGGAGCGCAGCGTAGAGCACTGCCAGGGCATGAAAGCCGATCGCTTTGTTACCCGGTTTTTCAAAGTATGTGTAAAAATTTCCCAATCGCCGCCAGCTTTCTGCCAAAGGGCATCGCGTTCAGTTCAACCTCGTCCACACATTTTAACAGAAGCAGCAGGATAAAGTAGACCAGGATTCCCACAAAGATACTTGCCAGAAGGGCCAGCAGGTTGTTTTCAAGTCCCATTACGGTATATACCAGGGAATACATCCCTTTGACGACCGCCCCCATAATCAGGGAGGCTGCCGCCGGAAGTAAAAACGTCCGTTTCAGTTCCTGCCGATACTGCATAACCCGCTGGATGGAAAGCGCATTGAGCACGCACATGACCGCGCCGAATACGATATTCGCCGCCACCACGCCGTAAATGCCCAGCTTAAAGCCCCATAAGAGCGCGGCAAGGACAATTATGTGGATCACCAGCGAAAGCGCGGCATTGATGACCGGCTCCTTCATATGGTTGATCCCCTGTAAAATCCCGTTTGTCACCGTCGACAAAGAGTAAAAGACGACGGCGCTGGAACCCCACATCAGCATGGCGCTGGCCATGTCGTTGTTGCCGTGGAACAAAAGATTCATAATCGGTTCGGCCAAAACCCCCAGCCCGACGGCCGAAGGGATCGCAATCAGCATGGCAAAGCGGATCGTCTGATTGATGCTGGCAAAGACGCGCCCCCGGTCCCTGCGGCTGACCGCCCGGCTCAGCGCCGGGATCACCGAGGAGGCCAGCGAAGTGGCGATCGCGACCGGCACATGTACCATTGTCAAATATTTGCCGGAAAAAGCGCCCCAAACGCTCTTATAGCTCTCCATCTCCTTCGTCGATTCCACATAATAGCCAAAGACGCTATTATCGATCAGAGAACTGATGTTGTACACTACGGAACTGAGAACCACAGGAACAATCGTAATCAACAAAATGCGGCCGACATCGGCGTAGGTATCGGTAGCTCCATGTTTATCGCGGTGGATCTGACGGCGGATCACGCGGCCGTACATCGAATAAATCAGCAGGCAGAACAAGAGGGCCGTAACGGCTCCCAACAGCGTACCCAGCGTGCCGCCGGCCGCGCCATAGGCGTTTGCATAGTGATTTTCGCCGTGGACCAGATCCGCCTTTAAGCCATATTGATATAAATGGTAGGCGGCCAGGACGCTGACGACCGCGTTGACAATCTGTTCAAAAATCTGCGACAAAGCCGTAGGAATCATCGTGCCCTGTCCCTGGAAATATCCTCTGAGCACGCCAAGAACAGCCATAAAGAAGATGGCCGGCGCCAGCACCTGGATCGCCTCCGAGGCTTCGGGCATATTTAAAACCGTCTGTGCAAAAAAATCCGCGCCAAAAAAAGCGACGGCAAAGGCAAGGCCGCCGGCCGCCAGCGCAAACAGCATCGCCCCGCTGAAAATGCGGCGGGCGTTTCGATATTCACGAACAGCTAACTTGGCCGCCACCAGCTTGGAAACAGCGAGCGGCAGGCTGTAGGACGACAGAAGCAGAATAATATTGTAAATCTGATACGCCGCCGAATAGACTCCGATGCCCTCTTCTTTTAAAATATTGGTCATCGGAACCCGATAAATGAGACCGATCAGACGGACAATAATGCCGGCCACCGCCAGGATGCTTCCCTGGACCAGGAAGCTGGGTCTTCCCTTTTTCTTTGATTTCATAGGCATACATCCATTTCTTGGTACAGAAAAACAGCTTCTGCACGAGTTTCTCCTGTGTACGCGGCATGAAAGCCATCCAATGCCGGCTTCCATGCCGCAGGAATAACGCTATTCAATCACGGTATCCTTCGCGTTCTCCTCGAGCACCGTGCAGACCCAGGTCTGGCCCGGATTGATTACCAGTTCGTTGCCGTCGGCGTCGTAGTACTTGGTCGGTTCATATTCAACGCCGCCCACCCACGTAATCGGGATTGCCTTGCCCTGCGTGATGTACCAGCCCTCCCCCGAGGTCCAGAGGTTAATAAACAAATACGAGGTGGTCTCGTAATAGTATTCCCAGGAGTTGTACTGGATAATGATATTATCCACGGCAAGCTGCTCGCCGGTCATATCGTCGATCTGCTTGTCGCCGTACTGGAACCGCAGATATTTCTGAGTTGCCTCGTCGTACTCAAAATAGATTTCGTTGGTCCGGCGGTATCCAGGATACACATAAGTTGCATCTTGTCCATTTTCCAGCGTAATCGCGCCCGGCTCGTCCGCAAACAGGAACACGCCGCGGTCATAGTCCGCTTCATGCTGCGTGCGGTAGCCCATCTTCTCGATGCCGGCTTCTAAGCCCTCGGCGCTTGTGTAAGCGTTGTGAGGAGCTTTGCGGTCGGTTGTGCGGTAGTATACCGTCGTGCCGATGCCCTTGACGCCGTTTAAATTGTCGGTCTGATCCAGATAGGGATTCGCGTAATCGCACTGTCCGAAGTGCGCGTAAATGCAATCCCACTGGTTGGCCCAAAATACATAGTAGGTGCGGGCGCTGCGCACCGAACCGATCTTGTCCAGATCGTCGTAATCTTCAAAAATACCCATCAGGCGGGTAATCATGCCCTCTACCGGCGCTTCGTAGATAATCGCGGCGCGGCTGATGCCGGTCTGGGGCGTCGCTTTTTTGATGTTGTTTAACATCACCGCAATCGGCCGGCGGTCTACTTTCTCCTCATCGGTCCACAGACCGGTTAGGTAGCTTCTCTTCTCACCCTCATGGCCGGCCTCTTCTGCCGGCGCCGTTGTCTCCGGCGCCGCCGTCGTCTCAGGCGCTGCCGCCTGCGTTGTTTGGACCGGGGCTTCTGTCCCGGCGGATACGTTTGTTTCCGCAACCGTGGAGGACGTCTCCCCGCCGCAGCCGGCCAGCCCCAGGCAGCATACGGCTGCCGCTATCATCAGGGTTTTTTGTAGTCTGTTCATACTTTTTTCCATCCTTGTTCTTCATTTTTTTCACGGGAAGAGGAAAATCCGCCCGCATGTATTTACATAAATATTTTATGTCTACCGTAAAATCTCCAGCCGTTCCATCACGGCCTCCTGGCGGGCCTCCATCTGCCGCCGTTCTTCTTCTTCCATGTGGTCGTAGCCGCACAGATGCAAAAGACTGTGTACGATCAGAAAGGCAAACTCCCGTTTCAGGCTGTGGCCGTAGGCTTCGGCCTGCTCCTTTACCTTATCGGCCGAAAGCATCACGTCCCCCAATAAAAGCTCTCCGCTGTCCGGATCAAAATATTCCTCCGCCCGTTCCTCAAGCCCCGAAAAATCCGCGGGTTTTTCATAGGCAATCATCGGAAAGGACAAAACGTCCGTCGGAGCGTCGATGCCGCGAAACGCCCGGTTTGCCTCGCGGATCGCGGCATTGTCGGTAATCACGACCTCCACCTGCGCTTCATAGGGGCATCCCTCCATCGCAAGCACCGTCTTTAGACAGCGCCGGATCAATGCTTCCCCGGCCGCATCGGGCGCATGGTCCGTCTCCCATTCCACATAACAGGTCATGTCCGTTTCTCCTTTTTCCCGTGCTCCAGCCGGTATCGCACGCCGGCTCCGGGACCGTGTCCGCCCTGCGGGGGGCCGGCTTGTCCGCCCGTCGGCCGCCCGTCGGCCGTCTTTTTTCGGCGCTCCATGCGTGCGTCGTACTCCTCATACGCGTTGACAATCTTCTGCACCAGCGGATGGCGCACAATATCCAGGCTGCTTAAACGGACCATCGCGATATCCTCGATGTCCTTTAGAACCTTGAACGCTACCTCAAGACCGGAGGTTACATCTCCGGGCAGATCCCGCTGTGTCATATCGCCGGTGACCACCACCTTAGAGCCGAAGCCGATCCGCGTCAGAAACATCTTCATCTGCGCCGGCGTCGTATTCT
The DNA here is from genome assembly GCA_022793375.1 of Lachnospiraceae bacterium. Taxonomy (GTDB): domain Bacteria; phylum Bacillota; class Clostridia; order Lachnospirales; family Lachnospiraceae; genus RGIG7193. Next base: position 21,524 of record JAAWCS010000035.1, read on the forward strand.
GCGCTTCGTCCAGAATAATAAACGCATTGTCCAGGGTACGCCCGCGCATATATGCGAGAGGCGCCACCTCAATCAGCCCTTTTTCGGCATTGTGCAGATACGTGTCCGCGCCCATGATCTGATACAGCGCGTCATAAAGAGGCCGCAGATACGGGTCAATCTTGCTCTGCAGATCCCCCGGCAGAAATCCCAGTTTTTCCCCGGCTTCGATCGCCGGACGTGTCAGGATTATCCGGTTTACTTCGTTGTCCTTAAAGGCCTGGATCGCCATTGCCATCGCCAGGTAGGTCTTGCCGGTCCCGGCCGGCCCTAAGCCAAAGACGATCATCCGCCTGCGGATGGCGTCCACATATTCCTTCTGCCCGATGGTTTTGGGCTTGACGGGCTTTCCGTTGATCGTCCGGCAGATAATATCCTTATCGATCTCCAGAAGCTCGCCGTCCTTTTCCTGAAAAACCAGCGACAAGGCGTAATCCACGTTCTGCTCGGTGATGGTATTGCCCCGCTTTGACAGTTCAATCAGGTTATGGCACACGCTTTTTGCCTTCTGCACCATCGGCTCCGGGCCGATCAGCTTCAGTTCCCCATCCCGTGAAATCATCGTCACATTGAGGGTGCGCTCCACCTTCTTTACAAAGCTGTCAAAGGGGCCGTATATGTTTTTCTCGTGCTCCATGGGAATATCCAGAATCGTTTCCACGATACTCATAAAGCCGTCCGTTCCCTCCTGCTCTCCTATGTTCTGGGCCAGAGCCAGTACGCTCGCCACCCATCATACCTATTTTAACATTTTTTTCAACATTTTGTACCCCTTTTTCTATGAAATTTTTAGAAATCCCTCTCACGTGCCTGCCCAGGCAGAATCCGGACCGCACACTAGCGCCCCGCGATCGGCGCTTCTTCCCCGATTTCCCGCACCAAAGACACCAGTCCTGATGCAACGCAATCTCCGCCCACGATCTGGATCTGAACCTCACTTTCCACAATCCGGGCCCCTTCTTTTTCCAGTCCTTCCAAAAACCGCCCCAGCTTTTCTTCTGCCAGGGCTTTCGCCTCCGCTTCCGCGTACAGCGCGGTTCCCGCCACGTACTCCTCCAGCGCGTCTACCTGCCAGCGCACAGGCAGCGAAAAGTCCTCCCCCACAATCAGCTGCCCTTGTTCGGAGGTCGTATCATAGACTTCAAATCCCCAGATATTTCCGTCCAGAGACAGCTTTTGTTCAAAAATCCATACATGCAGGCGGTAGCGTTTACGCCCGGTATGCAGCTTGACCGGATGCTCCAGCGAAAAACGGTCCTCGTACTGCGTCTGCACCGCGGCCAGGATCGTCGCGTCCGCCTTTACCAGGTGTTCCCCGGTCTTTTCCTTACTGTCGTTATACAGTTCCACGACCCCCGATACCAGCACCTGTCCCTGCTCCACCGTATCCCCGGCCGCCACCAGCGGCGTCCCGCTGCGCGTGACGATTTCCCGGATCACCCCGTCGCAGGCAGCCACCAGGTCGCACGGCGTCTCGTCGACCGGCTCCACGGCCAAAAGACCCGTATTCTCGCGGATCTGGATCAACAGCCTGGTCCCCCGGATCTGCGCTGAAACCCAGGTAATCTCCGGATACGTTTCCCGCAGCATCATCTCCAAATCGTCGCAGACAATGACGCTTTTCTCCATCCCGGCGATATACCCCTGCTCTGACAGGGTATCTAACAGAAGTTCGTCCGTAAAATACGAATTTCCGTCAAAATCGATGTCCCAAATCCGCAGGGAAAGCAGATATAAAAGGAACAGGCACAGCCCGATGCCCGCTGCAAACAGCTTCCTGCGCCGGTGCCGCCGAAGGAAAAACGGCAGGCCGTGCTTTTGCAGCACCACCAGGCGGCTTTTCGATTTGCGCACAAAGCCGACCATCTGTTTGAAATCCCCGGCCCTCACGTAAAAACGGTATTTCCCTTCCACACAGACCAGTTCCCAGAGATCAATCTGATGATAACTGCACAAGTTCAAAAGCCGTTCCGGCGAATAACCGGACAGTTCGACCAGCAGATACCCACCCAGATATCGAAACAAGCGTTCCATGGTCCCGTCCCCCTATCGATAATAGCAGATTTCCGTAATCTTTCCGGTAATTTTTATTTCATCCGCCGTATAAAAGGCAATATCCAGGTTCGCCCCGGCGATGCGGATTTTACTGGGACGGGCCTGGAGCTTGATACTTTCCCGGGTGTATTCGATGATCCCTTTGTGGTTTTCTATAAATAAACAGCTGTCCCCAAAAGAGGACAGCACGGCTGCGCCTGAAACCAGCTCTCTGGGAAGGCCCAGGGAAGCGGCCATATTTTCAATTCTGTCGTTCATAAACCCTCTGCCGTGTGCCTCGATTACTCTATCTTATGACAGAAGGCATTGTCCATATTCACGCCCGCAAAAAGCCTGCGTGTCAATGCGCGGCAGGGCGTTTTCTCAGCGGCGGGACAATTCGTCTTTTACCTCGCTCCAGGCAACGCCTTTTTCCGCCAGCAGCACCATCAGGTGATACAAGAAATCCGCGGCTTCGTACTTGATTTCTTCCGGGTCCGGATTCTTGGCGGCGATCACGATTTCCGTCGCTTCTTCGCCGACTTTTTTGAGAATCTTATCCAGTCCTTTTTCAAACAGGTAATTGGTATACGATCCCTCCTTGGGACAAATCCGGCGCTCGGCGATGATTCGCTCCAGCTTTGCCAGCGCATCCTCCCTCGCATCGGCGTCCCCGCCCTCAATCAGCGGCCGGAAAAAGCAGGAGTACGCGCCCGTATGGCAGGCATTGCCGACCTGTTCCACCCTGGCTAACAGCGTATCCCGGTCGCAGTCCGCCGACAGCGAACAAACGTACTGGAAATGGCCCGAGGTCTCCCCCTTCAGCCACAGGCTTTGGCGGCTGCGGCTGTAGTAGGTCATGCGCCCGGTCCGGCAGGTCTGCAAAAACGCTTCTTCGTTCATGTAGGCCATCATCAAGACCTGGCCGGTGTGCACCTCCTGCACAATGCAGGGCAAAAGCCCGTCCGCCCCCAGCTTAAACTGGTCAAACGACAGGTCGATCTCCGTCTCCTGTATCGTAACCGTACCCGGTTCCCGGCCGCTTTGGGGGCTGTAAAGAGCCACCCGGCCCGGCCCGAACCGGCGGACCGCCTCTTCATAGACCGCCATCTCGCCGTCGTCCCCGCAGCGCAAAAGAGCGGCCCGCGCACCGGCGTAAATATATTTTTTCACATCCTCCAGACGCTTTGTGCGGCCGCCGGCCATCACCGGGAATGAGCTCTGCGCCGTGTAACGGCGAATCCGGCCGATTGCCGCCTCATGGGACGCATCGCCTTCTGATTCCTCCAAAAGGAAACCGATCTTCGCCCCCTTGGCCGCTTCTTTCGCAAAATAGCCGGCCAGGTCGGATACCGCGTCTCCCTTTGGCGTAAACGCCTGGTCCCCGCGCAGAATCAGCATCGGGGCGCAATTATAATGTTTTTCCGTCATGACACCCTCCTGTTTTTGGCGATTCCAGCTCCCGCACCGCCTGCGCCAGGTCGATGCGCTTCTCATACAGCGCTTTTCCGATAATCGCGCCGTAAATCCCCGCGTCCCGAAGCCGGCGCAGATCGTCCGCTCCGGAAACGCCGCCGGAGGCAATGATATGTAATCCCGTCGCTTCGCTCAGCGCTTTGGTCGCCGCGATGTTGGGGCCGTTTAGCATCCCGTCCCGCGCAATATCCGTATAAATAATCGTGCGCACGCCCATTTCCTTCATCTGCAGGGCCAGTTCTGACGCCGTGCGCTCGCTGACCTGCTCCCAGCCGTGCACCGCCACGCGGCCGTCTTTCGCATCGATCCCTGCCGCGACCGCTTCCGCGCCAAACCGCCGGACCGCTTCCTGCAAAAGCTGCGGTTCCTCCACCGCCTTTGTGCCGATAATCGCACGCGCAACTCCTAAGGCCAGCGCCTCTTCCATATCCGCAAGCGAGCGGATCCCGCCGCCTAACTGCACCGGAATCGAAACCGACTGCACAATCTCCCGGATGCAGGCCGCGTTGACGCTTCGCCCCTTCAGCGCCCCGTCCAAATCCACCAGGTGCAGATACGACGCGCCCTGCTCCTCCCACAGACGGGCAATGGCCGCCGGGGAATCGGAATAGATCCGCACCTGGTCAAAACGCCCCTGGCACAAACGGACACAGCGGCCCTCTTTGATATCAATCGCCGGATACAGATGCATTTTACAGTCCTCCCTTCGTTGACAGCACGCCCTCGATCCTGTCATCCCGGCGCACCGCCGTATCAAGCGCCTTGCCAAAGGCCTTGAACATCGCTTCCGCGATATGGTGGCTGTTTACGCCGTCCATCTGCCGGATATGCAAATTGATCCCCGCCGCGTAGGTGACGGCATAAAAAAACTCGCGGATCGTTTCTGTTTCCAGGGCGCCCAGGCGCTCGGCCCCAAAGGACGCATTCCACTGCAGGTAAGGACGCCCCGACAAATCCAGGGCGCACAGCACCAGCGTTTCATCCATCGGCAGCATGCAGGAGCCATAGCGCACGATGCCCTGCTTATCCCCCAGCGCCTTTCTGAGAGCCGTTCCCAGCACAATGCCGGTATCCTCCACCGTATGGTGCGTATCGACCTCCAAATCGCCTTTTACCTCCACTTCGAGGTCAAAAAAGCCGTGTTTTGCGAATCCCGTCAACATATGGTCAAAAAAACCAATACCTGTGCAGATACGGCTTTCTCCGCGGCCGTCTATATTCAGCGAAACGCGGATCGAGGTTTCCCTAGTTTCCCGGGTGATTTCTGCGGTTCGTCCCATTTTGTTTTTCCTGCCTTCTTTCAATCTCTCGCGATGCTCTTATCCTACCGGCTGCGTTCGCCCTCCTCAAAACGCACGCGGATCGAATGCGCGTGGGCCGTGAGACCCTCCTCCTCGGCAAAGCGCACCACCTGCGGCCACACGGCCTGCAAGTCGTCTTTTGTATATGAAATGATACTCGATTTTTTGATAAAGTCGTCCACGGACAGCGGCGAGAAAAACTTGGCCGTGCCGTTGGTCGGCAGCACATGGTTCGGCCCGGCAAAATAATCGCCCAAAGGTTCGCTGCTGTATTCGCCGATAAAAATCGCCCCCGCGTTGCGGATCTTAGGCAGCAGCGAAAACGCGTCCTTAGTCATGATTTCCATGTGTTCCGACGCAATTTCATTGACGACCTCCAAAGCCTCGTCCATGGAAGGGGCCACCAGGATATATCCGTAGTTTTCCAGGGATTTCTCGATGATCTCCCGGCGCGACAAGCCGGCCGCCATTTCATGTACCAGGACGGAGACCCGGCGGGCCAGTTCATCTGAAGTCGTTACCAGGATCGCGCTGGCTAATTCGTCATGCTCGGCCTGCGACAAAAGATCCGCCGCCGCGTAGCGGGGATTGGCCGTCTTATCCGCCAATACCAGGATTTCACTGGGGCCGGCGATCGAATCAATGCTCACATAGCCGAACACCGCCTTTTTGGCCAGCGCTACAAAGATATTGCCGGGGCCGACGATCTTATCTGCCTTTGGAATCGTTTCGGTGCCAAAGGCCAGGGCCGCAATCGCCTGCGCGCCGCCGATTTTATAGATTCGGTCGACGCCGGCCTCCCGGGCGGCGGCCAGCGTGCCCGGATTGACCTTGCCGTCTTGTCCGGGCGGCGTCACCATAATGACCTCGCCGACGCCGGCCACCCGCGCCGGCAGGACGTTCATCAGGACGGAGGACGGGTAGGCCGCCTTGCCGCCGGGGACATAGACGCCGACCCGCTCCAGGGGCGTTACCTTCTGTCCCAGGAGCGAACCGCCGGGCGTGGGGTCAAACCAGCTGTAACGCCGCTGTTTCTCATGGTAGCTGCGGATATTTTCGCGGGCTTTGCGCAGTACCGCCAAAAACTCCGTATCCAGCTGGCGATACGCGTCCTCGATCTCTTCTTCTGTTACTAAAAACTGCGCCGGCGTGATTGCAAAATGGTCAAACTGCGCCGTATAATCGACAAGCGCCCGGTCGCCCTCGGCCCGCACCCGCTCGACAATGGCCTGAACCGTGTCCATATACGAAGCGTAATGGTTGGGGCTGCGCTTTAAAAGGTCGTTTAAAAGATTTGCTTTGTTTTCCGGCGTCAAGGGTAAAATTCTCATAAGTCTCCTTTTTCCGGCGCGGAAGCGTCCTCCCCGCCTGTCGTGTGAGAGTCGCCGCTGCCGGTAAGTCCTGCGTCTTTTGGCGGTTGTTTTTTCTCCCGGGACTGCTGCATTGGCGGTACGCCTGCTTTGCCAATCAGCTTTTCAAACGCTTTTGTCCCCAGCAGGGGGAGAAACGAATTCCAGCGGATCCGCTTATCCAACTGCTGTTCCCATTCTTTGTCGGTCATTGGTTTCTCTCTTTCACCAGTTTGCGCATTTGGCGGATCAGATCGGTGATCCGCTCGTTTTCCATCTTCATACTGACCTGATTTACGACGACCCGCGCCGAAAGATCGCAGATTTCCTCCAGTACCGCCAGTCCGTTTTCCCTAAGCGTCGAGCCGGTCTCCACGATATCTACAATCACTTCCGAAAGCCCCACCAGGGGCGCCAGTTCAACGGAGCCGTTTAATTTAATGATCTCTACGGTCTGCTGTTTGCGGTTGTAAAAATAATCCTTGGCAATCGCCGGATACTTGGTGGCGACGCGGATCCGTTCGTGGTGCTTGAGACATTCACGAAAGCGTTCCGGGCCGCAGACGCACATACGGCACCGGCCGAGTCCCAGATCCAACACCTCATAAAGCTTACGTCCCTCCTCCAGAATCGTATCGCGGCCTACCACTCCCACATCTGCCGCCCCATACTCCACATACGTCGGCACGTCGCTGGCTTTGGCCAGGAAAAATTTCATCTTATGGGTTTCATCGGTAAAGATCAGACGGCGCGTCTCGGAATCGTAGAATTCTTCACAGCAGATTCCTAACTGCTCAAGCAGCTCCATTGTTTTGCGGGCCAGACGTCCTTTTGCCAGGGCAAAGGTAAGATATCTCATACTGTCTCCTCCCAAACCGAGCCGTCCTCCCATAACAGACACGCCTCCTCCATCCCCAGTGACAGGGCGCGTGCGCGGCATTTTTCCCGGGCCGCCCTTTTTTCTTCGGCGCGCCCGGCCGCTTCCTGAGGCCCGGCCGGTTTTTGGGATGTCTCCTGTTCTCCTGTCTCTGTCCGGAAGCGTTCCAGCCGTACCCGCCGTCCCTCCGCCCGCATCCGGCAGGCCCGTTCAATCGCTTCTTTTTTCTGCCCCGGGACGTACATCAAAAGCACCTGCGGCCATTCAAAGACAAGCGGCTTTTGCTGGCGGTTCAAAGCATCCATCACCGAATCCAGCACAATCGCAAAGCCCACCGCCTCGGCACGACAGCCAAACTGCTCCATTAAGTTGTCGTAGCGGCCGCCCGTCACGACCGGCTCGCCGCAGCCGTAGGTGTAACCCTTGAAAATCATGCCGTTATAATAACGGTAGCGCCCCGTCATCGCCAGATCAAAGGAGACGTATTTCTCCAGGCCATAGCAGCAAAGCGTATCGTACACCTGGCACAGCCGGTCGATCGCGTCGGCGGCCCGCAAATTGGCGGTAATCTGCCGTGCTTTTTCCATCTGTTCAATCGGGCCAAACAGCTCCGGCAGACGCAAAAACAGCTCCTCCAAATCGGATTTTATGCCGCAGGCGCGGATTTGTTCCTCGGCGCCGAAAAAGTTTTTATTTTCCAGCAGCCGCCAGACCGCTTCTTCCGTTTCCTTTGGCAGCCGCGCTTCTTCTAAAAGCCCCTGCAAAAATCCTACATGCCCTACCTCCAGCTGAAATTCCGTCAGACCGGCCGCCAGCAGGCACTGAATCGTCAGCGCCAAAACCTCCGCGTCCGCATCCGGCGAACCGTCGCCCAAAAGTTCGACGCCGGCCTGCGTAAATTCCTTGAGCCGTCCCTGCAGGCTGCTGCGGTTGATAAAGGTGTTTTCCATATAAGAAAGTCGGAGCGGCATATGTTCCGCCCCGAAATATTTAGCCGCGCAGCGGGCAATCGCCGGCGTCATATCCGGCCGCAGTACCATCGTCTCCCCCTCGCGGTCGAAAAATTTGAACATTTCCCGGGAAAGGACGCTTCCCTTCTCCTTGCTGAAAATATCGAAAAATTCAAAAGACGGCGTCTGAATGTCCTGATAGCCGAACCGATGGAACATCGCGCGGATTTTGCGGCGGACTCCCAGCCGGGCGGCATATTCCCGGCCGTAAATGTCGCGGACCCCCTCCGGCGTGTGTATGTATTGATTCATGGCTCCTCCTCTAAAACAAAATTCGCTTTAGTGTGCTACTATGTTAGCACATGAAAATCATTATAGCGAAGAGAGCGCCCTTTGTCAAGACTTGCGGCGATAAAAAGCGGAAGTTCCCTCGATCGCTCTCTGCGCAAAACCGTCGGACAGGGGCAGCATATCGATAAACATTTCACCTAAATACGGCGCCGCGGCTACCGCGATCTGTTCAAACAAGGCTTCCGTTTCGCCGGAAAGTTCCGCCACCAGCAGATAGCTAAGCTCTCCGTTTTGCTCCATCATCCGCAGCCACAGTCTCCGAATGCCCGGCTCTGCTTCCGCGTAGGAACAGATTGCCTCTACCATCTCCTCCGGGTATTCCTCCGGATCGCCCAAATGGACGACCGCGTTTTTCTCCACCTGCTTGCGGGCATGGCCCGTTGTCTGAAGCTCCTTGCGTTCCCGCAATTCCCGCAGGCCGTTGCGGTCTAAGGATAAATTGTCGCTGAACGGATTGATAACCAGCCCTTCTGCCTGCTGTTGATCGAGCACCATATACGCGTACTCGTCAAAGTTAAGGCAGATCGTCTGCAAGCCGCTCTCCTTCAGAGAATTCCACTCCCTCAGTTCTTCCTCGTCAATAAAAGCCGCATAAAACTGCCGTCCGTCCGGCGCTGTCAGCATCGGAAAGCCAATCGTTGTCTCCGGGGAACACTCACACGCCTCTTCCCCGGTTCCTGAATTTTGTGAGAGACGGACCATCGAAAGCAGGCTGGCGTTCATTACCAGCTCGGACAAAAGCTTTTCCATAATCGGCCTGAGCATCTCCCCGTCCTCCGCTTCGCGGCGCAAGGCAAACAATTCTTTCAGCCGTGGATTTTCCAATGGTCTGTTTAATTCCAACTGCATTGCTTTTTATCTCCTTTCCAAGTCCTTTTGCACACCCTCCAAATAGTGTACGAACACACCGTTTTTGATGGGAATTTGAAAATCCGCATCCAGTTCTTCCAAACGGAACGATTTGCGGCCGCCCGCTTCCTTGCGCTGCCAGAATTCTTTCAGACGCGCAAACGGAAGATAATATGCTTCATCCCGTTTGGAATAATAGATGACCAAAAAAGCAATCCCGCCCTGCTTCTCAAAGTTCTCCATAAAGGCCACTTGATGCGCATGGACATTCTGCAACGGAAACGTATCGGCATGGCATTCCTTGGCGTCAAAGCAGACCGCAATCCCCTGCACGACGCCGATATAGTCCACGGTGCTCTTCTGGTCAAAATACGCCAGGGTAATGTGGCGCTTTTCCTTGTCAATTTCGATCGGCGTAATCGGAGTAGGGATTTTCTGGATCAGCGCTAAGTCCTGTTCCCGATAGCGTTCGTTTGTGTGATTGATTAAGTCCTCAAGAGTAGAGCCCCTGAGACCGCGGGAACTCCATGTGCTCATTGTCCGGCCTCCTGTTCTGGCAGCGCGCCGCTTTTATGCCCTGGAAAGATGCCGCATCCGCGGCACATACAGGTTACTTTCTCTGCGCGGCTTGACGGGAGACAGACGTCTCTTCGGCAAGCCGGCCTGCCTGTTCAAACAAATCCGGTACAGGCGCACGAAAAACCCGGCCGGACAGGTACGATAAAGCCCCCTCCACTACCGGGAATGTCAGCTGCCAGGCATGAAGCAGCTGATGCTGCAGCCCCAGCCGCTTTTTATAAAACTCGTTGACCGGGCGCAGGCCATATTTATAATCTCCGATCACCGGCCAGCCGACCGACGCCAGATGGGCGCGGATTTGATGGGAACGGCCGGTCACCAGACGTACTTGCAGATGCGTAAGCGGAAACAAAGCGGACGGCCCGGCCGCAGATTTGCCGCCAGTTCTGCCAGCCGGCCCGGCGTCGGCCCCAAACAAAGCCACCGGCGTATAAACCGTCTCAATCGGCTGTGCTCCCGGACAGGCAGTATCCAAAATCCGCACCTGATTTTTGTCCGTATCTTTATATAAGTACCCTTTCAGGCGGCAGGGGTTGGTCACCTGGCCGCGGACACAGCACAAATAATCCTTGTGAAGCGTGCGCTCTTTTAAAAGCGCGGACATCGTCTGCAGGCCTGCCATCGTTTTTCCCACGATCAGCAGGCCGCTGGTATTGCGGTCTAGGCGGTTGCAGACCGACGGATGAAAGCGGCGATAGCTTTCATCCGTCAGTTCTCCTTTGCTTTGCAGGTAGGCAAGCACCAATTCCACTGCCGATATATCGTCCCCCCTGGCCTTCTGTGACAGCAGGCCGGCGGGCTTATCATACAGCAGAAGGTGCGTATCCTCATAGACAATGCGCCGCGGATCCAGCGCATCGCCCGGCCCAGGAGCCAAAGAGCCTTTTAAAACATGGTCACACCCTGCGGCGGACGTATGCGGACCGGGAGCGTTTTTTGGCGGCAGTGCCGTGCCCTGAAATTTGGCAAGCGTCTCTTCCGAAAAGAATATCCGCAGCTGATCGCCGGCCTTCAGTTTTTCCGACCCCTCGCAGCGGCCGCCGTTTAAGGTGATATTTTTTTTCCGCAGCATTTTATACAGGAAGCTTTTGGAAGCCTGCTCAAGATAGCGGCTTAAGTACTTGTCGGCCCGCTGCCCGGCCTCCTGCTCCCGAATCGTCAATAGTCTCATGAAAGTATTGTAGCCGCAGCCAGGCCGCCTGTCAAGAATGTATTAGCTGTTCTCGCTCACATAAATCTTCACACGGCTCTGGATAATGTCCGCTACCTCCTTCGCCGATTTTTGTCCGGCAAAGAAGGGAGCTGCCTCTTCCGTAATAATTGTCAGGATTTCCGTATTTGCGGAAGGCATCGGCTGGGCATTGTCAATCAGATTGCGGATCGCTGCGATCTCTTCTTCGGTTGCCGGCCGGCCTTCATATTCATAATCATCCCAACTCCAGCTGGAGCTTCCTTCTTCTACATTCCTTGCTGCTTCAAAGCACTTTTCCAGAGAACTTTCACGCACCGGGAAATTCCAGTTTAAATTATCCTGATACTCTTCTGTCAAAAGCGAAGAGATAAAGGCCCAGGCTCCGTCTTTATTCGCGGACTTCTCCGCAATGCCGATCCCCAGACTGGCTACCATAATCGAGCCGCTGCCGGACTGCGTAGGGTAACCGATGCAGGTCACCGGCTCGTTAAACATCGACGCATATGCCTGGTAATCGTTTACCTGTGACATATACAGCGACAAAAGCAACAGTTTTCCGCTCGAAATTTTTGTATAGGTACCTTCTTCGTTGCTGTAATCCATCGTTTCCGCCGACGGGAAGGTCGCGGCAAATTCCAACAGGTCTACAAATGCCTCGCTGTCAAAGGAGCAAGTCCCCGCATTCCAGTCCACATAGGCGTTCATATCCATCTGCAGCAGCATGGACAGTACCATCTCCTGGCTGGCATAGTCAAACAGCTGCGTGCCCTCCGGTTTGGACGCCAGCAGCGCTTTCACGTCGTCCAACGTCCAGCCCATCTCTTCCCCGACATCGGAGGTACGGCCCAGGAGCGTCTGCAGCGTGTAGGAAATTGGCATCCCGTACAGCTTGCCGTCCTGCTCATAGATCTTCAGGGCATTGGCGGTAAGCTCCTCTTTGTTTAAATTGGGATCGTTCTCAAGCAGAGAATAGAGGTCCGCAAGAATCCCCTTGGAGATGTAGGCGCTTATGTTCATACCATTGCCCATATCGATCAGATCCGGCGGGTTTCCGGAAACAATATCCGAATTCAGCTGCGTCTGCCCGGCCTCATAATCGCCGCTGCTGTATTCCTTTACTTCGATCCGGTAGGTATCGCTGCTCTTGTTGAAACGGATAATCTCTGAGCGCAGCGTATAATCCAGATACATCGTCGCATAGGTTAAGACAGTCTTTTGCTTGACCTCGGAGGCCGGCGTTTTGGTCAGGTATACGGCCTCTGTGCCGCCCTGTTCCGACTCATAATTGTAGGTAAGCGCAACGATCCTCCCGTCCTCCAGCTCGGAAAACGCCTGCACGGTGTCCGCATTGATGTCGCAGTTAATCCAGTTTAATATTTCCTCGCTGGTCTGTGTACTCAGACTATAGCGGTACAGCACATTGCCGCTGGAAACCAGAAATTCATTTTCGCTAAGCGTCACGACGCGCAGGTTGCCGTTGCCGCCCGGGATTCCCTTGAAGGATTCGCCGAGCGCTTTTGCTGCCGGATCCACCTGCTGCAGCATATAATCGCTTCCTCCCTCGCTCCTGTCGTAGCACAGCGTAAAGACACGGCCGTCGCTGCTGCTGCACAGTCCCTGCGACCAGGAAGTAAGCGCCACGTCAAACAGCTTCTGCCCCTGCTGGTTCAGCACCAGGATCTTTTCATCCTCTGCGCTTAAAAGGAGATAGATATTCCCGTCTTTATCCAGCTTCATATCCTGAGGATACGCTCCCAACTCCGAATTGCTTCCCTCCAGGATCGCCGCCGTGATATCGTAACGCCCCGTCTCGCTGCCGGAGGCGTCCGTCGTTGCCAAAAACCAGAATGCAGACCCGTTTTCGTTCCAAACATTCATCAGTTTTAACAGGCCTCCGTCCTTCAAGACGGCAATCTGCTGTACATTTTCATTGCCGTCCTCTAATTCGGAAATCACCGCCGTCTCCAGGCTGTTTAAGTCGATCGAACCAATCGTGTTTGTGCTGGTTTCAGTCTCTTCGTTCCAGTTCCAGGACTGATAATACAGCTTCCCGTCCTGGATCGTCGTGCCGCCGCTTAACGACTTTACGTCCTCCAATGTCTTATACTCCGGCACATACACATAATCCCTGCCGGCCTCCGTGCTGCCGTTTGCCTTGCTGCCGCAGCCGGCCAGGGACAATCCCATAGCCAGACACAGTAACCCCGCTAATAAACGTTTCATCGTTATTCCTCCTCGTTTCTGTTATCGCTATTATACATGTTTCCTTGTGCAAGTTCTTTACTTTTTCCTTAATCTTTTAACAATAAAAGGCTGGTTAAAAGGGTTAGGTCGATCACAGCTGTTTTGAATCACGTCCCAGGTATGAAAAAAAACCGCCCCGGCGTTACCTGCACCAGGGCGGTTTTTATGTGCAAAGCGGCGGCCAGTCATGTCTTTCACCGCCCCGCAGAACACTCATTGATTTTCACTGATATAAATCTGCACGCGGCTCTGGATAATATCCGCCGCCTCCTGAGCCGTCTTTTGTCCGGCAAAATACGGTCCCGCTTCTTCGGTAATAATATTCATGATTTCCGTATCCGTATTTTTTGTGGGCCGCGCCGTGTCTATGAGATGACGCAGGGCGTCGATCTGCTCCTGGGTCGCTGCCTTTACCTCATACGTAAAATCACCGCTGGATATTATGGCGCCAAAATCCCCTTCCTTTTGCTCCATGGCCTTGGCATACTGCTTTTCCAAAGAACTGGCCCGCAGTGCCAGTCCGTTCATCGTATCCAGGGCATCCTGATATTCTTCGCTCAAAAGCGTGCTGATAAAAGCCCACGCGCCGTCCTTATGGGGCGATTTTTCCGCAATCCCCAGCGACTGCGTCCCATTGAGATACGATCCCGTACTTCCGTCGTTTGTCGGAAAGCCGATGCAGGCCATCTGGCCTTCAAACACCGCGTCATGATACAGATAGTCCTGTATGGAATACACCGAAATCTCATCTAAAAGAAGTTTTCCTTCTTTTATCTTCTCATAGGTCCCCTCGCTGTCTTCATAGGTAACGGTCTCCTGCGCCGGGAACTGGCTGGCAAATTCTAACAGCGCAAGAAACTCTTCGCTGTTAAAGGAACAGCTCCCGGCCGCCCAGTCTACATACGAGTCCAGTCCCATGCTTACCAGTATGCTTAATATTCCTTCCCGGCTGGCATATTCGATCAATTCGGTTCCCGCGGGCTTAGAGGCCAGCAGGCTCTGTACATCCGCTACCGTCCAGCCGTCCCGGCCGCCTACGTCCTCCGCCTTTCCGGCCAGAGACATCACCGTAAACGTGGGGCATATTCCGTACAGCTTGCCATCCTGTTCATAAATACGCAGGGCGTTTTCCACGAAATCTTCCTTTTTCAAGGTGGAATCCTGTTCCATCAGCGGGTACAAGTCCGCCAGAATCCCTTTGGAAATATAATTCTCCACGTTCATATTGCTCAGGTTAATCAAATCCGGCGGATTCCCCGATACAATGTCGCTGTTTAACTGTGCCAGTCCGTCCTCGTAATTCCCGTTGCCGTATTCCTTTACTTCGATTCGCCAGGTGTCATTCGTCTTATTAAAACGGATCAGCTGGGCGCGCACATTATAATCCAGATACATCGTCGCATACGTGATAACGGTTTTCTGCTTTACCTCCGAGGCCGGCGTTTTGGTCAGATATACCGCTTCCAGCGTTTGTCCCGTCTGCGTATAGTCAGAGGTCAAGGCAAAAATTCTTCCGTCCTCCAGCTGGCCAAACGCCTGCAGCTGGTCGGAGTTGACATCGCTGTTGATCCAGTTCAAAATCTGCTCGCATGTTTTTGCTTCCAGATCATACCGATACAGGCTGTTGCCGCAGGAAATCCATATTTCCTTTTCGCCGGCTGCCGAGCACAGCACGTTGCCGTTTGCGTCGGGAATTCCTTTCAGGCTCTCGCCAAAGCCCTTGGCCTTGGGGTCAATATACTGCAGCACATAGCCGCTTTCGCTGTCATCGTAGGACAGAAGAAATACGCGCCCGTCGCCGCTTCGGCACATCCCGTGCGACCAGCCCTGGCTGGCGACTTCAAAAAGCTGGCTTCCCTGTGCGTCCAGCACAAGCACCTTCTCCTCCATGCCGCTTACCAGAATATAAATATTTCCGTCCGCGTCTATCTGCATCGACTGCGGATAGCCGCTCATCATATCCCCGCTGCCGCCCCCGTTGACAAGCTGTGTGATATCCTGCCGCAGATTTTCCGTACCGGCCGCATCGAGCTTTACCAGCAGAAAACGCTGGTCATTTTCGCTCCATATGCTAAGAAGCAGCGCCAGGCTTCCGTCCTCCAGCGCTTGTATACTCGAGACGCTCTCCTGCTCCTGCAGCGCAAAGGGAATTTCCTCGCTGGTCAGCGTATTCATGTCCAGGCACTTTATAACGCTGTTTTCTCCTCCGCTCCAGTCCAGATAATACAGCCGGCTTCCCGCCGTTCCCACGTTTCCGATCGAACCCGTCAGCTCCTTAAACTCGGCCGTATAGACAAACCCGTCTGCCGCCGCCGCGCCGCTGCCGGCCGCACCGCTGTCTTTGCTGCCGCAGCCGGCGATGGGCATCAGCATGCACAGACATAAACACATGGCTAAAAATCGTTTCAAGGTATTCATTCTGTCCTCTCTCTTTCTTTTTGCTAAAACTCATTATAGACAGAATGAAACGGAAATGTTTTACTTTTTCCTTAACCTTTTCTGGCAAAATCCGGGTCAAAAACTTTAACACGCCTGCTACTTATCAAGCGACGCGTTCTGCAGCTCGTCAAAGGCCGCCATGCATTCGTCCACCGAAGCGCCGTTTAATAATTTTCTCACAATCAGGCAGGTGTTTCCCCACTGTTCCACGTCCATGCCGGCGTTGGAACCGAGGACGTAAACGCCCTCCTCGATTCTGTCGTTGAGCGGCTGCAGGGCCGGCACGCAATCCACTTTTACATTTTGCGAGGGGGAAATTACCCGGTTGGTCTGCGAGTAAACTTGCAGCGCTTCATCGGAAAGAATAATGTCGAGGACACGCATCGCGTCCTGTGCATGCTCCGCCCCCTCGGCGATTCCGAATCCGGTCATCGTAATGACCGGCATCTGCCCCCGGCTGCTGGGAAACCCGATCACCTGCATCTCAAAATCTGTTTTCCCATAGGCGGTCTCCGTATTCGCCGCTCCCCAGTAGGCCATGACAATCGGCGTCTTTCCGGCCAGAAAATCGGGGCCTTCCGTCTCAATTGCCTCGCCGGTCGCCGCCGCTTCCACATCAATGTAGCCCCGATCGATCAATTCCTTTAAAAACTCAAAGCCAGGCCGCATATAATCGCTGTATTTGGCCTCTCCGCTGTTGAGTGCCGCAATCTCCGCCTCCGTATTTCCTCCGCTGTACAGCTCCGCATAGGCCTGCGCAAAAACAAACGTTTCCAGCCACCAGCGATTCGCGCCAATCGGCGTTTCGATCCCGTTCTCTTTGAACACACGGCAGCATTCCAGAAATTCCTCCGGCGTGTTCGGCAGATCGAGTTCATATTGCCGGAAGAGCTCCACGTTGACAAATAAGCCGTAGGCGACAACCTCCTGGGGGATCGCTACTAATTTCCCGTCCACCGTATTGGCCGTCCGAATGATTTCCCGCAGGTTCTTTACACACGCAAGCCCCGAAAGGTCCATCAACTTCCCTTCCGCGCCCAGCGCAAGAAGGGTATCCGGGTTCAACAGGTATATATCGTCCATATTATTGCGCGCCCGATCCAGCGTAACGTCGTCGTAAGTCTTATCCTGATAATTTTCCGCGGTATAGGTATTATAGTGTACCGTCACTCCCAGCTGCTCTTCCGCCATGATGATCGTTAAATCCGACGCGCTTCTGGCAACGTTCTGCGCGTTTGGATCAATCTTTTCCATCGGACTGAACAGATTGACAATCCGGTCGTTCTCCGCCTCCTGTGTAAGCAGATTTTGGGGATCTCCTCCGCCGGAACACGAAGCCAGCAGCAAAAGCAGTCCGCCGGCCAGGCAGGCGGCCCATGTATGGATCATACCGAATTTATTTTTCACGATAAAAACTCCTTTTTTTCGGCGTCACGCTTCATCCGGTCAGCCAACGCCTTTTTTAACATTTCCATATCTAAAGGCTTTGACACATGGGCATCCATGCCGGAATCCAGCGCGGCCTTTTCATCCTCGGCAAACGCGTTGGCTGTCATGGCAATGATCGGGATGCGCCCCGCGTCGTTTCGCGGCAGGGCACGTATGGCTTTCGCCGCATCGTGGCCGTTCATCACGGGCATTTGGACATCCATCAAAATCGCGTCAAATTCATCCTCAGCCGCCTGGCGGAAACGTTCTACCGCCAGACGTCCGTTCTCGACAATTTCACAGGTTGCGCCTTCCATGTCCAGAAGTTCCGTCAAAATCTCGGCGTTGATTTCATTGTCCTCCGCGGCCAGGAAATGCATCCCGGTCAAATCTCTGGCCGTCACCGGCCCTAAATCGCCTGGTTCCTCCGAATCTGCCCACATCTGCGCAACCTTTTCCTGAAACGCGGAGATAAAGAACGGTTTTGTAAGAATACTCGTCCCTGTTATATTAAGAGCCTCCTCCAGCCCTTTTGCGTCAAATTCTGCCAGAAGCACAATCGGCACGCTGGCCGCAAGCGCTTTGCGCATCTTTCGGAGGCAGTCAATCCCGCCTGATTCCCAGTCTAACAGCGCCAGCTGACAGCCTTCGTCCCGGCCCTTTAGCCGCTCCTGTCCTTCTTCTGCGCTGGCGGCGATCTCCATGTGCACCCCGGTGTCCTCCATCAGTGCCTGAATATCCCTACGGCTTTCCGGATCCGCGCAAATCGTTATTATGCGGGAAATCCCCCGCTTTTCCCAAAATACCTTGTCCGTCTGACCTTCTAAAATGCGCAGTTCCAATTCAACCCGGAAAAGGGAGCCACGGCCCACTTCGCTGAAAACTTCGATCGTACCTCCCATCAGTTCGACAATACTTTTGGTGATCGCCATCCCCAGCCCGGTCCCCTGCACCTTGTTCGTCGTACTGTTTTCCGCTCGTGTAAACGCGTCGAATATTTTCTCCAGATATTCCGGCGTCATGCCGTAACCGTTGTCCTCTACTTCGATGCGGATGCGCTCATACTGGCCGGAACGCTGCTGCAGGCCAATAATACGCAGCCAGATCCGTCCTCCCTCCGCCGTGTATTTGACCGCATTGGAAAGAAGATTGATCAGCACCTGATTGATCCGTGTCTCGTCTCCTACCAGGTATTCGTGCCGGATTCCCGTCACTTCCACATGGAACTCCTGGCTTTTTGCCCTGGCCATCGGCTGAATAATCGTCTCCACCGAAGAAACGATGTCGTTTAAGTCAAGTTTTTCATAGTTGAGTACGACTTTCCCGCTCTCGATCTTGGAGACGTCCAAAATGTCGTTGATCAGACTGAGAAGATGCTGGCCGGAAGCCAAAATCTTTTTCGTGTATTCGCGCACTTTGACCGGATTCTCCGCATCGGCGGCCAAAAGCGTCGTAAATCCAAGCACCGCGTTCATCGGTGTACGGATATCGTGGGACATATTGGAGAGGAAGGTCGTCTTTGATTCGCTGGCAATCTGAGCGGCCCGCAAAGCCTCCGCCAGCTGCCGGTTATGAAGTTTTCGTTCGCTTTCCCGCTCTCTGCGGATTTTTTCCTGCTGTCTCCAATTCAGGTAATACAGGAGAATACAGATCAAAAACGCGGTCAGCATGGAAATGACAAGAATAAAAATGTACTGATTGACGGTCTGTCCCTCATGCTGAATCGCCGTAATCGGCACA
This sequence comes from Lachnospiraceae bacterium, assembly GCA_022793375.1. Classification (GTDB taxonomy): domain Bacteria; phylum Bacillota; class Clostridia; order Lachnospirales; family Lachnospiraceae; genus RGIG7193. The sequence goes on from JAAWCS010000035.1 coordinate 40,372, forward strand.
TACCCCACCAGGTAAATCGTTCCGTCGTTGACCGACCACATATAAGTAAGCGCCCGCTTGCCGCGAATATTGTGATAAAAAAGAATATCTTGGCTGCTTCCCAGGCACTCCTCTACCTCGCTTTGAATCTCCGGGTCCTCGATGCTGTTTGCCTGATAAAAGTCTTTCAGGTTCAAATGGCCCGCGTCCCGCTCTCCCATCCCTTTGGGTTTCAGGACAAACCTCTGGCTTTCCGTGTCCATAATGTACAATGTCGCCTGCTTATTATAAAATCGATTGGGCAGAAACTGATCGATCATATCGTAGATATACTCAATGTAGAGCGTACCTATTTCTTCCCCCTCCCGCTCAACCGGACACTTCATCGTATAGGACCAGGTCCCCATATAATTCACATACGACCGGGAAACCGGCAGCCCTTCGACGGTTCCGCCCGCGGAAAAATCCAGTCCGTCCTCGGTAAACGTTTCCCCGCTGCTGGAGACGCCCTCGGTTTTTCCGGAGGGGATCAGCGACAGCTTTGCCATCATCTGGCTTTTCTCAAACGTGCAGATATAGGCTTCCGGATCTTCCTGTTCCCCGGCCCCCCGGGCAATCAGTACCTGATACTGTGCCTGGCTGCGCATGATTGCCTCGATGGTACTTTGGATCAGGTCCAGGCTTTCGCTCAGGTTCTGAATCGCCGCTTCGGACATTTTAGTGGATATTTTCCGCGATACCGCGTATACAATCGTCCCTAAAACACAAAAAACCAATATAATGGAGATGAGCAGGGGCAATCCTCTTTGTTTTTCTCGTTTGTCTGGCTTCTCGTTCATTGGCATTCTCCATTCCAATATGCTGCGAGAGTGATCTGTAACTCTATTTCATATTATACTATTTGTTCCGTTTTAGTGTCAATAGCTGCCAAAAAGGGGCCTTGATTCTATATTCAATCCGGTTCCCGCTTTTTATGGTTTAAAATACAAAAAAAGCACGAAATCAAAACCGTCGTAGTTCTATTTCGTGCCTTTCAATGCCGGTGATGGGACTTGAACCCATACGTGGTTGCCCACAACAGATTTTGAGTCTGCCTCGTCTGCCATTCCGACACACCGGCTCACGCATTGCATTCTATCACATTTTTTTGGCGAATGCAAGTACATTTTTTAAATAATGATTGCAATCTTTCCGGAAACTGTCTATAATCATCAATAGAAAAAAGACAAAGGACGGTATCGCATCATGAACGAATCGAACGTAACCATCATGACACATCCTTTAATCCAGCACAAGATTTCTATGCTGAGGGACTGCCGCACCGGCACCAACGAGTTCCGCAAGCTGATCGAAGAAATCGCCACCCTGATGGGCTATGAGGCTTTGCGCGACCTGCCGCTTGAGGACGTGGAGATTACGACCCCCATCGAAACCTGCATGACGCCGATGATTGCCGGCAAAAAGCTGGCGATCGTACCGATCCTGCGAGCCGGTCTGGGCATGGTAAACGGGATTCTCGCCTTGGTCCCCTCGGCCAAAGTCGGCCACATCGGTCTTTACCGCGACCATGAGACCCATGAACCGCACGAATACTACTGCAAGCTGCCCGATCCGATCGAACTGCGCACGATCGTAACGCTCGATCCCATGCTGGCTACCGGCGGTTCCGCTGTGGCAGCCGTTGATTTTATCAAGCAGCACGGCGGACGCAAGATCAAGTTCATGTGCATCATCGCTGCGCCGGAGGGCCTAAAGCGGCTCCAGAAAGCGCATCCGGACATCCAGATTTATGTCGGCCATCTGGACCGTGAGTTAAACCAGGACGCCTATATCTGTCCGGGTCTGGGCGACGCCGGAGACCGCATTTTCGGGACGAAATAAAAAGCCGCTTCCCGGATCAGCAGCGGCAAAAAAGATTGTAGCCGACGATGATACACAGTACGGCAACCAATACGATGGACAGACGGGTAGGCAGGATACATTTGATAATCATGCCTACCCCCGTCCAGAATAATATAAATCCGATCAATCGGCTCATGGCCCGCCCGCCTCTGCTGTTCTTATTTACAGCTTATGCGGCCGGCCGCCCAAATATCACTGTTCGCCTTCCAAAATAGCTTCGGCTGTCTGCTTTGCCGCTTCTTCGGCCGCGTCTTTTGCCGTTTCTTTCAATTCTTCGGCCGCTTCCTCCGCCGCTGTCACATGGTCCTTGCCGGTAAATTTGTTGATAAGGCCGGGCGCCATGCCGATCAGGCGGCTTACCAAATCTTCTTTTTCATCCGTGCGGATCAGCTTGGTACTGCCGTCCCTGGCGATTACCAGGACAGCGCTGGGCGTAATCTTACCGCCGAGACCGCCGCCGTCGTTGTTCTTTCCGTTGCCGGCAAACGCGCCGGCGCCGATGCCAAAGGATACGTCGGCTAACGGCACGATCGTCACATCACCCAGCTTCTGCGCCTCTCCCACCACGGTTTTGGTGGTTACGAAGCCGTCCATCCCTTTGAACAACGCGTCTACGGTTTCATTAAAATTGCTCTTATCCGCCATCTTGTATTCCTCCTTCATTTATCCCGTCTTTTTTGTTACATGGCCTTCAGGTGTTTATATACTTTTTGGAAATCCTTGTTAAACCATATTTTCAGCGCCAGCAAAAGCAGAGACGCCGCCCGGATCCGCCCCTTGAGGAAAAACTCTCCCTCGAGACAAGCTTCGCTGAATTCCGGCTGTAATGAAAGCTCTTTTTGATAAAAAACCGGCAGCAGACTCACAAGCCCGGTCACCTGCCCGGTCAAAGCCGGATCGCCGAAGCCAAAGCGGCCCCGGATCCGCACCTTCTGCGGCCTGAGATGGCGAAACAGTCTTTTCGTCTGCCGCCAGAGAAGCCGAAGCGTCGCTCTTACCTCTTCCGATCCCAAATACGCCCGCCATTGGTCGAATTTCTCCTTCTTCTGCCGCAGGGATTTAACGATCCCTGCAAGGCGTTCCTTGAACGCGCGCGCCATATTGGGGACCCCTTTCAGTTTTTCCCACAGAGTGCGCAGGATATTCCGGATTTTTCCAATTATTTTTTGCAAGGTTCCTGGCTCGGAATTTGCCGGGGGCAGCAGGGTTTCCGCTTGCGTTAGGTTTTCCGGCTGCGGCGGTTCTTTCGACTGCGGCAGTTCTTCCGATTGCGCCAGTTTTGCCGATTGCATCGGTTTTTCTGGTTGCGCCAGTTTTTCTGATCGCACCGACTCTTTTGATTGCATCGGTTTTGGCAGTTGTATCGGTTTTTCCGATTGCGCCAGCTTTTCTGGTTGCGGCAGTTCTTCCGATTGCACCAGTTTTTTTGGCTTGTCCGCTTTTTCGGCTGTCTCAATCGAAGTTGCTTTCAAAAGAACAGGGGATGAGGGGCCGTCGTCCGGCAGCACATCCTCCCTGCCGTCTGTTTTCTTTCTTACTTTCAGGCCCTTCCACGGGATCCCCAGCAGGCGGATCTGCAAGAAGCCTTGTTTTTCATATCCAAAACGGACTGAGATCAGCGACAGAAACCAGCTCACGCGCCCTTTTACGGCAAATTCCCCGTTTTCCTGCCGCCGCCAGCCCTCCAGTCGATAACGAAGCGGCACAAACAGCACGGCCATCAGTATGGCAAACAGCAGTCCCAAAAGCACTGCCAGCAAAATCCCTATGATTTTTAAAATCAACCAGATGATATGCATAAAATCCTATTTCTCCATTACGCTGTCAAACAGCAGTTCCCGACGGAGGCATCCATGGCAAAGATAGCAGTCGCGCAGTATGCGCCCGCACAGTTCAAAGGCTTCCTGTCGGTCGGCCGCAAGCCCTAATACCACCAGAGAATCGATCCGGTAGGACGCCTGTTTGAGATAATAAGCCGGCAATATCTCCAGGAGGTTTTTGCCGTTCGCCGGCGAGGCCAGGACATAAAAGCCAAGTTCTTTGTTCGCCGCCCCGGAAATCGCTCCCAGCAGACGGCGATAGTCTTTCAGGCGTTTTCTGGCTTTCTCTCCCGTGTAAATCGGTTCACACCATTGCATGTCGTTTCTTCCTCTTTTTCAGCGCAGGCGCAGAAAATAATATCCCAGCTGCAGCGCAGCCGCGGCCGCCTGTCTGCGGATTTCCTCCCGACCGCCCTCCAGGCGGTATTCCTGCACCAATACACGCTCCCGATAATAACAGCTCACATAGACAAGTCCCACCGGCCGAAGCGGCGTGCCGCCGCCGGGTCCGGCCAGGCCCGTGACCGCCAGCGCAAGGTCGGACAGCCCGGCGCGGGCACAGCCGGCCGCCATCTCGGCCGCCGTCTCGGCGCTTACCGCCGTATGCGCCAAAAGCGTTGCTTCCGACACCCCTAAAATCCGCTGTTTGGCCTTGTCGCAGTAGGTTATAAATCCATTTTGAAAAACCTCGGACGCCCCGGGAACTGCGACAATCGCCGAGGCCGCCAGGCCGCCGGTACAGGATTCCGCTGTCGCAACCGTCTGCCCGATGGCGGTCAGCGCCCGCACCAGGGACTGCGCGCTCTCCTGTGCCGGAATAAGTTTCTCAAAACGCTCCGTCAAGCTCCACTCCATCAAAAGCCTCCCTGGCTCAGCACCTGGAAGTTCTTCTTCATATAGTCGATCAGGGATACCACTGTCAGCACCAGCGCAATCCAGTAAAATATCTGCGTCACCAGCGTAAGCGCCGGCAGATTGAGGATCATCAGGACAATCAGGATCATCTGCGAAGTCGTCTTAAATTTGCCCCAATAGCTGGCCGCGATCACAATCCCGTTATCCGATGCAATCAAGCGAAAGCCGCTGATGATAAACTCCCGGGCTATAATAATAATCACATACCAGGCCGGCAGCTGTCCGGTCTGAATCAGGCAGATGAGCGCTGAGCAGACTAAAAGCTTATCCGCCAGCGGATCCATAAACTTGCCGAAATTGGTCACCAGGTTGTACTTGCGGGCAATTTTCCCGTCGGCCAGATCGGTTAGGCTGGCTGCGATAAAAATTGCCAGCGCAGCGTAGCGCGACGCTTCCCCCGCCAGATCGGTCAGCATAAATACGACAAAAAAAGGGATCAAACACACGCGCAGCATGGTCAGTTTATTGGGCAAATTCATCTTCTATCTCTCCTATCAGGTCATATTCCAGGGCGCCGGTTACCCGCACCCGCACAAAATCGCCGCTCATCAGTTCTTCCGTTGTCTGGACAAAGATCAATCCGTCTACCTCCGGCGCGTCCATGTACGTGCGCCCGGCATAGGCATTTTCCCCGGTTACCCGGCCTTCGATCATCACATCCAGCACCCGGCCTTCCATGGCCGCACACTTGTCAAACGCGATCTCCTGCTGCAGCTGCATAATCTCGTCCCGCCGCGCCTGTTTTATTTCTTCCTCCACCTGATCCGGCATCGCCGCCGCCGGCGTATCCTCCTCCTGGCTGTAGGCGAATACTCCCAGACGGTCAAACTCGCATTCATCCACAAAGCGCATCAATTCCTCGTGGTCTTTTTCCGTCTCGCCCGGAAAGCCGGAAATCAGGGTCGTGCGCAGACAGATATCCGGTATCTCCCTGCGGATCTGCGCAATCTTCTCTTTGAGCTGTGCCTGGCAGGTACGGCGTCCCATCCGTCTGAGGATTTCGTCGCTGGCATGCTGAATCGGCATATCGATATACCGGCAGATCTTCGGCTCTTCTTTTATCACCGCCACCAACTCCGGCGTAATCTCCTCCGGATAACAATACTGCAGGCGGATCCAGTAAATCTCCGGGATCGCGCAGAGCCTGCGCAGAAGTTCCGGCAGGGCTTTGCGTCCGTACAGGTCCGTGCCGTAAAGCGTCGTTTCCTGCGCGACCAGGATCAGTTCCCGCACCCCCTGCTTGGCAAGCCTTTGCGCCTCCTTTTCCAGAAGTTCCATCGGCACGCTGCGATAGCGCCCCCGCACGCCCGGGATCACGCAATACGTACAGTGTTTATCACAGCCTTCGGCGATTTTCAAAAACGCATAATGCCCGCCGGTCGTCAACATCCGCTCCGGGATCGGCGGAATCCGGCGGTCGATGTCCTCAAACCGTTCGTATTCCTGTCCTGCAAGCGTCTGCGCCACCATTGCCGCCACCTGATCGTAGCTGGCCGTGCCCAATACGCCGTCTAATTCCGGGATTTCCCGGCGGATCTCTTCCCGGTACCTCTGCGCCAGGCAGCCGGCGGCTAGCAGTACCCGGCAGCGTCCCTCCTGCTTCATCCGGGCCATCGAAAGGATGGTCTGGATGCTCTCTTCTTTTGCGTCCCCGATAAAACAGCAGGTATTGACCAGGATCACATCGGCCTCCTTCTCATCGTCCGTAAGCTGATATCCGGCCTGGCATAAAAGGCCCAGCATCGATTCCGAATCGACGAGATTCTTGTCGCATCCCAGAGATATAAACAAAATTTTCATCCGCATTCTCCCTTATGCCGGAAACTGTCCAAAAACCTGGCACAAATTCCCCGGCACGGTTTCTTAAAAGAAAAGGACGCGCCGGCCGGCTGTCCCTTCTCGCTTATCTTACGCATGTTCCTCTGAAATCTCCTCTGTCACAGGCTCCTCCAAAACTGCCTGTTCCAAAAACTCTCCTGTCTCCTCCGCCCCGCTTTCCCCGGCAGAAGCTTCCTGCAAATCCTCCTCGCCGGCTGCTTTCCCCAGTTTAGAGCCGTCTGTTTCCGGACCGTCTAACTCCAAATCTTCCTCTCCGGGAACGGCTGTTTCCCATTCGTTTTCTTCGTCCGTGCTTTCCTCCGACAGGATTTTCACCTGTCCGTTGTACAGTTCATCCACGGCAATCGACAGCGGCTTTTTCTTCTCATCGGCCATTACCAGCGGTTCTTCGCCGGCTACCAGCTGCCGGGCGCGTTTGGCGGTCGCGATCACGATGGAGTAGCGGCTGTTTACGACCGGTTCCTCGCCCTCCGCCACCTCGCTGTTGACCGCGTTAATCAATTCACTATATGATGGATGTAACATATTGTTTGCTCCTTTCCTTGTTCTGGCCTGCTTCTCAGGACAAATGAGATCTCCCCGCTGCGTTCAGGACATCATATCCTTCAGCTCTTTTCGCATTTGTTCGATCGCCCCTTCCATGCAGGACGGCCGGAAATGCTGATCCTGGATCACCCGGTGCAGGTGCTCTGCGCACTCTTTTAAGTCGTCGTTGACCAGCAAATAATCGTACTGCTCCATCCCGGCTGCTTCCTCGCAGGCCCGGGATAAGCGGGCGGCGATCACGTCCTCTGTCTCCGTACCGCGTCCGGCCAGCCGCCGCTTGAGTTCGGCCGCGCTTGGCGGCGTCACGAAAATCAAAATCGTATCCGGGAAACGCTTTTTAATCTGCAGTGCACCCTGAATCTCAATCTCCAGCAGCACATCCCGCCCCTCTGTCAGCCGCTCTTCCACATACGAACGGGGCGTCCCATAGTAGCGGCCGCAATAACAGGCATATTCCACCAATTTCTCCTGTTCGATCATCTGCCGGAATTCTTCCTCGGAGACAAAATAATACTCCCGGCCATTGACTTCTCCGGCCCGGGGCTGTCGCGTCGTGCAGGAAACGGATAAAGCATAATTGGGATAGCGCTCTAACAGCGCCTTCATCAACGTCCCCTTGCCGGCTCCCGAAAAGCCGGAGATTACAACCAATACACCTTTATGACTCTTCATCTTCCTCTTCCCTGTTCTGTGGTTCTTTGACCGGCTGCCCGAAACGGGCGGCCAATGTCTCCGGTAAAAGCGCCGACAAAATGATACTGCTGTTTTCCGTAAAAAGTACCCCTTTCGTCCGGCGGCCCTGCGTCGCGTCAATCACCGATCCCTGTTCTCTCGCGTTTTGTACCAGGCGCTTGACCGGCGCCGAGTCCGGACTCACAATCGCCACAATGCGATCCATATTGACAACATTGCCAAAGCCGATATTGACAAACCTACTCAATATTCTGTACCTGCTCTCTTACCTTCTCGATCTCTGTCTTTAAGGCAATCGCCGCGTCCGACAGCCGCAGGTCGCCGGATTTGGACAAAGTCGTATTCGCTTCCCGATTCATCTCCTGGGCAATAAAATCAAGCTTGCGGCCAACCGCGCCGCCTTTTTGCAGCTCGTCCCTCATCGTGTGGATGTGGCTGCGCAGGCGCACCATCTCTTCGTCTACGCAAATCCGATCCGAATACACCGCGACCTCCTGCAGAATCCGGTTCTCATCATAGGTAGTATCGCTCAAAAGTTCGCGTACTTTTTCTTCGAGCCGTGTCCGGTACTCGGCCAGCACCTGCGGAAAGCGCTCTTCGATCTCGTCCACCCGGCCGGACATCTCGTCAAGCTTGGCGAGCAGGTCCGTCTTTAGCTGTTCTCCTTCTGTCTCGCGGGAGGCCACAAAACGGTCGCGGGCCGCGGATACGGCTTCGGAGACAATCTTCCACAACTCTTCTTCGTCCGCTTCCGCCGAGGCCATCGAAAGAACCTCCGGGCAGCGCCCGAGCGCCGACACCGTCATATCGTTTACGATGCCAAACTGCTCCTCCATCCGACGGAACGCTTCCATATACTCTGCCGCCAGCGCCGCGTTGTACTTCAGTGAAGCGCTCTGAGCCGAATAATCCTCATACGTAATGTAAACATCCACCTTGCCTCTCTGGATCTCGTTTTTTAAAAGGCCGCGCAGCGCCGATTCAAACGCGTTTAATTTCCTCGGCATTTTGATCCCCAAGTCCAGATAACGGTGGTTCACCGCTTTCATCTCAACGCAGATTTTATAGTTCTCCGTCGTCTCTTCATAACGGCCGAAGCCAGTCATACTTTTTAACATAGTTTACTCCCTGGTGTGTACTGAAAGCGGTATACGGCCCTGAGGGCAGGCGACAGGGCAGATGTCTCTCACAATCTTTAATATTATACGGCATACGGGCAGGCAAGTCAATCCTTTTGGCGGGATTTGCGGCGGTTTGAACTGCATTTGAATGGCGGCGGCCGCGGCCGCGCAAAGGCCGTTGGGGGGCGCCTGCGCGGTTATTTTACCAGCTGAAATACGTTGCGTGCGATTCCCAGTTCTTCGTTTGCCGGGATTACGTGGACTTTTACCCGGGAATCGTCGGCCGATATTATTTTATCTTTTTGCGCGGATTCGTTGCGTTCGGGAGAAAGCTTCACCCCTAGGAAAGCCAGCCGTTCACAGACCCTGCGGCGCACGCTGACGGAATTTTCGCCGATTCCGCCGGTAAATACCAGCTGCTTTAACCCGCCCAGTTGTGCGGTGTAGGCACCTATATGGCTTACCAGGCTGTTTATGAACATTTCTACGGCCAGGGCGGCTCGTTCATGGCCGCCGGCGGCGGCTTCTTCGACCAGGCGCAGGTCGTTGCTGACACCGGAGATTCCTAAGAGACCGCTGTTTTTTTCCAGGCCGTGCGTAATTTCGTCAATGCTCATTCCTTCTTTTAGAAGGAACGGGATGATATAGGCGTCCATATCTCCGACGCGACTGTTGTGGAATACGCCGGCCTGCAGGGAGAAGCCGAAGCTGTTGTTGAGACTCTTTCCATTGTCGATTGCGCACAGGGAGCAGGAACCGCCCAGGTGACAGGACACGACCTTGTCCGCTTCGCCTTCCCGGCTAAGCAGCATCGCCGCTATATGTCCATGCGATGCGCCATGGTAGCCAAGGCGGCGGATTCCGTATTTTTCATACCATTCATAGGGGATCGCGTAAAGGCTTTCCGACAGCGGGATCGTCTGATGAAAGGCAGTCTCAAAGGAACCGATGCGTTCCACATCCGGCAGCAGTTTTTCAAACACGCGGATGGCTTCTAAGTACGGTCCGTTGTGGGCCGGGGCGACTGCCATGTAATCCTCCATGCCCTGCAAAACTTCTTCTGTCAGGCGGTGTACGCCGTAATGCCCTTTTGAGAGCACGGTCTTAAAGCCGATGGCTTCGATCTGCGCGATTTCGGTCAGACAGCCTGTCTCTTCGCTTAGCAGAGAATCTAAAAACAGCTGGATTCCCTCCGTATAAGTCGGAACGGCAACCTGCGTCCGCTCGACCTTCGTGTGGTCGCTCCATCTTGTGTAGGTGTAGATTCCGTTGTCCGCGCTTCCGACACGCTCTACGTATGCCTGTGCCATCACGGTCTCCTGCGGCATTTCATATAATTTGAACTTTAACGATGTGCTCCCCACATTGCAAACTAAAATATTCAACCTGGAAACTCCTTTCCTCTGTTTGTCCGTGTTTTCAGGACATAGTGGGATACCCTTGCGGTATTTCCTCTGTTTGTCCGTGTTTTCAGGACATAGTGGGATACCCTTGCGGTATTTCCTTGAACTGTCCGTGTTCTCAGGACATAGTGGGATACCCTGTTTTATATTGGGCAGATATTTTCCATCTGCCGCAAGGTTTCTTCTAAAAAGAACTGTACTGTTTTTGTTATCTCCGCAAGTGTCCGCGCCGGTTTTTCTTCGGGTACGCCCTTCTGGCCGCGCACATATGGCACATGGATAAAATCTCCCCACAGCGGCGGCGTAGTCTCGTTTGCGGGCGTGGCGGCTATGCGGTTCATCAGTGTATAAAATACGCAGTTGCATACGTAAGTTCCGGCCGAATCGGAGACAGCGGCAGGACAGCCGGCTTCCTGTGCGGCCTGCACAACGGCTTTGACCGGCACATTTGTAAAATAGGCCGGTAGCCCTCCTGGCACAACCGGCTCCTCGTCGGGCTGCCAGCCTGCGTTATCCGGAATGCGGGCGTCCATCAAATTGACGGCGATCCGTTCCGGCGTTATCTCGCTGCGGCTGCCGGCCTGGCCTAAGCACAGTACCAGATGCGGCCGCGCCGCGTCCATGGCCTGCAAAAGCGCCTGCGCCCCGGCTTTAAATTCCGTCGGCAGGATCTGTTTTACAATTCGATAGCCGGCCGCTGTCTCTGCCGATAAATGCGTTCTGTCCGATAAATCGTTCTTCGCTTTCAAAGGCCGGGCGGCCGGGGATTCTAAAAAACATCCCTGGTCCGGGAGCGCCCCGCACACCAGGGCCGCCGCGTTTTCTATGTCCTTTCCAAACGGCTCAAAGGCCGTTACCAGCACCGTTCTCATGGCCGCACCTGCCCGTTTCCGTAAATGACATACTTGGTTGAAGTCAGTTCTTTTAAGCCCATCGGACCTCTGGCATGAAGCTTTTGAGTGCTGATGCCGATCTCCGCCCCCATGCCAAACTCTCCGCCGTCGGTAAAACGCGTCGAAGCGTTGACATAGACGGCCGCCGCGTCAACTGCGTCCAAAAAGCGCTGCGCGTTCTTATAATCGTTGGTAATAATGGCTTCCGAATGACCCGTATTGTAGCGGTTGATATGGGCAATCGCTTCTTCTATGTCCCGTACCGTCTTTACCGAGAGGATATAGTCCAGATATTCGCATCCCCAGTCCTCTTCCCTGGCCGGACGAATGCGGCTCTCGGCCGCCATGGCCCGTGCATCGCCCCGCAATTCCACCTGTTTTTCCGCCAGGCGGTCGGCCGCCATCGGCAGAAACGTATCGGCCACTTCTTCATGTACCACCAACGATTCGCAGGCATTACAGACACCGATGCGCTGTGTCTTGGCGTTGAAAAGGATTTCCACCGCCATTTTGAGATCCGCCGAAGCGTCTACATATAGGTGGCAGTTGCCTGTCCCTGTTTCAATCACCGGTACCGTGCTCTCCTGCACCACCGTGCGGATCAGGCCGGCTCCGCCCCTTGGGATCAGCACATCGATATATTCGTTCAGCTTCATCAGGCGGGCCGTCACCTGCCGGTCAGCGCTGGCAATCAGCTGCACCGCCGTCTGCGGCAGCCCACATGCCAAAAGCGCCCTTTGCAGCACGTTTACAATGGCCGCATTGGAGTGCAGGGCGTCGCTGCCGCCCTTTAAGATCACCGTATTGCCCGCTTTAAAGCACAGGCCGAAGGCGTCCGCCGTCACATTGGGCCGCGCTTCATAAATGATACCGACCACTCCCAGCGGGACCCGCTTTTGCCCGATTAAAAGCCCGTTCGGACGCGGCTTCATGCTGAGGCTTTCCCCTGTTGGATCCTCGAGGGCCGCTACTTGCGAAAGTCCGGCGGCCATCGCCGCCACCCGCTCCTTATTCAGAGCCAGGCGGTCTAACAGTCCCTGGGACATTCCCTTTTCCCGCGCGGCCGCCATATCCTGCGCATTGGCCTGCAAAATCTCTTCGGCCCCGGATACAAGCGCCTCAGACGCCCGCAAAAGCGCTTCGTCCTTGCGACGGCTGTCCAGCGTGCGCAGTACTGCTTCCGCCTCTTTTGCCTGCCTTCCGATCTGCTCCAGATATTCCATACGCCTTTCCTCCTGCCGCTTCCCGTTCAAGCCTGCTCTTCCAAAAAAGCTCCCAAATCAAACTTCTCGTCCCGGTTTGCCAAAAACAAGGTTCCCTTTTGCCGGCCCTCGATCAGTTCGTGCAGAATCCCCACGTCGCTTCCGTTGGCGATAATCATATCCGCCCCGGCCATCGTGGCAATCCGCGCACACGAGAGTTTCGTCGCCATGCCGCCGGTGCCTACCGCGCTCACGGCCCCCTTGCCTAAGCGCATCATCTCTTCGTCCAACGTCTCCACCGTATCGATAAAATGCGCCTGCGGATTCGTATGCGGGTCCTCCGTATACAGACCGTCGATGTCCGACAAAAGAATCAACAGATCGGCGCCAATCATCGCCGTCACGATCGCCGACAGCGTGTCATTGTCGCCAAACTGCTGTAGTTTTTGCAGTTCATAGGTGGAAATGGTATCGTTCTCATTGACAATCGGCACCGCGCCCAGTTCCAGAAGCTTTTCAAAGGTATTCTGCGCATTTCGGCGATTGATCGGATTGAGCATGGTATTTTTCGTCATTAAAATCTGCGATGCCACGCAGTTGTACTCGGCAAAAAGCTTCTGATAAATCATCATCAGCCGCGCCTGTCCCACCGAAGCGCAGGCCTGCTTCAGAGAAATCTCCTCCGGCCGGCCCGCAAGCCGCAGTGTCCGCGCACCGACCGCGATCGCCCCCGAACTCACCAGCACCGCCTCGATGCCGCGGCTGCGGAAATCGCACAGCTCCCGCACCAGCTTTTCCAGTTTAATCAGGTTTACTTCCCCGGTCTGCGGGTATGTCAGAGAAGAGCTGCCGATTTTTACCACAACCCGTTTTTTCTCTTTCAGCCTGCTGCGATCCATTCTGCCTGTCCTGTCCCTTTCTTTGCTGTTTTACCGGACGGCCCGTTTATGTTCCTCAAGCGCCGGCTGACGGACCGGCCGCCAATTCACCGGCCGCTGTCCTTCAAGCGCCGGCGAACAGGCCGTCTGCCGTTTCACCGGCCGCTGTCCTTCAAGCGCCCGACAGCAGATAGTCCGCCAGTTCCTCAGCCGATTCCGCCACATAGACGGCGCCGGCTTCTTCCAGTTCCCGGCGGCTGCCAAAGCCTATGTTGAGCCCGATTGCGTCGATCCCGTTTTTGCGGCCGCCTAAGATATCGAGATCCCGGTCGCCTACCATGACAGCCTGCGCCTTCTTAGTCCCCTCTGCGTCCATTTCTTTCAGCGCCCGGCTCACGATCTGCCACTTCTCGCCGTCCTTACCGTCGGCCCCGGCGCCGCAGATCACATCAAAATACTGCGTCAGGTCAAAATACTCCAGCACCCGGCGCGCCGTAGATTCCGGCTTTGAAGTCGCCACCGCCAGCCTGTATCCGGCCTCCTTTAAGCGCGCAAGCGTCTCCGGAATTCCCGGATAGGGCCGGTTTTCCTTCCAGCCGGTCACCGTGTAGCGCTCCCGGAATTTTGCGTACAGCTGTGCCGAGCGCTCTTCGTCCACTCCCAGCCGCTTCATAAACTCCGTGCGCAGCGGAGGCCCGATATAAACCCGCAGTTCCTCCAGCGAAGTGACTTCAATCCCAAAATGCTCAAACGCATAGCGGATGCTTTTGGTAATCCCCTCGCTCGAATCGGTCAGCGTCCCGTCGAGGTCAAATAAAATCGTGCGATACATACTTTGTCCCCTATCGTCCGCAGCAATGCTTATATTTCTTGCCCGAACCGCAGGGACAGGGATCGTTGCGGCCGATCTTCTTGCCCTTTACCACCGTACCGGACGCTTTCTGCTGCTTGTAGAGCTCTTTGCGGCGCTCCTCGGTCAGCAGACGCTCCCACTGGGGAAGCCCGTACAGCCAGTCCGCCTTTGCCGCCACCATATTGTAATACAGCTTCTCCGGGTCATAGTCCAGGGAAACCACCGTCTCTTCCTCCATGCTCTCGATCGGATTCGGCGTTTTCAGGCTGTCGTTGATCCCGTCCAAATAGCCGACCATCATCGAAAGTTCTACGTCAAATTTCTCCGCCAGCTCCTTTACCGTTCCGCTCACCGGCTCGTCCGATTGAAGGATCTGCTCATAAATCCCCTTCTCCTGGTTGAAATAGTTTGCCCAAAACATCTGTTCGCTGCGGGCATCCCTCTCTGTCTGATAAGCCATCTGTCTCCAGTTTTCCAATAACGTCATAACGCGCTCCTTTTCTATCTGAAATGATCGCGGCCATGCTGACCGCCGCTTTTTCTGTTCCCAATCAGTATAAACGATTGCCGGGGTTTTGGCAAGCAGATGTCCTTTTTGCGTCTGACAAAACAGTTACGCTGTTTCGGTTCTGCTTTGCAGGTTGATATCTTCGGCACTTCTGACTTCAACTGGCTTATAAAAATACTTGGTGAAGCTTAATTCATATCCAATTGAAGCGCTATCACTCTCAATCCATGAATCTTGCGCAAACGGCCTAACCTCATTTTCCCAATATCCATCAATTCCACCGGGATATGTCATTGGAACCTGTTCTGTATCTTTAAGATTTTTATCTGCTTCCAAATTACCTTTAGCATCTTTTACCGGTGCTGCCGTCTCATCTACATTTGTCAAGATATCTCTAATGAGCTTCTTCCTTTTAGCAGTCAGTTTTATATTTTTGGTATCTGCAATTTCGCTGACTCGTTCAATAAACTCGTTATAATCCGCACACGAGTTCGCTCCTGCCTGCTTAATATATTCCATAAGTACTCCGACTAAATCCGAGTCCTTAGCTTCAATTTCAGAAATATTCTCCTCGGATAAATCAACGCTAAGTCTTAACGGCCTCTGTACATCAACAGCGTAATAACCAAACTCAGTATTTTCAAAAACCTTGCTATACTTAGGATCAGCCTCATCAAAGGCAAGATATATTTCCAATATTCTCCTTCTAATATCCGAATTGATTTCGCTTTTCTTCTTTCTTATTTGTTACTATCCACAGAAATGTTCCAATGTCCGTGTTATAGAACATTTTCTCCGGGAGAGCTACTATCGCTTCAAGTAGATCGTTTTCAATTATATATCTGCGCAGATTGCTTGTACCGCTTCCTGCGTTCCCGTTAAAGAGAGAGGAACTATTATGTACCTCTATTATCCTGCTCCCAAGCGAGGTCTTCTGCTTCATCTTACTGATGTTGTTTGCAAGGAACAGCATCTGGGGATCACCAATATCAGGCAACAAGGTTTACTCCGGATTTCCATCATAGTCGATGATAAAACGCGGATCATTAATCTCATCCTTCGGAAAGCCATCATTGGAGATGGTTGAACCGAAGAAGATATTGTTAACCTGTGTACCCTCACCCTTAAGCAACATATCTGCACAGGCGATCGCATACGTTTCGTCAAAGTTCTCCTGCCCGAACAGGTTGATGGAAACTTTCTTGCCGCGATGCTCCGCGAGATTCTGAATACAGGACTCTCCAACGGTGAGCATACCTCCCGTGCCACACGCTCCGTCATAAATTCTGTACGTGGTGCTCTGGATCTTGTCCTGAATCGGGATGAAGGGCAAGATCTGCCATAAGCTCGATAATGTCACGAGGCGTAAAGTGGCGTCCAGCATCCGTCACATTCGTCTGCTCATTGAACATACGGATAACCTCTTAAAATAGGGTCCCCATTGTATGATTATCAAGTGCCTCCAGCTTTTCGGAACCGTCCTCATTCAGAACAGGCTTATTGCTGAGATTGATGCTAGGATCGACAAACTTCTCTATAAGCAGGCCAAGCCTGTCCTGCTCGGAAAGGCGCGGAATCTGATCCCGAAAATGGCCGGATGACTTTGAAACACAATGTTTCAGAGTTATCCGGCCATTTGTGTTTCTTAAGACTTCGGCCTTGCGTTCTTGATGCTTCTCGAATTGGTTTTTATCTCATTTCATGTTCTTACGATATTGGGGAGCGAAAAGTGCGATTTAAAACGAAATATGTTCTCCAATATGAGTATTGTTTAAGATTCTATTGTTTTCCAGCAGCGTTCTTTCATAAAAGCTGCAATAACAGCGATATCTTTGCCCTCATAGTATTTCACCAGCAGTTGTTTAAATTCCGGCACTTCTTTTTCAGGAATTACCAAGACACCTCCACCATGTGAAATCAGATAATGATTTGCAAAAATGACAGAAGCACGTTTATTGCCATCCAAGAATATCTGACTTTTCATGCAGTAAAGGCACATCTTGATTGCAATGTTAATGGGTTTATCATCTTCTTGGGTGATCTCTCGGATTCTTTCTTTTACATCCAGTTCATTTGGCAGAGGGGGAACATAAGATGAACCACCGATGGTAACCGGAACACCTCGGATACGACCACCTTCAGCAAAAAATCCTTCATTTACAAGTCGTGCGATATGACTGAGCATATAATAGTCGGAACGGCTGGCAACTACATCTCGGTCCAAAATAAACTCCCATGCGCGTTTCAGATTCAAAATCTTCTGCACATCAGTGGCGGTCATGCCAGAAACTTTTCCGTTTTCTATGATTTCTTCTGTCTGCGGGAAGGATGTTGCAACACCCTCTAAGACAGCTTGGTCATAGATATTCATTTTCATATTGGCACGAGCAAATGCGATGTTGTTGACAACATCAGTAGAAAGTTCATCTTCAGAGTATCCGGCTGCAGCAAGTTGCTTTTCTATGCTGCGGAGCGATTTTCTGATTTCACGGGCTTCTCTGGCATTTCGAAGAAGCAGGTTATACAGTTCTTCGGTATATGCACCAACATAAGTCGATGTCTGTTTGCCAGCGACACGTTTTCTCACGTAGAGGTATTTTCCGTTACCACGTTCTTTGATTTCAGGTGTGCCATCATAGGGCATCAAATTCAGTCTTGCATGAAGGTCAGCACGACTTCTGAGCAATTCCTGTATCTCACTATACTGTACTGCCATTGTCTCTCCTTCTTTAGGGTACAATTCTTGCGATAATTATACTATAATGCTCCCCAATAGTCAATGAATAATGGGGAACATTTTTGTGAATAAAGAGGATTCCACGCTCGCCGCATACAGAAGCACATGAATATGTAAACTTTTCCACCCAAATAATAAATTTAATCCCTGTAAAAGCAAATAAGATTTCGCTTATGAAAACGTAACGGCCAAAATATCAGGTACAGACCCGATATTTTGACCGCAGATAGACGTTCAGCATAACTCCGATCGCTGTAGGAGTCTGCTTGGGGCCGCTTGGAATGAATCCTTATGCGCCGCTTCCTTATTCGAGATTTGCCTTCTTTTCCAAAATCCAGGCCCCGAGGAAGAAATACACCGCAGCCTGCGCCGCCTTACTGATCAGGCTCCACCAGGAACCTCCCATTAAGGAAGCCAGCCACACCAAGTCGCCGGAAGGCGTAATGCCCAGAATCAGCGCGGCGATGCCGACAAACAGCTCCAGCACAATCAGCAGGCCCAGATAGGTGCCGATCGCGCCCCAAATCTTATGCTTGTTAAACAGCTGCCCGACACAGATTGAAAAATAAATCATCAAAAGCCCCCGAACAATGCCGACTAGCATATCCAGGCCATAAATCAGTCCGTAATAATCGGTGACCTCCTCCCATATATACATGAGCAGCTCCCCAAACCGGGACACAATCGGCAGGATATCGATGATCCCTCCCATAATGATAAAACTGGCCACAATAACCACCAGTGTCAGAAACTGAAACAATAACCCGCTTATCAGCTTAGAAAGCATGTGCTGTCTCGTAGATACCGGCAGCGTCAGCGACAAATACCCCTGATCGCTCACCAGATTCGTGTAAAACCGATGGATAATCAGCACAAAGGTAAGGATTAGCAGTCCGATCATCGAGCCACCCCACAAGATCGTTAACGAAACCGTCATAAAGATCCGCACCGCTTCCGGGACAATCTGGCTGGCCGTCTGCGCCGTTTCTTCCCGGATGATCCCTTTTATGTTTAAGCTAAAGGCAATCGTCAGCACTATATAAACCGCATAACATACCAACAGACACAGATAATTTGCCTTTAAATCATACTTTACTAATTTCCTCAGCATTTGAATACCTCCCGAAACAGTGCGTCCACCGACTTGCCATTCTCCTCCCGAATCGCGTCTACCGGCGCATACAGCGCCACCTCGCCGTAGCGTAAAAATACCACCTCGTCCAAAATCGATTCCACATCCGCGATCAAATGCGTCGAAAGCAGGACCGTCGCGTTTTCATTATAATTGGTAATAATCGTATTCAGGATATAATCCCGCGCGGCGGGATCCACGCCGCCGATCGGTTCATCGAGGATATATAGCTGCGCATTGCGGCTCATTACCAGGATCAGCTGTACTTTCTCTTTTGTTCCCTTTGAAAGCGTTTTAAGCTTGGCGCCCGGATCGATATGAAGGCTCTTCAGCATTTCATAGGCCCGCGGCTCGTCAAAGTCCTCGTAAAAATCCTTGAAAAAGCGAATCGTCTCCATGACGGTCAGCCCCATATTCAAATACGTGCGTTCCGGCAGATAGGATACGAGCCGGCGCGTCTCGATTCCCACCGGCTTGCCGTCGATCAGCAGTTCTCCGGTCTCTGTTGACAAAAGGCCGTTCGCCAGCTTAATAAGCGTCGTCTTACCGCTGCCGTTAGGCCCCAGTAAGCCAATGATGCGTCCGCGCTGCAGCTTCAGGTTTACATGGTTTAACGCCGGCCGCTGCCCTTTCTCGTAACACTTGCTCAAGTCTCTGCATTCCAAAATAGGCGTCATGCTCTTACCTCCTTATTTCTCTGTCCTTGTAAATCCGTCTCAGGATCGGCAAAACCGTCCTCCCGGCACTTTCCTGCCAGCTCCCGATCCTGCTGCATCAGCGTCAGGATTTCCTCCCGGCTGTAACCAAGTTCCTGCATGGTTCGCATAAAGTATTCGATCTTTTCCATCGCTATCTGCCGCCGGCAGCCGCGAATCAGCGTCGTATCTTCGGTCACAAACCGTCCCGCCGTCCTCTGTGTATAAATCAGTTTGGTGCGTTCCAGTTCCGCCAGAGATTTCTGCATCGTATTCGGGTTCACAGCCGCTTCCTGCGCTAATTCCCGCACCGATGGCAATCGCTCGCCCGGGGCATAGATGCCGCAGATAATGCGCATCTGGATCTGCTCCAGCAACTGCGTATAAATCGGCCGGTTTTCTTCAAATGTCCATCCCATCGCCCGTTGCTCCTTTCGTTGTTTTTTCCATGTTTGGGGGTATTTTGGTACGCCCTTGTGATGTTTTCCAGGATTGGCTGCATTTTCATGGTACCCTGGTATACCTTTGTGAAGCTGTGTTCTATATCTGTACCACTGTACTATTGTGTTTATGTACTATTGATATAATACAATTAGAAAAAAGCTTTGTCAAGTGGTTTTTTAATGCACTGGGAAATTGACGCGCAGACAACCGGAATCAGTCGGCAAGCTGTTTTTACATGGGAAAGCGAGGCTCTACATAGTTAAAAATACTACATACAGCCCCGCTTATCTTCCCCTGCAAATTTAGCCTTATCGTTTTCTTACTTTCTTGTCCGCCCGATCCATGGGAGGTTGTATCAGCTTTGTAGATATTCAATCAGCTTATTTGCATATTCGGCACTATGTTCGTGTAAATATTGCCCGTGCCCCATATATTCAATTTCTACATCTATTATAGCAGGCAGATATTTTTTTAATAATATAACGCTTTTCCTTGGATATTTCTCATTTGAACCTCGCCAAAACAAGACAGTTCCTTTGTAATTTCTTATATTTTCAGGAATATTGTACCGATACACAAATTCGCATGCGCTTTTTATAGTATTGGATGTAATGTTCGGATAAAGCATTTCTATAACACTGTTGTTATCTTTACCCATGACGATGTCCATCATAAATTTAGGAATAGCTTTTCCGTTTTGAATCCTCTTTATTGCTTTGCAAAATATATATTCATACGGCTTCGCCAATAATCCCATCTTTGTCACAAAAGCCGCATCTAAGTGTGCTTTAGCAACAGTAACATTGCCCCTGCCTATAATCTCGACCACCATTGTCGCTCCCATAGAAAAACCCGACAAACAGTACAAATTACCGGATAGGTTATCCACAATAAAATTTTCTATCTCGACACAGTCTTTCTCAAGGCTGACAAGTTCACCTGTTCTCTCGCTGTGTCCGTCCACTTCCGCCAATATCACATAATAGTCTGACAACCATTTTAAAATTGGTTCATAACAAAGCCTTGCCGTGGTCGCCATTCCATGTATAAAAAGTATTGACTTATTATTTTTGTCTCCAAAGCATAAGAAATTCATAATACTTTAACCCCCCGTTTCGTTATTTGTATTCCGGGCATGTTCCACCTAAGCCAACGCATAATTCACTGTTCTTCCTTAACCACCGAAAATCTATTAGACTTAAATCTATGTATTTGATGGATGGAACTCGTTCTTGATGTTTTGGCCAGTAGTATTTTTTAATGAGTTGGGGCTCATACTCGCCGTTCCAATCGCACGGGATTGCAACATCCATGTCGCCTAGCTGTTATGCATGGTCTTTTTGGAATGTCCGTTGCGACTACTGTCAGTGTCCTTATTCTGGTAATCGTACCTTGAGTATCCGAGTTCTTCATCCAATACATCTTCCAGAATCACGGACATCATGTCCCGCATGACGGCATTGACATCTGTTCCGTTTTAATACTGATGTCATTGTCCAAATGATAGTTGTGCATCACTTCCCGCATTGCTGCTTTTTGTGGGCTTTCGTTTTTTCTTGCCGTAATAAAGCCTTCAAACTGAGTAATTCTATCTTACATCAGTTTTGGGAGTACACAAACTTTGGGATAGACCCGCTATGTTTTCAATATCATAATCTCATTATGTCATTTATTGTAAATTTTGGTCTCATACTTTTACACCCACATAATATTTAATAAAGAGTTGCATAATTCCAACTTAATTGATAAGATAATTTTTCTTTTGTTCCATCTATTGTCCTATAATCGCCAGGCGCTCTAAAAGTAAATATGCGATTGGTCAAGTCCGATGACGCATAAGAGAAAAAGGGATATTCCCCATCTTGTAATGTTTTTAAAACTTGCTCAATATCATCATCCGACATTTTCTCTTCTGTAGCCTGAATTACATAAAAAGCTTCTTTGAAAAAACCTTCCGTGTTTTCAGCACTATACTCTAACACACTTTCACAAATGAAAGCTGGCGACCCATCACTTTCTGTTATTCGTAAATTCATGTATTCAAACTTAACTATAGTCAACTTGATACCGCTATTCTCTGGGCATGAAACCATATCCTCAATTATAATATTGTCAGGATTAAGTTCATTAAATTTCGTTATAAATGTATTTGCAGTCCTATCATTACTATAATTTGTAGTAACATTTTCATCATTCGTTACGTCATCGGTTTTGTCAGCAGTATCAGTAGCTTCTACTATGACATCCACGTTGTTTTGAGTTTCTTCTTCAAACTCACAGGCATTTAATGTGACAAAAAATATCATTACCACTAATCCCATCACTTTTAATTTTTTTATCAAGATAACTTCAACTCCTCTAACATTATTATCTAAAACCTACATTTAGCCTGAATTATTCACGGCTGTGCTGTGAAAGTGACTGAAAGCCACATGGTTACTATATTTAAGCTGTTTATTGCATTTCATCTATTAAGTGAATAGAAAAAGAGACCAATTATGTGGTAAAATTTTGGTGTCGAATCCAAA
>JAAWCS010000036.1 GCA_022793375.1 Lachnospiraceae bacterium
CCAGGCTCCAGCGACCTACCCGAAAGCAGACGGGCCGCCTTATGCTTTCTGTTTGGTCTTGCTTCGGATGGGGCTTGCATGTGCCCGCCCTGTTACCAGGACGGCGGTAGTCTCTTACACTGCCTTTCCACCCTTACCCCGCGTACACGGGGCGGTTTATTTCTGTTGCGCTATCCTTAGGGTCACCCCCACCGGCCGTTAACCGGCATCCTGCCCTGTGAAGCCCGGACTTTCCTCACCTGCCGCCTTGCGGCGCCTGCAGCTGCGATCATTTGTACGACTCGTTGTCAAAAACGATTTTAACATAAAAGATGCGTTTTGTAAATGAACGGGGCGATTTTTTCCCCGCGCCCCTTTATCCGACTGGGAACAAACTTCCGCCGATGAACTCCCGCAGCAGGGAATTGCGCGGGATATCCTCGCTGGCTACCGGCAGGAAATAGTCAAAGAATTTCAAAAGCCGCTTGGCCTCCTGGTATTCGGGGCAGTCCCTGGGAACCGAGAACAGCAGCGGTTCGGCGTAGGATTTGAGCACCGACAACTCGTAGATTAACGCCGAATTAAAGACCACGTCCGCGCTCTCCTGGAAGGGGAAGATATTCTCCTCCTCCCCCCGGCGTACACTGTTCCACTGGGCAATCGTATCCCGAGCGGAGTAGCCCCTCGTGCGGGCGTCGCGGACGATGCGGCGGATCAGGCGCCCGTCGGTCGTGGGAATCCGGTTGTGCTCGTCAATGTTTAACTGGGTCAGCGCGCTGATATAGATCCGGTAGCGGCAGTCCGCCGGCAGTCGGTAGGTCATGCGGTCGTTTAAGCAGTGAATCCCTTCAATCACCAGGATATCGTCCGCCGCCAGCTTCATGCGGCTGCCGCATCCCAGCTCCTGCTTGCCCAGCGCGAAATTATAGCGGGGCAGCGTTACCTCTTCGCCGGCCAAAAGCCGCAGCATCTGCTCGTTAAAAAGTTCCACGTCCACACACTCCAGCGCCTCGAAATTGTAATTGCCCTGCTCGTCGCGCGGCGCCTGCGAACGGTCGCGGAAATAATTGTCGACCGCAACCGGATACGGCGTCAGGCCGTATGTCTTTAGCTGGATCGACAGCCGGTGTGAAAACGAGGTTTTGCCGGAAGAGGAAGGCCCTGCGATCAGGATAATCTTCTTGCGGCGGTCGGCCGCGATCTCCTCGGCAATCCGGCTCAGCTTTTTTTCCATCAAGGCTTCCTGCACCAGGATCAATTCCCCCAGGCCGCCTTTTACGATCAGGTCGTTTAAGTACCCCACGGCTCCCACTCCCAGACGGTTGCTCCAGTGGTTTGACTCCCGCAGCGTTTGGAACACTTTTTCACTGGGTTCAAAGGGCCGCAAGGTCGTCGGCGCGTTTTTCTGCGGCAGCTGCAATACGAAGCCGTCGGCGTAGAGGTACAGTTTGAACCATTTGAGATACTTTGTATTGGGAACCATATACCCGTAAAAATAGTCCTCAAACGTACCGATCCGGTACAGATTGACCCGAGAAACACGGCGGTACGAGAACAGCTTTTCCTTGTCGATCATCTTATGTTTGCGGAACACCTCAATCGCCTCGTCGGTCCCCACCGAACGCTTGCGAATCGGCATCTCCTCCGCCACCATCTTGCGCATGTAGGCCTCAATCTCCTCAAGCAGCGCTGCATCGAGCGTAAAATCTCCCTTAGGCTCTATGTACAGCCCCTTGCTGACCGAAAACTCCACCGTCACCTTTTCCAGCCGTTCATGTCCCAGTACTTTATAAAAGGCCCGCAGCGCCAGCAAGACCGCACTGCGGTGATAACTCTGTATTCCCGGCGTATCCGCCATCGTCACAAAGGAAACCTGCGCATCCTTCTCCACGCATTTAAACAGCTCGCTCAGTTTTCCGTCCACCATAGCCAGGACAATCGGCGCCTTGTATGCCCCCTGAAACTCCTCGGCGATCTGCTCATACGGCGTTTCGGCCGCATACTCCTTTGTCACCCCCTGCACCGTAATCCGGTATGTTTTGTTTTCTCCCATGTCTGATTCCTCCTCTGTTTTTTTCCTTCTTTTGAATCGGCATACATCTGCCCGGCCGCTTTCCTTGCGCCGGCAGGCCGCTATAAGAACCGCACCGGCTGCCGGGCCGTCACCGGATCCACCGACAGCGCCGGCAGCTGCTTTTTCAGATATGCGGTCATATATGGTATAAAGATATGCTCCAGACCATAATGCCCGGCGTCGATGACCGCCAGCCCTTCGGCCGCCGCGTCTGTCCCGTAATGATACGTGATATCGCCCGTGACCAGCACCTGCGCCTGCGCCGCCAGCGCAAAGGGGATCGCATCCTTGCCGGAACCCGGGCAGACCGCCACACGAACCGCCTCCTGCGGCGCTGTCGGCGCATACAGCTGCACATTCTGCAGTCCGAACGCTTCTTTTACCAGAAAACACAGCTTTTCCAGGGTCATCGCTCCGCCCGGCAGATCGCCTGTGATGCCGATTCCGTAAGGGCCCTCCGGGCCCTGGCCGGTCACCTCAAGCGGCGTCCTTTTTATCAGGCCCAGACGATCCGCCGCCAGGTCCGCCATGCCGCCGGGAGCGATATCGAAGTTGGTATGCATGCTGATTAGGCACATGTCCCGGCGCAGAAGCGCAAGCAGCCGCCGGCCGGCCGGGCTTTCGTCCGTGATCCTTTTTATCGGGGAAAACAGCAGCGGATGGTGCGTCAAAAGCAGCTCGCTGCCGCCCTGGATCGCTTCCTCCACCGCCCGGTCGTCGGCATCCAGCGCTACGCTCACCCGGTGGACCTCCTTATCCCGGCGTCCCGCGAGAAGCCCTACATTGTCCCAGCCGCAGGCATAGGATACGTCTGCCATCCGGTTTAAGACTTCCAAAATTTCTCTGCACTCCATCCCTCAGCCCTCCATTTTTTCAAGCGCCCGCTCTACCTGCGCCAGTTCCTGTTTTACCTGCTCACAGCGCCGGAGCGTCTTTTCTTTCGGCGAGTCCGCCAGTTCGTTCAGCAGTTTATGAAGCCTTGCCGCTTCGCGATTCAGGTATTCTCTGAGGAGCGGATCGCCCTGCCGCAAAAGCCAGCCGCCGAAACGGTCCTCTACATCGTCCGCCGCCTCACTCTTTCCATGGACTGCCAGCATCACCGTATAGTATTTTCCCTCGTCCTTTACAAACGCTTCCTTATCGATCCGATATCCGTTCTCCCGCAAAAACACGCGCACGCCGGGGATGCCCGACTGCGGCGACAGCACAAAGTGCCGGATCGTCTCCGCCACCCGGCGGCCGCGCTTTAAAATTTCTATCATCAAAGGGCCGCCCAGGCCGCTGATAATGACCGTATCCGCCTCTCCCGGCTTCAGCCCGTCTAGGCCGTCGCTCAGACGCAGGTCTATCCGCTCCTGCAGCCCCTGCCTGCGCACATGTCCGGCCGCCCGTTTTAGGGGACCGCTGCGTACATCCATCGCAACCGCCCGGGACGCAATCCCGTTCTCGATTAAATAAATCGGGACATAACCGTGATCCGTCCCCACGTCCGCCACGCACTCTGCGGGCGGGACAAAGGAGACAATCGTTGCCAGTCTTTTTGACAGTATCATTTGTGTGTCCTCTTGTTATTCCAGAAAATCCCGCAGACGTTTACTGCGGCTGGGATGACGCAGCTTTCTGAGGGCCTTGCCCTCGATCTGGCGGATGCGCTCCCGCGTCACGTTAAACTCCCGGCCTACTTCCTCCAGGGTGCGCACATGGCCGTCGTCCAGGCCAAAGCGGAGCCGGATCACCTGCTGTTCTCTCGGACTCAGCGTCTCCAGCGCTTCGCTCAGCTGCTCTCTGAGGACTGTCAGTGCCGCTTCGTCGGCCGGCACCGTCCCCTGCTCGTCTTTAATAAAATCACCCAGGTGCGTATCGTCCTCGTCGCCCACCGGAGACTCCAGAGAGACCGGCTCCAGCGCAAACTTCTGGATTTCAAAGACCCGTTCCACCGAAATATTCAGGCGCTCGGCCAGCTCCTCCGGCGTGGGGTCACGCTCCAGTTCCTGTGTCATTGCGCGCATCGTGCGCATCAGGCGGTTGATATTCTCTACCATATGCACCGGAATCCGAATCGTGCGCGACTGGTCCGCGATCGAGCGCGTCAGCGATTGGCGGATCCACCAGGTCGCATAGGTGCTGAATTTAAAGCCTTTGTGATAATCAAACTTTTCCACGGCTTTCATCAGGCCGATATTTCCCTCCTGAATCAGATCCAACAGCTGCAGCCCATGGCCGGTGTAGCGCTTGGCAATGCTGACTACCAGACGCAGATTTCCCTCGGCCAGGCGCTTTTTGGCCTGTTCGTCTCCGGCTTCGATCCGCTTTGCCAGTTCCGCTTCCTCCTCACTCGTCAAGAGCGGTATCTTGCCGATTTCCTTCAGATACGCACGGACCGGGTCGTCGCTCTCTTCGGAAAATTCCTCTGCTCCGTCCGCCGTTTCTTCTTCCTCCAGCTCCAGCAACGGAATCTCTTTTTCTTCCGTATCTGTCAGGGTTCTTTCCAACTGTCCGCTCATGGATCTCCTCTCTTTGCCGCTCTTTATACTCATTCTTTCCCTAATTAAAAGAAATATGCAGGTCTTTCAGGGCCGCCTGCTGCTTTAAAATCTCCTGCAAAGCGGCCACATCCGCGGCCTGCCGGCCGGCCGCGTCCAGGCTGTAGCGTTTTACCCGCAGGACGGTCTCCGAAAATGCCTTCTCCTTTTCCTCCTTCGTCATATCCCCACGCAGTTTTGTATTAAATAAAGAAGCGACCTCTTTATATTCCTCGGCATCGTTGATAAAATGATTTACAATCGCCGCCGGGTTCACCAGGCCGTTTTGCAGCTGTTCCCACACCAGCTTCGCCACGCGCCGGTACAATTCCTCTGTAAAATCCTCCGGCGAGAGCAGGCCGGCAATCTTAGGATACAGCTGCGGCGCTTCAATCAGCCAGGTCAGCAGAAGCTTCTGCGAGGTGTGAATCCCGTCCTCCTTCTCCCGCTTTTTCTCCCGGGCGGGACGGAGCGCCGGCCGCTGCGCCGCAGAAATCCCGGTCCTTAAAGCCTCCTCGCCGACCAGCTGGCGCATACTCGCAAAGGGAATCCGGTAGGCCTCGCACACGGCTTCCAGATAATTGCTGCGCTCCAGTTCCGAGGAAAAGCCGCACAGCTTCGCGGCCACCGCCCGGTGGAATTTCGTCTTGCTTTCCGGATCTTTCATATCATACTGGCCGTACAGCTGCCCGATCTCAAACAAAAAGCTCCCCGCCGCTTCGGCGATGCGCTGCCGGAACGCGTCGGCTCCCAGGGCCTTGATAAATTCATCGGGGTCTTTATACGGCTTTAAATTCAGCACCTTGACCGTCATCCCCACTTCTTTGAGGATCGGGATCGCCCGCAGAGCCGCCTTCACGCCGGCCCCGTCGCTGTCATACGTCAGGATGATCTCGCTTGTATAGCGCTTTAAAAGGTTCGCCTGGCCGGAGGTCATCGCGGTCCCCAAGCAGGCCGCCGCGTTGGCAAAACCGGCCTGGTGCAGGGAGATCGTGTCCATATAGCCCTCGCAGATCAGAATATAGGGTTCCTTGGCTGTACGGGCGATGTTGAGGCCATAGAGATTGCGTCCTTTGTCAAATACCTTCGTCTCCGGCGAGTTTAAATACTTAGGCTCCCCCTCCCCCATTACGCGGCCGCCAAAACCGATAATGCGGCTGTTCACATCCATGATCGGAAACATCACGCGGTTCCAGAATTTATCATACGAACCCCGCTCTCCGATCTTTACCAGGCCCGTTTCTTTTAACAGGCTGTCACCGTATCCTTTTTTCTTCAGGTACAGGTATAAATCGTTTTCATACGGGGTGGAAAATCCCAGGCCAAAGCGGCGGATCGTATCGTCGGACAGGCCGCGCTCCGTCAAATAGCGGTACGCCTTCTGCTCCCGGTCCTGCCGCATTTGATAATAAAAATACCGCCCGGCCTCTTTATTGATCGCCAGAAGCCGGCTGCGCAGATCCGCCTCCCGCCGTTCCTCTTCGGTGGCTTCCCTCTGCGGTAGCGCTATTCCCGCCCGGTCGGCCAGATATTTCAGCGCTTCCGGAAACGTATAATTTTCATATTCCATGATAAAGGTAATCACGTTGCCGCCGGCATGGCAGCCAAAGCAATAGTACATCTGCTTCGCGGGCGTGACGGAAAAGGAGGGCGTTTTTTCATTGTGAAACGGGCAAAGGCCAAAATACGTGCTGCCCCGCTTGGTCAGCCGCACGTATTGGCCTACTACGTCCACAATGTCATTTCTGGTGCGTACTTCTTCTACCAGTTCCTCCGAATAGTACATAGGGCTCCCTCTCTCATTTCCATGCCTGGGGAACAAACAGTTCCTCATACTTTGAAATCGCAAAGCTGTCGCTCATTCCCGCTATGTAATCGCAGACGACCCGCTCGACCGAATCCTTACGCCGCTCCATCATTTCCCGATATTCCTCCGGCAGTTCCTCCGGCTTGTCCGTATAATAGCCGTACAGTTCCTTTAAAAGATTCTGCGCCTTGTGATCCTCCCGCTTGGGAATCGGATTCAGATACAGGTTTTCAAACATGTAGACCCGCAGTGCCTTCATCGCCCGCTCCCGGTCCGAGGACATCACGATGGCAGGGCGGCCAAAGCTATTGACGATCACATCGTGAATCAGCGTGTTCAGGCGTTCCCGCACCGAGTGGCCCAGCACATCGGTCATCTCCCGCGGCAGTCCTTCTTCCGTCATCAGCCCGGCGCGGATCGCATCGTCAATATCGTGGTTGATATAGGCGATCTTGTCCGAGAGACGCACGATCTGTCCTTCTAACGTCGAGGGATGCCCCGAAGTACGATGGTTTAAGATTCCGTCCCGCACCTCTTTTGTCAAGTTCAGGCCCAGGCCCTTTTTCTCCACCACTTCCACGACGCGCACGCTCTGTTTGTAATGGGCAAAGCCGCCGGCACAGACCTTATCAAGCGCCGCCTCTCCCGCATGGCCGAACGGAGTATGCCCCAAATCGTGGCCCAGGGCAATCGCCTCGGTCAAGTCCTCATTCAGCCGCAGGGCGCGGGCAATCGTGCGCGCGATCTGCGCCACCTCCAGCGTATGTGTCAGGCGCGTGCGGTAATGGTCGCCCTCCGGGGACAAAAACACCTGCGTTTTATGCTTCAGGCGGCGAAACGATTTGCAGTGAAGGATCCGGTCGCGGTCACGCTGGTATACCGTGCGGATGTCGCACGGTTCTTCCTCAAAATCCCGCCCGGCCGAGTCCATCGCCAACGACGCATACGGGCTCAGCGTTTCCCTTTCCCGTTCTTCCAGGATTTCTCGAATGCTCATAAAGACGCCTGCTTTCTCCAAAAATATCCGTAACGCTCTTCATCGCTGTCAGTATACAATATTTTCAAGCGCCGCACAATAGTGTGTCCCTGCGGAAAATGGGGAATCCGCCCC
Organism: Lachnospiraceae bacterium; assembly: GCA_022793375.1. Classification (GTDB taxonomy): domain Bacteria; phylum Bacillota; class Clostridia; order Lachnospirales; family Lachnospiraceae; genus RGIG7193. The sequence continues at coordinate 7,494 of JAAWCS010000036.1, forward strand.
TGTTATTATTATTGTATTCGCAATGCCGGACAATTATGATTCAAAGAGCATGCCGCTCCTGCTCCCCTTTCGGAGGATTTTTGTTTTGCAAAACGGGCTTTCCTCCGGAGCAAAGAACAGAAAACCGGCAGGCTCCTGTCGGGAATCCCACCGGCTTTCCTATCCGTGCGCACAAGGCCGGCTATCTGCAGACAGCCATCATGCCTTTGCTTTCTCCACCAGCTTAATCTCTACGGTCATGCCCATGCACTCCGCCACTTTCACCAGCATATCAATCGTAGGATTGTAATCCCCTGTCTCAAAACGCGTGATATTCGGACGCTTCATCCCGGCTACGGCAGCCACGTCAGCCTGCGTCATTTTCTTCTGCTTGCGGCAGGCAATGTACTGCCTGGCCACCTCTTCCTTAATGCGTCTCTGCTCGCCTTCCAGCACTACTGCAAACTCGTCCGTAGAAATCACATAATCGCCCATTTCTCTCTCCTCTCTGCCGAAACGTATCTGATACGGATATTATAGCAGACAAAAAGCGGTTTGGCAATGGGCTTTTTACGATTTTATAAAAGATTTTTTCTAAAAAAGTACTTGCCAAACCTTTTAAAGTATGCTATGATATCTTTCGTTCGGGGCATTAGCGCAGCTGGGAGCGCGCCACACTGGCAGTGTGGAGGTCAGGGGTTCGAATCCCCTATGCTCCATGAGCGGGAAAGTAAAACTTTCCCGCTTATTTTATTTTCTCCGGCCGGCAGCAGGCGGAGGCGTTTTCCACTGTCAGACCACGGGAGAAAACCTGCCCTGTTTTAGCCAAATGATGAAAAGGGCTGCTTTACTGATGCCTATGCCTCGTAGATGCTTCCGGTCACGGCGTGAAGGGTGGAAAGGCGCGCGAAGCAGGTGGTCTTTCCCTGCATGGTGCCGCCGTACATCTGCGGGTAGCTGTTGTTGAAGAAGCCGCCCATGTCGTTGCCGATCATGTAGAGGCCGCCTAAGGCGTCGCCGTTTTCGTCGACGGCCTCCAGGTTTGTGTTGACTTTGACGCCGTTCATGGTGGCTAAGAGCCATTCGCCGATGGCAATGCCGTAGAAGGGGCCTTTGCGGATCGGGGTCATGTCTTTTTTCTGTTTGCCGAAATCTTCGTCAATGCCCTTGTCGCAGAGCTCGTTGTAGCGTTCGACGCTCTTTACAAACGTAGCGGCGGCTTCGCCCTCCATGCCCAAAAGGGCGGCCAGCTCTTCAAGCGTGTCGGCCTGTTTGAGCTTGCCGGAATCAAGGGCCGGCTTCATGTAGACGTTGTAGAACTCCTCCTCGCTCTTGCAGGGAAATACGCCGGGCAGGACTTCGGAGTTTCGCGCGCCTTCTACGGCTACCACGCGGCTGCAGATCGTGGTGTGGAAGGCCTGGACGTCCGACCAGTAGTTGCTGTCGAAAATCTGGTAGCAGTATTTGCCGGGCTGGCGCAGCCAGGAGTTAATGTGGAAGTCGTAAGGCAGGTCTTCGTTGGCGAAGCGTTCGCCGCGGATGTTGACATTGAGCCAGGGCTGGCTGCCGGGCCACCAGATATCGGAGAGGGCGCTGTCATAGGGAGCCCCTACGTGGTGGTCTAAATGGATGGCGGCACGGTCGAAGGCACAGCCGCCGGCATGGTTGCGGTCAATGTCGGCGCCGCACCACATGGCCATTTTGATGCCGTCGCCCATCGCAAAGCCGCAGCCTAAGTTGTTGCAGATGGCGTCTTTGTCGCGGTAGCGCAGGGCGGCCATCATCTCCGGGTTGCCGCCGTAGCCGCCGGTGCTTACGATGACGCCCTTGCTGGCGTTGACCTGGATATACGCGCCGTCCTCGTTCCTCTGTATGATGACGCCCGTAATGCGGCGGGTGGCTTCGTCCTGCACGAGCTGGCAGGCGGTGTGCTGAAAACGACGGTCGACTCCCATTTCGTCGGCGTATTCGACCCAGGCGGGGTTGGCGATCTGACTGCCCATCATATTGGGGCCCAGGGGTTCGAAGTCGCCTTTGTATACGGTGTGGGTCTGGACTTCGTTTTTGTAGAGGGTGTCTTTCATGTCGGTTTCGATGAACATGTGGATGCCTTTGGCTTCCATTTTGTCAATGTACCAGTCCATCGTGCGGCCGGATTCGTTGACCCACAGGGCGATCAGACGCTGGTCTACCTCGTAGGAGCCGTAACGGCAGATGTCGTTGATGATTTCGTTCAGCTCTTCCTGGGTATATTCGATGCCGTATTTTTCTTTCATCAGCTTTGTATTGTAAGCGCCCATCTCGCCGGCCCAGGTAATCGGGGCGGCATTTTTTTCGACCCATACGACCTTGGCTCCCAGATCGGCGGCAGATACGGTGGCGACGCAGCCGCCGTTGCCGGCGCCGATAACGACGATCTCGGTGTCAACGGTCTCGGCAATATCTGTGATCGGGGCGGGTTTGGCAAAGTAGGCGGCGTCATACCAGGTGTCGGTGGCGGCGGACACAGGGGCTTCGGGGGCCTGGGCGGCAGCTTCGGCAGCCTGAGTAACGGCCTCAGTAGCGGCCTCCGTCGCCGCCTGGGTAACGGTTTCAGCAGCGGCCTCCGTCGCCGCCTGGGTCGTAGCTTCGGCCGCGGCGGCTGTCGTGGTCTGTGTATCGGCGGCACAAGCGCCCAATACACCGGCAGCGGCAAGGCTGACCGCTCCGGCGGCCGTTCCTTTTAGAAAGTCTCTGCGTGAAATCCTGTTTTTCATTTTCTGATTACTCCTCTCCCGTTTTCGTTTTTTTCCCGGAAAGCGGCGGCAGGGCGTCTGTCTTTTTCCTCTCTGATGCCTGCCTGCAAAAAACCGGCTGCTTTTGCTCCCGGCAGCCGGCTTTTTTGCCTGTTTTTCCGGGTCCGTTTTAATTTTATCAACAACGGCCGGTTCTGAACAGTTAAAGATTTTAATGGATTTATAAATAACGTTAATGTTGCGTCAAGGGGTCCCCGCCTTTTCCCTGGGCCAGGAGTGTGCCTGACAGCAGCGCACAAAGCGCTGCAGGGGCTCGGTTTCGTTTTCGGCGCGCCAAGCCAGGCAAAAATCCATATGTACCAGGGGGCTTGTGTTATCAATATAAACGATTCGGGGATTTTCGCCGGTTTTAAAGGTTCTTGGTACGGCGGCCAGCCCGCCGTAAGCCAGCGCCAGCGCGATCGCTGTCTCCGTTCCTTCTACGCAGACCAGTTTTTCAGCAACGATCCCGGATTGCAGCATTTTGCGGAAGATATTCTGCATGCTGGTTGAGGGACGCAGATTAAAGTAGATGGTCTGGTCCTGCAATTCTTCCGGGGATACCTGCTTTCGGCTTGCCAGGGGATGTTCCCGGGAGACGGCGAAGCTGCCGTAATCGTCGAACAACGGCGTCCAGCGAAGCGTATCCCGACCTTCTATGTCGTCTGTCTCAAGAAACGCGAGATCCAGCTGTCCTTCTTCTGTCTTTTTGGCCAGTTCGCCGAATTCTGCCGACTGGATGCGGATACAAAGGTCCGGGTTTTCGCGCAAAAAGCGGCGGAACAGCTCTAATATCCCGGCCCAGTCCGAAGGGCCGTGATAGCCGATGCGCAGGCACTTTTTTTCCTGGCTCAGAGAGCGGGCCTGCCAGAGCATGGCGTTGTATGTTCCGAGAATCGAGGTAAAGGACTTTTGCACAATCTGGCCGGCCGGCGTTAAGCGCATTTGGCGTGCGTCGCGCTCAAACAGGGCGGCGCCGATCTCTTTTTCCAGTTTTTTCATCTGGATGGACATCGCCGGCTGGGTGATATGCATCTGGAGGGCGGCTTTGGAGAGGTTGAGGCTTTCGGCTGCGCTTAAAAAACATTGCATGCTGAACAGGTCCATGGGGCGTCCTTTCTTTATGATTTGTAAATTTCCCAATAGCCGTATCGTTTACCGCCTTTGCGTTCTATTACGCCTTTGCCTTTTAATATATCCAGGCCCCTCTGAATTGTCCGTCTATTAACAGACAGTTGCCTGGCCATTTCGGCGGTGGTGACAGAGGCATTTTCTTTCAGTAAAGCTAATATTTTTATTTCTATTGCGACATCCTTTGTGACATCTTTTGTGACATTTTGGGCTTTGGAAGCTGCTATCTTAGCGCTTTGAAGAGCGGAAAATCTCACCATGATGTCCTCTCCGTGAACAATATACTCCGGTTCCTTTGCTCCAAGACTTTTGCAGGCATCCTGAATCTTCTGAATACCCCGTCCCCAGCTTTCAATATATCCTGCACGATAAAATACTCTTGCTATATCTGGATTATATGGCTTTGATACATGAGTACTCAAAAGTGTCTCAACCGTCCATCCAAAGGGCAGCATACTACAATTACTGATGTACATGGCATCGTCCTCAATACGTATCTGTATCGGGACATTATCAGCCCAATTACAATGAATTAAGGCATTAAAAACAGCCTCTCTTATGGCATCGCGAGCAAACGGATAAGTTTCAATTCTTGTTTCTTTATAATAGGAAACGGCTGCTTTCAAATATTTTAGATAAATCAGGTCAATCACTCTATCTGCTAAAATAAGCAAAGAACCGTGTACTTCATCCTGATATAATAACTCACTGCCTTCAAATTTGCCAATTTTCACATAACATCCGCTAATAATTTTTTCCGGTTTACGGTAAAAACATAATGCGCCTGCCCGTTTTAGCTTTCCATCGACTACTAAATCCAGTTTTTCTAACAGTTCGGCGTTCGCAATATCCAAGTCTTCTTTCGTCATCCGCCCGCTTCGCAAAGCCTCTCTTCTAAAAATGTCAAAGCTCTCTTGATCCAGGTCATCTATCCCAATAGCAGCTATTGTTGCCGCATCCCATTTGAGTCCTGTCTTTTCCATTAAAAAATTAGTTAATGCGTTTCCCCGAAGCAGCTGCTTTGTATTACCGCTTCTATAATGATATTCCCCATCATAATTTACAGGAAAGGACCATGGATTAACAACAATCTCAATATAATCCAATCCGCCTTGCGTAAACAGATTCACATCCGCCATAATTCCCAATTTATTTTGAATCTTGTTGGGGATATCCTCCAACAATTTTTTTGAATTGCCAACTCCAATGACCGTTCCATCATCTTGTATTCCAATATATATTTTACCGCCTTGCGCGTTTGCAAATCCGCATATCCATTTAAGATATTCGTCACGCCACGACTCTTTCCATTCTATATTTTGGCTCTCTGCCATCTTGTGAACCTCCTCCGCTTTCCTTAGGTATGGAATAACCTAACCTCTTTTTTCGAGTAACTAAAAATCTTTTATGTCTATAATACAAATGTTTTCCCGCTTTCTTGCGCTGCTTTTCTTTAAACAAGCATAGCACGGGCAATGGATGAAATCAACCGGACGCCGAAAACTCTTTTCTCCTTTTACATTTTTTAAGAACAAATGTTTTTTCTCCGTAAAAATGTATTGAATGCAATGGCCTTTTTGGGGTATACTCATGGAAAATGCTGCGGGCTCCGGCTTTATTTGGGTTCCGGCGGCTTTTGAAAGCGGGGCGTGTTATGGGAGATCGTTTGTATCTGTGTATTGATTTAAAATCGTTTTATGCTTCCGTGGAGTGCGTCGAGCGCGGGCTTGATCCGATGACGGCGCATTTGGTCGTCGCGGATCCGGAGCGGGAAAACAGCACCATCTGCCTGGCGGTCTCTCCGGCCCTGAGGGCTGAAGGCGTGCGCAACCGCTGCCGCGTTTTTGAGATTCCGCCGCATCTTTCTTATGTTATGGCAGCGCCGCGGATGCAGCTGTACATTCGTTATTCGGCCGATATCTATTCGATCTATCTAAAGTATATCGCCAAGGAGGATATTCATGTGTATTCGGTTGACGAGGCTTTTCTCGATGTGACCGATTACCTTGCGCTCTACCGGATGACGGCGCGTGAACTGGCCCGCCGTATAATGGAGGATATTCAGACTTCTCTCGGCATCCCTGCCGCCTGCGGCGCCGGTACGAATCTGTATCTGGCAAAAGTCGCTCTCGATATCTGCGCTAAACATATGCCGGACCGCATTGCCAGCCTTGACGAGGGAAGTTATCGCCAAAAGCTGTGGGATCACCGGCCGATCACTGATTTTTGGCGGGTAGGCGCGGGCATCGCCGGGCGGCTGGCTTCTTACGGAATCCATACCATGAGGCAGGTGGCCCATACCGACGAGGCGCTTTTGTACCGGCTTTTTGGCGTGAATGCCGAGTATTTGATCGATCATGCCTGGGGGCGGGAACCGGTTACGATTGCCGATATCCATGCATACCGGCCGCAAAACAGTTCTCTTTCAAACGGGCAGGTGCTGATGCGCGATTACAGCTATGAAGAAGGGCTGCTGATCCTCAAGGAAATGGCCGATCTTTTATGCCTGGAGCTTACAGAGCGCGGCCTGGTGACGAATTCGCTCTCGCTTTATGTCGGCTATTCCGGGCGCCGCCTGCCTTCGCTGCACAAGACGGCTTCTATGACCGTTACTACGGATTCGGTACGCGTCATTACGGAATACCTGGTACGACTTTATGAGCAATATGTCGACCGCGTCGTACCGGTACGGCGGATTTTGCTTTCTTTTAATAATGTGGCGGATGTATCTTGCGAGCAGTATGACCTTTTTACTGACCCGGCCCGTATCGAGCGAGAGAGAAAACTCCAGCACGCGGTGCTGGATATCAAGAAAAAATTTGGTAAAAACGCGATTTTGCGGGGCATGGATTTGCAGAGCGCTGCTACTACCCGTGAACGCAACCAGCAGATTGGGGGACATAAGAGTGGAGAATCGTAAGAGAACAAAAGAACCGGTTACAAAAAGCCAGGCTAGACGGCAAATTGGCGGCCATGCCGACCGGGCTAAGCTGTTTATGCCTTTTGACGCTCTCAAAGGATTCCGCGAAGCCCTGGCCGAACGCGAACGTCTGGCCGTTTCGCGCCGGGAGCTGTCCGAGGACAGTTCCGAGGAACTGAACCGGAAACTGTGTCGGTTGCAGCCCGGCGATATGGTAACAATACTTTATTATAGAGAAGAGGAATATGTGGAGCAGTCCGGCCTTGTGTCGCGCATTGACGGCACAAGGCGTGTGCTGCGGGTTGTGGGAACGGAAATTCCTTTTGACGAGATTGCCGGAATCCGGATTGACTGAGTGAAAACAGCATATGTTAAACTATTGACGTTCCTTTTTCCGTCCGACAAACAGCAGATGGTTGCTCATACCCAGAAGTTCCGGCTTTTCACAGCGGTAAAAATGGTAGCCCAGATACTGCCGCCAGCTTTCTTCGCTCATCGCGTTGATCTCCGGCGCCATCAGTTCGCTGGCCCCGTCGGAGGCTACCTCCCGCAAAAGCTCGATCCCGCCGTCTATGAGCATCTGCCGAGCCTCCGAGACCGTAAAAAACACAAATGGGAAGTCATGCAGGCGAAAGCTCTCATGCTCGTAATCACCGGTGCTGAAATACTCGCCGTCATAGCGCAGTTCGCTCATGAAAACCATGTCGTGTCCGATAAAGGAAAAGAACAGCGTCCCCTCCTTTTTGCAGACTCGGCAGGCTTCTTCAATGCAGCGCCGGCGGTCTTTTTCCTCATGCAGGTGATACAGAGGCCCAAACACCAGCACCGCGTCAAAGCTCTCATCCGCATAGGCCGACAGATCCAGGGCATTGCCCTGCAAAAGTGTAAGCGGCAGACCCGGCCGCATCCGCTTTCGAAACGCGGAGACGTTTGCGTCGGCCAGCTCCAGCGCGTTCACTTCGTATCCCTTTTCCGCAAAATAAAAGCTGTATTCTCCGGGCCCGGCGCCGATATCCAGAATCCGCATGCCCGGCTTTACGTATTGCTCGATATAGCGCGTCGTCGTCAGAAACTCGACCCGCGCCGCCCGGCTGTGCGTAAGGCGCGTCTCCTCATTGAAAAAATCATAGGTCCGGTTGACCTGTTCTGTCTCATCTTGTATGCTTCTTATTTCCTCCAGATCCATCCTGTACCCTCCCGCTTTCCTGCCTTGTCGGCAAATATTTTTCCGAATCAAACGGCAGGGGGAACGCGCCTTCTCGGCTTTGTCCCCTCTGCCCTGTCAAACGCTTTGCACGCCGCCGGCCATGCCCCTTTTTCCCGGGGCAGGCGCCGCCCGCTACGCTTCCGGCTCTTCCTTTACCTCGATGCCCAGTTCAACAAGCTGCTTTTCATCCACTCCGGCCGGCGCTTCGCACATCAGGCAGGACGCGTCCTTTACCTTCGGGAAGGCGATCACGTCGCGGATGCTGTCCGCCCCTACCATCAGCATGACCACACGGTCGAGGCCGTAAGCCAGACCGGCATGAGGCGGCACCCCATAGCAAAACGCATCGAGCAGAAAACCAAACTGCTCATGGGCCGACTCCTTTGTAAAGCCGAGCACCTTCAGCATTTTCTCCTGGATATCGGCCTGGTGGATCCGCACGCTCCCGCCGCCCAGCTCCGTACCGTTTAACACGATATCATACGCCTTGGCCCGCACGGCCTTCGGGTCGCTGTCGATCAGATGCCAGTCCTCCTCCATGGGCATCGTAAACGGATGATGCTTGGCCATAAAGCGGCCCTCCTCCGAATACTCCAAAAGCGGGAACTCCGTCACCCACAAAAAGCAAAACGCATCCTTTTTAAGCAGATCAAGCTGGCGCGCCAGCTCTAAGCGCAGATTGCCAAGCACATCCCATACTACGGTATGCTTGTCCGCGGCAAAGAATAAAAGGTCGCCGGGCTTTCCCTCCATGGCCTCCGCCAGGGCCGCCAGCTCTTCCGGCTGCATAAATTTGGCAAAAGAACCCTTAAAGCTCCCGTCCGCCTGGATCGCCATATAGGCAAGCCCCTTCGCGCCAAAGCCCTTTGCATACTCCACCAGGGCGTCTATTTTCTTGCGCGGCATCCCGGCCTGTCCGACGGCGTTGATGCCGCGCACCGTGCCGCCCGCGGCCAGGGCGTTTTGGAACACCGCAAAGCCGCAGTCCTTTACGACGTTTGACACGTCCTTCAATTCCATGCCGAAACGCATGTCCGGCTTGTCGGAGCCAAAGCGGTCCATGGCCTCCTGCCAGGTCAGGCGTAAAAGCGGCAGCTGCAGCTCCAGGCCGCAGATCTCTTTAAACAGCTTCTGCAAAAGCCGTTCGTTGACCGCCAGCACGTCCTCCACGTCGACGAACGACAGCTCCATATCGATCTGCGTAAATTCCGGCTGGCGGTCGGCCCGCAGATCCTCGTCGCGGTAGCAGCGGGCCAGCTGGAAATACCGGTCGTACCCCGAACACATCAAAAGCTGCTTAAACAGCTGCGGGGACTGCGGCAGCGCATAAAAGCTGCCCGGATGCACACGGCTGGGCACCAGGTAGTCGCGCGCGCCCTCCGGCGTGCTCTTGATTAAGGTCGGCGTCTCGATCTCCAGAAAACCCTCCTCCGCCAAAAACGCGCGGGTCAGCGTCGCCACCCGGCTGCGGATCGTTAAGTTGCGCTGCAAATCCGGCCGGCGCAGATCCAGGTACCGGTATTTTAAGCGCAGCTCCTCCTTCGTGCGGCTGTTTTCCTCGATCGGAAACGGCGGCGTCGCCGCCTCCGAAAGGATACGCAGGCTCTTGGCGCGCACCTCGATATCGCCGGTTTTCAGGTTCTCATTGACCGCGCCCTGCCGCGCCGTCACCACGCCCTCCACCGCGATCACAAATTCGCTGCGCAGCGCCGCCGCCTTTTCAAAGACCTCCGTCCCGCAGTCGCATTCTTCAAAAATCAGCTGCAGAAGGCCGCTGCGGTCGCGCAGGTCGGTAAAAATGATCCCGCCCTTGTTGCGGCTCTTCTGCACCCAGCCCATGACCGTAACCGTCTGGCCGACGTTCTCCCTGCTTATCTCGGTACATCTATGGCTCCTGTGAAGCCCCTTCATTGATTCCGCCATCTTTGGCACCTTCTTTCTTCATATTATAAATCATCACCGTCCGACCCCTGGCTGTGCAATCGCAGACAGCCCGGCGCCCCCTCGGTTATCTACCGTCTCTGACGGAAAAACTCCTTAAACTCCGTATATCCTTCTTTTTGCAGCTGCTCCTTCTGGAACTTCTTGTTCTTGTTCATGCGCACGACCAGCACCTGCGCGCCGTCCTCGCGCTCGGTGCGCGCCTCTTTCAGCGCCTTCAGCAGCTCTTCCCCATCCAGGCCCTTTTCCAGCAGATACGCCTTGCGCGCCGCCGCCCCCGGTATCCGGAAGCCCTGTTCCAGCAGGATCGTGATAATGCGCTCAAACCCGATCGAAAAACCGCAGGCCGGCGTCGCCTGGCCCGTAAACTTGCCGATCATCTCATCGTAGCGGCCGCCGCCGCCGACCGCGCTGTTTAACTGCGGCATCTTGATTTCAAAAATCGGGCCGGTGTAGTAGGACATCCCGCGCACCAGCGTCGGGTCGAATACCAGCTTAAAATCCGCCGTCGCCGTCTGGCGCACGCTGTCCACGATCAGCGACAGGTTCGCGGCCACCTCCTGCGGCAGGACGTCGCGCAGTAGGTGCGCCAGGCAGGCGATCCCGTCCGTTTCTGTCTCCAGCTTTGCAAACAGACCCAAATACGTCTCTACCTGTTTTGCCGTAAAGCCGGCCTCCTTTAACTCCGCTTCCACGCCGTCCCGGCCGATCTTGTCCATCTTGTCGAGGATAATAAACACCTGGTCATACGTTTCCTCTGCAAAGCCGCTGTAGGCTGCCATCGCCTTTAACAGGCGGCGGTCGTTTACGCACACCTCAAACCCCGTAAAGCCCAGGCGCCCTAAGAGCGTCGTCGTCGCCTGGATCAGTTCGATCTCCGCCAGGCAGCTTGCGTCGCCCAGGATGTCGATATCGCACTGCACAAACTGGCGGAAGCGCCCCTTCTGCGGCCGGTCGGCCCGCCACACCGGCCCCATCTGCAGCGCCTTAAACGGGGACGGCAGCTCGGCCGCGTGCTCCGCGTAATAGCGCGACAGCGGCACGGTCAAATCGTAGCGCATCCCGAAATCCACCACGTCCTCCTCGCTGGAGGCTTCGGCAATATTTAGCTTCGCCCCGCGCTTTAACACCTTAAAAATCAGCTTCTCATTCTCGCCGCCCTGCCGGCTGCTCAAATTTCCGATATTTTCCATGCACGGCGTCTCAATATGGGAAAAACCGAAGCCCGTATAGGTCTCCGTAATCAGATTCAACACATAATCCCGCAGCTGCATCTCCGCAGGCAGGATGTCCTTCATGCCGTGAACCGGCTTTTTGCTCAGTGCCATGCGTTCTCTCCTCTCGTCCTCTTATCCTCCGGGCCGGCCGTCCCGCTTTTCCTCCTTCACCTGTCCCGTTGCGGACCCGTCCGGGCGCGCTCTCTTTTGGGGACCTGGCCGGGCCGGCCGCCGGATTTCTTCTATCCACCTATCATACATGACTTAAAGCGTATTTGCAAGATAAAATCCAAATGAAAAATACAAAACAGCCCCACCAAAAAACGCCAATTTTCTTTCGTACTTCTTAATTTTTTCTGCCCATTGTTGAATTTTCAATTTGTTTGTGCTATCCTTACAGTTGCTTTTGCAAGCTTATATTGCTTATATTTATGGAAGGAATTGTTGCAAATGGGAATTTTGAAAGATAAATTACATGCGCTCTGGCTGGACAAACGGCCCTTAAACATTCGTCTGCCGTTAGCGGCCCTTGGCGCGTTTACTTTTGTTTTTACCTTTATCCTGTTCGGCCCCTGTGAAATTTATATCCAAAACAAGCAGGAGATGCCCTTCCCCTTCTCGGCCATGGTCTGGACCTTGCTTTTGGGGGGATTGCTGGTCTTTGCCGTGCTGTTTGGTTTTCTTCTTCTTCTGCGGGGGAAGATTTTTAATTACGCAGTTTCCGTCCTCTTTGCGATCACGGTGGCAGGATATTTGCAGGGTAATTTGCTGGGACTCCATTCGAAAACCCTGGACGGCAATGCCACCAATTGGCTGGACAACCGTTTTTCCATGCTGATCAGCCTCCTTTTGTGGTTTTCCATTCTGGCCGCGGTTTTTTTGCTTCTGTATGTCAGCCGTAAGGTATGGGCCCGGGGCATTAAGCTGGTCTGCGGTATTTTAATCGGCGCCCAGCTGGTAGCCTTTGTCGTATTGCTGGCGCAAAACGGTCCGCACCACTTGTGGAAAGCCGGCCGGGGAGATGCTTACGTCTCCCGGGAAGGCATGTTTGAAATTGCGCCCAAACAAAATGTGATCGTTTTTTTGCTGGACCGCATGGATAACCAGTACATGGACAGCGAACTGGAACTTCATCCGGAATGGCGGGAACAGCTCGGTGATTTTACCTATTACCACAATTTTACGGGCAGCTATTCCAATACCCGCCCGGCGATCAGCTATTTCCTCACCGGCGCGCAGCACGATTACAGCGTCCCTTGGGAGACATATTTTAAGCATGCCTGGAACAACCCCAAGTATCCCTTCCTGCCCGATATCCACGACGCCGGTTTTCAGACCAATGTCTACACGGAAGGGACATACGTATTCGGCGACTCAAAAGACGTCGAAGATTTCGTCGATAACATCCGCTCCAGCCAGCGGACCGTCCATTATGACGAACTGTTCAGACGCATCATGGAAATGTCGATCTACCGCTATGCCCCGGAAGCCCTGCAGCCCTTTTTTCAAATTTATACCGGCGATCTGGGCAATATCGTTACCGTAGAAGGCGAAGTCTCAGGCAATGACATCTACATCCTGGACGACGTAACCTTCTGGCGTGATTACCGCGAGCAGGGCCTGCAAATCGATCCGGAGGCAAACGGCGCGTTTTTCTATTATCACCTAAACGGCGCGCATACCCCTTATTGCATGGATGAAAACGCCGAGGCCATCTCCGAAGGTGCTACGCTGGATGCCCAGGTTACGGGCACCATGCGGATGATTTTCCGCTACATGGACGAACTAAAAGAGATGGGGCTGTATGAGGACACCACGATCATTATCACAACCGACCACGGACGGCCGCCCAAAATAAACGGCGATATCGGCGATGTCAGCGACAGCCGGGTCTGCACGCTGATGATCAAGCCGGCCGGCGTCTCCGGCAATCCCACGATGCAGGTTTCCAACAAGGAGGTCTGCCAGGACAATCTGCGCGCTTCCATCATCAGCTACTTCGGTCTGGACGCCTCCGCTTACGGCCGGACGATCGAGTCGATCGGCGAGGACGAACCTATGACCCGATATGTATGGATCCGCGGAGAAGCCGGCGAGGTCGGCAACAAACTGTTTACATTCAAAATCACCGGCGATGCCAACGACTTCTCCAATTGGGAGCTGATCGACGAGCTCACTATGGTCTATACCGGTTTGTAAAAGAGAGGAAGCTTGTTACTATGAAAAAAATACTTTCATTTGCTTATTTTTTCATCTGTGCCACGATGCTCTTTTCGGTCACGGCACTGGCCTACATCGACCCTTCGGCCATGACTTATATGATCCAGCTGGCGGCCGGCATTGCCATCGCTGCCGGCGCAGGGTTTGGTTTCTATTTCCGCAAAATCCGGCGGCGGCTTTCCAAATATGCCAAAAAAGACCGCACCGCCGATTTCCAGTCCTATGACGACGACGATGACGATATGACCGGTTTCGGCGATTACGAAATCGAGGATACGAGCGGGACGGCGGGCGGCGCGTTCACGGCCGCATCAAGCCAGGCGGCCGCGGACAGGGCGACCGTCACGGCGGCCGGCGGTGTGAGCGCTGTGGCGGCCGGCGATGGCATTCGCCTGGCGGCTTCTTTGAATCCTTCCGCCGCCGGACCGACCGGCGCCGCCTCCGCGTATGATTCCCTGGCCGAAGCCTGCAGCACTTGTGACCGGGCCGTCCCGGCGCCCGATCCCTACGACGAAACCGGCGGCGAGGGCGGACTGCTGGCCGAAAACCAGAGACTGCGCCGTCTGCTTTTGGAGGAACAACAGAAGGTCGAACAGCTCAAACAGGCCTTACATATCTGTACGGCTCCCCGAACGTGAAGCGTTTTCGGCCGCTGCTTGTACCGGCGGCGGCGATTCTACTGGCGGCCCTGCTTAATCTCTTTTTTTTGATGAATATCCATGTTCCCTCCGGCTCCATGGAACCGACGATTCCCGCCGGCTCTATGCTGTTGGGAAACCGCACCGCCTATTGGTTTGAGGATCCCATGCCCGGAGACGTGGTTGTGTTCCGGCACTCGGCGGCCGGCGGCCGGCTGCTGATCAAGCGGATTATCGCAGTGCCCGGGCAGACCTTTGCCATTTTGGAAGGCCGGGTTTATCTTGACGGACAGCTTTTGCCGGAAGAATATGTCCTCGATTTCTCCGCCGATGAATATCCGGAAACGCAGATTCCGGAGGGCTGCTATCTCGTCCTCGGCGACAACCGGCCGGTGTCCATGGATTCCCGATTCTGGGAGGATCCGTTTATCCGCCGGGAGGATATCCTCGCCCGGGCGCTGTTTATCTACTATCCAAGATTTTACCGATTGTAAGGAGGCTTCATGGAACTGATCAATACTCTCATAGGAACGCCTTTGGGCTGGCTCATGCGGGTCTGTTACCAGATTTTCCATCAATATGGGGCGGCACTGATCCTGTTTACGCTGCTGACAAAGGTCGTTATGTTTCCCATTTCTCTGCTTGTACAAAAAAATTCCATCAAGATGGTCAAAATGAAGCCGCAGCTGGACGCCCTCCGCTATCAATATGTGGACGATAAGGACGCTTTCATGGACGCTCAGACGGCTCTCTATAAACAGGAGCGTTACAGCCCCATGGCCGGCGTATGGCCGCTTCTTTTGCAGCTGCCGATCATCTTCGGGCTGCTGGACGTTGTCTATAAGCCGTTAAAGCACATCCTGCACCTTTCGGCTTCCTTGCAGCAGGCTCTTGTCGAAAAAACGGCTTCTTTGCTGTCAACTACCGTGGCCGAACTCGGCACAACGGCCCAGCTTACGGTGGTCGAGACAGTGCGCAATACCCCGGAGGCTTTTGTCAACATCCCCGGCGCCGATACCGCCATCCAGGCCATCCAGGAAATGCGGCTGGACTTCTTCGGCATCCGCTTGACGCAGATGCCGGACGCCGCCGTGATCGACGCGCTCTTTCTGGTGCCGGTCCTCGCCGGGCTGTCCGCCCTGCTCATGTGCTGGCATCAGAATAAGGTCAACGTCCTGCAGATCGAGCAGAACAAGCTGTCTCAATGGGGCATGACGCTTTTTATGATCGCCTTCTCCTCGTTTTTTGCCTTCATCGTACCGGCCGCCGTCGGCCTGTACTGGACCTTCGGCAACCTTTTTTCCATCGGCGTGACGCATCTGGTAAACATCCTCTACTCGCCCCGCCAGTACATCGATTATGCCGTACTGGAGGAAATGAAAAAAACGGCGGCCGAGGAAAAAATCCAGCGCAAAAAAAATGCCGCTCTCGCCAAAAAGTACTACAAGCAGTTCTTTTCGCCTGAGAACCGGCAGGATCGGAAGCTGGTATTTTATTCCGAGGGTAGCGGGTATTACAAATATTTCCAGGGAGTAATTGAAGCGCTGCTCAAAAACAGCGATGTCATTATTGATTACGTCACCAGCGATCCAAACGACGCCATCTTCCAAAAAAACGAGCCGCAGATCCGTCCATACTATGTCGATGAGCCGCGGCTGATCTCGCTGATGATGAAGATGGATGCGGATATCGTGGTCATGACCACCCCGGACCTTGAAAAGTATCATATTAAGCGTTCCCGCGTCAAACCGAACGTCGAATATATCTTCATGGACCATGGATGCAGCAGCGACAACCTCGCCTACCGCACCGGCGCGCTCGACGCCTTTGATACGCTTTTTGTTGTCAGCCGGGAGCAGGCCATCGAGGCCCGCGCGATCGAAAAGCTGCGGCACACGAAGAAGAAGCGTATCATCGAGTGCGGCTACGGTCTGATCGACAATATGATCGCCGCCTACAATGCCCTTGACAAGGTCGAAAATGAAAAAAAGACCATTTTGATCGCCCCCTCCTGGCAGTATGACAATCTCATGGATTCCTGCTTAGACGATTTGGTCAGCGGACTGTACGGCTGCGGCTACCGCGTCGTCATCCGCCCGCATCCCCAGTATGTACGGCGCTTTCCCGTGCAGATGAAGGAGATTCTCGAACGCTATCAGGACAAACTCTCGGAGGATTTTGTCATTGAAACCGATTTTTCCTCCAACGTAACCGTATATACCGCCGATCTGCTGATTACGGACTGGAGCGGCATTTCCTTTGAATTCTGCTTCACAACCGGCAAGCCCTGCCTGTTTATCAACACGCAGCTGAAGGTGGTCAACAGCGATTACAAGAAAATTCCTCTCGTTCCCTTCGATATTACGGCTCGTTCCAAGGTCGGCCGCCAGATCGAAAAAAGCGAAGTCCGGCAGATCGCCGCCGTGGTGGACGAACTGCTTACGCACCAGGAGGAATACCGGGAACGCATCGAAGATCTGCGGCAGAAGCATTTTTATAATTTAGGACACAGCGGAGAGGTCGGCGCACAGTATATCCTTCGCCGCCTTGCCCGCAGATACCGAAATGGCCGGGCGCAGCAATAATCCTAACGCAACAATCGCGCCATAGCCGTGCCGGTTCCTTACAAAACCCCGGGGCTGCTGTAAAACTCGGATAAAACGCAACATATGGTTGGAATTGTCACTTATAAGATTCCATTTGCCATATACGTTGTTTGTTTTGCAGCGCCTTTTTTCTTCCCGCCGATGTTCACAAAAAGAAAGGAGCATATGTTTATGAACATCCAGGAGTTTGATATTATGAACACCCTCTTACAGCGTCCTTTTGTCACCCAGCGCCTTTTGGCCGAGGACTGCGGCCACTCGCTGGGGACCGTCAACCGCTGCCTGAAAGAACTTATACGGCAGGGATTTTTAGACTCCGACATGCAACTGACTGAAAAGGCTCACCGGGATTTTTCCCAAAAAGCGCCTAAAAATGCCGTGATCCTGGCCGCCGGCCCCGGCATCCGCATGATCCCCATCAATACGGAGGTTTCCAAGGCTTTTCTCGAAGTACACGGGGAACGTTTGATTGAGCGCACGATCCGGCAGCTGCAGGAGGCCGGCGTTTACGAAATATACGTGGTCGTCGGCTACCGGAAGGAGCAGTTTGAATATCTGATCGACGAGTACGGGGTACGGCTGATCGTCAATCCGCAGTATGCGGTCAAGAACAACCTGTACTCCCTCAAACTGGCCGCCGGCTGTCTTTCCAACACCTACATTGTCCCCTGCGACCTCTGGTGCGAGACGAACCCCTTTCGCCGCTATGAACCGTATTCCTGGTACATGGTAAGCGACCGCGCCGACGCAAACAGCATGGTGCGGATCAACCGCAAAGGCGAACTGGTCCCCGCCGAAGGCGGCCGGCACGGCAAAAACGCCATGCTGGGAATCGCCTATCTGCTAAAGGACGATGCCAGGGGCCTTCAAAAACGGTTAAGCGAGCTTTGCAGGCTTCCACAGGGCCAGAGCCTTTTCTGGGAAGCCGCCCTCTTTGACCCGAGCGGCGGGACCGTCTATGCCCGGCGGGTCAGCTCCTCGCAGGCCGTGGAAATCAATACCTACGAACAGCTGCGCGCGCTGGATCCCCAATCCAGGCAGCTGAAATCGGACACCTTAGACCGGATTGCCGAGGCTCTCCATGTAAGCACCGGGGACATCGCTGCCATTACGGTTCTCAAAAAAGGCATGACGAACCGATCCTTTTTATTCTCCTGCCGAAAAACGCGCTATATTATGCGGATCCCGGGGGAGGGCACGGACCAGCTGATCGACCGCCGCGCGGAAGCCGCGGTCTGCCGCCTTATAAAGGACAAAGGCATCTGCGAAGAGATCGTGTATCTGGACCCGGACAGCGGCTGCAAGATTACCCGCTTTATCGAGGGAGCCCATACCTGCGATCCCGCCAACCGCGAAGAAACCGCACGCTGTATCCGCAAACTCCGGGAATTCCATGTCATGGCTCTGCAGGCCGAGCCGGAATTTGACCTCTTTGGCCGCCTGGAATTTTATGAAAGCCTGTGGGGAGGGCGGCCCTCCGCGTACCGGGATTACCAGAAAACAAAACGGCAGGTGCTCAGCCTGCGGCCGTTCATCGAATCCCGCGTTTCCGAACGCGTCCTCACGCACATCGACGCCGTGCCCGACAATTTCCTCTTGTTTCCAAACGAACAGGGAGACGAGGAAATCCGCCTGATCGACTGGGAATATGCCGGCATGCAGGATCCGCATGTGGATCTCGCCATGTTTTGCATCTATGCCATGTACGAGAGGGACGCGGTTGACTGGCTGATCGACGAATATTTTTCCGGCGCGTGCCCGCCGGATACGCGGACCAAAATCTACTGCTATATCGCAGTCTGCGGACTGCTGTGGAGCAACTGGTGCGAATACAAACGATGCCTGGGCGTGGAATTCGGCGAATATTCTCTGCGGCAGTACCGCTACGCAAAGGAGTATTACCGGATTGCCCGGGAAAAAATAGACACAGGAGGAATCGACTGCCATGTATAACGTACAACGAGCTATTATTGTCGCCGCCGGAACCGGCACGCGTATGCGCCCCCTAACCCTGGAAACGCCCAAGCCGCTGGTGCAGGTAAACGGGAGGCGCATGATTGATACGGCGATCCGCGGATTGATCCAAAACGGCATCAACGAAATCCATGTCGTCGTCGGATATTTAAAAGAACAGTTCCGCTCGCTGGAGGTGGAGTATCCGGGGCTTACGCTGATTGAAAATCCTTACTACAACACCTGCAACAATATCTCGTCCCTCTATGTGGCCCGCGAATATCTGCAGGACGTGATTATTTTAGACGGCGATCAGCTGATCGACCGCCCCCAGGTCCTGGCCCCCGCGTTTGCGCGCTCCGGCTACAACGCCGTCTGGCGGGACACCCATACGCAGGAATGGCTGCTGACCGCGCCGGAGGGCATTGTCACGGCCTGCAGCCGTACCGGCGGCAGCGGCGGCTGGCAGCTCTACAGCATTTCCCGCTGGAACGAAGCCGACGGACGCCGGCTTCGCCGCCACCTGGAAATCGAATTTGAAGAGAAAAAACACCGCGACCTCTACTGGGACGATGTGGCGCTCTTTCGCTACCCGCAGGAATATCAACTGGGAATTTTTCCCATGCAGCAGGGGGATGTTACCGAGGTAGACAGCCTGGCCGAACTGGCCGCTCTGGATGCGCGCTACCAAACTTATCTAAGGAGGGCCGACGACCATGACCAACCCTGAAAACGCCCCGCA
Source organism: Lachnospiraceae bacterium (assembly GCA_022793375.1). Classification (GTDB taxonomy): domain Bacteria; phylum Bacillota; class Clostridia; order Lachnospirales; family Lachnospiraceae; genus RGIG7193. The sequence continues at coordinate 26,822 of JAAWCS010000036.1, forward strand.
AAAGGGAATTGACTGGATGATTACTCTTGTGCCGCTGGCAATGATCGCCGCCCTCAGCGTCCTTTTCGTCTGTTTTCCGGCGCAGTCCAACGCAGTATTAGGCCGTATCCGCTTTTTGCTGGGCGATACGCTGGGCGTTTTTTACCTGGCGGCCGGGCTGGGCATCTTTCTTCTCTCCCTCTTTGCCGCCTGCTCTAAATACGGAACCATTGTCCTGGGAAACCAGGATGAAAAACCCAAATACTCGTTTTTTGCCTGGGGCTCCATGATGTTTACCGCCGGGCTGGCGGCCGACATTCTCTTTTACTCTTTCTCCGAATGGATCCTCTACGCCACCGACCCGCATATTGCCGAACTGGGAAGCGTCCAGGACTGGGCCAGCGTATTTCCCATTTTTCACTGGAGTTTGATTCCCTGGGGCTTTTATTTGATGCTGGCCGTTGCCTTCGGCTTCATGCTCCATGTGCGCAAGTGCCATCATCAGCGCTACTCCGAAGCCTGCCGGCCGCTCCTTGGAAAGCACACCGACGGTTTTGCCGGCCGTCTGATCGACCTGCTGGCTGTTTTTGCGCTGATCGCGGGCACCGCGACTACCTTCAGCCTGGCAACCCCTCTGATGACCAGTATCCTCGACGAACTGTTCCATATTCCGCTGGATTCCAAAACTGTTACCATCCTCCTACTGCTTGTGACCTGCCTGGTCTATACGTATTCGCTGCTGCACGGCATCAAGGGCGTCAGCCTGCTGGCAAAGGCCTGCGTATACCTCTTTTTCGGCCTGCTGGCCTATGTCCTCTGCTTTGGCGGCCAAACGCGCTACATCGTTGAGACCGGCTTTTCCGCCCTCGGCCGCATGCTGCAGAATTTCTTTACACTGGCCACCTTTACCGATCCAGAGCGCACGACTTCGTTTGCCCAGAATTGGACGATCTTTTATTGGGCCTACTGGATGGTCTGGTGCGTGGCCGCCCCGTTTTTTATCGGCAGCATTTCGCGCGGACGGACCGTCCGTCAGACCATTCTCGGCGGCTATGCTTTCGGCGTCGGCTCCACGATTTTAAGCTTTGTGATCCTCGGCAATTATTCCCTGGGCCGCCAGTTATCCGGCGCGTCGGATTTTATTGCCGCCTACCTGGCGGACGGCGATCTCTACCGTACCATCCTTTCCATCCTGCAAACCTTGCCCGCCGCTCCTCTGGTGCTGGTATTGGTGCTGGCCGCTATGACCGCGTTCTACGCCACTTCTTTTGATTCGATTGCTCTGATCGCGGCCCGCTACAGCTGCCGCGGCCTGGGAGAAAACGAAACGCCGCCGCGGGGCGTGGAGTTTTTATGGTGCATCCTCTTGATCCTGTTTCCGGTCGCTCTCGTGTTTTCCGAAAGCTCCATGAGCAACCTGCAATCCGTAAGCATCATCGCCGCCTTCCCTGTTGGCATTGTAATCCTCCTGATTACCGCCGGTTTCTTTAAGGACGCCAAACGATTTTTGCAGGACGGCTCAAAACAAAAAATGTAGCCGCCGGGATTAAATTATGGTATACTTAGGAAAATGAAACACCACAAGGGTGTCCCACTATGTCCTGGGAACACGGACATATATAATGAAAGGAGATCACTCCTATGGATCGATGTATTGGTTTCATCGGCATGGGCAACATGGCGATGGCGATCGCCCAGGGCTTTCTCCGGGCCGGCCAGGTCCAGCCTGCCCAGCTGTACGCCTACGCCCCGCATCCGGAAAAACTGCAGGCCCGTGCCCGGGAGATCGGCTTCACGCCCTGTGGCAGCCTGTCTGAACTTATGAGCGCCGCCGACCTCCACATCATGTGCTGCAAACCCGGCCAGATCGCGGGAATCCTCGGGGAGATCGCGCCCCGGCTGCCCGGCAAGACCCTTTTGTCGGTTGCCGCGGGCTGGAGTTATGAGGTATACAAACCGTATCTGCCGCCGGACACCCGTTTTCAGTTCATTATGCCCAATACCCCGGCCATGACCGGAGACGGCGTATTGCTTTTTGAAGATCGGCATACCCTAATGGAGGAAGAACGACTACAGATTATGGAGCTTTTCCGCTGCCTTGGCATGGTGCGTGAACTGCCCTCCGCTCTTATGGGCATCGGCGGCACGATCAGCGGCTGCGGGCCGGCTTTTATCGATCTGCTTTTGGAAGCATTTGCCGACGCGGCTGTCAAATACGGCCTGCCGCGCGCCCTGGCCTATGAACTGACATCGCAGACCGTCCTCGGCAGCGCCCGCCTTCAGCTATCCACCGGCAAGCATCCGGCCCAGCTAAAAGACGAAGTCTGTTCGCCCGGCGGTACGACAATCCTCGGCATCGATGCCCTGGAAAAGGCCGGGCTGCGGGCTGCCTGTTTGAAAGCGGTGGACGCCGTCATGCAGGGCCGGCGCTGAACCTAAGCCCGCTCCCAATCCGCATTCTATAAAGCTTTTATAATATTAAAGAAGAAAGGGAACAAAACAATGGATTCAAAGAACACGCAACGCACACGAACCTTCCTCTGTATCCTGCTGTGTATCCTGCTGTTGGTCAGCGGCTGTTCGCAGGCCGCTCCCTCTACCCCTTCGTCCGAGGCTGACACCCAGGCAGAGACAGAGACGGCCGCAAAAGAAACCGATCCGATTCCTGTTGTCATCGATGTTCCGGACGAGGTCATCCCCGAACACACGGAGCTTTCCTATTCTGAGATGACATACCAGCGGCCTGATATCGATGCCATTTATGCCAATTTTGATCTGGCCCTTGCGCAGGCCGGCCAGGAAAACGCCGAAGCGGATTTGTTTACGACCTATGATACCCTGCTGGCGCAGATTTCCGAGGTTTCCACCATGGATACCCTGGCAACCCTCCAAAGCGAGATCAATCTCTCCGATTCGTACTACGAAGAAGAGATGACGCTCTTAGACAATGAAATGACGCGCATGGATAACCGGATGAACGAGGTCACGGAAGCCATTTTGCAGTCCGCCTACGCGCAGGCCTTCCGCGAGCGCATGGGCGCCGATTTTATCGAGCGCTATGAATTCTATTCGCAATTGAATTCGCCGGAAATCGAAGATTTGTCCGAACAGGCCAATGCCCTTGTCACGGAGTACAAAAAGCTCTTGACGAAAGAATATACCTCCCAGTTCGGCGATCAAACGGTTACACTGGAGGATCTGCAGGATATCGAGATCACCACCCAGGAAGAACTGAACCGCTTTTACGATGCTTATTATGATATCTACAAGAAAAAGAACGCCGAGTGCGCCGACATCTACCGCCAGCTTGTACAGATTCGCGTAGAAATTGCCCGCACGCTGGGGTATGACAGCTATACCGATTACGCTTACGACCTTTTGGGACGCGATTTCTCCAAAGAGGATGCCGCGCAATTTGCCGACACGGTAAAACAATATATCGTTCCGCTTTACCAGGAGCTGGACGACCGCTACTACAACCAGATCCGGGCAGCCGGGCAGGGCGGCGGCCCCGGTGTGGAGGACGGCCTTCCGTATCTGCAGCAGGCTTTCGCCAGTGAGTTCCCGGCCGCTATGGGCGAGGCGCTCTCCTACATGCTGGATCATAAGCTCTATATTCTCGACAACGATCCCAACATGATGCAGGCCGCTTTCACCACCCTTATCGACGACTTCGCCGCACCCTTTTTGTTTATCAATACGTCCGTCTACAGTGACCCGGGAACGTTTTTCCACGAATTCGGCCATTACTACAATTTTTACCTGATGGGTAAGACCCGCTGGAACGACACCAACAACCTTGACTTGGCCGAGGTGCATTCCCAGGGCCTGGAACTTTTGATGTTTGAATACTATCCGGATATCTACGGTGAAAATTCCGACATCATGCAGATTTCCAGCATCACCGATCTGCTCTACAGCATTATTTCCGGCTGCTGCGAGGATGAATTCCAGCAAAAAGTGTTTGAAAACCCGGATATGAGCATTGAGGAAATGAACCAGCTGCACAGCGATCTGTACGCGGAATACCTGGGCTTTCCCATGCCCTATGAATGGGTGGAAATCCATCATCACTTTGAAACCCCATTCTACTACATCAGCTACGCCACCAGCGCCGCTTCCGCGTTTGAGATCTGGGAGATGTCCACGGTAAGCCGGCCGGCCGCGCTGGCCGCCTACCGCAGCATCACGCAGAACACCTTAAATTGCGGGTATTTAAAGCCGCTGGAAAACGCCGGCTTAAACAGTCCCTTTGACGCCGGTTCCATTGAGCGGATTGCCGAAACGATCCGCACGAAATATCTGCCGCAGGCCCCCAGCCATCGCCCGGGCCGCTGAGAAGTTCCGGATTGCCAGGTCCATAAAGAGCCGGCTTTGTGGCCGGCCCTTGGGGACCTGACGGTGCGCCGCGCCGGCGCAGATACATTTTGGCATTAGAAAAACTGCCTGGAACGCAGGGATTGTATCGCTCCTGTTTTCCAGGCAGTTTTTGTTTTAGGATTTTTTCATTCGGCCTGTTCGTGACCGGTTGTTTCTTTCCCAATGGCCGCGGCCGTCTCCGGTTTGTCTGCCGAAACGTTTTCCTGGCCTGCCTCCTGACCGGAAGCCGCTTTTTTGCCCGCCGGGCGCGCGCCAAACCGTTTGATCGGCTCCGGCGGTTCAAGGCGCACCGGCTGTACATGCGGTTTGATTCCTTTTCCCTTCATCGGCTTCACCGCCCGGCTCCTAGTGATGGAACAGGCGAATGCCCGTAAAGGCCATTGCCATCTCATATTTGTCACAGGTCTCAATCACATGGTCGTCGCGCACGGAGCCGCCCGGCTCGGCAATGTATTTCACGCCACTCTTTGCCGCCCGGTCGATATTGTCGCCAAAAGGAAAGAACGCGTCGGAGCCAAGGGCCACGTCCGTAAGCTGAGCCAGCCATGCCTTCTTCTCCTCCTTTGTAAACACCGGCGGCTTTTTGGTAAAGACGGCTTCCCAGCGGCCGTCGGCCAGCACATCCATGTAGTCGTCGCCGATGTAGACGTCAATGGCATTATCGCGGTCCGCCCGCTTGATGCCCGGCTTAAACGGCAGCGACAATACCTGCGGCGCCTGGCGCAAGAACCAGTTGTCCGCCTTATTGCCGGCCAGACGGGTGCAGTGGATACGCGACTGCTGTCCCGCGCCAATGCCGATCGCCTGCCCGTCCTTTACATAGCAGACCGAATTGGACTGCGTATATTTAAGCGTAATCAGGGCGATCATCAGGTCGCGCCTGGCCGCCGGCGGAATCTCCCGGTTGGCTGTCACCACATTGGACAGAAGTTCTTCATTGATATCCAGCTCATTGCGCCCCTGTTCAAAAACAATGCCAAACACCTGCTTATGCTCCAGCGCTTCCGGCTCATAATCCGCATCGATCTCGATTACATTGTAATTGCCGTTCTTTTTGGCCTGCAAAATCGCCAGCGCCTCCGGCTCATAGCCCGGCGCGATCACGCCGTCCGACACCTCCCGCTTAATCATGCGGGCCGTATCCGCGTCGCAGGGATCGGACAGGGAAATAAAATCGCCGAAGGAGGACATGCGGTCCGCGCCCCTGGCCCTGGCATAGGCGCAGGCCAGCGGCGACAACTCTCCCAGGTCGTCCACCCAGTAAATTTTTTTAAGCGTATCGTCAAGGGGCAGGCCCACCGCCGCACCGGCCGGGGATACATGCTTAAAAGAGGCGGCCGCCGGAAGCCCGGTCGCTTTTTTCAGTTCCCGCACCAGCTGCCAGCCGTTAAAAGCATCCAGAAAGTTGATATACCCGGGACGGCCGCACAACACCCGGATCGGCAGCTCTTTGCCGTCGTTCATAAAAATCCGCGAAGGTTTCTGGTTCGGGTTACAGCCGTACTTTAACTCCAGTTCGTTCATCGGTAGTGCCCTCCTTATTTTTGTTCGTGCTTATTTACAATGCGTGACTCATAGCTTCCGTCGGCAATATCCACGTAGCGCACAAACAGGGATACCTGGTTGTCTTTGTTCAGGCTGCCCCACACCAGCGCCGTAAATTCATCGATGCTGCCGGAAATGCCTACCAGCTTAGGCTCGCCCTCAAAACTGGGCAGCGGATCGCCGTCTCCCATATAGGTATGGATAAAACGCCCTTCCCCGGCCGCCGGATTTTCATAGGCAAAGGTAAAACGCTGACAGGAATCCGGGCAACCGCCGTTGCTTTTAAGAATCGACATCGCATAGTTGCAGCGCCCGTTCTCGATGTGCAAAATCCCTGAGATACGCGGCGTATAATTCGGCGCATCCGGTTCAAAGGTGCGGCTGCGCAAACTCTGCTCAAAGGTCAGCTGATGATCCATGCCTTCATAGATCGTATCGGTCTGATCGCCGTTGGTGACGATCGTCTTGTTGCCCAGCACGCGCACCGGCGCATAGATAATCAGGCTGGGGTCGGACAGCTTGGCCGGATTATACGCCTGCGTGCGGATCCCCTGGCCGTCCTCCACGAAAATGCGGTTGCGGCTGTTCTCGCTGCGGCCCATGATAAAGTAGGCGATTACCGCCTTTGCGCCGTCCTCCGTGCGGCCGATCACGATTCCCCGGCCCGGATACGAGTTGCCCGATAATTCCTGCTTCAGTGAAAGCTTCTCCATGTGTTTCCTCCTTGCTGCCCTTGTTTTCAGGGCATAATGGGACACCCTTGCGGTGTTTCCTCTTTTGGGACGTGGCAGTACAAAACGAAACGCCGAAAACCCTGATCGTCCAAGGTTTCCGGCGAATTCACAAGTGGACCTGGCGGGAGTCGAACCCGCGTCCGAAAGCCCTTTCATCAAAGCTTCTCCCATCACAGTCTTTCTACCGACATTCCCTCCTCGATACGCCGAAAGACAGGCTTACCGATTCAGTAGCTTCATTCATTCTTTTGCCCCCGCAAAGCTTGAGGGGAAAAGTGCCTCACAATTCATGATGCCTGGCTCTCAGGCTGTGAGCAACCCAAGGCAGACAGCCGCATTAAGCGGCGATAGCTAAATTATCTTCAGCGTTTATATTTAGGTCCGTTTTGGTATGCGGTCACGGTCCGCAGATGGCTGCTCTGACTTCCAAACCCCCGTCGAAACCGGTACAAGCCCGGGATACGCTGAGACTTTTTTGTCGTTGCATGTTTATTATATGCGCAAGCGTTTCGTTTGTCAAGCTATTTTGACGGCCGTATGTGAGCGCCGGCGCTTGGCGTGTCCCGCAGATGCAAGGCTTTTGACGGCCATATGGGCGCCGGCGCTGGCATGTCCTGCAGATGCAAGGCTTTCGCCGGCCAGGCGGGCGGCTTTTGGCCTATTGCACGAGCGCCCGCCGCGCCAGTTCAATGCAGCCTAAGATGCCCTGATTGCCGCGCAGGCTGGCCGGCACGATATAATGCTCCATATCCAACATCTCCGCCGTATTCAGGTATTCATTGAGGATTTTCTTCACCCGCTGGCGGATCATCGGAAACAGTTCCTCCTGCTTCATCACGCCGCCGCCCAGAATAATAATCCGCGGCGACATGACCAGGATCAAGTTGACCATGGCCTGGGCAATGTAGTGACTCTCCATCTCCCACACCTTGGAATCGCCCAAAAGTTCCTCCGCCGGACGCCCCCAGCGCTCGGCAATCGCCGGGCCGGATGCCAGACCCTCAAAACAAGTGGCATGGAACGGGCAGATTCCCTCATACCCGTCGCGGGGATGCCGCCTCAGCAGCATATGACCGGCCTCCGGATGCAGCATCCCGTGAAGCAGCGATCCGTTCACCGCCACCCCGGCGCCGATTCCGGTGCCGATACTTACATATACCACGCTGTCAAGCCCTTTTGCGATGCCGAACGTCATCTCGCCTAAGCAGGCTCCGTTCATATCCGTCTCCAGCCCCACCGGCACATGAAGCGCCCTACGGATGCTGCCAAGCAAATCAAAATGCTGCCAGGCCTCCTTGGGCGTATCTAATATGTGCCCATACGTAGGAGAATTTTTATGTACGTCGACCGGGCCGAAGCTGGCGATCCCCAGCGCCTCGATCCCCTTATCCTGAAAATATGCCGTCACATCGGCAATCGTTTCCCGCGGCCCCCTGGTGGCAATGCTCCTTTGCTCCTGTATCGTGCCGTCCTCACTGCCGACGGCGCAAATCATCCTGCTTCCTCTGGCCTCCAGCGCTCCCAGTCTCATGGCGTATGCTGTCTCCCTTCCGTATCTTGCGCGCCTGGCTTTTATAGCCAGGCTGCCGCCGGGTCCTGCGTCCCGGCCTATCCCTTTATGCGCAGTTCCCGTTCTGCTTCCCGCTTCTGGTCCTTCTTGGCGATCGTCTCCCGCTTGTCGTACAGCTTTTTGCCGCGGGCAAGGCCGATCTCCATCTTCACCAGGCTGTCCTTAAAATACACCTTCAGCGGAACCAGGGTAAATCCCTTCTCCGCCACTTTTGCCGCCATTTTGCGGATCTCATAGCGGTGTGCCAAAAGCTTGCGCACCCGCAGCGGGTCTTTGTTAAAGATATTCCCTTTTTCATACGGGCTGATATGCATATTATATACGAAAAGTTCACCACGATCAATACGTATGAACGATTCTTTTAAGCTGCATTTGCCCATCCGCAGGGATTTCACCTCAGTTCCCGCCAGGGCAATGCCCGTCTCGAACGTATCTTCAATAAAATAATCGTAATAGGCCTTCTTATTATTGGCAATCAGTTTCATGCCTTCCTTCTTCGCCATCCTGCTCCTCCTCCCCGGTACATGGTATAAAATTCACCGTGTGCATCACCGCATCCACACGAATTACCTGCACCCGAATCTTCTCTCCCAGACGATAAACGCGGCCGTCCCGCTCCCCTCTCAGTTCCATGCGCGTCTCGTCATAAAGATAGTAATCGTCCTCCAAGTCGCTTACGCGGACCATTCCTTCCACCGTATTCGGCAGTTCCACATACAGGCCCCAGTTGGTAACGCCGGAAATGACGCCGGCAAATTCGGCTCCCAAAAACTGCTTCATATACTGAGCCTTCTTTACCTTTTCCGTCTCCCGCTCCGCCTCGTCGGCCCGCCGCTCCGTGACCGAGGATTGCGACGCCACCTGCGGCAGGAGCTGTTCGTAATGGGAAATCCGCTCTACGTCCAGCTTCCCATGCAGATTTTCTTTTATAATTCGATGAATCTGCAAATCCGGATAACGCCGGATCGGAGATGTAAAGTGGCAGTAATAGCGGGAAGCCAGGCCAAAATGCCCCAGGCACTGCGTTCCATAACGGGCCTGCTGCAGCGAGCGCAATGCCATGCGGCTCAGCAGCGCTTCCTCCGGTGTGCCGGCAATCCGGTCCAACAGTTTTTGAATCTCCTTGGGCTTGATCTTGTCAGGCTGCCCTTTTAAATACTGGCCGAAATTGGTCAGAAACACCGCCAGTTTTTTCATGCGCTCCGCGGCCGGCTTTTCATGGGTGCGGTAGAGAAACGGCAGTTCCTGCCAAAAAACGCCCTCGGCAATCGTCTCGTTTGCCATCAGCATAAAATCCTCAATCAGGCGGGTCGCCCGGTTGCGTTCATAGGGGCGCACATCCACCGGCCGGCCCTTGGCATCCAGGAGAATTTTGCTCTCCGGAAAATCAAAGTCAATGGCCCCGCGCTCGTGGCGGCGCCGGCGCAGCAATTCGGCCAGGCTGTCCATCTCCCGCAGCATGGCGCGAATTTCCGGCGGGCAGGACGATGCCTGATGCATCTGTGTGGCACCTGAATGCGTTTCTGCGCTTGCTGCATGCGACTGTATGGCGCCCGAATGCATTTCTGCGCCGGCCGCATGCGACTCTGCGTCATCCGAATGCATCTCTGTGCCATCCGGATGCGCTTCTCCCTCCGGCCCGTTTAAAATTTGATTGACTTCCGTATAACTCATACGGCGGTCTACGCGCACCACCGTCTCGACGACTTCATAGGAAACCAAGTCGCCCGACGCGTCGATCTCCATCCGGCAGCTGAGCGCCAGCCGGTCCTCCCCGGCATTCAGCGAGCAAATCCCATTGGACAGCGCATGGGGCAGCATGGGAATCACACGGTCTACCAGATAGACGCTGGTCCCGCGCTTCAGCGCTTCCTTATCTAAGGGCGTGCCCTCGCCCACATAGTGGCTCACGTCTGCAATATGCACTCCCAGGCGGTATATGTCCCCTTCTTTCGACAGACTGACCGCATCGTCCAGATCCTTGGCATCCTCCCCGTCGATCGTAACCATACAGGTTTCGCGCAAATCAAGGCGTCCCTGCCGGTCCGCCTCCGTCACCTGAGAAGGAATCCGCGCCGTCTGCCGCATCACCGTTTCCGGAAATTCCTGCGGCAGGCCATAGGCCATCGCAATCGACTGGATATCCACGCCCGGATCGTTTTTATGCCCTAAAATCCGTAGGACCGTCCCCTCCGGATTCTGTCCCGGGCCGCCGTAACTGCGAATTTTTACAACCACCTTATGGCCGTCCACGGCATTCATCGACTGACCGGCCGGAATAAACACGTCAAACGACAGTTTCTGGTCGTCCGGAATGACAAAACCGTTCTTTTTATACGGTTCAAACGTGCCGACCAGTTCCGTTACCCCGCGTTTCATCACCTGCTCTACCCGTCCCCAGGCCCGGCGGCCGTCTCCGGCCGGTCCCAGCAGCCGATACGATACCGTGTCGCCGTGAAAGGCGCCGCCCGTCTCGCTCTCCGGAATATAGATATCTTCCCCGCCCTCCGCCGGCGTCACAAAGCCAAACCCGCGGCGCGTCCCGCAGAACAAGCCGATCGGGACTATATCCCTCTTTTCCTCTTCTCTTATCGCCATTTTCCGTTCCTTCTCTGTCCTTTGCGGTCGGCAGGCCGCCTTTTTCACCGCCATAACAAAACAGGGCCCATTGCTCTGACAAACAGGCGCAGTACGTCCTCTTTGGCAAAGCAATGAACCCTGTCGTCGCTTCTCACAATCAGCCGAAAACCGGAAGATTCAAAAGCAAAGACAATACCATGAACGCAATCACCAGGTATTTCGTCGCTTTCTCAACCTTTCCCTCAGCGGAACGATCCTTATTCTTGCTCCAGAACGTCTCGCCGCCGCCGCTGATCGAACCGGTCAGGCCGCCGGACTCTCCGTCCTGAATCAACACGATGCCGACTACTGCTATGGATACTAAAATAAAGAGTACGGTAAGCGCCGCTTTCAATGCTCCCATTTCTACACCTCCTATGGTCAAACAGGAATATCATAGCATACTTTGCCAGGGATTTCAAGCCGAAAATGGACATGCGCCGCGGAATTTCCGCGATTTTTCAAAGCTTGCGCCCTTCCCGTGTCCTCTTTTACCGATAGCCGGCACACGCGCCTACATAAACGGGTTTCGATACAC
>JAAWCS010000037.1 GCA_022793375.1 Lachnospiraceae bacterium
CCTGAGAGAGCAGGGAGCTGACCCGGAAACCTTAAAACTCATACAGCAGCAATGTACTGAACAAGCCGGATAAGTTTTTAAAAAGGACTTTTTTCACCAAGGGGGGAGTGCGCCCAAAATTCAGGTTATGGATTCACACTTTTTAGAGAGAATATCGATACCATTTACGGTATTTCAAAAACACATATACGGACAAAACCAGCGCCATCAGCTCGGCGGCCGGCGTAGCCAGCCAAATGCCGTTTACCCCTAACACGGCGGGAAGGATCAGCATGGTAATCAGCATGAACACAAACGAGCGCGAAAAGGCGAGGACAGCGGAAACAATGCCATTGGACAACGCGGTGAACATTCCGCTGGCAAAGATATTAAAACCGATAAAAAACAGCGCCAGGGTGCAGAGCCGGTTTCCGGTTACGGCCAGTTCAAAGACCGGATCGTCCGGGCGGGCAAATACGGACACCAAAGGCCTTGTCGCGGCAAAGGAGGCGGCCACTGTCGCAACGGAAACGGCCGCAATCACTTTTATGCTGATGGAAACAAGCTTTTTTAGCTTCTCGTAATTTTTCTCCCCATAATAAAAGCTGATCATCGGCGCCACGCCATAAGAATATCCCGTGTAGAGAGAGCTTGCAAACATCAGGACATACATGATGATCGTTACGGCGGCAACGCCGTTTTCGCCGACGTAGCGCAGCATAGTCCAGTTGAACATCATGGTAATAATGCCCGTAACCAGGGCCGTAGCCATTTCCGAGCACCCGTTCGCGGCCGCGCCCGCAAGTACTTTGAAACGAAAAACAGGCTTTGTAAAATGGAGCAGGTTTTTCCTGCGGCCAAATACAAACAGGCCGGCCACGGCGGTTACGCTGTATCCCAGGCCGGTGGCGATCGCCGCTGCGCCGATGCCCAGATCAAAAACAGCGATCAGAACATAATCCAGCACCATGTTGAGCACTCCGCCGGCCACCGAGCAGACCAGGGAAAGCGCTGCTTTTTCGGCGGCGATCATATAGAGGGTAAAGTTGTTCATCAGCAGGATAGGGATCGTAAACAACAAATAGCGGCTGAGATACGCGGTGCAGTAAGCCGCCACCTCTGCGGACAAGTCCATGTTTGCGAATATACGGTCCATCAGGGAATATCCAAGTATGCACATGATAACCCCCACGATCACGTTGACTAAAATCAGAAACGTGAAATCTTCCCTGGCCTCTTTTGGTTTATGTTCTCCCATCTTTTTCATGATGACCGCGCTGCCGCCGGTAGCCAGCATGGTGGAGACCGCTGTTACCAGTTGGATCACCGGGGCCGTCAGGTTGATGGCCGACAGTGCGTTTGTGCCAATCAGATTGGACACGAACAGCCCGTCGACCATTGTGTAAAAAGACATAAAGACCGACATGGCAATGGTTGGAATTGCAAATTTGAAAATACCGCCTAATGTGACCGGCTTACTGTAAGCGTTTTGATTCTCCATTCTTTTCTCCTTATCCTCTTGTTCTTTTTCGGTATATGCCCTATAATAATCTGTACAGTAACTGTACGGTCAAGAGGGAATTTCAAAAATGGAGAAAAAAAGCAAACTGCTTACCATCGGTCAATTTGCATCTCTTCACGGCATCAACAAGAAAACGCTGATGTGGTATGACGAAATCGGCCTATTTACGCCGGCCTTTATCCATCCGCAAAACGGATACAGGTATTACAGCTATTATCAAAGCTCGATCCTGGAAACGATTCTGCTGCTTCGGGAACTGGACGTACCGATTGATGAAATTCAGGCATTTATGAAAAACCGCTCCGCCGCCGGTATGGAACAGCTCCTGCGAGAAAAAATCGGGGAACTGGACCGCGAAATGGCCCATTTGAAAGCAGTGCGAAAAACGTTGGCCTACCATCAGCAAAATATGCAGACATTGCTGAACATGGATTTATCCGAAATCCGTATCATTGAGAAAAAAGAGCGCAGCTTAGTGACCGTAGACCTCCGTCCGGACACTTCGTTCGATAAACTGGTGGAACGGATTACGGATGAAACAAAAAAGTATCAGCTGCGCCGTCTGCACGATGCCTCCTATGGGACGATGATCGCGGCGGAGAGTTTGTATCGCGGTGATTTTACGAATTACACGAAAATGTTTATCGAGATTCCTTTTCCCATAAAGAAGTCCGGCCTGCATATCCAGCCTGCCGGAACGTATGTACGGGCTTTTTACAGAGAATCGGAGGAAAATGCCTTGTTGTGCTATCAAAAGGTATTGGATTATGCGGCAAAGCGCGGCCTTACATTGTCGGGATTTTCGTATGAAATCATTATCAATGAAAATGTGATCGACCGGATGGAGGATGCTCTCGTCCAGATGGAGATCCCCGTAAAAAAGATCAATGGTATATCCGTCCCACTGCCGGGCGGATTGGAGACTTCCACCCCTTAGACGCGCGCCCGCCGGGCATACAGCAAACAGGATGCACCCCTTACAAAAAGTGCATCCTGCTGTTTTTTATTCTTCGGTTCTTAAAACAACGGCCCTGTGATTCAAGACAGCTGTGCCGTCCCGGTCTCATATGCTTTGGCGATCGCCTCCGCCACCCCGGCCGGATTCTTGCCGCCGGCCTGGGCCATGTTCGGGCGTCCGCCGCCGCCGCCGCCGACACAGGCGGCCACTGCCTTAATCAGGTTGCCGGCATGCGCGCCTTTTGCAATCGCGCCGTCCGTAGCCGACGCCATCAGATTGACCTTGCCGTCCACGACGCTGGCCAGCACCACCACGCTGTCGCCCAGCTTCGCCTTCAGATCGTCGCCCAGATTGCGCAGGCCGTTCATGTCCACGCCCTCGACGCCGGCAGCCAGAAGCTTCACGCCGTTGATCTCCTTTGCCTGGCTCAGGATATCGCCGGCCGCTTCCCTGGCCAGCTTGTCCTTCAGCTTCTCGTTCTCGGCCTTCAGCGCCCGCAGTTCTTCCTGCAGGCCCTCCACGCGCTTAGGCAGCTGGCGCACGTCGGAACGCGTCAGCTGAGCCAGCTGCTGCAATTCTTCCTCCAGCCCGGCATAATAATCAAACACGCCCTTGTCCGTCAAAGCCTCGATCCGGCGTACTCCGGCCGCGATCCCGGCCTCGGAAAGAATCTTAAAGCGGGTAATCACTCCGGTGTTGCCCACATGGGTGCCGCCGCACAACTCGCGTGAAAAATCGCCCATGCTCACCACGCGCACCTCTTCGCCGTATTTCTCGCCAAAGAGAGCCATTGCGCCGGTCTTGCGCGCTTCGTCAATGCTCATGACCTCGGTCACAACCGGCAGGGCCGCCGCGATCTCCCGGTTGACCATCTCCTCTACCTCTTTCAATTCCTCCGCCGTCATGGCCGAAAAATGTGTAAAGTCAAAGCGCAGACGGTCGGAAGTCACCAGAGAGCCGGCCTGCTCCACATGCGTGCCCAGCACCGTGCGCAGCGCCTTGTGAAGCAGATGCGTCGCGCTGTGATTCTTGCAGGTCAAGCCGCGCGAAGTCTCGTCCACCGACAGAGTGACCGTCTCGCCGACCGTAAACATGCCGGCCGTCACACGGCCGATGTGGCCGGTTTTGCCGCCCTGCAGCTTAATCGTTTCTTCCACTTCAAAACGGGCCGCTGCCGTCGTAATCACGCCGATGTCGCCGTTCTGGCCGCCCATTGTCCCGTAAAAAGGCGTCTCCTGCGTGATAATCGTCCCCATATCGCCTTCCGCCAGCGCCTCTACCAATTCGTCGGTGGTCGTCAGCACCGTAATCTCCGACTCCGCCGTCAATGCGTCATACCCGACAAATTTGGTCGTCAGCGCCGGATCGATCGACTGGTACACCGTCACATCCGCGCCCATGTAGTTTGTCGCCTTGCGGGCCTTGCGGGCCGTCGCGCGCTGCTTCTCCATACAGGCCGCAAATCCCTTTTCATCGGGGGTCAGCCCCTTTTCCTCAAGGATTTCCCGCGTCAAATCCACCGGGAACCCATACGTATCATACAGTTTAAAGGTATTCTCGCCGGACAGCTCCTTGACGCCGTTTGCGGCCATCTCCTCTTCCATCTCGGCAAGGATGCTGAGCCCTAAGTCAATCGTCTTATTGAACTTATCCTCCTCCTCCGAAAGCACCTTGAAGATCATGTCCTTCTTCTCTTCCAGCTCCGGATAGCCGTCTTTTGACAGGGCAATCACCGTCTCGCTCAGTCCTGCCAGGAATTTGCCCTCAATGCCCAAAATACGGCCATGACGCGCCGCGCGGCGCAGCAGGCGGCGCAGGACATAGCCTCGCCCCTCGTTCGAGGGCATAATGCCGTCGGAGATCATGAACGTGCAGGACTTGATATGGTCCGTCACGATCCGCAGGGATATATCCGTCTTGTGATCCTTCTGATATTCGGTATGCGCCAGCTCGCACACCCGGTCCAGGAGGGCCTTGTTGGTATCGACCGTAAACAGGGAATCCACGTCCTGCACCACCACGGCCAGGCGCTCTAAGCCCATGCCGGTATCAATATTCTTCTGCTCCAACTCGCTGTAATTGCCGTGCCCGTCGTTATCAAACTGCGTAAACACATTGTTCCACACTTCGATGTAACGGTCGCAGTCACAGCCCACCGTGCAGTCCGGCTTGCCGCAGCCGTACTTCTCGCCGCGGTCGTAATAAATCTCCGAGCAGGGGCCGCAGGGGCCGGAACCGTGCTCCCAGAAATTATCCTCCTTGCCAAAACGGAAAATCCGCTCCTTGGGCACGCCGATTTTATCCCGCCACAGGGCAAAAGCCTCGTCGTCGTCCACATAGACCGAAGGATACAGGCGGTCGGCCTCTAAGCCCACGACCTCGGTCAAAAACTCCCACGACCACCGGATCGCTTCCTCCTTAAAATAATCGCCAAACGAGAAATTACCAAGCATCTCAAAAAAAGTACCATGGCGGGCCGTCTTGCCGATATTCTCAATGTCGCCTGTACGGATGCACTTCTGGCACGTACATACGCGGCGGCGCGGCGGGATCTCCTGCCCCGTAAAATAGGGCTTTAGGGGCGCCATGCCGGAATTGATTAACAGCAGGCTGTTGTCATTATGGGGGACCAGAGAGAAGCTTTTCATCGCCAGATGCCCTTTGCTCTCGAAAAATTCCAGGAACATCCTGCGCAGTTCGTTTACACCGTATTTTTTCACCGTTTTTTCCTCCAGACAGGAAGCCGGCCAGACGGCAGGCTCCCGATTTTCATACGACTTATCTTAGCACGGGCGAAGGACTTTGGCAAGAGGGGAAGTCGATTTAGCACCCGCTGTTTTGTCCGGTCCCCGCCGGCGCAAGCATGACGCGGCACCGCTTCTTATAAAAGGCGATCCCGTATTTCAAAATGCGGCTGATCCCTTCGTCCAGAAGTTCCTCCTCATAGCGTTTTTGCTCCACCTGCTTTAGGGCCCTAAAGCAGGCGTCCTCCAGCCTTGCGTCCTCCGCATATTTTATCTCAAGCACGATACCGGTTTCTCCGTCGTCCGTCTCCACCAGGATATCGCCGTACCCGTCGCCGGATTCCTTATTGGAGGAAACGCTCCAGGTATCCCGAAAGCCCAAAATCCCCACTAGAATACCATGATAAAAGTTTTCCTTGAGCGGCTTTTTCACAAAGGTATCGCGGATGCTGATGGTCCGTTTTAAGTATTCGCCCAACAGCCGTTCCACCTCTTGCGGCCTGCCATTTTCCAGCGCCTTACAGAAAGCGTTCAGCATTTCTCCATTCTTGGGTACGTTTTCTCTGAATAACTCCAGGATCTGCGTCGTAAAAATCTTGCGAATCTCTCTGTTGGGAATTGCCAGACGAAAGCAATCTCCCTCCGGCTTTCCTCTCTGCGTAAGATAACCCGTTGTGAGCAAAACGCTCCACAAATTGTCAACCGAAGCATACATGTCTTTATACGTCAGCTCCGGATGGATTTCCTTTTGGATCACTTCCCCGGCCACCAGCTTTTCGATCTCCCGCCGGGCCGCTCCCTTGTCCATCTCCCGGATAAAACGCCGTACCACCTCGTTGCCGCTGGTATTTGACCAGTAATTCTTAGGCTGTGCATCGCGGTCCGCCCGCAGCGCATCGCAGTAATTGATCACATCCCAGGGACAATACACCCTCGTATTTCCGAACTGATACCCGTCATACCATTCCTTTATCTCATCATAATGATCCGAAAAGCCATAGTACGCCAGCATGTCCCGCACTTCCTGGTCCGTAAATCCAAAAAACTCGTCAAACTGTACTTCCGAAACCGACAACACCTTTAAATTGTTTAAGCCGGTAAAAATACTTTCCTTGGAAATGCGCATGCACCCGGTCAATACCGCAAATTTCAGGCATTCATTGGTCTTTAGCGCATGTTCAAACATATTGCGGATGAGCAGCGCCATTTGGTCATAATATCCCCGCTCAAACGCTTTCGCTAACGGCACATCGTATTCGTCGATCAGCAAAACCACCTTGCGGTCATGATGTTTTTCCAGAAGTTCCGAGAGGACTTTCAGGCTGCCGCACAGGACTGCCTCGCTCATATCCGGCTTTAGCAGCGCTAAAAACGCTTCCTTATCAAAGGAGGTCAAACGCCCGCTGTCCAAAAGATACTGAAACCTTCTCGCCTCCGCGTTTATCATCTGCACCGCCATATCGCAGGCCTGCTCATATGTTCCCGCATTCACACCCTTCAGAGAAACGAGTACTACAGGGTATTTTCCCATGAATTCTTCGCACAAAGCCGTCTCTTTTGATATTTGCAGCGGTTTAAAAAGTTCCTTTTTATCACCCAGTTCAAAGAAACTTCTCAGCATACTCATGTTCAGAGACTTTCCGAATCTTCTCGGCCGCGTGAAAAGGTTTACTTCTGCCCAATGATCCAGAAGTTCTTTAATCAGATTTGTCTTATCCACATAGTAAAACTCTTCTGCCTGCAATTTTTCAAAACTCTCTATCCCAATCGGAAGCTTCTTTTTCCCTATATCCATCCGGCTCAAATCTCCTCCATCTGCGCCCGCATCCTCGCAGTCCCGCCTCGCCAGGAGCGTCTTTTCGATCTATCCTTCCAGCACCTTCCTCATAAAATAAGGCAGCTGCTTCTGCCACCAATCCCAGTCATGGTTCACATCGTATCCCCAGTAATCCACCCATCCCGGAATCCCCTTTTCACGCAGCACCTGATCCAACGCCCTGGTGCCGGCCAGCATTTCCTCTTCCCAGGCCCCCTGCCCAACGCAGGCAATAATATGGCTCTGCCGATACAGCTCCATATACGGATGGTCGGCCGGCATATTGCGCAAAAAATGCACCGGCGAATTGGCATACACCAGCTCGTCCATATAATCGCCGAAAAAATACTCCGCCGTATACATGCCGCTCAAGCCAATCATCCCGTCAAAGAGATCCGGCCGGCGGAAAAAGAAAATCCCCGCATGGATCGCCCCCATGCTGCAGCCCGTCGTAATCGCCTTCTGCGGCGTCCCGTTCAGCGCAATCGCCCGCGGCAAAAGCTCCTCCGTCACATAGCGAAACCACCGCTCCTGCTGCTCCATACGCGCGTGCTTGTCCCACGACGGACTCGTCCAGCTCTCCTGGTCGATCGCATCCACGCCGACCACCTGCAGGCGGCCGGCCTCCAGCCAGGGCGTAAGCGTAGCGATCATTCCCCGGTCCTCCATATCAAAGAAACGTCCGTCCTGCGGCGGAAACGCAAAGCAAAGCTTACCGCCGTGCCCATAGACTTTGAATTCCATCTCCCGCCCCAGGTTTTGGCTGTATTCCTTATAATACTCTGCTTTCACTCCGTTTCCCTCCTCTGCTGCACAAACGCAATCATCTCCTCGGCCGCCTTCTCATCCGCCGCATGGGCCGTATACATAAAATTTCCCATCGCACCCGACCACACCTCGGGGATCGGCTCACACATCACAATATCGTTTCCATATTTTTCCAGAATTTCCTCATGCGTATGTATATATGAATAACCGTTCCGACGGCCCGCATAGACACAGCAGTGCGGATTCTTGCTCTCCGGCAAAAGCCGCCGGTCCGCCGTCACCATATCCGCCCAAATCTGATACACATCCGTGCTGTGGGCATAATTCATCATATCCGGCGTATAGCCGCCCGCCGGCCGCATGTTCACTTCCAGGGCCACAAAATCACCGGCCTTTCCCAGACCTTTTTTTGTCTTTGTCAGCTCAAAAAATTCCAGATGGACAAAACGGCTCTTCACCTCAAACGCCTTCACCGTCGCCCGGCCCACCGCACGCAGCGCCTTTGGCAGTTCCTTCGCCGTATAATATCCCAGGTCAAGCTGTTTGTTCACAATGTCCATAATCGAAGGCGGCCAGGCCGTCATCGATTCAAATACCGGCTCCCCGTGCGAGTCGATCACCGCGTCATACGAACGGATCTTTCCCTCGATAAACTCCTCCATCACATAGGCGGCCGTCTCCTCCTTGTCAAAAAAACGCTGCAAATCCGTCTCATTTTCCAGCTTGTACGTATGGCTGGCCCCCACGCCGTTATCCGGCTTGACGATCACCGGATACCCGGTCCTGGCGATAAAAGCCTCCGCTGCCGCCAGTGTCGTCACTTTCTCACAGCGGGCCGTCGGCACCCCGGCTTTCTTATAGTACGCCTTCATCGCCGACTTGCTCTTATAGCGTTCAATCTCTCCGGCCTGCGCCCCTGTCGTAATATTAAAATCGGTCCGAAGTCTGGCATCCTGCTCCAGCCAGTATTCCGTATTCGACTCCAGCCAGTCCATTTTCCCGTACTTAAAAGAGAAAAACGCCACGGCCCTGAACACCTCGTCATAGTTTTCCAGCGATCCTACCTTGTAATACTCCGTCAAAGACGCCTTCAGACGGTCGTCCATCTCATCGTATGGCCCGTCGCCGATCCCCAGCACATTGACGCCGTTTTTGCGCAGACGGTCGCAGAAATTCCAATAAGTATGAGGAAACTGCGGTGAAATAAAAATAAAATTCATAGTCTCTGGTTCCTCCTTCGTATTTGTCCCTGCTCTCAGGGCATAACGGAGCGCCCTGCGGTGCTTTCTCCGTATATCACTCTGAAAAATCTGCTATTATTTTAAACGGCTTTTCCCAAAAAGTAAAGTCTCATTGACGGAAAATGGATGGTATTTACAGCGGCTCAGCGCCCCGCATCCGACTGAAACCGCACGTCCTCCCGCTCAATCTCAATGCTCACCCGCTCTGTACCGCATGCCGCCGCATACTCCCGAAACAAATCCGCTATCTCCTCCTCGCTCTGTCGCAAAAGATTCTCCAGACTGCTCTGCTCCCAAAAAGTCTCGATCCGTTCCCGCATATCGCATACCGTCCGGTCCCGTTCCTCCACCGTAACCAGCTCTGGTTCCTGCACATGATACGAAAAACAGTACCGAAGCTGACACCAGCTCCCGTCCGCCCGCTCCTTAGAAAGCCACGGTCCGATGCCGATTTCCGGATCCTTCTGCGGCGTCCCGTTCTTCAGGCTTTCGACCCAGAGCGCGTTTTCCGATCTGGAAAGATCAAAGCTCACCGCCGTAAAATATCGTTCCTCTTCGCTCAGGCTCACAGCGTAATCGTCGTAAAACGCATCCGTGCCGATTCGCTCCATTGCCTCCAGATGACGGTTGCACCAGTCAAGGAGACGTTCGTTGAATTGCGCCAAAGTTTCCTCCTGCCAGCCCTCCGTCATCATCTCCGAAAACAGCGACCGGTAATCCTCCTCGGTTGCATGCGGATACGATCGGTTTTCCCGCTCCTTATCCTCCGGCCAGGCATCTCTCTGCTCCTGGTTCTGCTGCTTCCATATCTGTAAATCCGCCTCCGGAGCCGGCGTAAGCGGCACATAATAATACGAAAGTTCCACCTCCAACCCGTCACGGCTCTCAGCTTTTGCAATCTGCCCCGCCTTCTCTGTCAGGAGCGTCTCCATTTTCTCCACATCCTCCAGTTCCTCCCTGCTTCTTGCAAAGAAAAACGCCTGCAGCTCTTCTTCCGCTTTTTGGCGGGTTTCATCATACTGCCCTACCGTCAGTTTGTCGCGGTCCGTGATCGTCAGCTGCACAAAATACTCCAGCACCGCCGTTTCCCCGCTTGTCCATGTGTGGATCGGCTCCCCGTTCTCTGTCTCCCGCGTCGCCGTTACCTGTATCCCTTCTTCAAAGGATACCGTCGCATAGCTTCCGTACTCCCGTATCGCCCAACGGTCGCCTGTCAGCGGCATCAAAATGTAAAACAGAAAAGCGGCCGTCTCGTTTTCATCCCTTTTCTCATACAGCTCTTCATCCGACTCCAGACGTTCCAGCAGTTCCCGGTATGCCGCCGTATCGGTCAGCGCCCAAACCTGCTCCTGATAGTCGCGGATCGTCAGCCCTCTGTAGCCGTCCGGCCGCAGCGCCTCAATCTGCTCCCACTCTTGTTGTGTCAAATCTATTTCCGAAGGCGCCGCCTGTACGCGCTTTGGTTCCGGCATCGTACTGCATGCCCAAAAAGCCCCCGCCGCCAAAAGCACGGTTATGGCAAACGCTTTCCACGAAATCCTCTTTCTTTTCATAACAGCCGTAATCCTTTCTTCCATTGCGTTTTGGCTGAAACCGTTTGCCAGCGGAATCAGGCCGTTTTTCAGTTCTTCCATATTTATCAGCGTCAGGGCATAATCCCTGCGCCGTTTTTCTCCCAACGCATCGAGCACCGCTTCATCGCAGGCCAGCTCCAAATCGCGGTTGAACAATTGGTACATGGCCCACACCATAGGGTTGAACCAGTGCACGCACAGAACGAACGTCATCAAAAGCTTGGCCAGACTGTCAAAACGCCGCACATGGACAAACTCATGCTCCAGCACGCACAAAAGCGTCTGTTCCTCTGCCCCGTTCAGTTCTTTGGGCAGCAGGATCACCGGCCGCAAGATGCCGTATGTCAGCGGCGTCCCCACCCGGTCCGACTGCCGTATGCGCAGCGGGCGCCGCAGCGGGTGCGTTTCCCTCCATTTTTGAACCGCCGCATTTTCCATCGGCAGTGCCATGGCAAATTCGCGGCATTCCCGCAGGTAAACGATCGCAAAGAACAGAACGCCCAGCCCGCTTACCGCGCCCCATAAAAGTTGCCGGCGGACAGACGGCCCGCTTGCTGTTCCCGGCCCGCCTGTTGAGGCCGGTCCGTCCGTTGACCCCGGCATGTGCGTTGAATCCGCCCTGCCCGTTGAACCTGGCGCACGCGTTGAACTCAGTCTGCCCGTCGCTCCCGGCCCGCCTGTAAGCGTTTCGCCCGTCTTTTCTGCATGGTTCCCTTTGCCGGCAGCGTTTTCATTGTCCGCAGCATTTTCTTTTCCCGTCACATTGTCTTTGCCGGCCGCGCTCTGCCGCCCTGCTCCGTTTGCCGCCGCCGCATCGATGTCTGCCAATGCTTCTGCCGGATTCGCCGGCGTCTGCGCCTGAACCATAGCGCTGTCCTGCCAAAGCGACCAGACGCTGTACGCCGAAGAAACCGCAAACGGCAGCATCAGCCGCAGGGCGGCCATTCCCCACAAAAAGACAAAGGTTCTCTTGGGCAGCCGCCAAAGCGTCAGCGCCCGCAGCAGGACAATCACGGCAATCAGCACCGCCCCCGACACACTCATCTGCCACAATGTCATCTTCTCACCTCATTCCAGTTCGCCGACAATCTGCCTTAGCCGCTCTGTCTGTTCCGGCGAAAGCTTTTTGCGGCTCAAAAGGGCGGCAAAAAGCTTATCCGCACAACCGTCATAGACTTTATCGATCAGCTCATTGGTTTCCGCCTCCTGTACGACCTCCTTCGCAATCAGGGCGCGGCAGAAAAATCCCGGCTCCGAACGCTCGATCGCTCCTTTTTTTATACAGCGTTTAATCAGCGTATAGGTCGTATTGACATTCCAGCCCACCTCTGCTTTCAATACCTCCGCGATATGTTTTGCGGTCGTATCACCCTCCCGCCATAACACATCCATTACTTTTAATTCCGAATCAAATAGTTTGACCGCCATCTTTTTTCTCCTCTCCCAACCAGATTTTCAGAGCAGCACAAGCCATCTTGGTGATATCTCCCAAAACAATATAAGACTGCAGTAGTATGTGCACATTTTTATACTACCACAGTCTTATGTGATTGTCAACACCTGCTTGCTGCCAAGACAGGGTTAAATGTTTCGCGCTCCCGTCATATCACTATTTCTGTCCCTTTCAGCTTTGACATGATTTCCACAAACTCATAAAAACCGCTGCATTTAGTTAATCGATGAATATTGGATTCATCGATCAGACAACTTGTCAGATGATTAAATATCTCTCCAAATTTCAACTGGTCATCCGGATTTATTGCCAACAGCAAAATAGCAGATACCCGATTTTGTCCCCAGACCACCGGCTTTGAAAAAATGGCTACATTTATGCAGCTTTTCTTCGCACAGGCATGTAACGAATGTGGTATGGCTACATTCCCAAAAGCGGTTGAGGACATGCGCTCTCTTTCCCATACCAGGTTTTCATAATCGCCCTCTACCATTCCGGACAGGTACATCTGTTCACACATACGCCGGATAGCATCCCGTTCATCGAGATAAACACCGTCCTTTTCAAACAATTCCTTATTGAATAACGGCGCAATTAAATCTTTAACCGTTTTATAGCGCCGCTGCTGCATGATATGCTCAAGTTCTCTGCGTATACGGTCGATATCTGCTTCTGTCAGAACCGGCGTAATCTTTATGATCGGCTGTTCATATCCGGCGGCTAAAGGCATAGTTGACAGAATCAGATCAAAGGGAATCGACGCAGACATCTCTAATTCCGCGTGCAGGACTCCAATAATCAGCTGCCGGCTGCCAAAACGCTCCATCAATCTTGACACGATGCGAAGAGACAGGTCATAGTACGATGGAATAATCAAAAGAACACGTATACTCTCTGTCTGACGTTTTTCAACCAGAACACATCCAATATGCATCGCAATATAAGCAATTTCATTGTCGTCAATGCGGGAATGGATTTTCTCTTCCAAAATATTGGCAATAAAAACCGAAATTTCGTAAATAAGCGGCGACGAATTCCGAATCGCCTCCGTATAGGGATTATTGCTAAAATGTGAAACCTGCGCCCGAAGCAGTAAATTCTTGATATGCAGTGCAAACTTTACATAAAAACCCGAGTCTCCCAAATCAATATCAAAGGCCTCGTTCACACGATCAATAATCTCCGCAACAATATCCAGTACCGGCTTTTTAATCACCTCCGCCAGATTATTAGCATCTACCTGTCCGTAATGCAAGGGCAAAGTCTGACCGCCAATCATCAGCGAAAACTCCCAGACCTCCTGCTCTGCAAACTGTATTTTCAGCTGCCCGGACAGTTTGGAAAATATAGATACGGCAATTTCATATTCCGCCCCTTTTATTCGTTCGTCACATCCAATCGTCTCCTGCAGCTGGTAACCATGACGAACCCGATCCATAATAATCACCAGATGTATGACCAAATTAACATAGCCATAGTCATTGATATAATACTGTTTTTTCTCCAGAGCCTCGCCAAGCGCCTGGCAAATCTTCGCAAATTCCCTGTCTGTAACCATGTATCTAGTCAAGTCGCGCAGATTGAAGCCATTATCGGACTCTCCCATCATTATACGGCACATCATCCTACGTCGGTTTTTCTCTGTCCCATCTATATAATAATAATTACCGTGCATGCGAAGATGCAGACCGTATTGTTCCAATATTGACCGAACATGAACGATATCCGCTTTTATGGTTGCCTCACTCACAAAAAGCATTTCTGCCAAATCGAACAGGCCAATTCCCTCTTCATTTGTAGATCCCCCTGTCCATACGCCTCCCTCTCGAATCAGGGTTCTCAACAGCAAATCCCTGCGACTGCAAACGGAATCCACCTGTTCGCGCTGCCGGTACGCATGGAGCCGCACCAATGCCTGTTTCTGAAAATCAGGATTTAAGCGATAGCCTCTGCGTGAGGAAAGTACCCACGTCTCATCCTCATTCAAGGCTGCCACATTATATTTTACACTGCGAACAGACACACCAAAATGGACAGCGGCCTGGTTGGCCGTTATCCATTCTTTCTGCGACATCAGATATTCCAACAGTTTTTCTTTATCAAACGCCATGACTTTTATCTTTCACATTTATCGATTTACAATTTTACTCTCCAGTGTCCGATACATTTTAATCATCTTTTCTCCCAAATGAATCTCGCTGTTAATGGTCATCAGCGTATCCTGGGCATGCGTTAAAAGCATCGAATAAATAACGCTCTCTCCGCTCGCTTCTCTGGAAATCATATTCGTTTGCGCAGTATGCGCCTTCACCATGCATGCTTTCGCTTCTTTTACTTTCTCATCGCACAGTTCACTGTCCCCTGCCATCACCGCATCCAGCGCTTCCTTCATACAGGTCCGGGCATCGCCTGCATCCACTAAAATCTCCATCGCAACCGCGACTACTTCATCCAGCTGTCTGTTTTCTTCCATATATATAATCCTCTCCTAATCGATACTATTTCAGCCGCTGCTCTCTTTACAGATCTGCGCCGCCATTCTTGATTGTATCCCGATACCAATAATAGCTCTTTTTCGGAACCCGTTTCAGATCCAGCTCTTCTTCGTCGGTTCGGTTCACATACACCAGGCCATATCTTTTACAAAAACCATGGCCTGTACTGAGCAAGTCAATAAACGTCCATGTGCAATACCCGATCAAATTGACCCCTTCCATAATTGCTTTCTTGCAGGCTGCAAGATGCTTTCTGTGATAATCAATCCGATAATCATCCTCCACCGTTTCACCTTCATAATGCTCAAAAGCAGCCACCCCATTTTCCGTTATGATCACAGGCAGACGATAACGATAATATACATCGCGCAACATGCAGCGAATACCGGTTGCGTCAATCTCCCAATCCCAGTCTGTCCTGCGCAGCATGGGATTCGGGCACATTTCATAATAACCAGGCATTTTAGCATAGACGAAGGTTCCCTTTTTGCCGCCGATGTTGCCGCCCATTTCACGTTCCTCCTCTTCTTCCGGACAGGCCTTCGCTACATCACTCTTATAATAATTCAGCGCAATCAGGTCGCTCTTTGCACTCTGCAGAAGCTCCATATCCCCCGCTTCAATATCCGGAGGCAGACAGCGTCCTTCATAAAATTGCAGGACATTTTCCATATATATGCCGTTCAAAAACAACTCCTGGAAAAAGCTGTTCTGGATATCCGATATGTTTTTCGCGGCAATCACATCTTCCGGATCACAGGTGGCCGGATAGACCGGTACATATCCGAAAACAGGGCCAATCATCGCATCTGGAACGAGCTCATGACAGAGCCGCACTGCTCTTGCATGCGCCAATGCAAAATGATGATTGATAATCAGTTTCGTCTCGGCAAATTCCTCTTTTCCGGCAAAATCCAATCCATGGCCGCCATACATCGTCAAAATATCCGGCTCGTTGATCGTTAAAAACTTCTTAATCCTCCCGCCAAACTCCGTCAGGCAAACGCGCACAAAATCAACAAAGGCATCTATCACCGCCCGGTTTTTCCAACCGCCATATTTTTTCTGCAGCGTAAGCGGCAGATCATAATGAAACAGTGTGACAATCGGCTCAATCCCATATTTCTCCAGCTCATCCAAAACCTGATGATAAAAACGGATCCCTTCTGGGTTAATCTCCCCTTCTCCATCCGGGATAATACGCGGCCAGGCCAACGAAAAACGAAATGTTTTAGCTCCCAGCTCTCCCAGCAGGGCAATATCCTCTTTATAATGATGATAGAAATCCGATGTCACGGAATTATCCGCATATCCTTCTTTTCTGGTCGAATAATCCGCTACCGATTCTTTACGCCCGCCATCCAGCAGGCCGCCCTCTGCCTGATACGCTGAAATGGACGTTCCCCACAAAAAATCTTTGGGAAATTCAGTTTTATTCATCGTTTACACCTCTGTTTATTGGATGGATGGAGAGGCCGGGCAAATTTCTGCCAGCCTCCCCATTCGGTAAATTCATATCTTTATCCTGAATTATTCACGGCTGTGCTGTGAAAGTGACTGAAAGCCACATGGTTACTATATTTAAGCTGTTTATTGCATTTCATCTATTAAGTGAATAGAAAAAGAGACCAATTATGTGGTAAAATTTTGGTGTCGAATCCAAA
>JAAWCS010000038.1 GCA_022793375.1 Lachnospiraceae bacterium
GCAACGAGGGGTCTTAGCTCAGCTGGGAGAGCATCTGCCTTACAAGCAGAGGGTCATAGGTTCGAGCCCTATAGGCCCCATCGTGGCGGAATAGCTCAGTTGGCTAGAGCATACGGTTCATACCCGTAGTGTCGAGAGTTCGAATCTCCCTTCCGCTACTAAAATAAGCCCTTGATTGTTCAAGGGTTTTTTGTTGTCCGAAAGAAAATACGGCTCCAAAAGGGGGCCGGCATACCGAAAAGACAGGAGAGAGCCATTGACGGAATTGTTTGCGGATACAATTGGGGATACGCTGAAGCTGGTCCCGTTTTTGCTGGTCACATATTTGATTATGGAGTACCTGGAGCACAAAGCTGCCGGCCGGACACAGGCGCTTTTGCGCCGTGCCGGCAAAGCGGGGCCGTTTTTGGGAGCGGCGGCGGGCCTGTTTCCGCAGTGCGGGTTCTCGGCGGCGGCGGCCAATTTTTACGCGGCGCGTCTGATCAGCCGCGGAACGCTGGTGGCGGTGTTTTTGGCTACTTCCGATGAGATGCTGCCGGTGCTTTTGACGGAGGCGGCAGAAGGCGCCACGATTGTCAGGCTTCTGGCCTTGAAATTTACGGTTGGCCTGCTGGTTGGTTTTTTGGTTGATTTCGTCGATGCGTTTGCCAGGCGGGGAGGGCAGGACCAAGGGCCCCAGATTCACGAACTCTGCGAACAAGAGCATTGCGACTGCCAGGCGGGGATTGTGGTTTCGGCACTGCGGCACACGGCCGGTATTGTAGCGTTTTTGTTTCTGGCTACGCTTCTTTTGAACCTGGCGATCTTTTATATGGGAGAGGACAGCCTGGCGGCCTTTATGCAAGGCCGGCCCTTTGTCAGTGTGCTGCTTACGGCCGCCGCCGGGCTGATTCCGAACTGTGCCCCCTCGGTGATAATGACAAAATTGTATCTGGAAGGAGCGCTGAGCCTGGGTGCGGCGATGGCCGGACTGCTGGCGGGATCGGGGACCGGGCTTCTGATTCTATTGCGGATGAACCGTAACCGCAGGGAGAATGCGGCGATTGCGGGGATTATCTACGGCGCCGGGGCAGTGACCGGGATTTTGCTGGAACTTTTGGGATGAAATAAATTTTCCTTCCTAAACCTACATGTGCGGGCCTGATTTTGCCCTGGCGGTATCGCTTGGCGGCCGTATCATTCGTGGCCGTATTGTTTCAAAAAATCTGCTTGACAGAACGTCAATTCCATGCTAGTTTAAGATAGTATGAGTCGCTGATGCTCAGTCTCAGGCACACTCCGGCCGGGACTTGGTATCCAGTGCGAATAAAAATTTCAGGAGGAACACAAAATGATTTCTAAAGAAAAGAAAGCAGCGATCATTGCCGAGTATGGCCGTCAGGCAGGCGACACCGGTTCGCCGGAGGTGCAGATTGCGATCCTGACAGCCCGTATTGCCGAGCTGACCGCTCATTTGCAGGAGAATCCGAAGGATTTCCATTCTCGGCGCGGCATGTATCAGATGATCGGCCAGAGACGCGGCCTGCTGAACTATCTGAAGAAGAACGATATCGAGGGATATCGTACTTTGATTGCCCGTTTAGGGATCAGAAAGTAAACCTACATGCGCTGCTGGCGCGGCGCACCACCAAGGCATGAAAGCCGATCACGATGCGGCGCCGGGGCTTTCAAAGTAATCTTTTGCAGGGAAAGGGTGGAGCAATCCACCCTTTTTCAGGAAATCAGGTAACCCAGAGACAAAAAGGCGGAGGGTACGCGAGACCACTGAAAAGGGCATCGGCACGTGTTTGGCCGGCGGGTGGCTTTTTCAGTAGTTTCGATATCTTCTGTCAATGTGCCAGGAGGCCCCAAAACAGGGGCATGACAAAAAAGGAGATTGTATGTATAAGAGTTATTCAATGGAATTAGCCGGCCGTACCCTGCGTGTGGATATCGGACGTGTGGCGGCTCAGGCTAACGGCGCGGCCCTGATGCACTATGGCGATACGGTGGTTTTATCGACCGCTACTTCCTCGGACAAGCCGCGGGAGGGGATTGATTTCTTCCCTCTGAGCGTGGAATATGAGGAGAAAATGTACTCGGTGGGCAAGATTCCCGGCGGCTTTAATCGTCGGGAGGGCAAGGCCAGCGAAAATGCGGTTCTGACGTCCCGTGTCATTGACCGTCCGATGCGGCCGCTGTTCCCGAAGGATTATCGGAACGATGTAACGCTCAACAACCTGGTGCTGTGCGTGGACCCGGACTGCAGCCCGGAAATGACGGCAATGCTGGGATCGGCCATCGCGGCCACCATTTCGGATATCCCGTTTGACGGACCGATTGCTTCGACGCAGGTAGGCCTGGTGGACGGCGCGTTTGTATTTAACCCGACCTCTGCGCAGAAAAAGGTTTCGGATCTGGCGCTGACCGTGGCATCCACACGGGAAAAGGTCATTATGATTGAGGCCGGGGCCAACGAGGTGCCGGAGAATGTGATGATCGATGCGATTTTCGCGGCGCATGAACTGAACAAGCAGGTAATTGCCTTTATCGATACGATTGTAGCCGAATGCGGCAAGGAGAAGCACGACTATACGAAGTGCGTGACGCCGCAGGAGCTGTGGGACGACCTTACAAGCGTGGTTTCCGCAGAGAGGATGGAGGAGGCGGTATTCACCGATGTAAAGCAGGTGCGTGAAGCCAATATCCGTGCGATCGAAGAGGAACTGACGGCCCGCTATGAAGAAGAGCATCCGGATTGGCTGCCGCTCATCGGGGAAGCCGTCTACAAATATCAGAAGCAGACGGTACGCAAGATGATCCTCAAGGACCATAAGCGTCCGGACGGCCGTGCGGTCACCGAGATTCGCCCGCTGGCGGCGGAGATCGACCTGCTGCCCAGGACACATGGCAGCGGCATGTTTACCCGCGGCCAGACGCAGATTATGAATATCTGCACGCTGGCGCCGCTTTCCGATGCCCAGAAGCTGGACGGCATCGACACGGAACTGACGAGCAAACGGTATATGCATCATTATAATTTCCCGTCTTATTCGGTCGGTGAGACAAAGCCCTCCCGCGGACCGGGCCGCCGTGAGATCGGCCATGGCGCGCTGGCGGAGAAAGCGCTGGTTCCGGTGCTTCCGTCCGAGGATGAGTTCCCGTATGCGATCCGCACCGTATCGGAAACGATGGAGAGCAACGGTTCGACCTCTCAGGCCAGTGTCTGCGCTTCCTCTCTGTCGCTGATGGCGGCGGGCGTGCCGATCAAGCGCGCGGTGGCCGGAATCTCCTGTGGTCTGGTGACCGGCGAGACGGATGACGACTATATTGTGCTGACCGATATCCAGGGCCTGGAGGACTTCTTCGGCGATATGGACTTCAAGGTAGCCGGCACGCATAAGGGCATTACGGCAATTCAGATGGATATCAAGATCCACGGCTTAACCCGCCCGATTATTGAAGAGGCGATTGCCAAAACGAAGATTGCCAGGACCTATATCCTGGATGAAATTATGGCGCCGGTGATTTCCGAGCCGCGCACGCAGCTGAGTCCCTATGCGCCCAAGATCGACAAGATCCAGATCGATCCGCAGAAGATCGGCGATGTGGTCGGCAAGCAGGGCAAGGTCATCAACAAGATCATCGAAGAAACTGGCGTGCAGATCGATATCGACGATTCGGGCCTGGTATGCGTATGCGGTACGGATGCGGAGATGATCGCCAAGGCGATCCACATCATTGAGAGTATTGTCACCGATGTGGAACCCGGCATGATTTTCACCGGTCCGGTGGTGCGTCTGATGAACTTTGGCGCGTTTGTACAGCTGGCGCCCAACAAGGACGGTCTGATCCACATTTCCAAACTCTCGAACAAGAGGGTCGGAAAAGTCGAAGATGTAGTAAACATCGGCGATATTGTAACGGTTAAGGTGCTTGAAATTGATGAAAAGGGCCGCATTAACCTGAGCATGCGCGAAGCGGACCTGCAGGAAACCGCAAAAGCCGGGGAATAACATCATCGGCCGGCCGCTTTGAACAAACGAATAAAACAAATCCCTGTCAGAATCCATCCCCCTAAGTTGGATTCCAGCAGGGATTATTTTTTTGCGCGAGCAATGAGCCGAACGAGAGCATGCATGCTCTCACTCGGCGAATGCCGCGACCAGCGAGGCGAAAGCCGCGATCAGCGAGGCGAAAGCCGAGCGGCACTAAGCGAAAAGCCGAACGTATTGGTTTTATCCGAACTTTCCGCCCAAATCGTCCCTCCATGCTCGTTCACAATGCGTTCGGCAATCGCCAGGCCGAGTCCGTAGCTGCCCGAACCGGTGCGGGCCGAATCCAGGCGATAGAAGCGCTGAAAAACATTTTTTCGTTCTTGCGGCGACAGCGGCGTACCGCCGCCGGATACGGAGAAAACGCACTGGTTTTTATGCCCTTTGAGAGAGACGGCGACAGGGACGGACGGCGCCGAATATTTGCAGGCATTGTCAAGTAGGATTTCGGCGGCCTGCGCCAGCTGCTGCCGGTCGCCCCGCACGAAGAGATCGTTTTCGATGTCGCAGACAAGTTCCAGGCCTTTTTCAAAAAATAATGCTTCAAAGGGAAGAAGGGCGTCAGAAACCAGCTTGCTGAAATTAAGTTCTTCGGTCCGGACCGCGAGGGTATGGCTGTCCAGGCGCGCAAGTATCAGCAGGCTTTCAACCAGCCCTCTCATGCGGCCGGACATGACAAGGATATTGTCTGTAAAGCGCTGTTTCTCACGATCGCCGGCCTGGGGATCGGACAACATCTCCGCGTTTGTCAAAATGACGGTGAGCGGGGTTTTAAGCTCGTGCGAGGCGTCGGCAATGAAGCGCTTTTGCTCGTGCCAGGCCTGCGCTACCGGCCTTACAACCCAGTTCGCAAGCAGCAGGCTGACCGCAAAAAGACCTGCGTAGCCTGCCAGGCCCAACAAGAGAAAGTTTTTGACAACATGGCTAAGCATGGCATTTTCCTGCGAAATATCGGCAAATACGATGCGCCGGCGATCCGGCGAGAGCAGATAACGCAGTTCGCTGTCTCGGATGACGCCGACCGGTTCGTCGGCCGACAGGGCCGTATCGATCAGAGACCGGAGCGTTTCTTTGTCAGACAGGTCAAAAAAACCACCGCCGGAGAGGATGATATTTTCCGGCGGGCGCATTTCCACCATAAAAAACGGAAGCCTGGGATCCTCCGGCCGGCCAGGAGCAGCAGCCGCCGGCTCTCTGCCGGAGGAAAGCAGCGCCTGCATGTGACGGATACTTTCCTGTTTCATATTTTGCCGGGTGAAAAATAAGGCCAGTCCCAGAACGGCGGCAAAGGAAATCGTGACAAAAGTCATAATAACAGCAACAAATTTAATTTTCAGTTTTTTCAGCATGGACGTACTCCAGATGATAGCCAAGTCTGCGGACCGCGGCGATGCGGACCGCGGAACCGATGCCGGCGAGTTTTTTCCGTAAAAACCCTACGTATACTTCTACGTGATTTTCTACTGCGTTGGATTCATATCCCCAGACGTTTGTAAGCAGCGTTTCTTTTGCAATGTGATTTTCCCCTGACCGCATCAAAAGACGCATTACTTCAAATTCCCTTGATGACAGCCGCACGCTGTTTTCGCCGCACAGGAGCGAAGCGGAGTCCAAATCAAGCCGGGTGCCGCCGTAGGCCAGTTCATTGACCTGCTGTCCCTGGCGGCGCAGCAGAGCGTTGACACAGGCGAGCAGTTCCCGGGTATCGAACGGTTTGGTCAGATAGTAATCGGCGCCGGATTCAAGCCCGGCGACGCGGTCCTCGACGGCGGATTTGGCCGTAAGCATAAGGACCGGCGATTGACATCGGTTTTTGCGGAGACTCTGCGCGACCTGGTATCCGTCTTTTTTCGGCATCATTACATCAAGAATAATCAAGTCGTAGCGGCCGCCGCAGGCATATTCTTCGCCGCTTTTTCCGTCGTATACCGCATCCGTTTCAAAGCCTTTGGCAGTAAGCAGCGCTTTTAAGGAATCGGCAAGCAGGACCTCATCTTCAATAATCAGGATTTTCATAGGGGCCTCCCGGAAAGGTTTATCTTCATCATACGGCAGGATCGGGCCGAATTCAAGTAAAAACCGAACCGTCGGCGGGTTTTCACGCAATCTTCACGGTTTTTGGGGAGTGTTTTCAGCGTCAATTCAGCATGGACTCGTATAATAAAACGCGAAGATGCAAGCACAAAGAAGAAAAGAGGTGACCGAGATGGAATTTCGCCACGAGCAGAAATGTGTAATCAGCGTTTCAGACAAGCAGGCGCTTGCAAGACGCCTGCAGGCAGTCGCCCGCCTGGATCCCCATGCGTCAGGCGGAAGCTACCAGATCCGAAGTCTGTACTTTGAGAATCCGCGGGATAAAGCTTTGCGTGAGAAAACGGACGGAGTGAATCGCCGTGAAAAATTTCGCCTCCGTTATTACAACCAGGATACGTCGATGATTCATCTGGAAAAGAAGAGCAAGCGAAACGGCCTGGGAAATAAGAGCCAGGCGCGGCTGAATCCGACGCAGGTGCGGGAAATTCTGGAGGGACGGATCTTGTGGATGGCAGAGAGTAAGGAGCCGCTGATCCGGGAACTGTATATCAAAATGCGCGGGCAGGGGCTGGCGCCCAAAGTGATTGTGGATTATCAGCGGGAGCCGTATGTTTTTCCGGCCGGCAATGTGCGGGTGACGCTGGACTACAATATGCGGATGAGCCTGTGCTGCCGGGATTTTTTAAAAGCGGACTGCCTGACAATCCCTGTCTCGCAGGAGATCGTTTTGGAGGTCAAATGGGATGCGTTCCTTCCGGACATCATCCGGGACGCAGTCGCGCTTAAAAACGGGAGAATAAGCGCATTTTCCAAGTATGCGCTGTGCAGGATGTACGGGTAGCGCCGGCTTACAGGGCGTTTCAGGATGCCTTGGAAAGACAGGCAAATATATAAGGAAACGCCACAAGGGCGTCCCATGATGCCTTGGAAAGACAGGCAAATATATAAGGAAACGCCATAAGGGCGTCTCCTTATGTCCTGGGAACAGGGACAATAACAAAGAAAGGATACGATCTATGGGATTTGAAGATGTTTTTAAGTCGAGTTTTTTGGAGAATATTGCGAGTGTGAGCCTTCTGGATATGGGGATCGCGCTGACACTGGCTTTTGGTCTGGGAATGTTTATTTTTCTGGTTTATAAGAAAACCTGTACGGGTATCATGTACTCGTCGAGTTTTGGGGTAACGCTGCTTGCATTGACGATGATTTCTACCCTGGTGATTTTGGCCGTGACAAGCAACGTCGTGCTTTCGCTGGGCATGGTGGGCGCGCTGTCCATTGTGCGTTTCCGCACGGCAATCAAGGAGCCGTTGGAGATCGCCTATTTATTTTGGGCAATCGCTGTGGGCATTGTTTTGGCAGCGGGAATGATTCCTTTGGCCGTCATCGGCAGTGTGATGATCGGTTTGATTTTGCTGGCGTTTGTAAATCGAAAAGCGTATAAAATCCCCTATATCGCAGTGATCCGCTGTGACGGGGCAGATAGTGAAGCGCTGGTCACGGCATTTTTGGAAGCGCACACCGAACGCTGTGTTGTCAAGAGCAAAACGGTACAGAAGGAACTTGTAGAAGTGAGCATGGAAATCCGTCTCAAAGACAAGTACACAGATTTTATCAATGTAGCGGCAGAGATGGACGGAGTAGAGAGCGCGGTATTGGTAAGCTATAACGGCGATTATATGGGATAGGGGGATACGATGTCAACGCATAAATGGATCGATCCAATCTGTATTGCCGCCATCGTTGTAGCGGTGGCCGTGGCGTTTTTGTTCTGCAACAGCCAGGCAGTGGGACGGGAAACGAACGGTCAGACGATGGGATATGAGAACCGGCTTTTTGACCGCACCAGAGTACATACGATCGATATTGTCATGTCGGATTGGGAGGGATTTATTGAAACCTGCCAGAATGAGGAGTATTCGCCCTGCTCCATAGTCATCGACGGAGAAGCCTATAAAAATGTCGGCATCCGGGCAAAGGGGAATACGTCCCTGAGTTCGGTAGCCAGTATGGGAAGCAGCCGCTACAGTTTCAAAATCGAATTTGACCAATATGACAAGGATAAAAGTTATTATGGCCTGGACAAAATATGTCTTAACAATCTGATACAGGATAATACCTGCATGAAGGATTACCTGGCTTATACGCTGATGGCGGATTTCGGCGTAGCGTCCCCGCTTTGCAGTTACGTCTATATAACGGTAAATGGGGAAGAGTGGGGGCTGTATCTGGCGGTCGAGGCGGTGGAAGAATCGTTTTTGCAGCGAAATTACGGCAGCGCTTACGGAGAATTGTATAAGCCGGACAGCCAAAATCTGCAAGCCGGCGGACAGGGCGGTATGCCGGGGGGAGCCGGCGGGCCGCCCGGAGAGATGGGCGGCATACCCGGAGGAACGGGCGACGGGCCTGAAGAGACAGGCGTGCCGGGGGGAGAGTCCGGCAGTTCTGGAGATATAGGCAGTATGCCCGAGGGAACATCCGTCCCGTCCAGGGACATGGGTGGCATGTTCGGCGGCATGGGCAGCGCAGACATCAAGCTTCAGTACATTGACGAAAATCCGGACAGCTACCCAAATATATTTGAGAATGCCAAAACAGACATTTCGCAGTCGGATCAGAAGCGCCTGATCGCGGCCCTTAAAGCACTTTCCGAAAACAGCGGCATAGAAAATGCGGTGAACACCGAGGAGGTAATGCGTTATTTCGTAGTACACAATTTCCTGTGCAACGGGGACAGCTATACGGGCACAATGGTACACAATTATTATTTATATGAAGAGGAAGGACGGCTTTCGATGATTCCCTGGGATTATAATCTGGCGTTTGGCGGCTTTGGGAACACGGACGCGGTGTCGACCGTCAACGCGCCGATCGACACGCCTGTTTCCGGTGATCTGGCCGACCGGCCAATGGTCAGCTGGATTTTTGCTGACGAAACATATACGCGGCGTTACCATGCGCTGTTTGAGGAATGGATGGCGGAGATTGATCTTGCGGCGCGGATTGAGGAAACCGTGGAGTTGATATCGGCGTATGTCCGCAAGGACCATACAAAATTTTGTACATACGACGAATATGAAAAAGGAATTGCGGCCCTGCGGGATTTTTGCGAGCTCCGTGTGGAGAGTATACATGGACAGCTGGCAGGGACAATTCCCTCAACCGCCGAAGGGCAGGCGGCCGATGAGCAGGCTTTGCTGGATACGGGAGCTCTGAACCTTTCTGACATGGGGACTATGCAGGTTGGCGGCGGATTTGGGGGAGGAAGAGATACCATGTTCGGCGGCGGGAGTGGAGGAGGAAGCGAGACAATGCGCGGGGACGAGTTTGAAGGAGGGAGCGAAAAAATGCGCGTCGGTGGTTCCGAAAAAGAAAATGAGACGCTTCCTGGCGAATCAGCCGGTGAACGACAATACTTTGAAGAGATCGGGAGAAACAGGCCTTTAGGGGATTTTGCCACAGCAGACGAAGAGACCTCTTCGTTCGGCGGCGCAGGGGGCCTTATAGGGATATCGGTGGCGGTGCTTTTAATGGGATTGGCAGCGGCGTATAAATTTAAACAATAGAGCCTGAACTTTGACAAGCAGGAGCCCCTTTTGTATTTGGGGAAGGGGCTGATAACTTGCAAACGTTATGTGAGTGTGCTAGACTAAACGCAGCGGTAGAACGCTTTGAAAAGGCTTGACCACAACAAGCCTATAACGATTGGTGTGATTGCCTGCAAGAGATTATTCTTGCTGCCTGGTGTTAAGCGGCACATATATATTGAAGATACGGACTGTGAAAAAACTGTTTACTGTCATCCGCCAGGGCAGGCTGGACGAGGTGGCCCGGATCCTGGATAAGAATCCGCATTTGATTTCCTGCCTTGCCAAGGCCCCGCCCAAAAAAGACGACGGACAGTCGCCGCTGATGGTGGCTGTCAAGAGCGACAACCTGGAGGTGGCCCATCTGCTGTTGGATCGGGGCGCGGATGTGAACTTCCGGGACGCGGTCAATCCCTACGGCTCCAACTTCTCCGCCCCCATCTGGTACGACGCCATCGGGCAGTGCTTCATGCGGGCAGGGCACACGGTCGGTCCCGGTCCGGAGCGGAGCAGGGGTTACTTCCTGCTGCTGCGCCGTATGCTGGATGAAGGGATGAATCCCAACCAGACGACCTATCCCGGGAACCTCAACGCCTGGGAGCATGCCATGAACCAGTATGACCAGTTTGCTCACAAATCTTTTTCGGACTATCCGCCCAGCCGCGAGCGGGAATTGGAGGAGCAGCGCCGGCTTCGGGAGATGCTTGTGGCGGTGCTGAATGAGCTGCAAAAGCATAAGGTGGATATCCATGCCTTTAAGCCGCCCGGCAAGGACGGGTTGCCCACCGTGGCGGCGATCCTGCGCAACCTGGAGGAGGGGCGGGAACTTTTGGAGGGGTTGTACGGTTTGGATTCGGATTCCGACGCGTTCAAGCCCTACACGATAAAGTTCCGGGGCAGGGAGCAGGTCATCCGCCCGTCTCTCACCGCGGAGGATTACCGCCAGTGCTACGAAAATAAATGGCGGGAACTGGAACCAATCCTTCGTGCCTATTATAAGAAAAATGCCTGACTCTTGTTTGGCGGGAAGCGACAGAAAGTTTACTGGCAGCCATAGACAGGAAGAAGGAGGCAGTTGGGCATAAAGAGACATTTGATTTTGTTCGGGATTTGGTAAAAGAACAGATGCCTTTATCGGAGAGTATCATCAAGCAGATACACGATCTTGTATTGGCGGATAAACGGGAGGACAGGGGTATTTACAGGAGAGTTCCTGTCAGAATTATGGGTGTGAAGCATGAACCGGTTCAGCCCTATTTGATCCTGGTGCAGAGTAAATGAAAAGCAATGTCCCGTGGCATCTGGATGGGGAGGCTGCGGGACATTGTGTGTCTGCGGATTATTCGTTTGTGAGGCTGAAGTTTCTTAGGATGCGGTAGCTGTCCAAAAGGCCGGCCATGTATGCGTTGGCGGTGTGCTCAAATTCGCTTTTGTCTTTACGGGCCAGGAGTGTGTCTATGATATTGCGCTGGGATTCTGTGAAGTCGGTATCCTGATAGTGCTGGCGGGCCTGCCGGTATTCGAGAAGGGCTGTTTGGTAGTCGGCATCTTGTGTGAT
Source organism: Lachnospiraceae bacterium (assembly GCA_022793375.1). GTDB lineage: Bacteria > Bacillota > Clostridia > Lachnospirales > Lachnospiraceae > RGIG7193. The sequence goes on from JAAWCS010000038.1 coordinate 11,214, forward strand.
CTGGTCTTTTTTCTGCATTTGTTTGGTTCCTTTCTGCCGCAGGCATGGTGAAAAGGCGGTTTATCGGGTGGCATTGGTTCCATGCAAACAGGCGTAGGACGGAGGGCTTCCGGGTTCCATGAGGGAAAAATGAGGGACAGTGGCACGTTTTTCTTTTTCACGATGTCTGACAGTGCAGACTGTGAGATTCCTGTCCGGCTGGATAGCTGGTATCTGGTGATTCCGTCGTTTGAGCAGAGCTCTTCAATCCTCATTGGTACATAATCTTCTATACAAAAGCATTACTCACCTCTTTTCCGAAGTATCATAATGCTATTGTATGTGTTTTTGAAGAAAATGATTAGAACCGAATTAACTTAGCAAATACCTATTAAAAGAGAAGTAAAGGAGTAAAAAAATAGCTGGTTTTTTATGCTGCATCGGATACCGCGCTGTTTGTGCCGGCCTGTTTCCATAAGGTTATTAGATGGCCACGGCCAGGGAATTTTTAATCATCATCAGGCTCCACAACGAGAAAGGGACGGAGGTGTTCTCCTACCTGGACCGCATTGAAAAATCCTTAAAAGAGCAGGGATTCTTTGCCAGCCGGGCGGGGAGCGAAGATATCAAGCGGATCATGGCTGTGTACTATGAGCAGAACGTGACCAGTGAGAAGTTTGAGGACTTTGACGGGGAGCGGTGGATCATCCCGGATGATTAGGCGGGAACGGTTTTTCACCC
>JAAWCS010000006.1 GCA_022793375.1 Lachnospiraceae bacterium
CCTGTGTAAGGCAGGTTACCCACGCGTTACTCACCCGTCCGCCGCTCAGTCAAACTGCCTTCAATCCGAAGAAATCAGACAGAGTGCTTCGCTCGACTTGCATGTGTTAAGCACGCCGCCAGCGTTCATCCTGAGCCAGGATCAAACTCTCGTCTTAAAGTTTGTCTGGTCAAAGATAAACATCCAGCTTATCTTTTTCCGTTTTTACCTATGTCTAGGTTTTGTTCCAAAAATTTCCCACAGGCTTAAAGCAAAGCCTTTCGCACTGCGGCAAATCGGTCATGCGCATCTTGCCCGGCAAGCGGGTCTGTGCGCACCCAATTTTTCAAAGAAATTTTCAGGGTTGGAATATACTGTTCTGTTATCAAGGTGCTTTGTGTTTTTCACTGTCTCGCTGACAGCTTACATAGATTACCATATCTCGACAGGCTTGTCAACACCTTTTTTAATTTTTTTTACGAATATTTTTTTGATACTCTCACGTTTCAATTTTTGTCTCAATTTCCGCTTTCAGCCGCGCGTACATTTTCATATCAATTACTCTGCCGTTCTTTACCGCGTTCTTTCTCAGTGTGCCTTCATATTGGAAACCCGCTTTTTCCAGCACGCGGCATGACGCGGTATTGTGCGCAAACGGCTCTGCGTAAATGCGGATTATGTCGCTTTCATTAAAAACGTATTCGCAGATTTGATTTACCGCTTCGGTCATCAGCCCTTTGCCCCAATATTCCTCCGCAATATAATATCCGAGCTCAGCGGTTTGCCTGTGTATATTTCCCTGGCGAAAAATCCCGATGCTGCCGATCACTTTATCCTCAGCCGTAATCGCAAAGGCAAACGTTTCATTTGTATCCGCGCAAAGCATTTCAGAGATAAACGCGGCCCCGTCCTGCTCGGTATAAGGGAAGGGCAGTCCATCCCTGAGATTGTCTTGTATTTTTTTATTGGAAATAACGGCTGCCAGCTCTGCTGCGTCGGACATCTTCCACTTCCTTATTTTACAGATCATTTGCCTGCTTCTCCTTTTCGCAAAATTGCATGCGCCCGGCGGCGCCGCGGTTGAAAAAGGGCGCAGCCTTTTTCATCTTTCAAAAAGCCGCGCCCTCGTAATTCCCTGTTAAACGTTTCTGTGATTATTTTCCGGCTACTGCGTTCGCCGCTGCAATTCGTCCGTAATATACCGCCGAACCGATCGCCATGCCGCAGGACGGATAATCGTCGCCGATCAGGCCGCTAAAGGCTACTTCGCCCGCCGCGTACAGGCCGGCAATCGGCTGGTCATCCACATTCATGACATGGCCTTCCGGATCAATGCACAAACCGCCCAGCGTAAAGCTGATAATCGGGACCATCTTAAAGGCGTAGTACGTCTCTCCTTCAATCGGCCACAGGTGATCGGGACGCTTGCCAAAATCTTCATCCTCACCCTTTGCGCACAGTTCATTGTAACGTTCTACTGCCGCGACAAAGGTGTCTTTATCCATGCCGGTGATTTCCGCCAGTTCTTCCAGCGAAGAGGCCTGCGCGGTTGATTCCAGCGTCATGCCGTACTGGACCAGTTCGTTCGGATCGTTGGCCGTCGCTATGTAGTAGCCATACGGCGTTCCCGTCGCTTCGATTGCCAGACCGGTATGGAACTGATACGTGTATTCATTTACGATACGCTCGCCCTGCGCGCTGACCATCAGGCCGCCCATTTCACCGCCGCCGACTCCGCACGTCAGATCCACAAATACCGGCGCTGCCGAAGGACTGTCAAAGACTTTCGCGCCGACTGCCTGGGCCATCACGATTCCGTCGCCAACGTTGCTCATCGGTACGTTGCTGATGTAGCCTTCGTCTCCGGGGATCCGCGCGATCATATCACGGTTCTGCGCATAACCGCCGCTGCACAAAATAACGGCTTTCGCGTTTACCGTTACCGCGGTTCCGTCGCTCTTTTGGGCCTTTACGCCGGTCACCGCGCCGTTTCCGTCGACTTCCAGCGAAGTGGCAGCCGTATTATATAAAATCACACCGCCGTTTTCCTCGTAGGCGCGTGTCAGCGGGACGCTGATCTGGCCGCCGTGGCCGTCGGTCATACCGCCGCCGCCCTGGGTGTTATGAACCCACCATACGGGAAGGTTGCTGTGTACTTCTTCTACATCCTGGACCATGACGCCCCGGTCCTCCAGCCACTGGAGGTTTTCTGCCGAGTTAAAGACAAACGGTTTCAGCAGGCTTTCATCAATGAAGTCTCCGCCCACCTCCAACAGATAGTCGTACAGAAGCTGGGGATCCATCTCCTGATTCTGCTTTTCCATCCAGGGAGTCCCTGCCGCCAGCACTTTTCCGCCGCTGCGGGCCGTGGAACCGCCGGTAATCGACTGTTTTTCCAGCAACAGTACATTTGCGCCCGCTTCCAGCGCGGTGTTGGCCGCGGAAAGCCCGGCGGCGCCGGCGCCCACTACTACTACGTCTACGTCATAGGTTTCTTCCCCGGCGGATGCCGGTTTTTCTACCTGAACCGCTTCCAATGCCTTGACATCCCCGCCGGCCTGTTCAACACAGTCCGAAACCGCCTTTTTCAACGCATATGTTGTTATTGTCGCACCTGTAACCGTATCGACTGCCAGCGACTGGTTTTCTACAATCCAGCCGGGGACCGTTTCAATCGGTGTATTGTCCAATCCCCAGCCGATGCCAAATGTCTCCGCGTGATCCTTGACCGCAACTTCGGTGATACTGTCCTCGCTAAAGGTCACTTCTACGGTAATATCGCCCTTCATTCCGGCGGCCGCCGCCGTATAGCTGCCTGCCGCAAACGTCCCTTCAGAAGCAGCTTCGGTCGTCTGCGCCTCCGTTGTCTCCGCCGGAGCGGCCGTTGTTTCCGCCGATGTCGGCGCTGCGGTTGTCTCGTTTGTGTTCTGAGCACAGCCCGTCATCGCGCACATCATACAGAGCGCCAGCAAAAAAGCCAATCCTCTCTTTTTCATATTACACTCGTCCTTTCCTTATAATTGTCCGTGTTCTCAGGACATAATGGGACACCCCTGCGGTGTTTCCTTATTCTTGTCCGTCTTTTCAGGACATAATGGGACACCCCTGTGGTGTTTCCTTATTCTTGTCCGTCTTTTCAGGACATAATGGTACACCCCTGCGGTGTTTCCTTATAATTGTCCGTGTTCTCAGGACATTTTTGACATACTGTCCTTCACAATCTGGTGGCATTGCTCCCGCACGGACGCATCCTGCCACATCTGCGGGTTTTCCCGCAGCATTCCGTAGACAGCGGTGGCAATTCCATAATAAATCCTTGTCAGCAGAGACGCCGGCAGGCTTTTGCACTCGCCTTTTTCAATCCCGTCACGGATGACCGCCTCGATATCCTCATACATTTCCTGGAGACATGCATTTTGATTCATGCCATACTGCGGCAGACTTGGATATACCACTTCGATCTGCGCTTCCAGCGGATGCGTCAGCGCAAACTCCATGATATTGTCCATGCGGCGGCACAGCTTGCCGATCACGTCCTTTTCCTCCCACACGCCTGTCTGACATGCTTTTACATCCATCTGGTAACAGTGACGATACACCTGGCGGATTAGTTCATCCTTTGATTCAAAGTACAGGTATACCGTTCCCTTGGCAACGCCTGCCTCCCGCGCCACATCCTGGATCGATGCCGCGTCAAACCCTTTTTTTCCGAACACCTGGACGGCCGCTTCCAGAATCCGGAGTTTTTTGTCTTGTGAATTCATATCTTCTCCTTTTTAATGACTGACCGGTCAGTCATTATTATTTTATCAATCTCGCTTCATTCTGTCAACCGCTTAACCATTTTTTATAAAATCTTTATATAAAAAGGAAGTATTCGGCAAAACCAACAGGCTTTGGCAGCGGACGACATTGTCAGGTGATTATTAAAAACGCCGGAGCATATGACGTCTCCAGCGTTTTTCAAAACAGATTTCATTTATACATTTGTTCATCCTGCGGACCAGAATATGATCTTTTGCAGTAAATTATTTCCATAAAGCGCTGCCAGGAACGAATTCTCACCAATACAGCGCGCCGCACTGCGGCTTATTTCACTCGTTCCGGCCAACGTAAGAACCAGGCCCAAAAGCCATACTGCCAAGAGTCCCTCCGCCAGCCCAAAAAATAATCCGGCCAATTTATTGATCCCATGAAGCAAAGGCATATGTTCCAACAGGTTCAGCAAAAGCGCCGCGACCCGCAGAATAAAAAACACAATCAAAAATGTTGCAAAATATGCCAGAAGCACTACGATTTGGTCGGAAATAATATGGCTGATACCTGCCACAAACGCTTCCATTCCCTGCTCGGCATACCCGTTTACCGCTTCCTTTTCCAACAGCGTTTCCGTAAGCATTGGCAAGAAGGGAAGGCTTTCTACCAGCTTTTGCTGGCCGGCCAGGTCAAGAATCTGCTCCTGGCCGTTCTCAAGCATGCCCTCGGCCTGCTCCCATACAACCGCTTCTACCCTGCTTTCGATATAATTTGGTAAACTGGTTTGTGTCTGGAGGTATGAACTGACACGGGGACTCAAAAGCAGCACCAGCACCAAGGTCACCGCGCCAATCACCAGATTCAGAACCGTTTTTATCAGTCCGTTTATATAGCCAAGCAAAGCGCCGGCCGCCAATATGACTATGGTGACCACCATCAGCCAGTTTCCATCCATCATCTTTTACTCCTTAAAATGCTCTTCCTTTAAAATCAGATAGCCTTCTTTGTCGTAGCGATTGGAGAAAAAGCTCTTGATCGAGCGTCGTTCCGCCCGCAAAATCGCTTTCTCCACCAGCTCTTGCGCCAGTTCCTCCGTCAGAGCGACCCGTTCCTGCTGACACTCTTCAATCTCCGCAAACAAGGCCAGTCCTCCCATATCGTCTACAACCGCGTCCAGCATCCGGGCGTATTCCACGGCAAAGTCAAAAAAGTCGTTCGGAGCCATTTCATCCGCGGCTTTTGCTTCCGGTTTGGCTTCTTCCTGCTTCGCGGCGGCTGTCTCCTCCTGTAGGCCGACCGGCGTCCCCTCCTGCGGGGGGGCCTCTGCCGGCTGTCCTTCGGAAACCGAAGATACCTGACTGCCGGTATTCAGGGCTTCCTCTACCAGTTCTGCCAACGTCCGATGCGCCTGATCCGGCTGTGATCCGGTTTCTGCCGGCGATTTTTGAGCGGTCTGTGCTTTTACCTGCGGCTCAGAGGCCGTGCGTGAATCGGCTTTTGCCTGCGGCTCGGAGACTGTTCGTGAATCAGCTTTTGCCTGCGGCTCAGTGACCGTCCGTAAATCAGCTTTTGCCTGCGGCTCGGAGACTGTTCGTGAATCAGCTTTTGCCTGCGGCTCAGTGACCGTCCGTAAATCAGCTTTTGCCTGCGGCTCAGTGACCGTCCGTGAGTCAGCCTTCGCTTGCGGCCTGGGAGCTACCCGTTGCCCGATTTTTGCCTGCGATTCAGACTCCGCAAAGGTCCTGGCATCGGCCTGCGCCAGACGCGGCCCCCGAGCCGCCTGAATTCGGAGGGATGGCTGTGGTTTCTGCTCCTCCACGTATTCCGACGACGGTTTTCTCTGCTGCCCGGAAACAACCGGGGGGGCCGGCCGTTCCTCTTTCGCTGATGTCACAAAGGTCTCTTTGGATTGAACTTTGGGCTCCGCGGGCTTCTTTTCTTCCCGCACCTGCGCCGACGCTGTGTTCCGTCCCAGGCCTTCACAGGACAGAACCCGGCAGTCTGTAAAAAACGCCATCCGTTTTTGCAGTCTGTCGATCTCTTCTTCGGTATCAATCAAAGCAATAAAGCACTCTGCCTGATCTCCTGCCATGCATTCGATCGTCTGCGACAATATTTCTGTCGGCAGTTCGGCAATTCCTACCACGATCAGATCGCGGCCCTGCAGCTTTGCCAAAGTTTTTTCAATGTTTTTCTTGGCAAGTTTGCTACCGCTGATCTTTGCTACCTGGCTCGCCGGGCAGCCTAATAATTCGCGCATTCTCCGAATATAGGCCACGCATTCGTGAAGGCCGCTTTCTTCATTATCACTGGCAATCAGTACATAGTGGTCCTGTACCTTGCCTGTTTCATCTGCGGGCGGCTGTGCGGCCGGTTGTACGGCTGACGCAGATTCTATCTCAGCTGCCAGCGATGCTGACGCCGTTTCTTCCGCCAGCCGCGCTGATATCGGCTCCGTGATTTCCTCTTCCGTCATCTGCGCTGATATCGGCCCCATAATTTCCTCTTCCGCTATCTGCGCCGCTCTCACACCCATGCTTTCCGACTCTGCCGCCTGCGCCGCTTTTCGCCCTGTGA
>JAAWCS010000039.1 GCA_022793375.1 Lachnospiraceae bacterium
AAAAGAAGCGATCGATTTGTGCCGGTCATTACGATTGTCGTGTATTATGGTGAAAAGGCATGGGATGGAGCGAAGTCTCTTTATGAAATGCTGAAAATCCCGGAAGAGATTGTGCCGTATGTAAATGATTATAAGATGGTCTTGGTGGAAGCCAGGCGAAGCGGTTTGAAGCTGCATAATAGTAAAAATATAGATTTGTTCCGTTTGTTGGAAATATTGCTGGATCAAAGCCATCCGACGTCGGAAACGAGAAAACGGGCGATCGAATATGCAAGGGAAAAGCAGGTAGATCGGTCGGTGATTCTGGCGGTGGCGGGAGCGGTGAATTGTAAGATGGATTATACGGAATTGACGAAGGAAGGAGCAGATATGTGTACGGTGTTTGAGATGACTTGGGCGGAAGGGAAAGCCGAGGGTAGAGTCGAGGGAAGAGCGGAAGGCAGAGTTGAAGGCAAAGCCGAGGGAAGAGCCGAAGGCATAGCAGAAGGGATTCGGGCTTTGATTTTAGACAATCTGGAAGAGGGGACATCCAAAGAACGAATTATTTTAAAACTGCAAAAACGATTTTCCCTGAAGGAAGCGGAAGCGCGAAAATATATGAAAGAATTTGCGCCCAGTTAAGATACATATAGACTTCGCCTGAAACGGTCAAACCGAATAATGCTGTAAAAGAACAGGCAAGAAAAAACAAAATCCCGCCCGGAAAGCAGAAGCTGAAACTTCGGATTCCGGCGGGATTTTCCAGATGTCTTATCAGAGGTGGTAGGGATCGGATGACTATTAGATTTTAAATTTTACATTAAAAAATCCTTTTTCTTCTATATAATACATATTTTAGAAATTTCATTGGTCATATCTAATAATATATATCCTTTAAACTTGTGTATTTTTACCTGTACAAAAATTTATCAAAATCGATTATTATAATTTTTTTTAAAAACCTCTATTTTATTACTTAATAATTCTCGAACCATGCCGATAATATAGTTGTGAAACAAAATTAGAGTACAATCAGGCCAGTGTATCGTATGTATCGCGTGTGGGGCCCCGCATGAGATATGCCATCAGGGACAGGGAAGTCGCTGGCCGCCTGATTGACACAAGGAGGTACATGTATGCAGATTCAACATAATATTCAGGCAATCAACTCCGGAAGAAACTTAGCCATCAACAACAGCAACCTGGCCAAGAACTTAGAGAAACTGTCCTCCGGTTACCGCATCAACCGTGCCGGTGACGATGCTGCCGGCCTTGCTATTTCCGAGCAGATGAGAAGCCAGATCAACGGCCTGAACCAGGCTGCTACCAACGCTCAGGATGCGATCGGTCTGATCCAGACGGCTGAAGGCGCTTTGACCGAGGTGCACTCCATGTTACAACGTATGGTTACTTTGTCTACGCAGGCTGCGAATGCCACGGTTAACTCGGTTGCGGCTGGCAACATCTCGACTGAGTTCAAGGCTCTGATGGCTGAAATTGATCGTATTGCCGATTATACCGATTTCAATGGCACAAAGCCTTTGGCGGGTATAAATGTCAAAGGTTCCGGTGAACAGATGACGTTCCAGATTGGCCCGAGTGGCGGTGAAACGATTTCTGTTGGCAAGCAGGATATGACATTTAAAACCTTGGTAGATAGCAGTGTAAGTGAGGTCTCTGTAACGAATCGTGTAAGCGCAAATAAGGCTCTTACTGGTCTGAACAGTGCCATCAACACCGTATCTACCTACCGTGCTAGTCTTGGTGCTGCTCAGAACCGTCTGGAGCATACCGTAAACAGCTTGAAGGTAACGTCGGAGAACATCCAGGCTGCTGAGAGCCGTATCCGCGACACGAACATGCCGGATGAGATCACGTCCTTCACCAAGAACAACATCCTGCTGCAGGCGGCTCAGTCGATGCTGTCTCAGTCCAATGCAGTTCCTCAGAGTGTCCTGAGCCTGCTTGGCTAAACCGGATCGTCTCTTGGCGAATAAGTGAAGCGAGCGGTGAAATCAACGAGAGCACCCTTGTTCATCTGAAAAAGAAGCAATCATACATCTACAAAAGAAAAAAGGAAGCCATCCCGGGCACGACCTGGGATGGCATCCCTGCAAAATACATTTGGTTTCATATTAGAATTTGTTGCATTTATAAAGGAAAAAATCGGGATTATAGTAACATCTCCGGCGTTTCTTTTCACAGAAAAGCCGCATCGGCATAAACCGCATACGCAGGTGATTCGTTTGATACCTGTACACAGAGTCGCGTCTTAGTGAAGCAGCTTTGCGTCGGCCAATAGATTTTCAACCAGAGCCGCCGCCTGGGGTCTGTCATAGCAATCGGAATTTCATAGAGAGTCTCTTAGTCAGGACAGTAGAGAGAAAGCTTTGTTTCTCAGTCTGAATACCATGACTTCTATTTGTAGTACATAATTTTGAAAAAAATCAAAAAATCTCCTTAACCTTTCCCCTAACCCTGCCGATAATATAGTTGTGAAACACAAAAAGTGAAAAAGTCAGGCCAATATATCGGATGTAGGGCCCACAGATGCTATATTGTCAGGGACAGGGAAGTCGCTGCGGGGCTGACTTACACAAGGAGGTAAATGTATGCAGATTCAACATAATATTCAGGCGATCAACTCCGGTAGAAACTTAGCGATCAACAACAGCAACCTGTCCAAGAACTTGGAGAAGCTGTCCTCCGGTTACCGCATCAACCGTGCTGGTGACGATGCTGCCGGCCTTGCTATTTCCGAGCAGATGAGAAGCCAGATCAACGGCCTGAACCAGGCTGCTACCAACGCACAGGATGCCATCGGTCTGATCCAGACCGCTGAAGGTGCCCTGACCGAGGTGCACTCCATGTTACAGCGTATGGTTACTCTGTCTACGCAGGCTGCGAATGCGACAATCAACACTGTTGCGGCTGGCAATATCTCGACTGAGTTCCAGGCTCTGATGGATGAAATCAACCGTATCGCGGATTACACCGATTTCAACGGCACGAAGCCTCTTGCTGGTACTGGCAATCCTGGACAGATGACGTTCCAGATTGGTCCGAGCGGCGGTGAAACAATTTCCGTTGCAGGCCAGAATATGCGGTTTGACGAGTTGGCATCGGGTGTAACGGCTGATTCTGTAAAGACCAGAGCAGCAGCAAATGCAGCTCTTACGGATCTGAACAGCGCTATCAACACCGTATCTACCTACCGTGCTAGTCTCGGTGCTGCCCAGAACCGTCTGGAGCATACCGTAAACAGCTTGAAGGTAACGTCGGAGAACATCCAGGCTGCTGAGAGCCGTATCCGCGACACGAACATGCCGGATGAGATCACATCCTTCACCAAGAACAACATCCTGCTGCAGGCAGCTCAGTCGATGCTGTCTCAGTCCAATGCGGTTCCTCAGAGCGTTCTGAGCCTGCTTGGCTAAGCTTGATGCTTTTCTTTGAAGGCAGTGTGAAAGAAACTGCATAAAGTGCAAAGAACTGGCCATCCCGAGGCTTCGGCAGCGGGGTGGCCTTTCTTTTCGACAAAAAAACAACAATCCTTGGAGGTCAGCTCGAATGAAAAATGAACGCATGCCGCGCATTTCCCTGTGCATGATTGTGAAAAATGAAGAGAAAAAACTTGCCAGGGCATTGTCCTGGGGAAAAGACGTGCTTTGGGAGAAGGTGGTCGTCGATACCGGCAGTACCGATCGTACAGTCGAACTGGCAGAAAGCCTGGGAGCCAGGGTCTGCCATTTCACATGGATCGATGATTTTGCGGCTGCTCGCAACTTTGCCCTTGAGCAGGCGCGGGGAGAGTGGATTCTGACGCTGGATGCCGATGAATATCCGGTGCCAAAAGCGGAGGAGTATCTTCTTTCCCTGGCAAAACGGCTTGAGGAGGGCAATTACGACGGCGTCCATGCGGGAATTCTTGAGCTGGACAACCAGGGAAATATTATGACCCGCAGTTCGCGGATTCGCCTGTTCCGCAATACGCCGCAGCTTCGCTACCGCCGGCGGATTCATGAACAGCTGGGCTTTACGGACGGCCGGGAGATGCGCCTGGCCAATGTGGACGAAAAAATCGCCTTTTTCCATGACGGCTATGTGGGCGAAGCGCAGGCTGCAAAGCAGCGCAGCGGCCGGAATCTGCGGCTTTTGAAACAGGAGCTGGCCGACCACCTGGGCGATTATGAAATTATGGGATACCTGGGAGACGAATATATCGGCTACGGGGATGAAAAACAGGCCAGACAGTGGTATCGCCGTTCCGTGGAACATATGCCCGAAAAACTTCCTCCGAGCGATCCGCGCAGTGCCTGGACGTTTTCTTCCCTGATCGCAATGTATACGGCGGAGGGAAATCAGGAGCAGGCAAAGCAGATGTACGAGCGAGCCGTTCGCCTTCAGCCGGAAGATGCGGACTTTGATTATGTGATGGGGATGTATCATGTGAAAGCGGGGCATTGGGAGGAAGGTGTGCGCTACCTGTCGCAGGGACTTTCCAAACTGGAGCGCTTCGGCGCCGCCAATTGCTCGATGCGCATCAGCGCCGATTTGACCGGCGTGTATGGAAACCTGGCCCTGTGTTTCCTGAAAAGCGGGCGCAGGCAGGAGGCGGTGCAGACGGCGGTGGCTGTCCTGCAGGTGACCCCCTATGACATGAAAGCGCTGTTTCTTTTGCTGCAGGCCTTTTATGAGGACGGCGGCATTGCCGCCAACAGCCAGCCCTATCAGGATAGCGTGATGGAATTCCTGGGTAAGCTGTACGATCTGTCCGTATTGAAAAACCGCCTGTTTATTGCCCGGGCCGCCAGGGAAGCAGGCTGGGAATCGCTGGCCGCACAGATGGAGAGGGGGATGATCCAATGAAACAACTGCGCATTTCACAGTGCATGATTGTGAAAAATGAGGAAAAAAACATTGAGCAGGCGCTCTCCTGGGGCAAGGATATTATGTGGGAGCAGATTGTCGTCGATACCGGCAGCACCGACCGCACGGTGGAACTGGCAGAGGCGATGGGAGCCAAGGTATATCACTTTGCCTGGGTCGACGATTTTTCGGCAGCCAAAAATTTTGCCTGCCGCCAGGCCAAAGGGGACTGGATTGCCTTTCTGGACGCCGATGAATATATGGATGCCGAAAACGTAAAACGGCTGTATGGCCTGCTGATCCGGTTGGAACGCAGTCATTCTCTCTGTCAGGCGATTGTCACGAACTGGTTTAATGTCGATGAGACGGGCAAAGTATTTATCGGCGGCAACCAGATTCGTATATTTCGGAACCGGTCAGGCGTGCATTACCAGGGACGCATCCATGAATACCTGGTGCGCGGGAAACGGGATTTGGACGGCTCGGAGCTTATGGATGCCTGTGACCAGCTGACCATCTACCATACGGGATATACCCCGCAGGCGCTGGCAGCCGGGCAGAAGCTGGAGCGCAACCGGAGAATGATTTTGAAAGAACTGGAAGAACGGCCGAACGACTATAAGATGCTTGGCAACCTGGCAGATACCTATCGGGCCGGCGGCGAATACGAAGAGGCGGTCAATTGGTACGAGAAAGCGGTAGCGGCCCTGCCGCCGGCCGAAAAAATGGCCGGTGTGCTGGACATGCGGACCTCGGAGAATTTTGCTTTTCTGCTGACATTGCTGTGCGAACTGAGAAAAGAAGAAAGCCGGATTCGGCAGACATACGAAGAAGCCCTCCGCTATGTGCCGGCGGATGCGGATTTCGACTACATTGTGGGGAGACATTATGCGGAGACCGGCAGTTACGCGAAAGGGGCCGCGCATCTGCATCGGGCCATGGAACTGTTAAACCAAAACGGGAATGTCTGTTATGGGATGCTGCTGACCGCGAATCTGCGGCTGGCTTGGGAATATCTGGCGACTTGCTATTATAATTGCGGGCAGTTAAAAGATTGCGTGAGCGCGTGCGTAACTCTTTTGCAGGCCGACCGTTTTGCAATGGGGGTGCTGCGGCTGCTGCTGGCGGCGTTTTTGCGGGATGCCAAGTCATCGAAAGCCCCGGGCCAAGAGAGCGGTGCTGCCAATGATCCGGCGCAGATCGCCGGTGGAAAACAAGTGTTGGCTTTTTTAGGGCGGATCTATGATTTTTCTGCTGCCAAAGACCGGATTTTTGTTTTGCGGACAGCAAAAGATGTGCCGTATCCGGGCCTGACGCAGGCGGTAAGAGAGCTGTTTACGCCGGAGGAACTGCGTATTTTAGACGGTATGGAAAAATCTGGAAAGTGACGGGAAGAACATATGGAAGAATGCCTGAAAGAAAACGAACTCCAAAATGCGCTGGCGATCTGCCTGGAGGAGGTAATTCGCTTAAAAACGGAGTTAGAGACACAGAAGAAACAAATAGAAGCCCTCATGAAAACACAGCAGAAGCTGTTTTCGATTTCCATGGACACGGGATACATGGAAAATCTGCGATACGAATGGAACGATCCCCAAACGGCGCAGGACAGTTTTTACTATCCGAAATTTTATAAGATCGAAGAAACGGTAGAGAGCATTGTCCGCGATAAAAAGAGCATGGCGCGTTTCGGCGACGGGGAGTTTTCTATGATGGCACAGAGAGAGCGGTGCCGTTTCCAGAAGGTGGATTTAACACTGGCGGAGCGCCTGCGGGAGATCCTTCGGTGCGAAGAAGAGGGGTTCCTGGTTGCGATTGCCGATCAATACGGTTCCCTGGATGCCTATAATCGGGAGGGAAAGCATGGGATACGCCCGTATATGACAGCACAAATACGACAGGAGCATCGCCGGCTTCTAAATCTGGAGCGAGTGTATCACAATACATACATCAGCCGCCCTTATGCGATGTACGCCGACAACATGACCGATGCCCCCAGAAAGCGTTTTCAAAACCTTCAGCGCATCTGGGCAGACCGGGATATTGTTTTTGTCGAGGGCGCGCTCACACGCCTGGGCGTCGGCAACGATCTGTTTGCAAATGCCGCTTCCATTCGCCGGATCGAGGCGCCGCCTGTAAATTCTTGGGATAAGTACGAGGAAATCCTGGCAGCCGCTTTACGTGTCGCCGATGCGGACAGCCTGTTTTTGATTGCGCTGGGGCCGTCGGCCGGGGTGCTGGCTTACGATCTGTACCGGGCCGGATACCAGGCGCTCGATATCGGCCATTTGGATTTGGAATATGAGTGGTTCCTGCGGGGAAAGGGAGGACGCTGCCCGGTGGAACATAAATACAATAATGAACTGACCGGCGGGGACCAGGTGGCGGATATTTACGATGAAGAATATCTGCGGCAGATTGTTTATGTGACGGGATAGCACAGAGAAGAATTATCATTGAATATTGAGAAAACAGGCGGCGGAGCAATCCGCCGTCTTTTCTAAACAGGGCTGGTGTGGTAAAGCCATAAAACGAAAGCCTTTCTACAATAAAAGCGTAAGGAAAATTTAAAGACAAATATTGTGAAATGGTTTATAATGAAACCTGTTATAAGGTGGAAATACCGCAGGGGCACAGCAGGCCCCGGGATACGGGTAGTTTAAGGGAATCCCGCGCGGGTACATAAAATACCCTGGCAACATAGAACGATTATAATGGAAACAGATAGGAGTTTTTATGAAGATTCCGATTCAGACAAAGGGGAGAGGGAAAGCGGCGCTGAAACCGGCAAAGGGCGGCAGGGCACAGGCGCCCAGGAATGAGGTCAGCTTAAAAGACAGGCTCAACTCGGCGGCATTTCTGGCGCCGAGTTTTATTGGCGTTTTGGTCTTTTTCATTTTACCGTTTCTGGTAGTCATATATTATTCTGTGGTGGATAACCCGATCAGTCATAACTTTGTTTTCCTGCAGAATTTTGCCAATGTATTGAAAAACGGCGCGTTCCGCAAAGCGGCGGTCAATACGCTGCAGTTTTCGGCGGTGGCGGTGCCGCTGGCAGTGATCCTCTCGCTGGGCCTGGCGGTGCTTTTGGAGAGCAAAATTCCCTTCCGCAGCCAGTTCCGCACGTTTTTTTTGAGCCCGATGATGGTGCCGGTAGCGTCGGTGGTGCTGATTTGGCAGGTGCTGTTCCATTACAACGGAGTGGTCAATGACTTTTTGGGCCATTTTGGCTTCCAGGCAATCGACTGGCTGAAATCGGAGCAGGGCAAAATCGTGCTGGTGCTTCTCTTTCTATGGAAGAATCTGGGATACAATATGATCTTGTTTATGGCGGCCCTCGGCAATATTCCGCAGGATATTATCGAGGTGGCGACGCTGGATACTTCGTCGCGGGCGCAGATATTTTTCCGGATCAAACTGCGTTACCTGTCGCCGACGCTTCTGTTTGTGACGATTTTTTCGCTGATAAATTCGTTCAAAGTGTTCCGTGAAATTTATCTGCTGACAAACGACTATCCTTTTGATTCGGTCTATATGCTGCAGCATTTTATGAATAATACCTTTGAAAACCTTGATTATCAGAAACTGTCGGCCGCGGCGATTATTATGGCGGTGGTGATAGTGTTCCTGATCGGTTTCCTGTTCATCGCGGAGGACAGGTTTGGAAAGGATGTGGAAGGATGAGCAAAGAGAGAGCGGATCGGGAGAAGAAGCGCGCGGATCGCGGGTTGCGGCCCGGGGCCTTGGAGGGTGGCCGGGCACAGCGCCGCCACAAGGAGCGGGCGCGTACCGTCCTTGTGACGACAATTGCCGCAGGGTTTGCGATCTTGTTTTTGCTTCCCACGGTACTTACGATGGCCAATTCGTTTATGTCGGCCTCGGAGATATCGGCCAACTATGGCAAGGTATTTGCAACGAACGACACCGGCGGCAAAGCATACATAGCAGAGAAGGTGAATCTGAAGCTGATTCCGGATATGGTGTCTTTCAGCCAGTACATCACGGTGCTTTTTAAAAGCCCGGAATACCTTCTCAAGTTTTGGAATTCGGTTGTCCTGGTCGTGCCGATCGTGGCCTTCCAGCTGCTGGTGGCTTCACTGGCGGCCTACAGCTTTACCAGGTATCGGGGGCGTTTTAAGGAGATAATCTTTTTTGCCTATACGATTTTGATGCTGATGCCTTACCAGGTGACGCTGGTGCCAAATTACCTGGTGTCCGGCTGGCTGCATATCCTTGATACGAACTGGGCGATCTGGCTGCCGGGGATTTTCTCCCCGTTCGGCGTATTTCTGCTCACGAAGTTTATGCGGCGCATTCCGGTTTCCGTGATGGAGGCGGCCAAGATCGACGGGGCCGGGGAGTGGCAGATTTTTATGAAAATCTGTATGCCGTTGTGCAAGGGGGCGCTGTATTCGATCGCGATCCTGGTATTTATTGATTACTGGAATATGGTAGAGCAGCCGCTGATCCTGCTGTCGGATGCGGAGAAACATCCTCTGTCGGTGTTTTTGTCAAAGATCAACACCGGCGAGATCGGCCTGGCATTTGCCGTTGCTACGATATACATGGTTCCCTGCCTGCTGATTTTCCTCTATGGGGAGGATTATTTGGTGGAAGGCATCACATACGCGGGCGGAATCAAAGGTTAAGAGGAGAATAGGAAGGAGCTTACAACCATGAACGAAAATACGACCAAGAGGAGAGATTGGATCAAAAATGCAATGATTGTATTTTTGACAGTGATGCTGATCCTGACCTTTTTCTCCAATACGATTATGAATTATTCGCTGCCGGAGGTGGCGGTTCAGAACGCGACTTCGGCCAGTATTACGGCGAAAGTGCGGGGGACGGGGACGATTGAGGCCAGCGATCCCTATAATGTGGAGATCAAAGAAAGCCGCGTGATCGCCAGCGTAGCGGTAAAGCAGGGCGACACGGTAGAGAAGGGCGACGTGCTTTTTATGCTGGAGGATGCGGAGAGCGCGGAGCTTTTGGAGGCGCAGACGCAGCTTAATACCCTGCGCCTGGAATATGAAAAAGCGATTCTTTCGGCGGACAGCAGCTCCGGTCTTGTGGACCGGGTGGAGAGCGGGGAGATTACCTCTTCGGAGTCGAAGCTGGCAGAGATTGACTCTTATAATAAGAAGATCGAACGTTTGGGCAACGCGATTGAGAGTTACAACAACCGGATCGCGGAAATTGACGCGGAGCTGAGCAAGCTGGGAGATGCGACGGTGGATACGTCGGGCGAACAGTGGGCGGTGAACGACGCGCAGGCGAATCTGGATAAGGCGACGGCAGGCGTCGGAACGGCGGAGGAAAAGCTGAAAGCGGCGCAGAGCGTGCTGGAATCGGTGAACAGCGGAGTGACGAGCGCGCAGGAGTATGCGGCATCTTGTCAGACGACGGTGGATGAAGCGCAAAAAAAGTATGACACCTTGTATTTTAGATTCATCGAATTATCACAGAAACCGGAAGCGGATCGCACCGATACGGAAAAAACAGAACTGAATCAGCTGGATGGGGAGGCCGGAAGCGTAGCGGCAGCAAAGAAAGCTTTGGAGGAAGCGACAGAAGCCTTGGCGGCGGCCCAGCAGGCTGTGCTCGATGCCGAAGCGACCGTGGAAGCGGACCGCACCAAGGCTCAGAACGAGGTAAACACAGCACAGACCGAATACAACAATGCGGTCAGCCATAAGCAAAACTGCGAAAACGCCCTGGCCGAAGCCCAGCGCAACCTCTCCAACAAGCAGGCCACTACCCCCGACAACAGCCGTCGGGACGAATTAAACAGCGAGCGGGCCGACCTGAGCGCGAACCTGGCAAAGACGACGACCAGCAAGACGGAGGCGGAAGCCGATCTGCAGGAGCTTTTGGCAGGCTTCGGCAAGGAAGTGGACCTGCTTGATATGCTGAATAAGATCAAGGAGCAGGAGGAAAAGGTAGAGAAGCTAAAAGCCAACGCGACCGGCGCAACGATCGTGGCTCCGGTATCGGGCACGATTGCCAATGTAGGCTATGTGGCCGGGGAGACGACGACCCCGGATCAGCCGCTGGCACAGATCGTTATGACCGAGAAGGGCTTTACGCTGAGTTTTTCCGTGACGGCGGATCAGGCCAAGAAGATCAGCGTCGGCGATGTGGCCGAGGTGCAGAATTCCTGGTATTACAGCGATCTCAAGGCGACCGTATCCGGCTTCAAGGCCGATCCCTCCAATCCGCAGAACCGGATGGTCGTATTTGACATACAGGGCGACGTACAGGCCGGGCAGAGCCTGAGTCTGTCGGTCGGGCAGAAGAGCGCCAACTACGACGTGGTGGTGCCCAACAGCGCGATCCGCGAGGACAACAACGGCAAGTTTATTCTGATTGTGGAATCCAAGTCGAGTCCGCTTGGAAACCGATATTTTGCCACGCGCGTGGATGTGGAGGTTTTGGCTTCCGATGATACGATGTCGGCGGTGAGCGGCGGCCTGTACGGCTATGAATCGGTCATTACGACATCGACCAAACCCGTTGAGGCAGGAAAACAGGTTCGTCTGCCGGATTAAAGGAGGGAGAGCATGAAACATCCCATAAAATGGCTGGAAAGCCATCCGCTTAAACGTCCGACCCGCCGGCAGTGGATTCGGATTCTTGCGGCAGCGGCCGGCCTGCTTTTGTACGGACTCCTGCGCATAGCGGCGTTTTTGATTGTCGACGGCCAGCCGGCACAGCGGATGGCCGAGCGCTGGGACAGCGAGGGAGGGGCAGCGCAGATCAGCTGCTTTTTCCCGGACAGCGTACAGGCAGAACCGGAGACAATCCTCGGGTTTGAGTACATGCTAAAAAGCAAGCTGCAGGAGGCTTCGATCGAGCCGCCTTCGGAAAATGCCCGTCTGTTTGCCTCGGCCTACAGCGCCAAAGGCAAGATTACGCTGTCCAGCAATTTGACGAGCGTGGAGACAGGGGCTTACGGCGTCGGCGGCGATTACTTTATGTTCCATCCGCTGGAACTGGAACCGGGCGGCATGTATTTTGGCGGCGACGATATGATGCAGGACAGGGTCCTTTTGGATCAAAATACGGCCTGGCAGCTGTTTGGCTCATACGATATCGCCGGACAGCCGATTACGATCGGTTCTGGTCCGGAGTCTCATGTCGGCGTGGTGGCCGGCGTCATCCGCAGCGAAAGCGGATGGATGAACGAAAAAGCGGGAGCGGCGGAAAGCACGGTCTATCTGTCGTATGAAATGTTGAATACTTATGGGCAGCACAGCGGCATCAATGCCTATGAGGTGGTGATGCCAAACCCTATAACCGGCTTTGCCAAAGGAATAGTGGAGGAAAATATCGGGTTTGAAAAGGAAAAATTGCAAATAGTGGAGAATACGAGCCGTTATTCGATGCTGTCCCTGTTTGGAGTCATCGGACAATTCGGGACGCGTTCAATGAATGTAAAGGCGATTATTTATCCGTATTGGGAAAACGCGGCCAGAGGGTGGGAGGATATCCTTTCGATCTTGCTGGCGCTGCGCCTGGTGTTTTTAGCCGTTCCGGTAGTGTTGTCCGTATTGTGGCTGCGAAAATGCTGGAAAACGCGGACAATCCATTGGAGCGATGTAGGGAACTGGCTGGCCGACCGCCGGGAGGCCCATTGGGCCAGGCAGGCAGAGAAGAAAGCGGCCGGACAAAAACAGAAATCCGGGGAAAAAGAGTCGTGACAGATGCGGCCGGCAAAAAAGCCGGAAACAGCTAATAGAGGAGGAGAGGAAATGAAGCAAATGGCAAAAAGAGCCTGTGGTGTGCTGCTGGCGCTTGCGCTGCTGTGCGGGCTGACAGCCTGCGGCAGCGACGGCGGCAACACGAACAATACGGCGGCGAAAGAGCATGTGTTTCGCGCAGAGGACGTAAAACTGGAGCTGGAGAAAACAGTAAATAACGCGCGAAATATCTGCAAGGTCGGCGAACGCCTGTATATGATGTCCTATACCTGGGGAGAGACGGGACAGGAACCGTCCCTGGTATCCATGAATATGGACGGCACGGACGCAAAGATAATTGAGCTGGCGATTAACAGCGAGCAGAGCGATAATTCGATGGGCGGCTTCTCTGACGGCGGCATAGCGGTACCGGAGATGGTAGACCCGCGGGCGCACATAGAGCCGGCGGAGGAACCGGCTGAGAACGGAGAGACAGATATGCCGGCGGAGGAATCCGACGGTGAAAATGAGACGCAGACGGCGGGGGAATCCGACGGGGCCGAGGAACCGGCCGAGACGGACGGCGATGCCCCCGCTGAGGCGGAAAGTGTCGGCAGCGGTGATACGCCAGCGGAAACGGAGAGTGTCGGCAGCAGTGATACGTCGGCGGAAACGGAAGGTGAAGGCAGCGGTGATACGCCGGCCGAGACGGACGGCGACGCTCCCGCGGACAGCGACCTGCCGGCAGCGGAACCGGATATTGATAAATACCCGGACGATGCGGTAACGGTCAGCTACGGCTATAACATCAACAATATGGTTTCGGACGGCGCCAACCTGTACCTTTTGGTAGACGAATACTACAATGACTATCGCGACCAGAATAACCCGATTTACAATGAGAACTATTTCTTAGTCGGCATTGACTCGCAGGGCAAGGAAATTTGGCGCCAGGAACTGGCAGCGCACGGCAATGACAGCGAGACCTATACCTATGTCAATTCGATCGTGGGAATATCGCAGGGGGTTCTCTGCGGCATCCAGAACGATGCGGGCAACGGGTATATGCTGTTTGATGCGAGCGGGAATAAAACCGATGAATTTATGCTGGAAATAGAGGATGCGGGCAATTTCTTTGTCAATGGGAAGGGCGATCTGTACCTCTCTTACTGGGGAGAAACAGACGGCTCCTGGCAGCAGATTCTTTGTTCCTTTGATCTGGCGACAAAGACCTTGTCCGAGCCGCTTTCCGTCCCGGGTTTGAGCGGCTACAATCTGAATGTGTGCCAGAATGTCTACGGCGGAGAGTACGATCTGTATTTCTACGATACGATTGCCGTCTATGGCTACAAAACAGGCGATGCGGACAAGACGGAGATTATGAACTTCATTGATTCCGACTTGGACAGCAGTTATATGAACAGTCTGGCGGTGTTGGATGATCGGGCGCTGCTGATGCTGTCGTATGATTATACGGCGAATAATTATGAGGGCCAGTTTATTGTCTCGCGGCTTACGAAGGTAGATCCGGCGGATGTAAAAGATAAGACCGTGCTGCAGCTGGCCTGCTATGGGAATCTGTGGGAGCTCCGGCCGCTCGTCATTGCGTTTAACAAGAGCAACGAAAACTACCGCATCCAGATCAACGATTACCAAAGCTATGACGAGGCGAATGACTGGGAAGCCGGCATCACGCGGCTGAACAACGATATTGTCTCGGGAAATGTGCCGGATATCCTGTATCTGAACGATCGGATGCCGATTTCCAGCTATATCAGCAAGGGACTGTTCGCCGACCTCTATCCGATGATCGATGCGGATGCGGATATGAAGCGGGAGGACTTTCTGAGCAATATCCTAGAAGCGTATTCCGTGGACGGCAAACTTTACCAGCTGGTTCCCTCTTTTAGCGTAAACACGGTGGTCGGCAAGACAAAATACGTTGGGGAGACACCTGGCTGGACGCTTGCGGACTTGCAGGCGATTCTGCCTTCGCTGCCGGACGGCATTGAGATTTTCCCGGAGATGACGCAGGAAAATTTCCTGTACACGGTGATGAACCTGGCGGGCGGCCAGTTTGTGGACTGGAAGAACGGGACCTGCAACTTTGATTCGGAGGAGTTTATCGGGCTTTTGGAATTCTGCAGCACCTTCCCGAAGGAGATCGATTATGAGGCTCTCTACAACAATGATAGCTACTGGACTATGCAGGAGACGATGTATCGCGAGGATCGGGCGCTGTTGTCACAGTTTTATCTGAGCAACTATCATCAGTATCTGGAACTGCGCTACGGGAGCTTCGGCGAAGAGATTACGATGATCGGTTTTCCCTCTGCGCCCGGCAACGGCGCGACGATCAACGCGAATTTGAATATTGCGATCTCCGCGAAGTCGAAAAACCAGGACGGCGCATGGGAGTTTGTGCGCGGTTATCTGCTGAGCGAGTATCAGGATACGGTGAGTTATGCCTGGCCGCTTAGGCTGGACCGCCTGGAAGAAATGAAGGCCGATGCCAAACAGAAACCCTACTGGGAGGATCCGACGACCGGCGAGCGGGAGGAGTATGAGGACACCTATTATATAAATGGGGAAGAACTAACTCTGCCGATTATGAGCGATGAGGAGATCCAGTACGTGACCGATTTCCTGACAAGCGTAAGCGAGGTAGCTGTCTACGATACGGCACTGCAGACGATTGTGGTGGAGGAAGCGGCGGCGTACTTCTCGGGCCAGAAATCGGCGAAGGAAGTGGCGGGCGTTATTCAGAGCCGCGCGAGTATTTATGTGAGCGAGAATCGATAAGAGCAAAAGGAATCGATAAGGGCAAAGGGCTTCCGGCACGGCAGAGTGCATGGAAGCCTTTGCTGTGTCTGGGAGTGGATTTCGTTTAAATTGATTTTTAGTAATGCTTGAATTCCTGCGTGTTTAATAGTATAATCTCCTAATAAAGCACAGCAAAATAATTCGGAGAGGGGAATTAAAAATGATTACCTGGAACAATTTAGATACCACTGCCGCATACCAAAAGCTGCTTGAAGCGGCGCCGATCAACCTGGCGGAGGCTATGGCAGGCGAAAAAGGCGCAGACCGCGTAAAAAAATACACGGTGCCGATGGCCGCGGGGCTTGCCTTCAATTACGCCGCCAAGCAGGTAGATGACGAGACGCTAAAGGTGCTCGCGCAGCTGGCGAAAGAGACGCAGCTGGCGGAGAAATTTGCCGCTTTGTACAACGGCGAAGTAATCAACACCGGAGAGAAGCGCAAAGTGCTCCACCACATGACTCGCGGGCAGCTGGGCGAGGCCGTGGTCGCCGACGGCGTAGACAAGCGCAGTTTTTATGCGGAGCAGCAGCGCAAGATCGCAGAATTGGCGAATCGGGTACACAGCGGCGAGATTACAAACGCGGCCGGGGAGAAATTTACGACGGTCGTGCAGATCGGTATCGGCGGCAGCGACTTAGGCCCCCGCGCCATGTACCTGGCCCTGGAAAACTGGGCGAAAGTAAACGACACATTTAAAATGGAAGCAAAATTCATCAGCAACGTAGATCCCGACGACGCGGCGGCGGTTCTGCATACGATTGACGTAGAGCGCTCCCTGTTTGTGCTGGTATCCAAATCCGGTACGACGCTGGAGACTTTAACCAACGAATCCTTTGTCAAAGACGCCCTGAAGAATGCGGGGCTGGACCCCTCCCGGCATATGATTGCCGTTACCAGCGAGACTTCTCCCTTGGCAAAGAGCGAGGATTATCTGGCAGCCTTTTTTATGGACGACTATATCGGCGGCCGTTTCTCCTCGACCTCCGGCGTGGGCGGCGCCGTGCTGTCTCTGGCATTTGGCCCGGACGTATTTGCGCAGTTCCTGGAAGGCGCGGCAGAGGAGGATAAGCTTGCAAAGAATGAGGATATGCTTGCAAACCCCGCTATGTTAGACGCCCTGATCGGCGTGTATGAGCGCAACGCGCTGGGATACCAGAATACGGCCGTACTGCCGTACTCCCAGGCTTTGAGCCGTTTTCCCGCCCACTTGCAGCAGCTGGATATGGAATCCAACGGCAAGTCGGTCAATCGTTTCGGCGAGCCGGTAAATTATGCGACCGGTCCGGTGATTTTCGGGGAACCCGGCACCAATGGGCAGCATTCGTTCTATCAGCTGCTGCATCAGGGAACGGATATCATCCCTCTGCAGTTTGTCGGCTTTAAGAACAGCCAGATGGGCAGGGATGTCGTAATTGAGGACAGCACGAGCCAGCAGAAGCTCTGTGCCAATGTCGTAGCGCAGATCGTAGCGTTTGCCTGCGGCAAGGCCGATGACAACCGCAATAAGAACTTTGAAGGCGGCCGCCCTTCAAGCATTATTGTCGGAGAACAGTTGACGCCGCAGGCGCTGGGCGCTTTGCTGTCCCATTTTGAAAATAAGGTGATGTATCAGGGCTTTGTCTGGAATATCAACAGCTTTGACCAGGAGGGCGTGCAGCTGGGCAAGGTTTTGGCAAAGAAGGTGCTGGCCCATGATACGGACGGCGCATTGAAGGCATACAGCGATCTGTTGAATATTTAATTTGCGAGATGGAACTGCTGTTTGGACGAATGGAGATTCGCTGGGCAGCAGTTCTATTTTTATAAAGATTTTTAGGGATGGTCGGGGGCGCCAGGCAGGCGGAAACGGCCGTGAGGGGAATCGGGATATGAAAAAGATCGCGCGCCGGGTGCTGTTGTGGGCCGTATGCGCGGCCGTTTTGTCCGGATGCGCAGGACAGCCGGCGGGGCCGGAGCGCAGCACTGCGGAGGAACAAAAAGAGCAAAGTACGCAAGAGAATATAGGAGCACAAGCTGCTGCGGCGGGCTCGGAGACGGTTCCCTCGGAAACGGAGCCTGTTTCGGCGGGGGCATCAAAGCGGCGGATACCGGTTTTGCCGGCTGTGGGGCAGGATTTAGCGGACTTTATTGCGGACGGCTGGGAACTCATGGACTGTGTGGAGTTAGACTATAACGGCGACGGGATCACAGATTATGTGGGCGTACAGGAGCAGGCGCTAAAGACAGAGGAAAGCATGGAGGAGGACTACTTCCCTCAGGTGCGCCTTTTATTTGCCATAGCCAGCGACGGACCGGGACAATACTGTCTGGACTTTCAGGAGGAAAATCTGATTCGCACCAGAGGAGAAGGCGGCGTATTTGGGGATCCATATCTGCCGCTGACCGCGGAGGGGACTTCTTTTACTACCCATGCGTTTGGCGGCAGCGCATGGAAGTGGTCGGAAACGTATACCTATGCGTATCGGGAAGGAACGTGGTATCTGATTTGCGCGGAAGAAACGTATGGATACGGGCCGTATCTGACGGAATATTCAAAGAGCGACTGGGACAGCGGCGTTCGCCTTTGCCGGGAACGAAGCAGCGATATTTCGGATATGGACGGGCATGAGGGAGAGTATGAGGGCGAGCAGGACGATGACGCATACGACATCGAATACGAAATGCGGCTGGAGGCCCCCCTTACGCTTGAGCAGGCCGGCAAACGCTGGTGGCTGGCGCCGGACAGGGTAACGGACTGGAGCGTCAAAGAAATCGTGCTGGCGGAAGGGATCGAGCTGGCGCCGGAGGAAATAAAAACGCCAAAAGAGGGGAATCTTTCTCATTACTGCGATGAAAACGGTCTGTTGTACACCTTTTCCAACAAGGAGCCGGACGACATATGGAAATACTATCTGGCGATGTATCGCTGGCAGGACCGGTCTTTACATGTGCTGGCGGAGGGAGACGGGATTGGCTCCCATATAGAAGAGATCGGAGTCTATAAGGACAGGATATATTATACAACCGAAATCATAGAGCGTATTTCGTATGAGACAGCGCAGGAGGGGAAAAACGGAATTGAAGAGGCGGATTGTGTCGTAGGGATGCGGCTTTCCCGTATTCGGATGGACGGAACCGGGAAAGAAACGGTATTTGAGTATCTGTATCCGGGCACAGACCAGCCTGTTTTGGAAAAAGAACCGCCTTATATGGGGCTGATTGTGGAGATAAGCGGGGGAGAAGCCATAATCGAGGTGTATCTGGGAAATGGGGAACCGCATCCGGTTTATCGGATGAACGCAGACGGAAGCGGGCTGCAAAAGATTGGACAGATTCCAAAACAATAGAAGTCCTGGCAGGTATCCCATTATACCCGGAACACACGGGCATATCTAAAGAAAGGAAGAGGGGACGATTCCCCCCGAAGTGGAGTATGAAGAAAGAAAAAAGCAGAAACGCATTTTCAGGATCCATTGGTTTTGTGCTGGCGGCCGCAGGAAGCGCGGTCGGCTTGGGAAATATCTGGAGATTTCCGTATCTGGCGGCGCGCGACGGCGGCGGCCTGTATCTGGTGCTCTATCTGGTTCTGGCGCTTACGTTTGGCTTTACCCTGCTGACGACGGAAATTGCGATCGGCAGAAAGACCAAGCAGAGCCCGCTGACCGCCTATGCAAAGCTTAAATCCAACTGGGGATTTCTGGGGGTGCTGGCCTGCCTGGTGCCGGTCATTATCATGCCGTATTACTGCGTAATTGGCGGCTGGGTTGTGAAATATTTTTTGGCGTATTTGACGGGCAGCGGCGGAGCGGCCGCAGCCGACGGCTATTTTACCGGTTTTATTACAGGCGAGTGGCAGCCGATTGTTTTTATGGCTATCTTCCTGTTTGTCGTGGCCTACGTGGTATTTCGGGGCGTAAATAAGGGCATTGAGTCTTTTTCAAAAGTGCTGATGCCGCTTTTGCTGGTACTGGTGGTAGGGATTGCGGTCTTTTCACTGACACTTCGTTATACGGATGAGACAGGGACTGTGCGCACCGGTATGGAGGGATTTTCCATCTATGTGATTCCGAACCTGGAGGGCATGACGCTCAAGGGATTCTTTACCGTGCTTTTGGACGCTATGGGACAGCTGTTTTTCAGCCTGAGCGTGGCGATGGGCATTATGGTGGCCTATGGTTCGTATGTGAAGGATGATACGAACCTGATTCGTTCGATCAATCAGATCGAGTTGTTTGATACGGCGGTCGCGTTCCTGGCCGGCGTGATGATTATCCCGGCGGTGTATGCGTTCATGGGCCGCGAGGGGATGGCGGCTTCGGGGCCCAGCCTGATGTTTGTCTCACTGCCGAAGGTATTTGAGGCCATGGGGCAAATCGGCAACCTGGTCGGCGGCCTGTTTTTTGCGATGGTACTCTTTGCGGCGCTCACGAGCGCGGTATCCGTCATGGAAGCGGTGGTGGCAAGCCTGATGGACAAGTTCCATATGACGCGCACAAAAGCGGCGGCCGTTGAGACGGTCATTGCCGCAGGGGCGGGGCTGATCGTCTGCCTGGGCTACAACAAGCTGTATTTTGAAATCAAGCTGCCCAACGGGGCCAGCGCTCAAATTCTGGATATCATGGACTATATCAGCAACAATGCCTTGATGCCGCTGGTGGCAATCGGCACCTGCCTGCTGATTGGCTGGATCTTAAAGCCTTCGGTGGTTGTCGATGAAGTGGAGAAATCCGGCTGCCGCTTTGGCAGGAAAACGCTGTATGTCGTGATGATCCGTTATATTGCGCCGGTGCTTTTAGTGGTGCTTCTGCTAAAATCGCTGGGGATTTTGACGGTCATTTAAAAAAGCTACCATATCAAAGGCAGTGGGCGTTTTGCCTGCTGTCTTTCTCATTGGCAAGTAGATGGTGATACGGCTGCTCTCTTTGGGACAAAATGTCCCAAAGCTGAGACGGCGCTTTTCAAAGTGCCCTTTGTTGCAGGATGTCGGTTTTTGTAAAAGAAAACCGAAAAAGCGAGAACGGATTTTTGGGGTGGGAAAATTTACAGTTGTTTTTCTTGTCAATCTACCTTATAATAGAACCAGTGCGGTTTTCTTTGGATGGACAGCAGCAAAGGGTATAAAGGAGCAGGATGGCTAAAAAGAAGTCCAAGATAATTAAATATCGAAAGCCTTGGAACCTGAATGTGGGCGTAATTATCTTTACCTTCATTTTTGTTTATCTGGTAGCCAGCGTGCTGGTGTATCTGTCAAAAGAGAAGGTACATATGTATGAAGTGGTCGAAGGTTCGCTGACCTCCTATTCCGATTATACTGCGTTGATTTTGCGCAGCGAGGTGGTAACGTCCTGCGCGAATACCGGCAATATCAGTTACTATGTCCGGGAAGGCCGCCGGGTCGGTGTGGAGGACTTGGTTTTTTCGATTGACGAGAGCGGGCAGATGCAGGCGCTTTTGGAGCAGAATACCAGAGAGAGCAATTTGCCGGCGGAGGATTTGAAGGAATTAAAGGAGGATATGGCGCAGTATGCCTTGTTCTACGATCCGATGGACTATTCGACGGTGTACGATATGAAGGCCAGCCTGCAATCAACGCTGTTGAAATACGTGAATGCCAATGTCGTGGGGGATTTGCCGAATCAGGCCGGGGTGGAGTCCGCTTCCCTGATTAAAGGATTGGCGGCTTCCAGCGGCGTGGTGTCGATGGCCTTAGACGGTTTGGAAGGAATGACAGCGGAGCTTTTGACGGCAGAGGCCTTTGACGCGTCAAAACATCCGAAAGTGGTTTTGCAGAACGGACAGATGGTGGAAAGCGGCACGTCGGTCTACAAGCTGATCGACAGCGAAGAATGGAAACTTGTATTTGAAATCACGGAAAACGACAGGGAAAAATTCAGCGGGGAAAAGACGCTGACGCTTACCTTTAAGGGGACCGACCTGGAGGTTTCCGGGGCATTTGAGACCGTTCAGGGAGCGGACGGCGCCGTCTACGGGCAGATCACGCTGGATCGGTACATGGTACAGTTTATCGATAAGCGTTATGTCAGCATACAGATTGAAACCGAAAATTCCATCGGCCTGAAGATTCCGATTTCCGCCGTTGTATATAAAAACTATTTTCAGGTCCCTAAGTCGTTTTTGACCGCGGACGGGGAATTGTTGGTTGAAGTATACGGGGAGGACGGCAGCCGGTCGGTGGAAAAAGTGGAACCGGTCACTTACAGCACGCAGGAGGAATACTGTTATGTGGATGCGTCCAGCTTCCAGGCCGGGCAGTATATCTGCCAGGAGGATTCCAATGAACGCTATCAGCTGACGCAGACACAGCAGCTGCCGGGCGTCTACAATATGAACCGGGGCTACACCGTATTCCGGAAAATCCAGATTTTGGATGAGAGCGAAGAGTATTACATCATTTCGCCGGCTGACAGTGCGGTATCCGTATACGATCATATTGTCTTGAACGGCAGCACCGTAGCAGAAAATCAGATAATTTATTATTGACGTAATTTTGTATTGACTTATGACGGAAAACAGTTGATAATAAGAATATTAAATGTTAGGAGTAGATAATCACGATGGCCAATTTTATTGATAAAATTCTGGACTCCATGAAGCTGAACGGTGACGATGAGATGGAAGATGAGTTTGACGATTATGACGATTATGACGACGATCCCGTTCCGGTTTCCAAAAAATCGCGGGCAGTGGAGCGCTATGAGGAAGAGGAGGACGACTTGCCGGAGGAAAAACCTGCGGCCGGCCGCGGCAAGCGGCAGCCAAATGTCGTACCGATTCGCCAGGCCCGCAGTTTGGAAGTGTGCATGATCCGTCCTAAATCCGTGGAAGAGGGAAGGGAAATTTGTGATACGCTGTTGTCCGGCCGCGCTGTTGTGATCAATCTAGAGGGGATTAACATGGACGTGGCGCAGAGGATTGTGGATTTTACTTCCGGCGCCTGTTATTCCATGAGCGGGAATCTGCAGAAGATTTCCAGCTATATTGTGATTGTTACGCCGCCGAGCGTTGAATTGTCGGGAGATTTCCAGGAGATTTTAGGCGGGAACCTGGACATGGCTTCTTTTAATTTGAATATTTGAGGATACGGTAAACGATGAGAGATAAAAAGATAAAATATGGGGTAGGCGCTCTGGCTGCCGTTCTTTTGGTCGGTTTGGACCAGCTGACGAAGCAGTTGGCGCAGAAGTACCTGTTAGATGGCCCGTTTGTGATATGGGACGGTGTGTTTGAGTTACATTATTCTACGAATACGGGAGCAGCTTTTGGGATTTTGCAGGACAAGCGGGGATTTTTTATTGTTTCGACCTGCGTAATTCTGGCGGTTTTGCTTTATTATTATAACAAAATACCGGCGACGAAGAAATATCTTCCCCTGAACGCTGTCTGCGTGACGGTTTTTGCCGGGGCGATTGGGAATTTTCTGGATCGTCTGCGATTGCAGTATGTAATTGATTTTTTGTATTTTAAACTGATTGATTTTCCGGTTTTTAACGTGGCGGACTGTTATGTGACAATTGCCTGCGCCTCGTTTGCGTTTTTGGTGTTTTTCTACTATAAGGAAAGCGACTTTGAATTTCTGGAAAAGACAAAGGAGATGTCCCAGAATGCTTCAAAAGAGGTGAAGGATTCATAAAAACCGCTTTGACGCGGGTCCGCGGATGTCATCCGATCAAGGACGGATTCTATTATGAGGAGAGAACATGCAGGAGTTTGTATTTGAGGTCGATGCGGCTGGGGCGGGGATGCGCATCGATCTTTTTTTGGCGGAAAAACGCAAGGAACAGAGCCGTTCTTATCTGCAGAAGCTGCTGAAAGAAGGAGCGGTGAAACTTTGGCCCGGCACAGCGGCCTGTGGTCCAAAACAAGGGGAGGGTCCGGAAGGCGGGGAGGCGGCCCGAACGGTCCGCAGTAATTATAAACTGCGTGCCGGCGACCGGGTTGGCCTGGTGCTGCCGGAGCCGGCCGAATTGGAACTGGCGCCCCATCCGATGAAACTGGAGATCCTTTATGAGGACAGCGACGTGATCCTGGTCAATAAGCCGAAGGGCATGGTGGTCCATCCGGCCGCCGGGCACAGCGACGATACGCTGGTCAACGGCCTTTTGTATCATTGCCAGGGAAACTTATCTGGTATTAACGGCGTGCTGCGTCCGGGGATTGTCCATCGAATCGATAAAGATACCACCGGTGTGTTGATCGCCTGCAAAAATGACAATGCGCATCATTGTTTGGCAAAACAGTTAAAAGAGCATTCCGTCACGCGCCGCTACCAGGCGATTGTCCACGGCGTGATCCGGGAGGAAGAGGGCTGTATTGAC
Source organism: Lachnospiraceae bacterium (assembly GCA_022793375.1). Classification (GTDB taxonomy): domain Bacteria; phylum Bacillota; class Clostridia; order Lachnospirales; family Lachnospiraceae; genus RGIG7193. The sequence goes on from JAAWCS010000039.1 coordinate 23,669, forward strand.
GCGCCGATCGGCCGCAATGAAAAAGACCGCTTAAAAATGGCGGTCAATGAGCGGTGCGGCAAACACGCCGTAACACACTATCGGGTGCGGGAGCGTTTCAAAGAGTACACCTTCATTGAATGCCGGCTGGAAACGGGACGTACACATCAGATTCGTGTGCATATGGCATCGATCGGACATCCTTTGCTGGGAGATACGCTTTACGGCCCGGCAAAGCCGCCGCAGAAGCTAAAGGGGCAGACGCTGCATGCGGCCGTTTTAGGATTTGTCCACCCGACGACAGGGGCTTATATGGAATTTGAAGCACCGCTGCCGGCATATTTTGAAGAGCTTTTGGAGAAACTGCGGCGGCATTAGTGTGCCGGCACGATTCCATTCAGGAAAAGTTTCGTCAGATATAATCATGCCAGTACACTAAGTAATCGCTTTTATGACTTCTTTGCGCTGTACTTTTTGGCAAAATAAGAGTATAATAAGAGTATCCCATTATACCTTGGGAAACACGGGCAGTAATAAGGAAATACCGCAAGGGTATCCCATTATGCCCTGAGAACACGGGCAGTAATAAGGAAATACCGCAAGGGTATCCCATTATGCCCTGAGAACACGGGCAGTAATAAGGAAATAC
>JAAWCS010000040.1 GCA_022793375.1 Lachnospiraceae bacterium
TAGTGAAATTGAGAAAATCACCATAATGGACGGATTGCCGGAAAGATGGACATATCCTGATATCCAACCGCATTTGATTAGCGAAGCAAAGAGGCGGGGCTATTTATAAGAAGTGATTTAATTCCCCCCGAATTCGGGGGAATTAAAATTACCACAGTTCAAGGCTGTATTCCGCTTTTCATTGTTTTTTTGAAAGCATTTCAATCCGTTCACAATTCCGACATGTTTTGTGTTATAATGTTTTATGTGATTTTGTTTCTCTTAAAAATCATCAAATCACAATCAGGATTTGGAGAGCGGAAATATGTTTGAATGTGGTACATATGAATATGGGTTGAAAACCGGCGATTTACCGGAAAAAGAAATGGTTAGAATCTTTGAAAGGGTACTTAGTAAAATTGCTGGCGAAATCAATGATTCCCGCATTCCTAAAAAACGGAAAATGATAAAGAGGACTGGGCCGTTTGGCCGCTCTACCCCGGATGCCGAGCCGCCGGAATATGATTATATCTATATGTATAGTCACAGGCCCAGTAATTTGTTTTTAGAGCTGTACCCGAATCGGGAGAAGAATGGACGGGTGAAATTTTCGGAGGAGGGGATTGTATGGAATTTGTATTTTTATATCTTGCCGGACTATCCGAACCGGATATCCGAAGAGGACCGGATCCAGGAGTTTGGCGGCAGGGTTATTGAGGAATTATTCCGGCTCCTTCCTTGCGAAAAGGTATTCATTAAGAAATATGCCCCTGGTGAGGAGCGGCTTTAGTAAGGCTGCAAATTCCAGTTTACCGGGGAAACGCTGCCGTTTTTCTTTTCTCTGAAATATACCATCCCCTCATTTTTTTGTCCATCGGGGAGATTTCCTTGCAAATCGGCACGGCAGATGGTATAATTTTGACAATACTTTCGCGGCTTTTGCGCCCGGGAGAAGAAATGAAAAACTGGGGAGGAGAGATACTTGCGATACGATGTGATTTTTCGGGATATCACTTCTAATGTACGGCAGGATTACGCAGGCTTTGAGGAAAAGAAAGCGCGGCAGGATTCGTTTTACTTTTCCACGGCCTGCAGTATGGCGCATCAGAAGGGGCAGCTTGACGATCTGGCCTTTCTGCAGCTGGTGAATCAGTATCTGGCGACCATGCAGGATCGGAACCTGGCGTTTCGCCTGGCGGAGGGCGGGCGTTACCGGGCCGGGAGCCGCGGCTTTGATGTGCGGAGTTTTCAGGGGCGCCTGTATGTGAGCCGGACCGGGCAGGAGACGAGACTGCGCCCGGGCGACCAGCTGATTACCTTGAATAATATGCCGCCGGCGCTGTGCCGGAAACGGTTTAAGAAAAACATCCTCGGGGCGGATCTTGAGGAGCGCGAGCGCTGGAATCCGATTATGAAAATGACCGGGCGCTGTCTGGTCAAGCACGCCGACGGCACGGACGAGAACGTGACGCTCAAACGGTATGCGCCGGAGACGAAGCTGCCGCGGCTGGGCGGCCGGCTGATCGGCAAGAATACCCTGTATCTGGAGCTGCCGCATTTTGTGGACGGGGCGGCGGTAGAGAAGCTGGTAAGGGCCAAGGAAAAGTCGCTGGCGCGCTGCCGCCGCCTGATTCTTGACCTTCGCCATAACGCGGGCGGGACAGAGGCCGCGTTTGTGCCGCTTTTGGATTATGTGTTTCCGGAACCGGCGCTTCTGCGGGATTTGTATGAGGACGAGGGCCTGTACACGAATTATACGGAGAACAACTGCCGGCGCAAAGTCCAGATGCTGGAGGGCTATCTGCCTCAGACAGACGCTGCGGGGCGCAGGCTGGTGGAAACCATCATACGGGAATTAAAGGAGAAAAGCGGACAGGGAATGGTCTGGGAGCCGGACGAAGAGCTGGTGGCCGACGATACCGTGGTCGGGGGCAAGGGGGTTTTTGAGAAAATCGTGATCCTCAGCGACACCTGGTGCGAGTATGCCGGCGAGACCTTTATCCGTCTGTGCAAAAAATCCCCGCGGGTGACCGTCCTGGGCCGCCCGACGATGGGCAATATCGATTACTGCAATCCGGTTTCGATCCTTTACGAGGGACGTTTTACGTTTACCTATCCCATGAGCAAGACGAAAGCGGCCATGGAGGGGCGGGGACTCAGCGGCAAAGGGGTTCCGGTCGACGTCTATGTGCCCTGGACGCCGGCGGAGTGTACGGAGGATATTTTGCTTGCGAAAGCACTGGCGCTGTAGGGCTGGCAAAAATTTTAAGCGCCGTCTTAACAGAAACGTCTTGCAAGGCACGACAGAATCTGATAAAATGTAAGACGGCCTTTTACAAAGGCTTTTGACGGAAAAAGAAGGGAGAGTCGCTTAATGATAGCATGTTGGAGCATGGGCTGGGGGGAGATCATCCTGATTATCGTTCTGGCCATTCTGGTGCTGGGACCGGAAAAGACGCCGGTATATGCCAAGAAGCTGGGAGAAGCCCTTGGAATGTTTAAGCAGTACTCGGGAAAGCTGGCGACGGAGATTAAGGAAAACGTAGCGGAGCCGATCAGCGAGGTGGTTCAGCCGCTGCAGGAGGTGAGCAAGGATCTTGCAGAGCCTTTTAAGGATTTGACCGATCCTCTGGCGGAAATCCGCGCCCCCTTGGACGAGGCGGCCAAAGCGGTGAACGACGCAATGAAAGTGACGGCCAAGCCTCTGAAGAAAGCGGTAGCGGAAGCGGCGGAAGAAGCGGAAGCAAAAGCCGGTGAAGCGGAAGATGCAGAGACAAAGGCCGGCGAAGCAGAAGAAGCGGAAGCAAAAGCAGGCGACGCGGAAGCCGCGGAAACAAAGGCCGGCGAAGAGGAAGCAGTCGAAGGCAAGACAGTCGATGCAGAAGGAGAAGCCGTCGAGGGGCCGGAAACGGAAGCTGTAAAAGAGGAGCCGATGAAGGCCCAAGCCGGAGTGGCGCAGGCAGTCAAAGAGCCGGAAGCCGGCGAAGCGGCAAAAATCGGTGAGGAGCCAAAGGCCGGAGCCCAAAAGGCAGAAGCCGGCGAAGAATCAAAAGCCGATACGGCGAAAGATAGGGCGGCAGACACGACCGAAGGCGAGCCGGTAAAAGCAGAGACAGCCGGGGACGGGACGCTTACGGCGCAGGCCGAGACCGCCGCGGCAACAGAGCCGGCTAAAGAGGTGTGAATCCGGTCGGAAACAGAGCGCCGGCCGGGAATTTGACGAGGATGAACCCGGCGGGCCGCGCGGATTTGACATAGGCCGTACCGACGGCGTACCGCCGGACGGATATGCATAGAAAAACAAAAGGATTGCAATAAGAAAGAGAGGATACATGGTATGATGGATTTGAATGCGGTTTCGATGGCCATTGGCAGACCCGGCACATGGGAGATTTTGATTGTCGTTGTAATTATTGTCGTATTGTTCGGACCTAAATTCCTGCCGAAGCTGGGACAGACCTTCGGCGACACGATCCGCGGCTTCAAGAACGGCTTAAAGGGAGACGAGGAAGAGGCAGAGAATACGGACGTGAATAACACGGAGGCGTAAGCCTTAGCTGGGAGAACAGACAGTGTCAAAGAAGAAAAAACAACAGAAGGCTGAAAATGAAGAAGCCGTCATGGGCGTCGTGGATCATATCCGCGAATTTCGCAACCGGCTGATTGTGATTGTTGTCGTCTTTGTGCTTGCTATGATCCTGTGTCTGACGTATGCGGCTCCGGTGGTGGATATTTTGAAGATTCCTTCCAAAGGTCTCTTTGATTTTGTTTACATTTCGCCGTCGGAACCGTTTCTGCAGTATATGCGGGTGGCTCTGATGGGGGCGGTTGCCCTGACAATGCCGGTGATTATGTACGAATTCCTGGCCTTTGCCAGCCCGGGGCTGAAGAATACGGAGAAGAGCTTTATCATGGCGGTGCTGCTGCTGGGCCTGGTTTTCTTCTGCATAGGCGTGGCCTTTGCCTTTATGATTATGCTGCCGTTTATGCTGAATTTCTTTTATACGATTAACGGAAATGCGGACGTGGTGGCGCAGATTTCGATTGAAAAATATCTTGGGCTGGTCTTATCGGTTATGAGTATGCTGGGCCTTGTTTTTGAGATGCCGGTGCTCACGATCCTGCTGACACAGCTGGGAGTACTGAAACCGTCGTGGCTGCAGAAAAGCCGCCGCGTTGTGATTGTGCTGATATTTATTGTCGCCGCGATCATTACGCCGCCGGATGTGGTGTCACAGGTCATGGTTGCGATTCCAATGTTGGTTTTATATCAGATCAGTATCATATTCAGCAGTATGGTAATAAAGCGCAAGGAGCGGGCCCGTGCCAGACGCAAGGCACAGGAGGAGAAGTACCGTTACCGGTAGACGGCGGGGCGCTTAAGCGTTCGGCCGGGACGAAATATAAAATAAAACAGGATATAAGAACGGCGGGCCGTTGTAAGCGGTTCGCCGTTCTTGTGTAAAGCAGGGTATTTGGACAAGGGGCCTTTGTAGCTGTGAAAATGGAGGCAAATTAGCTGAAAAAACAGGCCGGCGTTGCTCCCGCCGCTTTCTTTTTACGAGAATTTGCAAATGTAAATATAATTATCAAAAAGAAACTATTTTAGAAAAAGTTAATAAAAGCATTGCTTTTATACAAAGACTATGATATACTGAATTCACAGAAAAAAAAGCTGCCAGCCCGCCTTTTTTTGTTGGTAGGCTACAGGAGTCGGCCGAAATAGCCGGCGAAATTGTTGTAAGATGGGAGAAGAAATGGAAAAAGAAGAAAACGTATTGGGCAGTGTGCTGATTTCGCCGGAATTAGTCCTTATGGACATTGAGGCGGAAAACGACCAGGAAGCCATCGATATTTTGGCAAAGCACCTGTACGCACAGGGGATTGTCAAGGAGAGTTATATTGACGCGGTCAAAGAGCGGGAGAAGGTGTTTAGCACCGGCCTTGGCTTTGAAGAGATGGGGATCGCGATTCCGCATACCGATTCAATCCATGTGAACCGTCAGGCAATTGCGATCGGCGTTTTGAAAAAGCCGGTTTCGTTCTGCCATATGGGGATGCCGGAAGTACCGGTTGAGACCGAGATGATGTTTATGATGGCGATTGAGAAGCCGGACTCCCAGGTGGAGTTTTTGAGCAAGATGATGGATATCTTCCAGACGGAAGGCCGTCTGCCGGCATTGAAGGCCTGCGAGACAAAAGAAGAGATCGCGGAAAAATTCCAGGGATATTTTACGGAGTGACCGGCTTGGCCGGCCGCTTCTAAAAGCGGCAGAAGCGGCGCGGGACGGCTGTTCCCGAAAGCAGCAGAAGTGCTGCCGGCCGGCGTTTCTTTGGATAAAGGCGTGCGTGAGAGCGCGCCGCCAGTCTTAAAAAGCGCAAAACACATGATTTAGGGACGTACCTGTTTCATGTGATGATGCATTTATAAAACCAAATTATAATAATGTAGAAGGAGAAGGACTATGAAACGAATCTTACTTGTATGCGGCTCCGGTATTTGCACCTCCACCGCTGTGAATGCGAAGGTAACAAAGGCGCTGGATGAGAAGGGCCTGAAGGGCAAATACAGCATCACTCAGGGGAAGGCCTCCGAGGTAGCGGCGCAGTCCGTTAATTATGATCTGGTTATTTCGACTACCGTTCTGGGCGGCGAGTGCCATTGCCCGCTGGTGATTGGGACGCAGTTCCTTTTGGGCCGCGGTACGGAGCCGATCGTCAATCAGATTGTGGAGATTCTGACAAAGGACGAATAAGACGCGGGGCCTTGCGTAAGAAGGCGGGCAGCCGTTTAGGGGTAGACGGCTGCTGTCTCACATAAAGTTCTATACTATAACATATGGAGGAAAATGTATGGAAGCAATTTTAGGCGTATTTAAATTCATCAGCGACATGGGCGCGACCGTAATGATGCCTATCATTATCTGCATCATGGGCTGCATCCTGAAGGCCGGCTTTGGTAAGTCCCTTCGCGCAGGCTTGACGGTAGGGATCGGTTTCATCGGCCTGAACCTGGTTACCGGCATGCTGGGCAATTTCCTGGCTCCTGCCGTAACCGCTATGGCGGATAAATTCGGCCTGACGCTGTCGGTTATCGACGTAGGCTGGCCGGCCGCCGCGCAGATCGCGTTTGCCTCTACCGTAGGTAATGTGATCATCCCCGTCTGCCTGTTAGTCAACATCGTAATGCTGCTGACCAACACGACGCAGACCGTAGACGTGGATATCTGGGATTACTGGCATTTCGCGTTTACCGGCGCTCTGGTTGCCATCATCACCGGAAATCAGTTTTACGGAGTAATCGCTGCGATCCTCAACATGGTGATCATCATGGTTCTGGGCGACTGGACGGCGAAGGGCGTGGAAGATACCCTGGGCCTGCCCGGCGTATCCCTGCCTCACGGCTTTACTACCGCATATGCCCCTATTGCGATGGGAATGAACTGGGTTCTGGATAAGATCCCCGGCGTCAATAAGATCAACTTCGACATCGAGAAGATGCAGAAGAAATTCGGCGTGTTCGGCGAGCCGATCCTGGTAGGTACGGTTCTGGGTATTGCGATCGGTGCGATTGCCGGTTACGGACTCGCTCCTGCGCCAGACGGAAGCAACCCTGGTTTCCTGGGCTTAGGTATCAATATGGGCGCCGTTCTGGTTCTGATTCCCAAGATGGCGGCTCTGCTGATGGAGGGCCTGCTGCCGATCTCCGACGCGGCCTCCGAGTTCATCGAGAAGAAGTTCTCCAACCGTGGTAAGATTTACATCGGCTTAGACTCCGCCGTAGGCGTAGGCCATCCGATGACCCTGTCGGTAGCTCTGGTGCTGGTTCCCATCACCGTGTTCCTGGCTGTGCTGCTGCCCGGCAATAAGGTTATGCCGTTTGCCGACCTGGCGGTTATCCCCTGGATGTTCGTTCTGATTACCCCTGTGGTTAAGGGCAACGGCTTCCGTGCCATCATCATTGGTATCGTAGTCCTGGCTGCCGGCCTGTACATTGCTACCGACCTGTCGCCGATGATTACCGAGGCCGCAATAAACGCCGGATTTGATATGGGTTCCGCTTCGCAGATTTCCAGTATCTGTGACGGTGCTAACCCTCTGACCTGGGCGATCACCAGGCTGCATGGCATCAACTTTGCCGTAGGTATTGCGGTAGTTGGCGTGATTGCGCTGGGTCTGGCTCTGATCAACAGAAAGAAGATCATGAAGGAAGCTGCCGAGATGCATCAAAACGCATAATTCTGACAGTATGGGGGCGGGGGCTTTGCAGGATGCAAAAGCCCCCGCCTCTTTGTACGTCAGCAAGGAGCGGCACAATTTATAACGAGAGGAGACATACAGGCTTTGCGTGTATATGAATATGATTCGGCTGTTTATTCGAGAAAAGTAACGACGACGGGCGTTTTCTGCGCGTTGATCCTTCTGTACTCGGTATACAGCCTGTTTTTCGGCAACAATATGATACTCTGGATCGGGGCGGGGATTATTTCCTTTTATACGGTATGGGAGACTTTTATTTCACTCAGCAATCCCAGCAAGGTGATTGTGGATGCGGACAGCATTACCTTTTGCGCGTATGGCAGGGAGCACCGATATCTCTGGTCGGAGATCGAGCGGTTTAAAGTGAAAGAATTTACCGGGGCACGCAAGCTGTTTGTGCGGATCAATAAGGCCGGTATCCTGCGGGGGCGTTATTGGGTCAACTGCTACTATTTCAACGATACCGATCTGCTGTACAAGTATATCGTAGACCGGGAGTACCTGATTCATCCGACGTCGCTGAAGGCCCGGGCCCGGGAGACCGGCGAGCGGGACCGCGAGGAGATGGCAGAGAAGCGTAAAAAGAAGCAGGAGGAGGCTGAGAAGCGCCAGGCAGAGAAACAGGCCAGAAAAGAAGCGCGTAAGAAATCCGGAAAATAAGAAACGTTCCGCCACCGGCCGGCGGCCGGATTCCGGTTTCATAAAGAGCGCCGGCGGCGGTAACAATAGTATAAAAAGGAGAATGCCGATATGTTTGAAGAAGAGAAAAAAAGTGTGATCAAAGCAGGGATGAAGCTGGACCGTTATGGCCTTATTGCTCTGTCGGGCGGGAATGTAACGCTACGTATGCCCAGCGGCGAAATCCTGGTAACGCCTTCGGGAATGATTTATGAGGACATGGTCCCCGAGGACGTACTGGTCATGGATATTGAGGGCAATATCCTGGAGGGAGAGAGAAAGCCCTCCGTGGATACCAAGGCGTTGCTGTATATCTTGAAGAATATGCCGCAGGTAAACGCGGTGATCCATACGCATCAGCCGTATGCCACGGCGGTGGGCCTGATTACGGACGAGCTGCCCTGCAATTTGACGACCCTGGCGAATGCGACGCGCGGTGCGGTCAAGGTGTGCCCGTATTCTTCGGCAGCCAGCATGCAGATGGGTGTAGAGACGGTTGAAAATATCGGCGACAAGCTGGCGGTGATTTTAAAGCATCACGGCGTTATCAGCGTCGGCGACAGCTTAAAGCAGGCGCTGTATGCCTGCGTTTATCTGGAGGAAGCCGCCAAAACGTATTCAATCGCCTATGGGATGAACCCGGACGTACCGCTGATGACACCGGAGCAGGTGGAGCGGGCCGTGGAGGTATTCCGCCATTACGGGCAGGGGACGACGGACTTGCCGGAGGAATTGCAGTATAATTAAAAAATGGCCGCAAAGCGGAAGAGGAAAGGAGTACGGCATGGCAAAGAAGTGTGATGTTGTCATTATTGGCGCCGGTCCGGCCGGTATTTTTACGGCGTTAGAACTCGTGCGCGGGGGGAGTAAGCAGAAGATTGTAATTGTGGAAAAAGGTAAGGCGATCGAGAGCCGCCGCTGTCCTAAAAATAAGACACAGAAATGCGTGAATTGCAAGCCGTACTGCCACATTACGACGGGATTTTCGGGGGCCGGCGCTTTTTCGGACGGGAAGCTGTCTTTGAGCTATGAAGTAGGCGGCGAACTGCCGGAGCTGATCGGGGAGGATTTTGCGCAGAGCATGATTGACTATACCGATCGGATTTATCTGGAGTTTGGCGCCGATCCCAAGGTAGAGGGCGTTTCCGATACGCAGAAGATCAAGGAAATCCGCAAGCGGGCGATTCAGGCCGGCCTGAAGCTGGTGGACTGTCCGATTCGCCATTTGGGTACCGAGAAGGCGCAGGAGATTTATTATGCGATCGAGCAGTATCTGCTGGAGCACGGCGTGGAGATTCTCTTTGAATACAACTGTGTAAATCTGCGGATTGAGGACAAGACCTGCCGCGGCGTAATCCTGGAGCCGGCTTCCGGCCGCAAAGAAGGAATGGAGATTGAAGCCGGTCATACCGTGGTGGCGACCGGGCGGCGCGGGGCCGACTGGCTGGAGGCGCTGTGCGAGGAGCACGGGATCGCCCATCAGCCGGGGACAGTGGATATCGGCGTGCGCGTGGAGGTGCGCAATGAGATCATGGAGGACGTCAACAATGTGCTCTATGAGTCGAAACTGATCGGTTACCCGCATCCGTTTAAGAATAAGGTGCGTACATTCTGCCAGAATCCGGGCGGCTTTGTGAGCCAGGAAAACTACGACAACGATCTGGCGGTCGTCAACGGACATTCGTACAAGGAGCGCAAGTCGGGCAACACAAATCTGGCGATCCTTTGTTCGCACAATTTTACCGAGCCGTTTAACCAGCCGATCGCGTATGCGCAGAAGGTGGGAGAGCTGACAAATATGCTGGGTTCCGGGCACATTTTGGTGCAGCGTTTCGGAGATATCCTGGACGGCAAGCGTACCTGGCAGAAGGAGCTGAACCGCTCGAATGTGCGCCCGACGCTGCCGGATGCGGTGGCGGGAGATATTACGGCGGCCATGCCGTACCGGGCAATGGTGAATATCATTGGTTTTATTCAGTCGGTGGAACATGTGGTGCCGGGATTCGCGAGCCCGGAGACGCTTTTGTATTCGCCGGAATTGAAATTTTACAGCAACCGGGTGAAGATGGATGCGCAGTTTTCGACGAACATCGCCGGCCTGCACTGCCTGGGGGATTCCAGCGGCTGGACACGCGGGCTGATGATGGCTTCGGTGATGGGGGTGCTGATGGCGCAGAAGCTGACAAAACGGACGAAGGAATAGGTCTGAGACCGGATTGCTGAAAACGGAAGGCAAAACGAGTGACGGCATCCTTAAAAGGGCGCCGTCACTATTTTTGTGCGAGAGGGCAGATTTCGTTTTACAATCCGCATAAAGGGGTTGATTTTTTGGAATCTGCATAAAGGGGGCTTCTCAAAAACGGTCAATCCACGTATAATCGGAAATGACCAAAGCGGTCAACGGAGGTGGCAATATGAACGAACGGTTTTTTGCCTTGCCAGAGGAGAAACAGCGGCGCATTATCAATGCGGGCTTTTTCGTATTTGCGAACAATTCGTACCGCAAAAGTCCCATGAGCGAGATTGCCGGGGCGGCCGGGATCAGCAAGGCGTTGTTGTTTCACTATTTTAAAAACAAGCGGGAGCTGTATTTATTCCTTTGGGATCAGGGCGCGCAGATTACCATGAAGTATCTGAGGGAATACGGCTGCTATGAGCCGGTGGAACTTTTTGAGATGATGCATCGCGGGATGCGGGCCAAGCTGAAGGTGATGGAGCTTTACCCGGATATGACAGCTTTTGTGCTGAAAGCGTTTTATGAGAACGATCCGTCGGTGTGCGGGGAGATTCAGAAAAGTTATGAGCGGTATTTCGGCATTCAGGCATCGCAGGCGCTTGCACAGGTAAAACCGGAGGAGTTCAGGCCGGGACTTAATCTGCAGATGATGTACCAGGAAATGCATTGGGCGGCGGAGGGCTATCTGTGGGAGGCCATGCAGCGGGGCGGCCTGGAGCGTGAACAGCTGGAAAAAGATTTTGAACGTTTGCTGGCCTTTTGGCGGAGTGTGTACGGCCGGGAAGGCGGGAAGGGAGAGACGCCATGAAGGTGATCGAGACAAGGAAACTGACGAAAAACTATGGAAAAGCGCGGGGGATCACGGAACTGGATCTGAGCGTGGAGGAGGGGGATTTTTTCGGCTTTATCGGGCCGAACGGCGCCGGCAAGAGTACGACAATCCGTACCCTGCTGGGGCTGATTGGGGCTACCTCCGGCGAGATGCGGCTGTTTGGGCAGGAGGTAGAACAAAAGACGGCCGTCTCCAAGGAAGCAGGCAGGGCCGGACGCCGGGCGGTAAGGCAGGCGCGGGAGGAATTGCTTGCGCGGATCGGCTATCTGCCCTCGGAAGCCATGTTTTACAGCGGGATGCGGGTCGGAGAACTGCTTCGTTTTTCGGCCGGCCTGCGAAAACAGGACTGTCAGGCGGAAGCGAAGCGTCTTTGCGAGCGCCTGCAGCTGGATCCGGCGCGCCGAATCGAAGAGCTGTCCTTGGGGAACCGCAAAAAGGTGGGAATAGTCTGCGCGCTGCAGCACCGGCCGGAACTGTATATCCTGGACGAGCCGACGTCGGGCCTGGATCCTTTGATGCAGCGGGAGTTTTTTGCCTTGCTCACGGAACGCAGCCGGGAGGGGGCGACGGTGTTTCTCTCCTCGCATGTGCTTTCGGAGATCAAGCGCTACTGCAGCCGGGCGGCGATTATCCGGGAGGGCCGGCTGATTGCCTGCGACGAGGTGGCGGCATTGTCCCGCACGGGCGCCAGGCGGGTGGCTTTTCACGGGCAGGCGGATCTTTCGGGGCTTACGGGGATTCGTGATCTGCAGCGTGTGCAGGAGAGCGTTTCGTTTTTATACGACGGTGCGATTCAGGCATTGCTGCAGGTGCTTTCCGGGGCGCGGCTTACGGATCTTACCATCGCCGAGCCGGATTTGGAGGAGGTATTCCTGCATTATTATGACGAGAAAGGGGGGAAACAGATATGACGGTTTTTTGGCATGAAATACGGTTGAACCGCATGTCCTTGCTGATTTGGAGCGCGGCGGTCGGGTTTTTGATGATGGTTTGTATTTTTATGTTTCCGGAGATGCAGGGAGAGATGGAGGAAGTCGGCGCTATGTTTTCCTCGATGGGCAGCTTTACGGCGGCATTTGGCATGGACCGGCTGAACTTTGGGGAGTTTTCGGGGTTTTATGGGATTGAGTGCGGCAATATCCTCGGACTGGGCGGCGCCTTTTTTGCGGCGTTGACCGGGGCAGCGGTTTTGTCAAAAGAGGAAAAGGAACACACGGCGGATTTTTTGCTGACGCATCCGGTGGGCCGCGGGCGGATCGTGGCCGGCAAACTGGCCGCCGTGGCCGGACAGCTGCTTTGCCTGAACGGAATCATCCTTGTGCTGGCGTTTGTTTCCATGCAGGCCATCGGAGAGGGTGCGGCCTGGAAGGATTTGCTGCTTTTGCACCTGGCTTATTTTCTGCTGCAGCTTGAGGTCGGCGCGGTCTGCTTTGGTCTGTCGGCCTTTTTGCGCCGCGGCAGCTACGGCATTGGCCTGGGGCTGGCGGCTGTCCTGTACTTTTTAAATATCATTGCCAATTTGACGGAGAAGGCGCGTTTTCTGAAATACATCACCCCGTTTGGCTATGCGGAGAGCGCGGATATTTTAACGAACGGAAGCATCGACATGGGGATGCTGTTGCCGGGACTTTTGTATGGAGCGATCGGCGTGGCGGCGGCTTTTATCTGGTACGCAAGAAAAGATATCCGCTGAGTGAAAAAGTGTGAACCCTCTTGACTTTGGTACGATTTCGTACTAAGATACGTGAGTATGATTTCGTACCAGGGAGGTGTGAACCATGAAATCTTATAGTTCCAATGAAATGAGGCGCTACAATCATCTGCTGCGGGAGATGGACGCCGTGTATCATGAGATGTCGCGCAGGCTGGGGCTGTCGGACAGTGCGATGATTGTCCTTTATACAATCTGCGAGCATGGCGACGGCTGTCCGCTGCGCGAGATCTGCCGTCTCTGCGGCCTTCCGAAGCAGACCGTCAACTCGGCGCTTCGTCGTCTGGAGGCGGACGGCGTCGTTTGTCTGGAGGAGGCGGATGCGCGGCATAAGAATGTCCTGCTGACAGAGGAGGGGAAGCGGCTGGCCGAGCGCACGGCCGTGCGGATTCTGGAGACGGAGAACGCCATATTTGCCGCCTGGCCGCGGGAAGATGTGGAAAAGTACCTGGAGCTGACCGGACGTTTTTTGCACGATCTAAAGGAGCGGAGCCAATGAAAATTCAATTATCCGATCACTTTACGTACAAGAAACTTCTGCGTTTTACGCTGCCGTCGATTGTGATGATGATATTCACTTCGATTTACGGAGTGGTGGACGGCTTATTCGTATCGAACTTTGTCGGCAAGACGGCCTTTTCGGCCGTTAATTTTATTATGCCGTTTTTGATGATTCTTGGCGCGGCGGGGTTTATGTTTGGAACGGGCGGCGGCGCGCTGATCGCAAAGACGCTGGGCGAAGGGAAGCGGACAGAGGCCAATCGGCTGTTTTCCCTGATCGTCTATGTTTCCCTGGCCTGCGGCTGTCTGCTGACAATCCTCGGCTTTATCGTCATCCGTCCGCTGGCGGCGGCGCTGGGTGCGGCGGGACAGCTGTTAGAGGACAGCGTCCTTTACGGACAGGTAAGCCTGCTGGCTGTGCCGGCATTTATTCTGCAGTATGAATTTCAGTGTCTGTTTGCCGTAGCCGAAAAACCGACGCTGGGTCTGTCGGTGACCGTGGCCGACGGGGTAACCAACATGGTACTCGATGCGATATTTGTCGGGGGTCTTGACTGGGGAATTGCCGGGGCGGCCGCCGCGACGGCGCTCAGCCAGTGTGTGGGCGGTATCCTGCCGCTTGTATATTTTGCACGGCCAAACGACAGCCTTCTGCGGCTTGGCCGCACGGCATATGAGGGCCGGCTGCTTGGAAAGGCCTGTCTAAACGGCGCTTCGGAGCTGATGAGCAATCTTTCGATGTCGCTTGTGAACATGCTTTATAATGTGCAGCTTCTGCGGTACGCGGGCGAGGACGGAATCGCGGCATACGGCGTGCTTATGTATGTGAGCCTGGTGTTTCAGGCGGTGTTTATCGGGTATTCGGTCGGCGCGGCCCCGATCGTAAGCTTTCAGTACGGGGCGCAGAACCGGGGAGAACTGCGGGGACTGCGAAAGAAGAGCTTTTTGCTGATCGCTGTTTTTTCTGGTCTGATGTTTGCGGCCTCGTATGGGCTGGCCGGGCCGCTGTCGTTTGTCTTTGCGGGATATGACCAGGCGTTATATGGGATGACGGTGCATGCGTTTTATCTGTTTGCGGTTTCGTTCCTTTTTTCGGGGTATGCGATTTTTGGCTCGGCTTTCTTTACGGCCCTGAACGACGGGCCGGTATCGGCGGCGATTTCTTTTTTGCGGACACTGGTCTTTCAGGTGATCGCTATTCTGGCGCTTCCGCTTGTATGGGAGTTAGACGGGATTTGGCTGGCGACGGCGGCGGCAGAAGTGCTCGCGGCGGCGGTTACGGCCGGGTTTTTGTATGGGAAACGGAAAAAGTATCACTATTAGGACAAAGAGACTGTTGCAAAACAAAGATTCGATACAACGTATGGCCTTGATGCCCAAACCGGCACAGCCATATTTTGTGTTTTATCGGAGTTTTGCAACAGTCCCCGTTAAACTCGATTTTCTTTTTGAAACTTTTCTTTTTAATACAGCGGGTTCTCAGCCGTCGCAGGGGTGTCCGGAGAACGTAATCAGCTGTGCGGCATAAGGCAGCGTTTCGATCCAGTCGCAGAAGGTATGCCATTCCTGAAGCTTATGATTGCGGCGGGCATGATAGATATGGATCAGCGTTTCATAATTGAGAGTGCAGGTGCGCAGCTGATTGTAGCTGGAGGGCAGCAGCTGGATCATATCGTACCAGTCGGCCTTGTCCTTTGTCTGCGTATACCGGAGACGAACCTGCTCCAGGTAGGCGACATAGCGCTCAAAATGTGTTTGTGCCTCCGGTGACAGATGATCGTGACTGAAATCATCGAGAACAAAAGGCTTGCTGTGGATCTTGTGCATGGTAGAACAGGAATTTGCGACCGTAGCCACCTTGTAGGTATCATATTCTTTCCACCAGTACAGCGGGGCCGCGACATCCGCCGACACAAAAACCATGCGCAAAAACTTGCGGTGATCGCTGCCGGCCCGGCACAGCTTCATAGCGAGCGCCAGGTCTTTTTCACCCAGGACATATTGTCCGGTTTCATCATAGGAGCTGTCGCTTAAATGCCAGCTGTTCATCGGGTTGCGGGCGCCTCGTATCGCATTTTCCAGATTCATCACGTCAAACCGCTCGATTTGCAGCATGTTTCTCCTCCTTATCTTGGCAATCTTTCGCCATTTTAGCACATTTTCAGAAACCGGACAAGGTTTCGGTTGAAAAAATCCGACTCTTGTGTTAGAGTAGAGGCGTAGTCAAAAGGGGACAGCGAATGTTCCTTTTGATAGTGCAAGAAAACAAGGAGGAAAAAGATGAAGAAAAGAATTTTGGCACTGGTACTGGCTGCCACAATGGTATTCTCCCTGGCTGCCTGCGGCTCCGGGGATGGCGGCAGTACGACAGCCGCTTCTGGCGAAGGAACCACGGCGGCTCCGGCCGGCGACGAGACCACGGCGGCTCCGGCCGGCGACGAGACCACGGCAGCTCCCGCCGGCGATGAAACGCCGGCCGCCCCGACCGGGGATGGGACGATCAAAGTTGGTATGGTTACCGACGTAGGCGGCATTAACGACCATTCCTTTAACCAGACTTCCTGGGAAGGCTTAAACCGCGCGGCATCGGAGCTTGGCATCGAGGTTACCTACGTGGAATCCAAGACGGATGCCGACTATATGCCCAACATTGAGAGTCTGATTGACGCGGAATGCGATCTGATCATCTGCGTGGGCTTTATGCTGTCCGAGGCGACCAAAACCGCGGCGGAGAACTACCCGGATCAGAAGTTCGCGATCATCGATGACAGTGCGAATGCGGAACTGCCGAACGTGGCCTGCCTGATGTTTGAACAGGCGCAGGCTTCCTATCTGGTAGGGATCGTGGCCGGTATGATGACGGAGAAGAATAACGTCGGTTTTGTAATCGGCATGAACACTGGGCCTATGAACCAGTTCGGTTACGGCTACTGCGCCGGCGTTCTGGATGCAAATCCGGAGGCGACCATTCAGCAGTATAACGCAAACAACTTCGGCGATGCCGGCGTAGGCAAGACGGCTGCCAAGGATATGGTGACCAAGGGCGCGGATGTAATCTTCCATGCGGCCGGCGGCACCGGTTCCGGCGTGATCGACGGCTGTGCGGAGGAAGGCATCTGGGCGATCGGCGTGGATACCGACCAGAACAGCCTGGCTCCCGACACGGTTGTTACCTCGGCGATGAAGCGCGTGGATAATGCGAGCTACGACATTGCCAAGGCAGTGCTGGAGGGCACGTATACGGCTGGCGTTCATACCTATGGCTTGACGGACGGCGGCGTTGACCTGGCTCCGACTCAGACGCTGCTGCCGGCGGATGTCCTGGCGGCCGTAGAGCAGGCGAAGCAGGATATCATCGACGGCAAGATTACCGTTCCGGATAATCAGGCCGACTTTGAAGCAAAATATGGTGAGGTGTACGAGCTCGACTAATAATCCGATGCTTGTACGGATGTCTCAGGAAAGAGGCCGCCGGAGAATTCCGGCGGCTTTTTGACGGTTTTTTGAAAGTTTCGGTAGAAATTTTTGTGAATTTCGTGTATAATATAGTCAGCTATAACCGTTTTCCTTTAGGAAACGAAACAGGAGGAGAAATGTGATATGAGAGAAATCAGTATGGAACGAGTGGAGCAGATCCGCCAGGATATTTATGGTACGATCACCAGCCTTACGATGACGCATGAGCAGAAGCTGACGGCGATGTGCAATCATGCCGATTCCCTGATGGAGGTGCTGGATCTCCCGGAAGGGCTAGACGAGCTTTTGAACGTACCGCTTGAGAAAAAGTGCATCTGCGACCTGAACGAGGGCCATGCGCCGATGCGTCCGCGCTATATTGTGCCGGATTACAGCAAGCTGATGCAAGACGGCTGCGAGTTCTTGAAGCTGGATCCGCCGAAGGATCTGCAGGAGGCTTTGAATGCGCTGCTGATTTTCTACAAGCATGTACCGAGCGTGACGAATTATCCGGTTTTTATCGGCAACCTGGATCAGCTGATCGACCCTTTCCTGGAGGGGGTGGACGATGAGACGGCGTTTAAGGCGATCCGGCTGTTCATGATGCACATTGACCGCACGATCGTCGATTCGTTCTGCCATGCGGATATCGGCCCTAAGCCGACGCGGGCCGGGCTTTTGATTATGAAGGCCGAGGCGGAGCTGGAGGATGCGACGCCCAATCTGACGATGCGCTACGACCCGGAGATTACGGGCGATGAATTTGCCCTGGCGGGCGTGGACTGCGCGCTGCACAGCGCGAAGCCGAGCTTTGCCAATCACAAGATGTTTTCTTCGGAGCTGGGGGAGAATTATGCGATCGCCAGCTGCTACAACGGGCTTTTGATCGGCGGCGGTTCGTATACGCTTTGCCGTCTGATCCTGAACCATATCGCAGATCGGGCGGAGAGCATCGAGCAGTTTAAGAACGAGACGCTTCCGTATGTGCTGGATATCATGGCCCGTTATATGGATGCGCGGATCAAGTTCATGGTGGAAGAGAGCAATTTCTTTGAGTACAATTTCCTGGTGAAGGAAGGGTTTATCAGCAAGGACCGTTTTTCGGCCATGTACGGCCTGGTCGGTTTGGCGGAGTGCGTCAATACCTTGTTTGAGAAGGAGGGCAAAGAGGGGCGCTTCGGCCACAACGAGGAGGCCAACCAGCTGGGCGTGGAGATCATGGATATTATCGAGGCGTTTAACAATGCGCATGAGAATCCCTACTGCCTGGGGACGGGCAAGCGTTTCCTGCTGCATGCCCAGGTAGGACTGGCGGAGGATATCTGCACGAGTCCGGGGACGCGCATCCCGATCGGCGAGGAGCCGGAGGAGTTAATCGACCATCTGCGTGTGCTGGAGAAATTCCACAAGTATTTCCCTTCGGGCACCGGCGACATTTTCCCGATCGACATTACGGTACATAACAATCCGGAGTATGTGCTGGACATTGTGAAGGGAAGCTTTAAAGAGGGGATCCGCTATTTGTCGTTCTACCGGGGCGACAGCGATGTGATCCGTGTTACGGGCTATCTGGTGAAGCGCTCGGAGATGGAGAAGCTGGATCGGGGCGAGGCTGTTTTGCAGAACACCACGGGCCTGGGCCTGGGTTCGGCCAAACAGGGCAAGATCCTGGAGCGTAAGGTGCGTTGACATGGCCGTCGAGGCATTGGTGAATAAAATTATCCCCTTCAGCTCGGTGGACGGCCCGGGCAACCGGACGGCGATTTTTCTGCAGGGCTGTAATTTTGACTGCCGCTATTGCCACAACCCGGAGACGATCCATCTGTGCGTCTCCTGCGGGATCTGCGTGGAAAAGTGCCCGACGGGGGCGCTTTCGTGGTCGGAGGAGCCGGAGGATCTGAGGCATGTCCGACATAAGGACGCAGAGGAACGGGAGCGTCGTCGGCTGCGGCCGGGATACGTAAGATATGACGCGGCGAAATGCGTGTTGTGCGATGCATGTATCGGGAACTGCCCTCACGGCAGTTCCCCCCGCATTATCCGCATGACGGCGGAGGCGGCGATGGAGCAGGTACGGCGCCAGATGCCGTATATCCGGGGGGTCACGGTATCCGGCGGGGAATGCACGAGACAGCGGGATTTTCTGGCGGAGCTGTTTACGATGGCGCAGGCGGAAGGGCTTGACTGCCTGTTAGACAGCAACGGGACGCTGGATTTTTCGCAGGATAAGGAGCTTTTGGCAGTGACGGACGGCGTGATGCTGGACATCAAGGCCTTTGACGCGGCGGATCACCGTCTGGTGACCGGGCGGGATAATGCGATGGTCCTGGAGAACGCCCGCTACCTGGCGTCGCTTGGAAAGCTGCCGGAGATACGGACCGTGATTGTGCCCGGGCTTTTTGACGGGGAAGAGTCGGTGAGACGCACGGCCGAGCTTTTGGCGCCGTATCTGGAGGCGGGCGCGATCCGCTACAAGCTGATCCGCTATCGTCCCATGGGAGTGCGCAGGGAATACGCGGCGCATCCTACGCCGGATCTGGCTTTTATGGAGAAGTTAAAACGCATGGTAAGCGAAATGGGCTTTACGGCGGTGATCGCCTGAAAATAAGCGGCCGGGCAGGCTGGCGGCATGAAAGAAGGAGGAAGATTTTTTTGGGAAATATACGGTCGGTGGACTTAGATGCAAAGGTCATTGAGATGAAGAATATCGTCAAGAAATTCGGTGATTTCGTCGCCAATGACAATATCAATCTAACCGTCCATAAGGGAGAAATCCACGCAATCCTGGGGGAGAACGGCGCCGGGAAGAGCACGCTGATGAATGTGCTGTACGGTTTGTACAGGCCTACGTCGGGGGAGATTTATGTAAACGGCAAGAAGGAGGAGATCGACGGGCCGGGCAAGGCGATCGAGTGCGGGATCGGCATGGTGCATCAGCACTTTATGCTGGTGCAGCCTTTTACGGTGACGGAGAATATCGTTCTGGGGATGGAGCCGATGAAGGGGATCACCCTGGATATGGCCAAGGCCCGGGAGGATGTAAAGAAGATTTCGGAAAAATACGGCATGGCGGTGGATCCGGATGCCCGCATTGAGGATATTTCCGTGGGGATGCAGCAGAGGGTGGAGATCTTAAAGGTGCTTTACCGGGGCGCGCAGACGTTGATTCTGGACGAGCCGACGGCTTCTTTAACGCCGCAGGAGATCCGGGAGCTGATTGCGATCATGGAGAACCTGACGGCGGACGGCAAGTCGATCATCCTGATTACGCATAAGCTCAAGGAGATCAAGGAGTCGGCGGATTACTGTACGATTATCCGTCTGGGCAAGTACATCGATACGGTGAAGGTGGCCGATGTGACGGAGCAGGATCTGGCCAGCATGATGGTGGGACGCAACGTCACGTTTAAGGTGGAGAAGGAGGATAAGGAGCCGGGCGACGTGGTGCTGGAGGTGAAAGACCTGCACGGCGTTGATTACCGGAAGGTGGAGATCTTAAAGGGCCTGAGCATTGAGGTACGCCGGGGGGAGATCCTGGGGATCGCCGGGATCGACGGCAACGGCCAGACCGAGCTGGTGGAGATTATCACGGGGCTTCGCAAAGCGGAGAGCGGCAGCATTACGGTCAACGGGGAAAATATTTTCAATGCCAGGCCGCGCACGATTTTTGAGAAGGGCGTTTCCAGCATTCCGGAGGATCGCCAGAAGCACGGGCTGGTGCTCGATTTTACGGTGGCGGAGAATATGGTGCTGCAAAATTATCGAAAGCCTGAGTATCAGAGCCATGGCTTTTTGAAAAAGGATGCGATCCGTCGGTATGCGGAGGAGGCGGTGAAAAAGTACGATGTGCGTCCGGACGATTCGGCCGGCCGGCCGGCGGGGACGCTTTCGGGCGGCAACCAGCAGAAGGTGATTATTGCCCGCGAGGTGGATAACGATAAGGATCTGCTGATTGCGGTCAATCCGACCCGCGGGCTGGACGTGGGCGCGATTGAATATGTACATAAGTATATCGTGGAGCAGCGCAACAAGGGCAAGGCGGTGCTGCTGGTTTCCTTTGAACTGGACGAGATTATCAGCCTGTCCGACCGCATCGATGTGATTTACGACGGGCATATCGCCGGCTCGATGGCCGGGAAGGATGCCGACGAGAATACGCTGGGCTTGATGATGGCGGGAGGTGTGCGACATGAGTAGGAAGAAGAGTATTTTTGATAACCCGGTATTCCTGACGCTGATGGCTATTTTAGTGGGCTTTATCGTGGGCGCTGTGTTTTTGACGGTCATGGGATATGATCCGGTTCTTGTTTATACGACCATGATCAGCGGCGCTTTGAGCAAACCGCGGTTTTTGTCGTATTCGGTGGTGTATGCCACGCCGCTTATTTTTGTGGGCTTGTCGGTAGCGTTTTCGTTCCGCACCGGCGTGTTTAATATCGGCGCGGAGGGGCAGTTTGTGGTGGGCAGCATGGCGGCCTGCCTGGTAGGTATCTTTGTAGAGGCTCCGCCGGTGATCCATGCGATTTTGTGCTTTTTGGCGGCGGCGGCGGCAGGCGCCGTATGGGGCGTGATCGTGGCGGCGATGAAGGTGAAATGGGGCATCAATGAGGTGCTTTCCATGATTATGTTTAACTGGATTGCGTTCTATCTGTCCAATTACCTGGTGACGATCCCGGCGATCCACAGCGACGGTACGGCGGAGGCTACCAAAAATGTGGCGGATTCGGCGAAGATTTTGCTGCCGCAGGCGATGCGGACCGGGCTGGCGCCGTCTGCGAACTGGGGGATTCTGATCGCGCTGGCGTTTGTGGTGCTTGTGTATCTGATCATTGAAAAAACGACGCTGGGCTATGAGCTGAAGGCCGTGGGCTTTAATAAGAATGCGGCGGAGTATGGCGGTATCAGTGTGAATAAGGCGGTGTTTACGGCGATGGCGATCTCCGGCGCTCTGGGCGGCATGGGAGGCGCGGTACACCTGTTGGGACTGGGGGAACGGATCAGCCTTTTTGCCGGGCAGGAGGGCTTTGGATTTGAGGGGATCAGCGTAGCGCTGATCGGCGCGTCGAATCCGATCGGCGTGTTTTTCAGCGGCCTGTTTTACGGGGCCTTGAAGTACGGGGGCAGCAAGCTGAATCTGATCAAGGCGCCTTCGGAGATTATTAAGGTTATTACGGGGACGATCGTATTCTTTATCGCTATTTCCCATGTGTTTAAGGTCCTGGGTAAGAAGAAGGAGGGAAAATAAGTATGGATGGAATCATCAACAGTCTGGGTACATTGATTTATGCGACCCTGATTTACAGCCCTCCGCTTCTGTTTGCCGCTATGGGTTCGTGTTTTTCGGAGAACAGCGGCGTAGTAAACATCGGGATCGAGGGCATGATGACGATCGGCGCTTTTGCGGGGGCGGCCGTGGGGTATCTTACGGGCAATGCCTGGCTTGGCTTTCTGTGCGCGGGCCTGGCGGGGGCCGCGTTCGGATTGCTGCATGCCGTGGCGACGGTGTCTTTAAATGCTGACCAGACGATTGCCGGTACGGCGGTCAATTTCCTGGCTCCCGGCGTGGCGCTTTTGATTTCAAAGGCATTGTTTGATTCTTCGGATACGCCGGCGCTTCTGGATGCAAAGCTGCCGATGGTGTTTAACGGTGTGTTTGAGGGGTCTACCGTTTGGTCGCGGTTTTTTAAGAACGTGTTTAATACGTACAGTACTTCGTATCTGGTGTTTATCGTCGTGCTTGTGGTATGGTTTGTATTCTATAAGACGAAGTTCGGCCTGCGGCTTAGGGCGGTGGGCGAGCATCCGAAGGCCTGCGATACGCTGGGAATTAACGTACAGCGGATGCGTTATACGGCGGTGATTATTTCCGGTTTCCTTTCGGGGCTGGGCGGCGCTTGCGTGACGATGGCGATCACGAATCAGTTCAGGCCGATTTCCATCGTGGGTCAGGGCTTTATCGCGATTGCGGCGGTTATTTTTGGTAAGTTCAGGCCGCAGGGGGCGATGATGGCCTGTCTGCTGTTTGGCTTTTGTACCGGCCTGCGGGTGGTGCTGGGATCGAATAACTTTATCTCGGCACAGCTGATCTCGATGATCCCGTATGTGGTGACGGTCGTGGTGCTAATCCTGTTTGTGGGACGGTCGAGGGTGCCGTCGGCCAATGGGAAGCCTTATGTGAAGTCCAGGTAGGGTGCAGTAGGGACGCCGCGGGAGCGCGCGGTGTATTCTCCGGGCGCGCTTTCGCTCGGGGGGACACGTAGCGGAACTAGGTTCCCAGTCGCTGTGAACAGCGCCTGCGAACCAAGGTCCGACGTGTCCCCACGGCCCGGCGAATACACCGCGCGCTCCCGCGGCTGCCTGTTGCAGGCTTCCTGGATTCACATGCGAAGGCCGCTGGTGGGGCGGCTTTTTGTGTTTTTGCTTTTGAGGGATGTTTGAAGCGGTTTGGGGAGTTTTTTGGGGTGGTTTTTGGGGATGTTTTTTGGAGATGGGGGTTGGGAATGAGGATGCGAACGGAGAGGGCGCAGAGGGGGTGGGGTGAGTGTGGAAGGGGATTGATTGAGAAAGAAGGAGGAAGATTTTTATGAGTAAGTCGGTGTCGGATCGGGAGTTGATTGAGGTGGCGATGAAAGCGCGGGAGATGGCGTATACGCCGTATTCGCATTTTCAGGTGGGCGCGGCTTTGCTTACGAAGGATGGGAAGGTGTACCCGGGGTGCAATATTGAGAACGCGGGGTACACGCCGAGCAATTGCGCGGAGCGGACGGCTTTCTTTAAGGCGGTGAGCGAGGGGGCGCGGGAGTTTGCGGCGATCGCGATTGTGGCAGGCATGGAGGGCGGCGAGCTGATCCGCACCGCGCCTTGCGGGGTCTGCCGGCAGGTGATGATGGAGTTTTGCGATCCGGAGACGTTCCGGATTTTGCTGGCGGTTTCGCCGGATCAGTATGAGGAGTGGACGCTGGAGCGGATGCTGCCGCTGGGATTTGGGCCGAAGGATCTGGCCTGAGAGGGGCTGACACAATTTTGCCGTGCGGACGGCCGGGTACGGAATATATGAGGATCACAGGAGGATGAAGCAATGAGAATGTATGATATCATTATGAAGAAACGGAATGGGGGCGTGCTGTCAAAGGACGAAATCCATTTTATGATCGACGGGTACGTGAAGGGGGAGATCCCGGATTATCAGATGTCGGCGATGACGATGGCGATTTATTTCCAGGGAATGAACGATGAGGAGACGACGGAATTGACGCTGGCGATGGCGGCTTCGGGGGATCAGATGGATCTGTCGGGGATTGCGGGCGTGAAGGTGGATAAGCACAGCACGGGCGGCGTGGGCGACAAGACGACACTGGTGCTGGCGCCGATCGTGGCGGCCTGCGGCGGCCGGGTGGCGAAGATGTCGGGGCGCGGGCTGGGACATACCGGCGGGACGCTTGACAAGCTGGAGTCGATCCCCGGGCTGTCGATCGCGGTGGAGCCGGAGCGTTTTGTGCGCACGGTCAACGAGATCGGGCTGTGCGTGGCCGGACAGACCGGTAACCTGGTGCCGGCGGATAAAAAGCTGTATGCGCTTAGGGATGTGACGGCGACCGTGGACAGCCTGCCGCTGATCGCGTCATCGATTATGAGTAAGAAGCTGGCCTCGGGCAGCGACGCGATTGTGCTGGACGTAAAGACGGGCAGCGGGGCCTTTATGAAAACGACCGAGGATTCGATCGGGCTGGCGCAGAAGATGGTGGCGATCGGGACGCTGGCGGGCCGAAAGGTGGTGGCGCTGATTACCGATATGGATACGCCGCTGGGGCATTATGTGGGGAATGCGCTGGAGGTGCAGGAGGCGGTGGCCACGCTAAAGGGGCAGGGACCGGAGGATTTGACCGATGTCTGCCTGACGCTGGCGGCGAATATGATGGAGCTGTCGGGGCTTGGCGGGTATGAGCAGTGCCTGGCAATGGCAAAACAGTCGATCGCCGACGGCAGCGCGTTTGAGAAGCTCTGCGCAATGGTTGAGGCGCAGGGCGGAGATGCACGGGTGCTTAAGGATCCGGCGCTGTTTGGGCAGGCGAAGTTTACCGGGGAGCTGCGGGCGCCGGCGGCCGGCTATGTGCAGCATATCGATACGGAGGGCTGCGGCATCGCGGCGGCGATGCTGGGGGCCGGCCGGGAGAAGAAGGAAGATGATATCGATATGCTGGCCGGGCTTTATCTGGCGAAGAAGGAGGGAGACCGGGTAGAGGCCGGCGAGATCCTGGCGCTTCTCTATACATGTGAAGAAGAGAAGCTGGATGGCGCCCGGGAACGGCTGGCGGCCTGCTATCGGATCGGCGAAGAAAAACCGGCGTCCCTGCCCTTGATTCTGGCTAAGGTGACAACGGATCGAGTGGAGCGGTATGACGTCTGAGCGAACGGTCTGAGCAGGGCGAAAACCGGCCGGGAATGAGAACATAAGAAGCATGGATATGGCTTCCGCTTTTTTGGCAAGCGTTGTAAAACGCTTCCTGAAAAAGTGGAAGCCATTTCATATTTTCAGGGGCAGGTTCCTCTGATACAATAAGCAAAAGAAAGGGGCGGGGCCTGTGATCGGGAAGCGAGCGCGCAGCATCATTTTGGAGATTATCAAAAAGGGGGAAGTGAAAATACAGGATTTGTCCGGCAAATACCGTGTATCTGAGCGCACAATCCGCAGCGACCTGGAAGAGATCGACTATTTTTTGAAGAAACATAAATGTGACCGAATGGAGCGCCGGGGCAAAGGGGTTGTCTCGATCTGCGGCGGCGCCAGTGTGGCGATGCTGATTTACCGCCTGATTAACGAGAGCCGGGTCGTGACAGCCAGTTATTCTCCAAACGAGCGTCTGCTGGAATTGTTTTACCGTCTGGCGATGGCAAAGGAGCCGGTGCGGCTTACGGATTTGGCAGAGGAATTGCTGGTTTCCAAGAGTACGGTCGTAAAGGATCTGGAGCGGCTGAAGGCGCTTTATCTGCCGCAGGGACTGCGGTTTGCGGGCAACCATGAGGGAATGGAGCTTTTGGGGGCGGAGGAAGAGATTCGCCGGCAGCTGGTAAAACGTTTTATCGAGACGATGGACAAGCATGCGGTGATGGATTTGACGAACCGGATCATGCACGAAGAACGGATTACCTACAAAGTATTCTGGCGTCTGTTTGAAGGGGTGGATTTAGAACTGGTATGCGGCTGCATTGAGTTTTTGAAGGTGGGCCTGGGAGCCTGGCTGTCGGACCGGGAATACTTAAATCTGATGGGGCATTTCTGTATTTTGCTCAAGCGTGCCGCGCTGGGGCGCCATCCGGCAGAGGGAGAGACATGCGAAGAAAGCCCCTGGGGAGCGTTTTTATCGGAGCAGCTGTACCGATGGCTGGAGGAGACGGCGGGACTTGACCCGGCGGAGAAACCGTATCTGCGCTACATTGTCTACCTGGCTTCGGCGCCCTTGTATTTGCTGGCGCATCCGCTGCCGGCCGCGGCCGGCCGGGAGATCGAGGTCTGGCTGCAGGCCTTTGACTGTGTGGGGAATGCATACATAGAGGAGGGATTGCGGCAGGAGTACGGGCTTTTGCACTGGGAGCGGCAGCTGGGCATCCCCGGCAGTCCTCCGGTCGTGGAGCTGGAGGAGGGGGCCTTTGCCGCGGTATATGCAAAGCTGGAACCGCTGCTTCCAAAGAGCTTTACCAGGGACGAACGATGGCGGATAGCGGCGCATTTCATTGCCGGGACGGATTTTCCGGGGCAGAAGGGGCACAAACGGGTGCTGGTGGTGAGCGATAAACCGAGTTCGTTTATCCGGCTTTTGATCGATCAGATTGTGCCGATGTTTGACATCGAGATCGTGGGCGTCACGGGGCTTGCACAGCTGTCGAAAAACCGGCGGACACTGCCGGTGGACTGCATTTTGAGTACCATTCATCTGCAATTGGAAGATATAGAAGTGGCAGAGGTACATCCGCTGTTGAATTTGGAGGATATCGGCGTATTGGAGCAGCATTTTTTCCCGCGGAAAGCGCCGCCGGAAAGGCCGTTTGCCGCAGATCGCTGCGGGAGGGATACGGAAATTTTGTGGGCCGAGCAGGAGGTCAAGGACGAGCCGTGCGAAACGGCCGCCGTCCTCTCGCAGCTTTTGCTGTCACAGGGCGGGTGCAGCCTGCCGTTAGCTGGAAGCATTGAAGATACGATACGCAAACAACGGTTTTTGCTGAGGATTGGCCGCACGCAGATTTTAAACAATCGAAATTATATGACGGTAAAAAAGAACCGGGTGGTAGGATGCCGGCTCCGGGGCGACGGTCCGGTTAAGGCGGTGATTCTGATCTCGGTGGCGAGCCCGGAGCAGTATCTGGAGGTGGTGTCCGGTTTTTTGACAGGAGGAATCGAATGAAAGAAGTAATTGCGAAAGAGATGATTTTTTTGCATCGGAACTTTACCTCTCAGGAGGAAGTATTCCGCTTTCTGGCAAGACAGCTGGCGGCCGCCGGGCGGGGCGGGCAGGAGGAGGCGCTGGTCGAGGGGTTTTATGCCAGGGAAAAGGAATTTTCCACGGCCTTGAACGACAGGCTTGCGATTCCGCACTGCAAAAGCCGGGCGGTAAAGGAGGCGACCGTTTTGGTCGTTTGCAATGAGCGGGAGATTTCCTGGACGGACGGGGAGCCGGTCGATCTGTTGTTTGCGCTGATGATCCCGGCCGAGGACGAAAACAGGCTTCATATCCGTATTTTGGCACAGGTCGCACAGCTGATGATGGAAGAGAGTTTTATTGAGGCGGTGCGGCAGGGGCAGGACGCCCGGGAGATTTACAATGCCATGAAGGATTTGAATGCGCTTCAAAACGATTGAAAACAGGAGGGAGTGTAAACGGAATGAAAATAGTGGCAGTCTGCGCGTGTCCGACCGGGGTCGCGCACACCTATATGGCGAAAGCGGCCCTCGAGAAAGCGGCCGCTAAGCTCGGGCACTCGATTAAGGTAGAGGCCCAGGGAGCCTTGGGAATCGAGAACGAGATCACAAAGGAGGAAGCGGGCGCGGCGGATGTCGTGATCCTGGCCGTGGAGATCGGGATTGACAAGCGCGAGCGTTTTGAAGGGCGGCCGACGGTGAACATACCGGTGCAGATGGCCGTAAGGAGTCCGGAAAACGTGCTTCGCAAAATCGAGGAGAAATTGAAAAACCGCTAGCAGGCAGAGAGGACAAACAGCAGGGGATGACGTCTACCTTGCTTTTGGCAACCGTACATGCGCCCGCGGGCGCGGCTTGGAAAGCATAAGAGGTGAAAGATGAGAAAAATTCAAAAGGCATTGATGACGGGCGTTTCATATATGCTTCCGTTCATCGTAATCGCCGGTTTGACGATTGCGCTTACCGGCATAGCGACGTCTTATTTTAAGATTGACAACGCGGTCATTACCACGCTGAACGGCTTCGGCTGGACGGTGATGGGATTTATCCCGCCGATTTTAGGCGCTTATGTGGCGTTTGCGATTGCCGACAAGGCAGGGCTTGCGCCGGGCTTCGTCGGCGGCTGGATCGCGCAGAACCCGGTTTTGGAGGGAACCAGCGCCAGCGGCTTTTTGGGGGCGGTGCTGGCCGGGCTGATTGCCGGTTTTCTGGTACAGCAGTTGAAAAAGCTGCCGTTTCCGGCGGTCCTGGATTCGCTGAAATCGATGCTGGTGATCCCGCTGGTTTCGGCGCTGGCGCTGTATTTTTTGATGGCCTACCCGGTGGGGTACGTGGTCGGGGCCTTGTACGACGGGATTGTGAACGGGCTGGTGGGGATTACGGAGGCAACGCTGCCGTATGCGTTTCGCGATCCGGTCCGCGTGATTGGCTGCAACATGGCCGGCGCGGCCGTCGGCGGGGCGATGATGATGGCGTTTCGGATTTCGACGCCGGGCGTGTCGGGGATTATCGGCATTCCGCCGGCCAGCAATCCGCTTTTGTTTACGCTCTGCATTGCCGCCGGAGTTGTGGTTTCGGTGGTGCTGCTGGTACTCGTAAAGAAAGAAGTATCGGAGGGCATGACGAAAGAAGAAGAGGTTGATTTTGACATAATGTTTTGATTTTTTGGGGCTGCTGCAAAACATAGCGTTTTATTTGCGGCAGCTTCTGTTTAGAGACAAGGAGACCATTATGAAGAAATTTTTTGTCGTACCGCATTCTCATCTGGATCGGGAGTGGTATCGGACATTCCAGGAAAACCGGATTAAGCTGGTGCGTTTTATGGACGATCTGCTGGATACGATGGATGCGGATGAGGAATATACGTGTTACAATCTGGATGCGCAGACCAGTTTTATCGACGATTATTTTGCGATTAAGCCGGAAAACGAGGAGCGCTTCCGGCGCCATATCCGGGCAGGGCGGCTGCCGATCGGCCCCTGGTATGTGCAGCCGGACGAGCATTTGCCGACAGCCGAGGGGATAATCCGCAATCTGTTAATCAGCAAAAGGATTTCCGACGGGTATGCGGATTACAACCGTGTGGGGTATGTGCCGGATTCGTTCGGGCAGTCGGCGGTTTTTCCGACGTTGATGAAGGGCTTTGGCATCGACAGCGCGATTTTGTACCGTGGATTTGGCGAGGAGGATTCGCGCTACAACGATTTTATATGGGAAGGGCTGGACGGCAGCCGCCTGATTGCAAACTGGATGCCGATTGGGTACGGGAACGCGATGTTTTTCTGCGAGGATTTAGAGAAAAATCTGCGGGTGGTGGAGGAGAATCTCACACTGCTAAAGGAGCGGAGCATCAGCGGGAATTATCTGCTGATGTGCGGTTCCGACCAGAGTTTTATCAAAAAATTTTTGCCGGCGGCTCTGCGGCAGTTAAATGACTATTATCAAAGCCGGGGACAGGAGTACGAATTCGTACTGGCGACACTGCAAGATTATATAGACGCAATCCGCGGACATGCAAAACAGATGGAGGTCGTGCGCGGGGAACTGCGCAAGGGAAAGAGGAGCCGCACGCACAACAGCATCGGTGCGACACGGCTGGATATCAAGCAGAAAAGCTTCATGAGCGGATCTGCTACGGCGAGGGGAAGGGGCGGCCGCTTTTGGTGTTTTCCGCCTGCCTTGCGCCGAGACAGCAGATCATCGAGACGGACGTGTATGTAAAAGACAGGACGTTTGCCATATACGACGGGCGCGGAGAGGAGACCGAGTATGAAATCGTTTCGTGCGAGCGTTTTAACCTCAAGGATACGAAGGTTTCGTTTACGCCGATCCCCGATGACTGGTATCACAAGATGAGGATTCGTCTGCGGTGCGGCGCCTCCTGCTACGGCTATCAAACGCTGTACCTGCGCGAGGGCGTGCCGGCGGCAGAGAAGGAAGGATCGATGATACGGGGAGAGACGCTCGACAACGGCCGCGTCGCGGTGTGGGTGGAAGCGGACGGCTCTTTTACGATCGCGGACCGGGAAAGCGGCCGGGTGTTTCGGAATCAGCATATTCTGGAGGACGACGGAAATGCAGGGGACGAGTACGACTATTCTCCGTCCCTGAACGATTACGCGGTCACTTCGCTGGGCGCTCTGGAAAAACGGAGCGTATTGGAGGATACGCCGCTGCAGGCCAGCATGGAGTTTTGCTATCGTCTGCGTGTGCCGGAGACGACGACGCAAAAAGCGCGCGGCGAGACGCTTTGCAGCCTGGAAGTTGCGATCGTGGTAACGCTTCGCAAGGAAGAGAAAATGGTATACTTTACGACCCGCATTGACAACCGGGCAAAGAACCACCGGCTGCAGGTCCATTTTGACGGGGGAGAACGGCTGGCGATGCATGTGGCGGATATTCAGCTGGGGGAGATTGAGCGGGAAAACGTGTTTGCGCTTACTAAGGAGAGCGAACGCAGCTGGCACGAGCGCTATTACCCGGTATTTGACAACCATAAATACAGCGGCTTAAAGGACGAGGACGGAAGAGGGTTTGTCATTTACAACAAAGGGCTTGCGCAGTATGAGATACACCAGCGGGAGACGACGCACCTGGCGCTGACGCTTTTAAGCTGTGTGGGCGCGATGGGGAATATTGATCTCAAGTACCGCTCGGGGCGGCGAAGCGGTTCGGCCGACCAGACGCCGGCTTCGCAGATGCAGGGGATATTTACCTGTGAATACGCGTTTATGCCGGTGGACGAGAATACGGATTATATCCAGGCGGCAGAGAGCTATGTCAATCCGATCCGTGCCGTTTCGTTTCCAGAGTACGACTGCGGCGGAAGCCTGCCGGACAGCCTTATGCTGTTTCGTTCGACAGACGGTTTGCTGGTGAGCGCCTTTAAGGAAGCGGAGGATCAAAAAGGAGGAATCCTGCGTCTGCTTAATCCGTATCCGTATGCGAAGAAGGATGTCTCGGTGACGGTCAACCGGCATCTTTTTAAAACAATAACCTGCACGGATTTGGCGGAGCGGCAGACGGGCTGCGGGGAGGTGAAGATCGGAAAGAAGAACAATCCGGACGGTTCGGCAAAGGCGGTCTTTAGCGGCGAAGTCGAGATTTCAAGGATCGGGCGCAACGCGCTTTTATCACTGCGGCTGGAGCAATAGGCGGGAGCAATTGTCTGCAAAAATGTAAACTTTCTGTGAACTTACCGCAATTTTGCTTGACGATTGGCCGGGTAAGCGGCACAATCAGAAGAAAGAGACGCGGCCGGGTAAGCGGCGAAGGAGAACAGGGTGGAGAACGGACAGGAAAGCGTCCGGCGCGCAGGAGGCGTCGGAGCAGAAGCAAGCGCAAGGACAACAGGCGAGGTACACTATCCGGTGATCGGCGTACCGATGCCCGGACGAGGGCTTCTTGGACAGTACCGGCTGTATTTTTATACGCGCTGTCTGGAGCGGGCGGGGGCGGTCGTGCGCGTGCTGGAGCCGGAGAAGGGGATTCAGGCGGCGCTGGCGGCCGGAGAGCGCTGCCATGGCTTTCTGTTTCCCGGGGGACCCGATCTTGCGCCAAAGCTGTACGGGCAGGAGATTTTGCCAGGCTGTGGAAAAACGGATCCGGCGCGCGACGCGTTTGAGCTGCCGCTGATGCAGGCAGCGCTCTCGGCGCGCCGGCCTTTGTTTTGCATCGGACGCGGGATGCAGCTTTTGAACGTGGCGCGGGGCGGCACGCTTTTCCAGGATATCACGCGCAGGCAGGAGTATCCGCACATGGATCGCTGGCATCGGGCTTACGCGACGCATCCGGTGGAGCTGGATACGGAGTGCCTTTTGGCAAAACTGCTGGATTCCGATTCGGCTACCGTAAACAGCCTGCACCATCAGGCGGTCGATGCCGCAGGCGAAGGCCTTTGGATTACGGCCGACAGCCCGGAGGGGTTTGCGGAGGCGCTGGAGCTGGCGGACTATCCGTTCTGCCTGGCCGTCCAGTGGCACCCGGAGTATATGGCGCCGCAGGCCCCGGTGCAGAAGCAGCTGTTTGAGGGGTTTGTAAAGGCGTGCCGGCAGCAGGCGCTGGTGTAAAAGCAGCGTCCGGGGGCCACATCGGGATTCACTGGAGACATAGGCAAGAGACGGAGCAGGAGACATTTACGATGAGAAACGATCACAAGAAAATGAACAAGGCGGCATTATTTTTCGGGGCAGGCGTATGTTTCTTTCTGGGGGCTTTTTTTCATAAAGATTCCTTGTATATGGCGCTGGGCGTGGTCTGGATTGCGATCGGGCTAATGTGGGTGAAGAAAAACCGCAAAAGCTTTGGGGAGGACGATTGAAAAAACAGGCTTTTATACCCTCTGTGTCCGGCGGCTCTGGCGCCGGGTATAGAGCGCGCGCAGGAGGCATTTTTTCGTATGAAAGTAAAAGTCAAGGATATCGCAAAGGCGGCCGGCGTATCGACAACGGCCGTTTCGCTGGTTTTGAACGACAAGCCATGCCGGCTCTCGGAAGCGACAAAAGAACATATCCTGCAGGTGGCCCGCGAACTGCATTATCAAAGCGCGGGCGCTTTTGGCCGCGGCGCCTGGGAACGGACACGGACGGTCGGCTTGGTGCTTGCGGAAGAGGAAAACGAGTTTTTTCAGACCTTTGCCGCCGAACTGAGCCGTTGTTTTTTTGCAAGGGACTATACGGTTTTGCAATGCAGCGTGGGCACGGATTTGGAGCGCTGCTGTCAGGCCATCAAAAGCCTGGCCGGCGCCAATGCGGCGGGGCTGATCGTGATCGCCCCCTGCTTCTGCGGCCGTGAGCCAAGGCTGATTAAGCTTCTCAAATCGCTGCAGGAAAACGGGATGCCGCTTGTGCTGGCCGACCGGGCGGTGTATTCCGTGTTCTGTGATTTTGTGACGGCCGATCACAAATACGGCGGGCGGCTGGCAACGGAACATCTGATTGCAAAAGGCCATACGCAGATCGGCTGTATCCTCTGCGGCCAGGAGGAATATACGTCGCGCCGGCGGCTGGAGGGCTACCGGCAGGCGCTGGCCGGCGCGGGACTGCCCTTTTTGGAGGAACGGGTCCGGCTGGGCGCTTTTGACGAGGAAACCGGCTACGCCGGCGCGAAAGCGCTGGTCAAGCAGGGGGTCACGGCGATTTTTGCCGGAAACGACCAAATCGCGCTCGGCGTATACCGCTATGCGCAGGAGCACAACCTGCGGATTGGGCAGGATTTGTCCGTCGTCGGCTATGACGATACGGCCATAGCCCATTTTTTGCGGCCGCCGCTTACCAGCGTCCGGCAGGATGTAGGGCGGATCGCGGAACAGGCCGCGGAGGCGCTTTTGCGCCAATGCGACGAGCTGGCCCCGGCGGCCAATGCGGAGAATTATTACTTTACCCCGGTTCTGGTGGAAAGAGAGTCGGTAGGCGAGCGGGGGGAGGGAGGATGAAAATGTGGACATGTCCGAAGTGCGGGCGCACTTTTAAGAAGCGGGAACAGGACCATTACTGCGGGAAAGCGCCGGAAACGATTGAGGGATACATTGCTATGCAGCCGGAGGGAATACGGCAGTATCTCAAAGAAGTAAGGGATGTGCTGCGTGCGGCGCTGCCGGAAGCGGAGGAACGAATCTCATGGAGTATGCCGACTTATTGGAAGGGGCATAATATTATCCATTTTGCCGGTTTTAAAAACCATGTGGGCCTGTATCCGGGACCGGAAGCTGTCCGGGAGTTTGCCGAACGTCTGAAAGAGTACAAGACCAGCAAGGGAACCATACAGCTTCCATACAGCAAGCCGCTTCCGGCGGAACTGATCTCCGATATTGCCAGGTGGTGTTATGGGACGGGGAACCACCCGTAAGGTTGGAAGGGTGCGGAGATTTGGAGATTCAACAATTTAGATATGAGAACAAAGCAAGCCCATCTTGCCAGGAAAGGTCAATCTGCCTTGTGTGGATTGGCCCTTTTATATTGCATTGCCGAAAATGGTGCCGCGCAACTGTCTCAAAAAGCCGTTGCCAGAAAAACGAAAAGGTGATATAATTTATCAATGATAAATAAATTTATCAAAACTAAAAATCCCATGCCGCACGAGTCTTGCAGGCGGCCTGTCCCTGGCATCGTCTCCAGGCAGGCACAACACCGGCAGACGGGACAAAACAGGAGGAGGAAACGCAATATGACGGCAAAGAAGATTATTTTGGACTGCGATCCGGGAATGGACGATTCCATGGCCATTATCATGGCCTGCAAATCGCCGGCTCTCAAGGTGATGGCCGTGACAACGGTCAACGGAAACTACCCCGCAGAGGTGACGAGCGTCAATGCCCGCAAGATATTGGAGCTTTTGGGCCGTGAGGACATCCCGGCTGCGCAGGGGATGGCAGCGCCGATGGTACGGCCCGCGCCGCGGGATCCTTTTACCCATGGGGCGGACGGCCAGGCGGAGAATTTCCTGCCCGCGCCTTCGCTGCCGCTTTGCGGGCGGCATGCGGTGGATCTGATGATCGATTTGATAAACGAAAATCCCGGCGAGATTCATCTGGTTATGACAGGACCGATGACCAATCTTGCTGTGGCACTGCAAAAAGCGCCGGAGATTCGCGAAAAGATCGCGGGCATTACCGCCATTTCAGGCGCCTTCGGACTCAATCGTTATGCTTTTGCCAATGCCACGGGAGATACGCCGCAAAGCGAGTGGAATGTCTATGTCGATCCCGAGGCGGCGCAGATCGTCTACCAAAGCGGTATCCCGATGACGGCGCTGGGGCTTGACGTGGCTACGCATTTTGACATCAACCTCAGCGGAGAGCAAATCCGGGCGCTGGAGGAGAGCACAAACCGGGAAGCCGCATTTCTGCGCCAGGCGATCCGTTTTGTAAACCAGAAAGGATTTGAAGCGTACTGCGCGGTGATCGACTGCCTGGCGGTCGGGTATGTCATTGACCCGACTCTGGTTGAGACATTTGCAGGGCGTGTGGGGATAGAGACAAAAGGAGAATTAACCCTGGGAAATACCGTACTGGATGCCAGGCATCACCATGTATGGGAACAGCTCCCGGTTGTTGAAATCGGCAGGAGCGTCGATTACGCGCGTTTTTTGCGCCTTTTATTGGAACTGGTTCTGGCATAAGGAGGAGAGCATATGTTTGAAAACGAAAAGATTTATATCGCGGGGCCGGAGTGCTTTTACGCAAACGGGCCGCAGCTTTTGAAAGCCATGCGCTGCCGCGCCGAGAGCCTTGGCTTTGGGGTAACGCTGCCAAACGACCACCCCCTGGACATGGAAAATGCGCTGCTTCAAAAGCGGGCCGACAGCATTTTTGCGGATTTGGAAAAAGTAATGAACGATTCGACGGCGATTGTGGCCGATCTGGAGTCTTTCCGGGGCTCAGAACCGGACAGCGGGACCGTCTATGAACTTGGCATGGCCTATGCCCGGGGAATCCGCTGTTACGGCTACACCCGTGATAAACGGCCGCTGGCCTGCAAGGACCAGCAGTACCGGCTGAAAGACGGAGTGGTGTATGACGAACACGGCAGGCCGGCGGCTTACAAAGAACTGCCCTTTTGCGTATGCGTCGTCGGCTCGACAAAAATCGTTGAAGGCGGGTTTGACGACTGTTTGAAAGCGCTGATGACGGACCTGGAAGAAGAGTATAAACGAAAGGGACGTACCGATCAGGCGCCGGAGACGGCCGAAATCGTTTTGGAGACGGCGTTTTCGGATTCGGCGCCGGAGAGCGGGGACGCGGCATACCGGCAAGCCGCTTCGGGGGCGTTTTCTCACAGGCGGCCGATTGCCTATTTGTCGGGGCCGGAGCGGTATGAAGAGGGCGCGGACGCCCTTTACAAAAAAATGAAAGAGATTTGCCGGGAGCACGGGATCGAGGCGCGGACGCCGCTTGACGAAACAGAGGATAGGGCGGCGCTAAAAGAGGGGAATCCCTACACGCAGGCGGCACGTCTGTTTGAACGCTGGCAGAAGCAGGTCCGGGACTGCGATCTGGTAATTGCAAATCTGAACGATTACCGGGGTTATGAGTGCAGCAACGATACGGGGTTTGAATGCGGCATGGCGCATCAGCTGGGAAAAGCCCTGTACGGATACATGGACGATGCGGGCCCCATGAAGGAGCGCGTCCCGCATCTGGGCGAAGAAAATGATTTTCGGGATCCGGCCGGGTGCAATGTGGAAAATTTTGACTATCCGCTGAATTTGATGTTTGGCTGCTCGATGAAGATTTTTGAAGGGCGCTTTGAAGAGGCAGTGAAGCGGGTGGCAGAGGAGCTGGGCCTGCGCTAAGAGGTGCGCCGGCGGCGGTTTGCTTGGGCGGGGGCTGCTGCAAAACAAGGATTCTATACAATATATGGTAAACCGGCACGGCCATATTTTATGTTTTATCTGAGTTTTGCGGCAGCCCTTAAACCGCACACTCTGCCATGTCCCAGCCGGTTTAGTATTCTTTTTCTTTATAAATCCGTACCGTAAGAGGATACGACAAAACAAACGTTTTGCGGTCCTGTATCGCTTCTAAAATATTCTCTATGCCATTTCTTTCTATAAAACAAGGCCCGTCATTTCGTTAATTTCTCAAAAAAAGAAAAGCTGATACATCGGTAATAAAATAGGCAAGCTTATACTAAGATAAAACTTGTCCAGATATGCAAAAAGGACAGCGATTTCACATATTGGCATATCTGCGGATTGAATTTGCCTATTATAAAATTAGAATAAGTAATATCGCTGAAGAGAGAGGGGAAATGGCAGAAAAAACCGGAATAATGACGAATTATGGTATTGACAAGCGCATGGAAATGTGCTATTTTTATTACAAGAACTTGTTATAAAAGTATAATAAGTTAAAAGATACCAGCGACAGACAGCGGGGGCAGGCAGAGGTATCCCAGGGGTATGAGT
Organism: Lachnospiraceae bacterium; assembly: GCA_022793375.1. Classification (GTDB taxonomy): domain Bacteria; phylum Bacillota; class Clostridia; order Lachnospirales; family Lachnospiraceae; genus RGIG7193. Next base: position 36,974 of record JAAWCS010000040.1, read on the forward strand.
TTATCCACCAACAGGAAGGAGAAGGAGCATGAAGCAAGTGTCCAGGGGGGCCAGGCGGAAACGAAGTTTTTTTAAACGGATCGAACCGTTTCTGTATCTGAGCCCGGCCGCCATATTTTTTGCCGTCTTTATTTTTTACCCGTTCATCAAAACCATATTCAACAGTTTTTTCCTTGTCAACAGCAAAGGAGAGGTGCGCTACTTCGTAGGCCTGGAGAATTATCTCCATGTGCTTTCGGACCCGTCCTTTATCCAGTCGATCAAAAACACTCTGGTTTATGTGGCGATGGCCTCGCCGTTAGCGATTGTGATCGCGCTGGTGCTGGCGATGCTGTGCTGCAATAAGACCAAGACCTCGTCCGCCTATGAGACCATGTTTGCGGTAACGATGGCCATGTCGCTTTCCGTGACGGCGATGATCTTCAATCTGATGTACAACCCGACGATCGGCGTGCTCAATCACCTGCTGCAAAAGCAGATTCGATGGCTGGGCGATCCCAAGATCGCCATGGTGGCCCTGAGCATCATTTCGGTCTGGATGAATATCGGCTATAACTTCCTGTTTTTGCTGGCTGCGGTACGGGGCGTGCCAAAAGATGTCCTGGAGAGCGCGGAGGTGGACGGGGCCGGGATCCTGCGCCGCTCGGTGAGCGTTGTGCTGCCGCTGATCTCGCCTACCGTGTTTTTCCTGATCTGCAATTCGCTGGCCAAAAATATGATGATGTCGGGCCTGGTGCTCATTTTGACCGAGGGCGGGCCCCGCGGCTCGACCCAGACGATGATATCCTATATGTTTCAGCAGACGATCAACAATCAGAACTACAACGACGGCTACGCGGCGGCGATCATTGCCTTTATCTTTACCTTTATCGCCCTGTGCCTGAGTTTTGCCTTTGAAAAGAAGGGGGTACACTATCAATGAAAAAGAAAGTGTGGGGAATCCTCTATCAGGTATTGTGTCTCGGGCTTGGCCTGCTTGTAATATCGCCGATTTTGTACGCGGTAAGCGTATCCTTCATGGATCCCGATCAGATTTTGAATACGGAGCTGTCGCTCTTGCCGCGCCGCCTTCACTTTGACAATTACAAAATCGCGCTGAATTCAACGCCGCTGCTTCGCTATATGCTCAACTCCCTGATTATCGCAGGCGTGTCGAGCCTGGTGCGGCTGGTGACGGCCAGTACGGCGGCTTTCGCCTTTTCCTTTCTGCATTTCAAAGGAAAAAACGTGATCTTTATCCTCTTTATGGCGACGATTATGGTGCCGGCGGACTGCCTGATGGTGACCAATTATCAGACCGTGTCGCAGCTGGGATTGATTAACACCTATCTCGGCATGATGATTGTTTTCTGCGCGTCGGCCCTCAACATCCTGGTAATGCGCCAGAACTTTCTGTCCTTTTCCACCGAGCTCTACGACGCGGCCGCGGTGGACGGATGCGGCAACTTCCGTTTCTTTACAAGAATCCTGCTGCCGCTGAATAAGCCGGTCCTGACTACGGTATTTATTTCCGCCTTTATCGGTACGTGGAACACGTATCTCTGGCCGATGCTGGTGACCAATAAAAATGAAATGCGCACCGTACAGGTAGGCATCACGATGCTCAACTTCCCGGACGGCACGGTCTACGGACCGATTATGGCGGCGGCGACGATTGTGCTGATCCCGACGATCACGGTCTTTATCCTCTTTAAAAAGCAGATCGTGAGCGGGATGATGGTTGGATCTGTAAAAGGGTAAACCTGTTCACAGATAGAATAACGCGGTGTCCCATTATGCCCTGAAAACACGGGCATGAATAACGAAAGGAGAAGAGATGCAAAAGGTAAAAAGAACGCTTCGTAAGTTACTCGCGGCTGTGTTGACAGCGGCCCTGTTATCCGGTCTTACAGCCTGTTCGTCCTCCGGGGACGGCCAGACGGAGGCCGGCGCTTCCCAGGGGGAGACGCAAAACGTGTCCGATCAACAGGGGACGCAGTCCCCGGCCCCCGAAGGGACCGTCGTCGTGGAATACTGGCACACGATGACCGGCGCCAATGAGACGGCTCTCAATGCCGTTGTACAGAAATTCAACGATACGGTCGGCAAGGAAAAGGGGATTTGGGTCGAGTGCATCTTCCAGGGCGACGATATCAACGAAAAGCTGAAAACCCTGTACCAGGCCAAAGACACCGAGAACTTCCCGGACTGCGCGATGATTTCCAATGCCGGTATCCCCTCGATCATGGACTATGAGCAGGTGGCGCCGGCGGCCGATCTCTATGCGGCCGGCGGTGAAGTGCTGGTAGCGCAGGAGGACCTGGTAGCCAATCCGGCCCGGGCCGCTACCTATCAGGAAAAAATGATTGCCATGCCTTTTAACGGTTCCGCGATCCTTCTGTATTATAATAAGGATATGTTCCGCGAAGCGGGCCTGAATCCGGACAACCCGCCAACGACGATTGCCGAAATGGCGGAATGCATCACGGCGCTGATGCAGACGGACGACAGCGGCAGCGTAACCCGCTATGGCCTGAATGTGGCGGTGCGCCGCTATCAGATGGCCAACTGGATCGGCGGGCAGGGAGAGTACAATTTCTTCGGTGACAACGAAGGCGGCCGCGCCGGTATGATGACCCGCGTGACCTTTGGCGACGACGGGACGCTGATGAACTTCTTGACGGAATGGGAAAAAGTCGTGCAGACCGGCGGCTACAAAGAAGTAGAGGACAACATCAACGAAGAATTTGCGATGCAGCTGTTCGGCATGGCGGTCATGTCCTCGGCGCGCATCGGCAAAATCACCGATCTGGTAGGCGACAGCTTTGAGTGGGGCACGGCGTTCCTGCCGAAAGTAAACGCCGGCGACCAGGGCGGCGTGGCCGTAGGCGGCTCCAGCAATCTGGTCTTTGACCGTGGCGACGCGGCCGTAGTAGACGCGGCCTGGTACTTTGTGCAATATCTGGCAAGCCCCCAGGCGCAGTACGATTTCTGCACACAGACCGGCTATATCCCGATCAATCGTCTGACCTTTGAACTCGACGAAATGAAAACCTTCCTTGCCGAAAACGAAAAATTTGCCGTGGCCTGCGAGGAAATGAAGGCCAGTAACCCCAACGTACAGGAACCTTTCGATATTATCAACTGGGAGCTTGACTCCATCATCCGCGACAACATGGAGCTGTTTGGAGCCGGCGAGCAGGATATTCAAACCACGCATGACAATATTGTCAACGGCTGCAACGACAAGCTGGCGGCCTATGTAAAAGCCAACCAGTAACAGAGGAAACCATAGAAATGGTAAAACTTGTAGTAAGCGATATGGACGGCACGCTGCTTGGCCCGGGATCCTTCCTGGGCCAGGAAGCCCTCTCGATAGTCGAACATCTAAAGCAGCGGGGAATCGGCTTTACGATCGCCACCGGCCGCAGCCGCAGCCTGAGCGAAGGCTACGAAGCGCTGCTGGGACTGGAACTGCCTTACATCAGCTGCAACGGAGCGATGATCCTGAGGCGTGGGCAAGTCATAAAAAGGTATTCGATCCCTCTTTGCGGCCTGCGGGCGCTGATTGAAGAAGCCGACCGGCAGGAGATGTCGATCGTATTCAGCATCGACGGAGAAGAATTTTACCTGCGGGAAACGCCCTGGATCCTCGAAAAGAGGGAGAGCGAGGGCTTTTACCAAAACCGGATGGATCTGTCGGAAACGGTTTGGGAAACGCTGTGCCTGGAAAAGATCATGATCATGGACGGCGACGCCTCCGGCCGGATCGGCCAGATCGAGGCTAAGTGCCGCGCGCTTCCGGCGCAGTACGGCTTTACCCGCTACAACGACCGCTCGGTGGAAATCGTACACCGTGAGGCCACCAAAGCCAACGGAATCCGCTTCCTCTCGCAGTACCTGGGGATTCCCATGAAAGAAATCCTTGCAATCGGCGATCATCAAAACGACTGCGAAATGCTGCGGGCCGCCGGCATCGGGGTAGCGGTCGCCAACGCAATCCCCGCCGCACAGGAAAACGCCGACTACGTAACCAGCGGCGATCACCTGGCCGGGGTACTGGAGGCGGTACATACATTTTGCTTAAAGGAATAAACGCGGCTTAAAAACCAGGCTCTGCCTGAAAAATAGGGAGAAAAACCATGAGATTATCCACCTCGACCTGCATGTATTTTAACCGGCCCGGCGGACTAAAAGCGCCGATCCCCGAATCCATCCGTCTTTTGTCGGAAGCCGGGTATCGCGTACTGGACATGAATTTCCACGACTGCGCGGTCTTTGAGACCCCTTTTACCGGCGAGCGATGGGAATACTGGCTGGAGGAAGTCCTGGCGATGAAAGAGCGGTGCGGCGTCGTATTCTCCCAGGGTCATTCTCACTTTTATAATTACTGTGACGAAACGCTGGCAAAACGGCCGTATCTGGAAGAACTGATACGGCGGGGGATCGTGGCGGCCGGCCGCCTGGGGATTGACTGGCTGGTCATCCATGCGGCCACCGATTTTGACAGCGCTAGACCCTTTGAATCCTCGCGCCGAAAAGCGCTCGAATACTTCAAACCGCTTCTGGAGCTGGCCGCAGCCCATCATGTGGGGATCGCCATCGAAAATCTGTGGGATTTAAACATCGCGCCCCGGCATCGCTACACGGCGACGGCCGAAGAACTGGCCGATTTGATCGACCGCCTGCCCTACGACAACGTAGGCGCCTGCTGGGATGTGGAACATGCAAGTATCATGGAGCAGAACCAGACGGCGTGCCTTAAACTGCTGGGAAAGCGGGTCAAAGCCACCCATATCTCGGATCACAACGGAAAAGAGAACGACCATCTACTTCCCTTTATGGGGGTCATGGACTGGCAGGAGGTGATGCAGGCTTTGCGCGGCATCGGCTATGCGGGGGATTTTACCTTTGAAACACACCGCTTTACGCAGGAAATCCCCGACGCTCTGATCCCGGCGGCCCTGCGCTACAGCCGCCAGGTGGGAGAGTACGTACTGACCTTGTAAACCAAAACCATATATCATCCCGGCGGCGGCCCGTAAGCGCCCGCAAAAAAGGGCAGGCGGCCGCCGGCTAAACGAGGAGGAATCAGATGAACACAACATACGACTGTGCCATGCGGCGCCAGGTAATGAGCCTGCCGCAGCTGCTGGACGAACAGTACGCCGACTTAGAACCAAAGGTCCGCAATGTGCTGTCTTTCCAGGAAATCCATTCCTGCCAGCGGATCATCCTGACCGGATGCGGCGACTCATGGGCGGCCGCCATGGCAATGAAGCCGGCCTTTGAAGGGCTGACCGGCCTGAAAACAGAAGCCATTCCCGCCCTGGAACTAAGCCGGTATACGCCGGAGAAGCTTCTGAAGGGAAGCGCTTACAGCCCTCTGGTGATCGTAGTCAGCAATTCCGGCGGCGCGGCCCGGCTGGCGGAAGCCGTTCTGCGCTGCAACAAGTACGGGGCCTTTACGCTGGCAGTCACCGGCAAACCGGAATCGCCGCTGGGAATCCATGCCAAACGGATTCTGCCCATGGAAATCCCCCGTTTTGAAAGCGCGCCCGGGACACGCTCCTACATGGTCGCCCTGCTCGCGCTTTTGCTGCTGGCGATCCGTATAGGGGAGGTGCGCGCCCGCTATACGATGGAGGAGGCCTCCGCCCGCCGGCGTGAACTAAAGGGGCTCGGCCAGAAGCTGGCGCAGGGCCTGCCGCAGATGGACGCGGCCGTGATGCAGATCGCTCTGGATTGGAGCGGATTGGCGGCGTTTGACTATGTAGGCGCGGGCGCCGACTATGCCACCGCCTGGTACGGCCACGCCAAAATGCTGGAAGCCACCGGCCGCCATGCGATGCACATCAATTCCGAGGAATGGTTCCACCTGAACTGTTTCATCAAAGAACCGGATCAAATAGGGACCGTCGTCGCGGCCCATACGGCCAACGCAGGCCTTAGCCGGACGCGGGAAATGCTGGCGGCCGCGGCCCGGATGGGCCGGCGGCTGATGGTGGTCACGGACGGTACGGCCGGGGACCTTGGGATCGATGCGGCCTGCGTCCAGGTGCCAAAGACCGATTCCCCCTACGCGGCCCCTCTGATGATGTTCGTCCCCCTGTGCCTTCTGGCGGCCGACCTGATGGCGATCTGGGAGGAAAAGCAGTGCCGCGGCCAGGAGGGCCCCTGGGAATTCTGCAAAGGTGCGGCCGGGCTTAAAAACAGCGAAATAATTGTCGTGTAACAACACAAGGAGTAGAGCATGCTGAAAAAATATGAATTGCAGACCGGATACAACGAAGTGGTCAATATCACCGACCAGGTAAAAGAAGCCGTGCAGGAGAGCGGGGTAAAAAGCGGGCTCTGTCTGGTATTCAACCCCCATACGACGGCCTCGATGACGGTCACCTCATTTTGGGATCCGATGGGCTTTGAGGACCTTCAGGACGAAATCTGCCGCCTGATTCCGACCAAAGTAGACTTTAAGCATCAGCACGACACGCCGCAGGATGCGGCCGGGCACGTAAAATCCTCGCTGATGGGGATCGAACTGTGCCTGATTGTCGAAGAAGGGAAACTGCTGCTGGGCGGCTCCCAGGGGATTTTCTTTTTGGAATTTGACGGGCCGCGCCAAAGAAAATATTATGTCAAAGTGATCGAAGGCTGAAAAAGGACCCGTCATCCAGGCAATGCGATGACGGGTCTCAGATATTCGGCTGGAAATTGCGGAAAACGCCGTTGATATTTTTTAAAGACAGCTTAAAGCGGACGGATTTGCCGATCCAGAAGGTGTGCGACAGCTCAAGGGGCGTCGAATCCGCCAGGACGGACAGCCCCCTTACTAACATCAGCGGCGAATCCGGGGAAATATTCAGAAGATGGGTATCTTCCAGTGTGGGCCGCGTGACCTCGATCGTGTCCTCCACCTCGCTGGCAACCAGGTTGTAATCTCCGGCCAGGGTAGCGGAAAGCTTGTTGTAGGGGATGTCAATGTATTCAATGCCGGGCACAAAGCGGGCCGGGATCCAGGATTTGCCCAGCGCGAGAATGCGGTCCGCCGAACAGTAGAGCCGCGAAAAATAAAAGACGGGCGAACCCGCCGGCAGCTGGAGCGGGGCGCAGATTTCGGGGGAAGCCTCCGGGATCACGCACTGTTCCACCTTGCGCGCCGAGATATTGTAAGACTGAAGGCTTCCGGCATTAAAACGCTCGCTGGAAACCAGGTTATAACTCAGGTTGTGGACAAACGGAGCCTTCATCTCATTGACGACGGCCGGCTTTCCCTGCTGCTGGGTGATGAACCCGTCGCGTTCCAGTTCTTTTAAGGCCTGGCGCACGGTAATCCGGCTCACCTCATATTCGGCGCTTAACCCCCCGGTGGCCGGGATCGTCTCGCCGACGCCCCACTCATGGCCGGAAATCCGCTGCTTCAAATCATTATACACCTGATAATAAGCAGGAATAGGGGATTCTTTATCGATCGAGTGCATACAATCACCTTTCCAAAAATTCTTTTGACCTTAGTGTCTTATTATAAGAGAAAAACAAAGAAAAGTCAACGAATAACAGGAGGATCAACATGAACATCACAATCGAAAAACGCGTATCAGGCTCCCTCTACGGAATGGCAACCGGCGACGCCTTAGGCGTCCCCTCGTCGACGTATGCCCAGCAGGCAGTCAAAGAACGGTGGGGATGGATCGATACGTTCCTGCCCCCCGATCCCGGCCACATTTTTCACGACGGTCTCAAAGCCGGCGAGTACACGGACGATACGGAACAGGCCCTGGCCCTGATTCACTCTTTTTTGCGCCATAAACGCGTGGTGCCGCGCGACGTAGTCGAAGAAATCATCAAGTGGGCCGACCGCGTCAAAGGGAAATATGCAAGCCCCTTAGGCCCCAGCACCGAACGTGCGCTCAAAGCGATCCGCGCCGGCGCCGATCTGACACAGTCCGGCCGCCAGGGCAATACCAACGGTTCCGCCATGCGCATCAGCCCGGTGGGAATCCTTCACGGGATTCGGCGCTCCTCCTGCGAAGAGCTGGTAAAAGACGTATATCTGACCTGCCTGCCGACGCACAATACCGATGTCTGCGTTTCTTCGGCGGCCGCAATCGCCTGGGGGATTGCCGTCTGCTTAGGCGGCGAAACCGACCTTGAGCGCATTGTGGAAGAAACCGTGCGCGCCGCCGAACTGGGGAGACAGTACGGCTGCAAAATCTGCGCCCCTTCGGTCGCCAAACGCATCCGCCATGCCTGCGGCCTGGTCAAAGAAGCCGGCAGTCCGCAGGAGGCCATGGAGAACCTCTACGATATCTACGCCGGCATGGATTTGGCGGCCGACTCGATTCCGGTGGCGATCGCCCTGTTTGTGCTCGGAAAAGGCGACGTAAAGAAAGTCAACGAATACTGCGTCAATTTTGGCGGCGACTGCGACACGAACGCGGCGATGGCCGGCGCGATGGCCGGCGCCTACTCCGGCATCGACAGCGTGCCGGCTGAGTGGGTTCGGACGATCAACGAAGTCAACCACATCGACCTCATGGAGTACGTGCCGCAGCTGATTGGCCTGGCCGGCGAGTGGACGGTCGGCGGCGGGGATGAGGCGGTTTAAAAAGCAGGAAAAATATTCCTTCTTCTTATCAGGAACTTCTTGACGGGCTCCCTTTGCTCTGGGTATAATAATAAAAAAAGAGATGGGAGGTGCCCCACAATGAGATGTCCTTTTTGCGGGGAAGAAAACACCCGGGTTGTAGATTCCCGCCCGGCGGAGGACGGAAGTTCCATTCGCCGCCGCCGTCAGTGCGACGCCTGCAGCCGGCGCTTTACGACCTATGAGAAAGTCGAGACAATCCCCCTCCTGGTCGTAAAAAAAGACGACAGCCGCGTCCCCTACGAACGTTCCAAGATTGAATCCGGCGTGCTGCGGGCCTGCCATAAACGGCCGGTTTCCAGCGCCCAGATCGAAAAACTGATCGACGAAGTCGAGACGGCGCTCTTTCAGTCCGGTGTCACGGAAGTCAAGACCACGTTCATCGGCGAGCTGGTGATGGAGCGTCTCAAATGCCTGGACCAGGTCGCCTATGTGCGCTTTGCTTCCGTCTATCGGGAATTCAAAGACGTCCGCACCTTTATGGTCGAACTTCGGAAGCTGTCGGGAGAAGAGGGCCATGCTTGATAAATTTTATCCGAACGCCCGCACGGCGACCTCCTGGGGGATCGATTACGAGACATTGGCGGCCGGGGGCTGCCGCGGCGTCATTTTCGACATTGACAACACGCTTTCCGTGCACGGCGGCCCGCCGCCCGAACAGACGCTTCGTCTCTTTGAGCACCTGCGCACGCTCGGCATAGCGGCCTGTCTTTTATCCAACAATAAAGAACCGCGGGTTAAGCCCTTTGCCGAAGCGGTCGGCGTCCCCTATATTGCCAAAGCGGGCAAACCCTCGGTCAAGGGCTATGAGAAGGCCATGTCCGTCATGGGCACGGATGCGGGCAGCACCGTGTTCGTCGGCGATCAGCTTTTTACCGACGTCTACGGCGCCCGCCGCGCCGGACTCTACAGCATCCTCGTAGAACCGATCGATCCGCGGGAAGAAATCCAGATCGTCCTCAAGCGGTATCTGGAAAAGATTGTCCTTTTTTTCTACGAAAGGCGACCGAAACAATAAAATTTGCCGCACAAATAAAAAAAGGTTGATAAAAGATTCATTTTAGTATAGAATGGCAAAAGAGAAGAGAATCAAACCAACGTAAGGAGGAACCTATTCATGGTATCAGCTGGCGAGTTTAGAAACGGCGTTACGATTGAAATTGAGGGGAACATTTTTCAGATTATCGAGTTTCAGCATGTAAAACCGGGTAAAGGCGCAGCATTTGTCAGAACGAAATTAAAAAATATTATCAGCGGCGGCGTGGTGGAAAAGACTTTCCGCCCGACCGAAAAGTTTGAGAACGCGCACATCGACCGCGTGGACATGCAGTATCTGTATTCCGACGGCGACTTATACTACTTTATGGATGTCAATACCTACGACCAGATTGCGCTCAATCCGGATCAGATCGGCGACACCCTGAAGTTTGTCAAAGAAAACGAGATGGTAAAGATCTGCTCGCACAAGGGCAACGTATTCGCCATTGAGCCGCCCCTGTTCGTGGAGCTGGAGATCACCGAGACCGAGCCCGGCTTCAAGGGCGATACCGCGACCGGCGCGACCAAGCCCGCGACGGTGGAGACCGGGGCCGTGGTGTATGTGCCGCTGTTTGTAGACCAGGGCGACAAGATCAAGATCGATACCCGCACGGGCGAGTATCTGTCCCGCGTCTGAGACAGGAGCGGAGGGCCCGCATTTGTGCCTGAGACCGTTTGGGGGCAAACATGGGCGGAGGGCGGCCGCAGACGGCGCGTCCCAAACAGGATATGCAAGAATAATGCCAGGGAGGAGATTTCTTCCCCGGCATTTGTTTGAATATGGCGCAGTAGAGGAGGGATTTAATGAAGAAATTATTGGACATGCTCTCGGAACAGGTGGGCGAAGCCTTTGCCGCCTGCGGCTATGAGACGTCTTACGGAAAAGTAACGGTATCCAACCGCCCGGATTTATGCGAATTTCAGTGCAACGGAGCGATGGCCGGCGCCAAGGCGTACAAAAAAGCGCCGATCCGGATTGCGGGCGAGGTAACACAGCAGCTCAAGGCCCGGTGCGGGACCGTGTGGCGGGAGGTATCCGCCGTGCCCCCGGGCTTTATCAACCTGACCCTGCACGAGGACTTCCTGGCCGCGTACCTGACACAGGCGGCAGCGGATCAAAAGCTGGGCTGTCCCTGCCCGGCGATTACGCAGAATATCCTTGTCGATTACGGCGGCCCCAATGTCGCCAAGCCCCTGCATATCGGCCACCTGCGCAGCGCGATCATCGGCGAGAGCGTCAAACGCATCTGCCGCTTTATGGGCCACCGCGTGACCGGCGACGTCCATCTGGGAGACTGGGGCCTGCAGATGGGCCTGATTATGCAGGAATTAAAAGAGCGCCGGCCCGGCCTGCCTTATTTTGATCCGTCCTGGAGCGGCGAATATCCGCAGGAGGCCCCCTTTACGATCGGCGAACTGGAGGAAATCTATCCGGCGGCCAGCGCCAAATCCAAGGAGGACGAGGATTTCAGCCGCCGCGCCCACGACACGACCTTTTTGTTCCAGCAGGGCGACCCGGGGCTGACGGCGCTGTGGCGTCACATTGTCGCGGTGTCGGTACGGGATTTAAAAGAAAATTACCGCAAGCTGAACGTAGACTTTGACGTCTGGTACGGAGAAAGCGACGCTCAGCCCTTCATTCCGGCAATGGTCGAAAAAATGAAGGCCGACGGCTACGCCCATGAGAGCCAGGGGGCGCTGGTGGTGGAGGTGGCCGAAGAGGGCGACACGAAGGAAATTCCGCCCTGTATTTTGGTGAAATCCGACGGGGCGACCCTGTATTCGACGACCGACCTGGCGACCATTGTCCAGCGCATGGAGGAGGACAGCCTGGATCAGATCATCTACCTGGCGGACAAGCGGCAGGAGATGCATTTCACGCAGGTGTTCCGCTGCAGCCGCAAGACCGGCCTGGTGACAGAGAACGTGCGCCTAAAATATATCGGCTTTGGCACGATGAACGGAAAAGACGGCCGGCCGTTCAAGACTCGTTCCGGCGGCGTCATGCGCCTGGAATACCTGATCCGTGAGATCGAGGATGCCGTGTACCGGCGGATCATGGAAAATGAAAACCGTACCATGGACGAAGCGCAGGCCCGAAAGACGGCGGCGATCGTCGGGCTGGCCGCGCTCAAATACGGCGACCTTTCCAACCAGGCCTCAAAGGATTATGTGTTTGATATCGAGCGCTTTTCCTCCTTTGAAGGAAACACCGGGCCGTATATCCTCTATACGATCGTGCGCATCAAGTCGATCCTGGAAAAATATGCGCAGGCCAACGCAGACCGCGTAAAGAGCGCGGGAGAGAAGCCGGCCGGCGGGCCGATCCTGGCGGCGGTAAGCGCCAGCGAAAAGCAGCTGCAGCTGTGCCTTTCACAGTTCGGCGAGACGATGGCCGCCGCTTACTCCGAACTGGCGCCGCATAAGATCTGCCAGTATGTCTATGAACTGTCCAATGCTCTGAACCAGTTTTACCATGAGACAAAGATTCTGGCAGAGCAGGAGGCAGAACGGCGGGAGGGCTATATTCGGCTGATTACTCTGACAAAGAGGGTGCTGGAGACAGGGATCGATTTGCTGGGCTTTTACGCGCCGGAGAGGATGTAGGGACTGACAGATTCATGACAAAAAATTAAGGTATGGACTTTTGCCGCCATCAATGCTAAAATAGTTTTATGAGTTTTAAGCTGCTTTGGAGACAAAGCAGGCAGAGAGACGGGGCATGGCCACTGTCTCCGGGAGGGATAAAATGGCAGGAGAAAGAGTACGGTATATATGTCCGATCTGCGATCAGGAATTAAAATTTGGCAAGCATTACTGCTGGAACTGCAAGAGCCGCGTGGAGGAGCCCTGGCGCTACACCGGCGGCCATCTGCCGAACGAAGGCCATGCAGACGGCTGCCATCCGGCGCAGACATATATGCAGCCGAGGACTTCAAACCCGGCCAATACGGGCCGTACACACGGCGGCCGCAGCCTGGCCGGCAAAAATAACACCAGCAAGCAGTACACCTACAACCGTCCGGGGACGGCGCCTAATGCGGCGCGTACCGCGGTACCCGGCGGGGCCTCCGCGGCCGGCGGCGCCCCTTACAGAAATCCCGGCGCCGGCTCATACGGCGGTTCGGGCACATACGGCAGCAATACGCCCCGCAGGAAGAATACGGGCGTCGGGACGCTGATTCTTGTCTTGCTTGTATTTTGGTTTATCATACAGTTGGTGTTTGGAATTCTTTTCCGTTTTTGAAGCCGGGAGACAGGAAATACACATTATAACAGGTAAAGAGATGACAAATTTAAGACTTTTCCCTCAGCGATGTTTGTGGTATACTGTTTTATTGAATGGAGACACACAGACAGCCTGAGCGGAAAAGTTTTCTTTTTGACGATAAAATGCAGACAAACGATCTCAGGATGATAAACAGATTGAAATTTTGACAGGCGGAGGAAAGTTTGAATGAAAAAGCGCGGTTTGGGAACGACATGCATCCAGGGCGGCTACACCCCCAAGAAGGGAGAGGCCCGTGTACTTCCGGTTTATCAGAGCACGACCTTTAAATACGATACCAGCGAGCAGATGGCCAGGCTGTTTGATTTAGAGGACAGCGGATATTTCTATTCCCGTCTGCAAAATCCCACCTGCGATGCGGTGGCGGCAAAGATTTGCGAGCTGGAGGGCGGCGTGGGCGCGATTTTAACTTCGTCCGGGCAGGCCGCTTCGTTTTTGGCGATTTTCAACTTATGCGGGGCCGGCGACCATATCGTGAGTTCGGCCGCGATTTACGGCGGGACGTCCAACCTGTTTACCGTAACAATGAAAAAGCTGGGGATCGAAGTGACGCTGGTGGATCCGGATGCTTCTAAAGAAGAGCTGCGCGCGGCGTTTCGCCCGAATACGAAGGCTTTGTTTGCGGAGACGCTTTCCAATCCGTCGATGGCGGTGCTCGACTTTGAAAAATTTGCCGCCGTGGCCCACGAGCAGGGGGTTCCGCTTGTGGTGGACAATACCTTTGCGACCCCGATCAACTGCCGGCCGTTTGAGTGGGGGGCGGACATCGTGACGCATTCCACGACCAAATATATGGACGGCCACGCGATGGCGGTGGGCGGATGCATCGTGGACAGCGGTAATTTCGACTGGATGGCCCACAAGGAGAAATTCCCCGGCTTAACGACGCCGGACGATTCGTACCATGGCCTGGTCTACGCAGAGAACTTTGGCAAGATGGCGTATATTATGAAGGCGACGGCCCAGCTGATGCGTGATTTGGGGACCTGCCAGTCGCCGCAGAACGCGTTTTTGCTGAATGTGGGGCTGGAGACCTTGCATCTGCGGATGGCACGCCACTGTGAGAATGCTTTGAAAGCGGCCCGTTTCCTGTCTGAAAATCCGCATGTGGCCTGGGTGAATTATCCCGGGCTGGAGGGCGACCGTTATTACGAAAGAGCGCAAAAGTATATGCCGAACGGCGCCTGCGGCGTCATTGCTTTTGGTTTAAAGGGCGGGCGCGAGCAGTCGATCGCTTTTATGGATAAGCTGGAACTGGGGGCGATCGTGACCCATGTGGCCGATGCGCGCACGTCGGTGCTGCATCCCGCCAGCCATACGCACCGTCAGTTAAACGATGAGCAGCTGCTGGAGGCCGGGGTGCGCCCGGATCTGATCCGCTTATCCGTGGGTATCGAGGACGCGGAGGACATTATTGCGGATTTGAAACAGGCGATCGACCATGTATACGGGAGCGCTTTGAGCGATTAAAACGAGGCCGGGGCGCTCCTGAAGGGGCAGGAGCGGCCCGCAGACATACACGAACATCTATCGGCGCGCAAGGAGTAGACTATGAAAAAGATTGACGAATATACCGAGGAAGAGCTGGTATACCTGCAGAATAAGCTTCTGAAGGAATACGCCCATTTTAAGAATAAACATCTGCATTTGGATATGTCCCGCGGCAAGCCGTCCTCGCAGCAGTTAGACCGCAGCAACGGGATTTTGCGGGTGCTTGACAGCTACGAGACGGAGGACGGCATCGATGCCCGCAATTACGGCGTCCTTGACGGGATTCCGGAGGCCAAGCGTCTGTTTTCCGATTTGCTTCGCATCCCGGACGCCAATATTATCATCGGCGGCAATTCCAGCCTGAATCTGATGTACGACACGATGACGCGTTTTATGCTGTTTGGCTCCCTGGGAAGCACCCCCTGGTGTAAGCTGCCAAAGGTAAAGTGGCTGTGCCCGAGTCCGGGCTATGACCGCCATTTTTCGGTTACCGAGTCGATGGGCATCGAGATGATCCCGGTGCCGATGACCGAGGACGGCCCCGATATGGAGGTCGTGGAGAAGCTGGTTGCCAAAGACGAGCTGATAAAGGGTATGTGGTGCGTACCGCTGTATTCAAACCCGCAGGGCATTTGCTACAGCGCGGAGACGATCGACCGCATGTGTTCGATGGAGACGGCGGCGGAGGACTTCCGCATTATGTGGGACAATGCATACGGCGTCCATGATATTTATGAGAAGATTCGATTGAAGGATATTTTTGTCACGGCTAAGAAATTCCATCATAAAGACCGCATTATGTACTTTTTCTCGACCTCCAAGATCACCTTCCCGGGCGCAGGCGTGGCGCTGATTGCCGCCAGCAAGCGCAATATCGCGGAGATCAAGAAACATATGAGCGTCCAGACCATTGGCTATGACAAGTTAAATCAGCTGCGCCATGTCAAATATTTCGGCACGGCCGACGGTATCCGGGCGCATATGCAGGAGTTGGCTAAGGATCTGCGCCCCAAGTTTGACGTGGTCCTAAAGACGCTGGAGCGGGAGATCGGCGACAGCGGTTTTGCGACCTGGATGGAGCCTAAGGGAGGATATTTCATATCGGTGGACACGCTGCCGGGCTGCGCGAAGGAGACGGTGGCGCTGGCAAAAGAGGCGGGCGTGATCCTGACGGCGGCGGGCGCGACCTATCCCTACGGCAACGACCCGCACGACAGCAATATCCGCATCGCGCCTTCGTACCCGACCGTGGAGGAGCTTGCGCAGGCCATGAACCTGTTCTGTCTGTGCGTGAAGCTGGCCGGGGTCACCAATTTGCTGGAGATTTGATGGACGGCGGGCGTCGTGAGATGTCCTGCCGATGGGGATTTGCAGAAAATGGATTGGATTCGCACGGCTTGCCGGCTGACCGACAGGCCGCTTAGAATAAAACTTGCTTCTGTCGGGGCTTTTGCCCGGATAGCGGTAAAAAATAACAGAAATGGGGGAACCAAACTATGTACCAGATTTTGAAGTCGGAAAAGTTGGCTGACCGTACCTGGCTGATGGTGATTAAGGCGCCTTGGGTTGCCAGAGCCTGCCAGCCGGGCCAGTTCATTATCCTTCGCGTGGATGAGGAGGGGGAGCGCATTCCGCTGACCATCTGCGACTACGACCGCGCAGAAGGGACTGTCACGATCGTGTTCCAGACCATCGGCGTCTCGACGGCTAAATTGGAAAAGCTTCAGGCCGGCGACTGTGTGGCGGATTTTGTCGGACCGCTTGGCAAGGCGTCCGATTTGATCGACGAGCCGGTGGAGGAGCTGAAAAAGAAAAAGATCCTTTTCATTGCCGGCGGCGTGGGCGCTGCGCCCGTGTATCCGCAGGTAAAATGGCTGCATGAGCAGGGCGTGGGGGCCGACGTGATTATCGGGGCCCGCACAAAAGACCTGATTCTTTTGGAGAAGGAGATGGAGGCGGTGGCCGACCATCTGTATATCAGTACCGACGACGGCAGCTACGGCCATGCGGGCGTGGCCGGCAAGGTGCTGGAAGAATTGGCGGCCCAGGGTATGAAATACGACCACTGCGTGATTATCGGGCCGATGATTATGATGAAGTTTACCTGCATGACCACGAAAAAGCTGGGGATCCCGACCGTTGTCAGCATGAACCCGATCATGGTAGACGGCACCGGCATGTGCGGCGGCTGCCGTTTGACGGTAGGCGGCGAAGTGAAATTTGCCTGCGTGGACGGACCGGAATTTGACGGCCACCTGGTGGATTTTGACCAGGCCATGAAGCGCCAGCAGATGTATAAGACCGAAGAGGGCAGAAAGATGTTAGAGTACCAGGAGGGCGCCACCCACCACGGCGGCTGCGGACATTGCGGAGGTGATCACTGATGGATGTATTAAAGAAGGTACCTGTACGGGAGCAGGAAGCAAAGGTTAGAGCGACCAATTTTGAGGAAGTATGTTACGGCTACAATGCCGAGGAAGCGATGCAGGAGGCGTCCCGCTGCATCAAGTGCAAAAACGCCCGCTGCATGACCGGCTGCCCGGTATCGATCCGCATCCCGGATTTCATCGGCCATGTGGAAAAGGGCGAATTTAAGGAAGCTTACGACGTAATCAGCGACGCGTCGTCGCTGCCGGCGGTCTGCGGCCGTGTCTGCCCGCAGGAGAGCCAGTGCGAGGGCGTCTGCATCCGCGGCATCAAGGGCGAGCCGATCTCCATCGGCAAGCTGGAGCGCTTTGTGGCGGACTGGGCGCGCGAGAACGGCATCCGGCCGAAAAAGAACGAACAGAAGAACGGCAAGAAAGTAGCGATCGTCGGCAGCGGCCCGGCCGGCTTGTCCTGTGCGGGCGACCTGGCAAAGTGGGGCTACGACGTAACGATCCTGGAAGCGCTGCATAAAGCGGGCGGCGTATTGACCTACGGCATTCCCGAATTCCGTCTGCCCAAGGACGGCGTTGTACAGCCGGAGATCGAGAACGTGATGAGTCTCGGCGTACATATCGAGCCCAATGTCATTGTCGGCAAGTCGATTACGATCGACGAACTGTTAAGCGAAGAAGGCTATGACGCCGTATTCGTGGGCTCCGGCGCCGGCCTGCCGATGTTTATGGGAATTCCCGGCGAGAGCGCCAACGGCGTATTCTCGGCCAACGAGTATTTGACCCGCAGCAATCTGATGAAGGCCGGCGAGGAGAGCACCGACACGCCGATCGTTCATGCCAAAAAGGCGGTTATCGTCGGCGGCGGCAACGTGGCGATGGATGCGGCCCGTACAGCCCTGCGCATGGGCGCGGAGACGCATATCGTATACCGCCGCAGCGAAGCAGAACTGCCGGCCCGTGTGGAGGAGGTCCACCACGCGAAGGAGGAGGGCATCATCTTCCAGCTGCTGACCAATCCGGTCGAGATCCTAGTGGACGACAACGGCTGGGTAAAGGGCGTGCGCTGCATCCGTATGGAGCTGGGCGAGCCTGACGCCTCCGGACGCCGCCGTCCGGTGCCGGTGGAGGGCTCGGAGTTTGAGATCGAGGCCGATACGGTGATTATGTCCCTGGGCACCTCGCCGAATCCGCTGATCCCCGATTCCACCAAGGGCCTGGATATCAGCAAGAGAAGATGCATCGTGACCGATCCGGAGACCGGGCGCACCAGCAAGGAGGGCGTATTCGCCGGCGGCGATGCGGCAACCGGCGCGGCGACCGTAATTCTGGCAATGGAAGCCGGACGCAAGGCGGCCAAGGGCATCCATGAGTATTTGAGCAATAAGTAAGCGATGCGCCCGTGAAGTAGAAGCAGAGGACGACGATGCTGTGTTTCACGGGCGTTTTTTGGAAAAAAGAAGAGAGGTGAAAGCAGTGGTAAGAAAAGAAAACAGGATCGTGCGTCATGAGATGCGCGGCGGCAAGGGCGACGTATACATGTACCATATCCTGCCGCAGGAGGAGATGATGGGCCATGGAAGGCTGTTCGCAAGAATCGTACTGCCGGCGGGCAGCAGCATCGGCCGTCATACGCACGAGGGCGATACGGAGCCGTATTATATCCTGCGGGGAAACGGGATTTTTACGGACGCCGACGGCAGCCGCGTGCCGGTAGGCCCCGGGGACATATGTACGATTGCCTGCGGCGAGAGCCATGCGATTGAAAATACGGGGGAGGAAGATCTGGAAATGATCGCCTTGGTTTTGTTTGAAGCCTGAGCATGTGAAGGCTGCGAAGGGAATATAAAAGAAAAGGCCGTCTCTGAGTAAACGGATATCAGAGACGGTCTTTTAGCGTATCAGCGCCGGTTCCTTTTCAAAAATCATATTGTAAAGGTCCTCGCAGAGCTGATCCATAAATTCTTCGTTAAAATGCTGCTCGTACTCCCTCTCCAGCAAGATGTGGATCATATCCAGCCGTTTTAGACAGAGAATTTCCGGCGCGCCGGCCAGCGTAGCGATCGCTTCAATCTGGCGGTCGATCTGCTCGCAGGAGTAGGTCGTGATGAACCATTCGACAAGTTCATTGGCCAGCTGTCGTTCCTGATCGGCCAGGAGCTTTAAGCGTAAGCTGCTTCGATGCAGTTTGTGTGAGCCGAAAAACAGGGACAGACAGGCAGTCAGGGAAAACAAGGCGAGAACGCCCTGCGGTAGCAGCAGCCGTTTTTTTTCAAATTCGATGATCTGAAACAGGCAGAAATAGAGAAGGACAAACCCCGCTCCCAGCATGGCGCTGGAAGCGGAGCGGGTGTCCAGATATTTCTTTTCGGTTCGTTGATATGTGCGCATGCCGGAGGGCAGGCAAGGCTTTCCATGTTCGTCGCGCGGACGCGGAGAAAGTGCTTTAGCCATGAAAGGTGCTCCTTAACAGCAGGCTTTTACAGCGGCATGTCTTTTAATCGGAAGGAACCGATCAGATCCTTGAGCAGACCGGCCTGGGAGGACAGCTCTTCGCTGGCCGCGGCGCATTCTTCGCTGGTGGCGGAGTTGGTCTGAACCACGGAGGAAATCTGATCGACGCCTTCTGCG
Source organism: Lachnospiraceae bacterium (assembly GCA_022793375.1). Taxonomy (GTDB): domain Bacteria; phylum Bacillota; class Clostridia; order Lachnospirales; family Lachnospiraceae; genus RGIG7193. The sequence continues at coordinate 56,427 of JAAWCS010000040.1, forward strand.
ACCTGTGAAATCGCGGCGGTCTGCTTTTCTACGGATTCGACGACAATAGCCATCTTGGTAGTCACATTGCCGGCAATCTGGTTCGTCTGCGCCAGAGAATCCGTGACCCGGTCCACCGCCTGGGCGCCTTCGTTGATGGCGGCGATGGAATTTCCGATCAATTCCTTGGTGGCCTTGGCAGCCTGATCGGATTTGGCGGCCAGGTTGCGTACTTCATCCGCTACCACGGCAAAACCTTTGCCGGCGGCGCCGGCCCGGGCCGCTTCCACGGAAGCGTTTAAGGAGAGGATATTGATCTGGAACGCAATATTTTCAATGGTAGCGATGATGGTGCTGATTTCGTTGGAGGAATTGGAAATATTTTCCATAGCTGCATTCAATTCTTTGACGTATTCAATGCTGATTCCCAGCTGAGCGCCGGCCTGATTGACAAAATTGCCGGCCTCCTCGGCTGCGGTCGAAGTATCGCGGGCGCTGGCGGAGATATCTGCCAGCGTAGCGGAAATTTCCTCCACGGAACTGGCCTGTTCGGTAGCGCCCTGGGCCATGGCCTGAGCGCTGCTGGATACGTCGTCTGAGCCGGAGGCAACCTGATTGGCGCTGGAGGTAATCTGGCTCATCGTATGGTTGAGCGCTTTGAGGATCTGGGTCAGCGATTGACGAATGGACTGGAAATCGCCCAGATAATCCTGGCTGGTGGCAGCGGTTAAATCGTTGCCGGCAATCGAGCTTAATACGTCGGTAATTTCGCCGATATAAGCCTGCAGGCGCCGGACTGTATCTTCAAAGATACGCCCCAGCGTACCGATCTCGTCATTTGAATGGACATCGACATGGACGTCCCCGCCTCCGGCAAGGCCCAAGTCTCCTTTTTCCAGCTGCTGCGCGGCCTGCGTGATCTTGCTCAAAGGAGCGGAAACCTGCTTTTTGAGATAAGAGGACAAGAACAGGATGCAGGCAAAGATCGTGATCAGGCTTACCAGAGCGGCCAGAGCGATCACGATAATCATTTCTTTTTTCGCGTCCGCCGTAGAAATTCCGGCAAAGATCAGGCCGTTGATCTTTCCGTCCGTCCCCTTGGTAGGCACATAGGAGCAAAGATAACTCTCTCCAAGAATGGTGGCCTCGCCTATAAAGCTCTGTCCCTGCTGAAGCACGATGGTGTTCAGATTGTCGGGCAGCTTTGTGCCGACGACCCGCCGACCGTCCTGGATTACGGTACTGTAGGCACGGGTGTCTCCCTCAAAAATAGTGAATTCACAGCCCATGCGGCTTTTCAGTTCGTCGAGAATCTGGTTTAAGTCCTCGCCTTCGGATACGCGGTCCAGTTCGCGGGCCAGCATGTTGGTGCCGTTGGTGCAGCGTTCCTTCTGCATTTTTGTAATCAGAGAACGGAACATGAGAATGCAGACAGTTACGGCCAGTACAATCGCAATGATCTGCATAATGACCACCACATTGCCGACTTTCTGTCCAATCCGTTTGTACTTTGGATTTTGTCCGTTTTGGGACGTTTGGAATGGTTTCATCTTATATCCTCCGCGGTTCAAAATGGTATAGCTGATATACAGCACGTAGTTTTTCTATTATAACATTTTTACGGCGTTTTGTAATCCTGTTTTTTTGTTTTTTATAATCCAATTTTTGTACCGTTTTGGCGCTTGTTTGCATACTCGTCGATGCAGACCGGTTCGGCCAGTACCTCCCGGGAAACAAAGAGGCTTTGGTCGGGCCGTGTGGAAAGAGTCCATTTTACAAGAGTCAGGCAGCGGCGGCAGACTTCGATGCAGGTGATGCCCTGCGGATGGACGCAGCTGCCGGTGTTGCAGTAGGGAGCCTGCGGCGTGCCGATCATCGGCCGGTGTGTGTGGCCCGTGATCAGGATGCGCCCCTCTTCGAGAGCCCATTGCGTCAGCTTTTCTTCGGTGCGGCGCTTGCGCTTATTATTTTTGGCCGCGCTGGTGGGGTCAAGGAAACCAAGGCGCTCGGCCGGCCCCCAGAGATAGCGCACCAGGAAACGGCTGCAGCGCCAGAGCGTGCTGTTGAGAAAATCGGTTTGATGGCCGTGCGTTAGGTATAAATCCTTTATTTCCCCGGCGTCGCGCAGGATGAGCCCGGAATAAAACGTAATTTCCGGGAAAAGGGGTTGCGGGTCCGGCCCGGATCGGTCCTCGGCAAACCAGCGGGCCGCCTGCGGGGATTTTTTGACAATGTCATGATTTCCGTATAAGGAGTAAAAGCGTCCTTCGTGGTAAAACCGCGCCAAAATGCGGAAAATGTGGCTGTGAACCTCGATAATCTGCTGCATGGAGCGGTTTTCCCACAATTCGTCCCCGTCCCCGAGTTCGATGCACGTATAGCCGTGCCGGTAATAATATTCCAGCGCCGCTTTATACAGATGCTGGTTTTTGAGAAAATTATCGTTGGAACTGCCGGTTCCGCGATGACAGTCGCTGATCAGAAAATAGCGTGAATGTTCATAAAGAGGCAGGCAGGGGGCATCCCGGAAAGCCCGGTGCAGGCGTCGCCGGTAATTCACGTAAAACGCCTCCTTCTCTTTCGGGGCTTGCGGATGCAAACGGTTTTGCGGAAGGCAAAGGGCAGGAAACAATAGAGGTACAGCAGGCGGTCAAGATTACATGTAAACGGCCGCGTGACAAGAAGATACAGCCGGCAGAACAGGCGGTTTTTCCATTGGGAGAAGGCACGAACGAACGAACGGCACGACGGCCGCCGACGGCAGGAGTTTTGGAAACAGATGGTTACCGTATAATTGTCCACACAAAGGTCCCCTTGTCCGTAACCGCATTTTCGCAGGGCCTCCACACAGGCGCACAGCATCCCTTCGCTTGGGAAGGTCACGGAGAGGACCATCTTCAGCCGGGCCGGTTCCGAATAGAGTCCCATGGAGAAACCGGCCAGCCACCAGTGACGCCGGGAAATGGTGAACAGCCGGTGACTGTCGCGATAGAGCGAGATGCGCATCGGAAGCAGTCCCGTATCGCTGACGGCCTGGTAGAGGGCTTTTTCCCGTTCGTCCGGCGAAAGAAGCCGGCCGGCCGCGTAAATCCCGGCTTCACAGCCGGTATTGATTCCATACTGCCCTTTCCAGAGTTCGAGCAGCCAGGTTTGCCCGTCATAATCAAAGTAAATCGGTTCGCAGTCGAACACCATCTGAAACAAAGGGGCGGTGCGGTCAAAAAAGGCGCAGTAGCCGAAGTGGCGCTGCCAGGCGTCGACGCGAGAAATAAAAATATCTTGCGACGGCTCATAATCAAAGCCGGAGGGCTCAATCAGCTCCTGGAGAAGCCGACACTTTTCTTCCGGATTGCAGCAGCAGATTCGTTTGAGGCATGCCGGTCGTTTGCGGGCCTGTAAAAAAACAAACACAAGGCAGAGGGCGACCAAAAGGCCAATAAAAAAATACATGATACAAAAAATCCTGGTTTTTTATTACATTGTATGTCCGGCCGGCCGAATGTGATCGTAAAATCCGCTTGTCATATTGATTTTTGCCGGCCGCTTCTGTATAATGAAACTCACTAAATACAAGGCGGCAGGACAGGCCGGCAAAGGAATCGGGGCTATGCGGATTACAGTGCTGTGTGTGGGAAAAGTAAAGGAAAAATATTATACGGATGCGATTGCCGAGTACGCAAAGCGGCTTGGCCGCTATTGCCGGCTGGAGTTTATCGAGGTAGCCGACGAAAAGACGCCGGACGGCGCGCCGGAAAGCGTGAACCGGCAGATTCGCCGCAAAGAAGGACAAAGGCTTCTGGAAAAGACGCCGGACAGCGCGCATGTGATTGCCCTGGCGATCGAAGGAAAACAGCCGGATTCCCTGGAACTTTCCGCAAAGCTTGCGCGTCTGGCAAACAGCGGTACAAGCCATATCGTGTTCTTGATCGGCGGCTCGCTGGGGCTGTCAAAGGAGGTCATGGAGCGGGCCGACGAGGCGATGAGTTTTTCGCGTCTGACCTTTCCGCACCAGCTGATGCGCGTGATTTTATCGGAGCAGGTGTATCGGGCGTATCGGATTATGAAGAATGAGCCGTATCATAAGTAAGGGCGAAGGTTTGAGGAGGGGCTGATTGTGGATAAAAAAGAATCAAAAATTAAGCAGGGTGATATTTTTATGATTCCTCTTTTTTTGCCATCGTGCCAAATGGATGAGTATACCCTTGATTATAGTAAATATCCATTTCACTCAAATGATATGTATGCATTTGGAAGGCTAATTGAAATACAGGCGGGAAATGTAGATTTGATAGAGGTCTTTTCTTATACGGGACAAATACCTCAAAGTCCTGAATGCATAATACGTTCCGGAAGAATGTTTGCCCCCGAACATATAGGACATCCGTTCTCTAGAAAAGGGCGTTGGAAAGTTATATTCAGCGATCCGCATTATGATATGTGGAGAGATTCAGATTATGAAAATATTTCTTTTTTATCTCCTGTTGGGCATATGTGGAAGGGAAAAGAAACCATCCATATTACAAAGAAGAAACGCATCGAACTGGAAGAAGCCGGAATACCTATGTGGATTATGCATTCTCGTATAGATTTGGAAGTCAGGATTCGGTCGGTGCTTGAATCGCAGGGGATTCAGATGAACTATGAGCAGATAGTTAGTGAACGGCAGTCTGAATATCCAAAACCAAGAGAGACAGATAAAAAGTTAAAAGAAATGATTACTCCGTTTTGCTGGATGGCAGAACAAGGGAGATATACATTAAGTTTGGATGCTGGTTTATTAAATGGCGAGTGCTTTGCCAGAAATAATATGCTGGGAAATGGATATGATTGGGAAAAAGTTGCAGCCGCATTTATTGAAAAACAGGAAATAGATGCGGTTAAAAAATGTAGTTTTAATTGTGAAGCAGATACGTTTTCTATGACTTCCTCCTCCAAAAAAGTGTTGAAGGAATTTGCGGTTTCTTTTCATGAATTTGTTATGGATACAGGCGCTTTTGAACAATTCCTGAGCCAGCTTTTGTAGGACAGGTATTCAATAAGATTGGAACTGACAAAGAAAAAATATCCATGAGTACTTGACACAAACGCTCGGAAGAGGTATTTTGATAAGAACGCAATAAACATGATATACCGGCGCATCGGGCGGCAGGAGCGGCGCGCTGTCAGAAAAAGGAGTGAGTTTATATGGGCAACACAAAGGAATTGGGTACAAAAAAGGTCGGCTCCCTGCTTTGGAGCCTGGCGATTCCGGCCATTATCGCGATGCTGGTAAGCCTGCTCTACAATATGGTTGACCGTATTTATATCGGAAATATGGAAAACGGCACCATCGGCATGGCCGGTCTGGCGGTGGCGGTGCCGATCATTACGCTGATTCAGGCATTTACGCAGTTGTTTGGCACGGGCGGCGCGCCGCTGGCGGCAATTAAGCTGGGAGAGCGCAAGCAGGAGGAAGCGGAGAAAATCATGACGGCATCGTTTTCGTCGCTGATTGTCTCGGGAATTGTGCTGACAGTGGTGATTGAGGCTTTTCAGGAGCCGATTCTGCGGATGTTCGGGGCCGACGATGCCTCGCTGGTGCCGGCGATGGAGTATGTAACGGTGTATGCGCTGGGGACGGTGTTTGTGCAGATCGCTCAGGGCATGAATCCTTACATCAACACGCAGGGATTTGCGAGAATGGGGATGGCGACGATCCTGATCGGCGCGGTGCTGAATATTGTGCTGGATCCGATCTTTATTTTTGCGATGGGCATGGGAGTGCGCGGCGCTGCGGTGGCGACGATTCTTTCCCAGGGCATCTCGGCGGTGTGGGTGCTGTTTTTCCTGCTGCGAAAATCACCTATGAAACTGCGGCGGGAATATCTGCTGCCGAAAGCGGCTACGCTGGGCTCGATTATGATGCTGGGCGTTTCGCCGTTTGTGATGAGTTCGACGGAGGGCCTTTTACAGATTGCGTTCAACAATCAGATGTCGGTCTACGGCGGCAGCATGGCCGTGGCTTCGATGGCGGTGCTTCTTAGTTTGTATCAGATTGTGCTGCTGCCGCTGTCGGGTATCTGCCAGGGGGCGCAGCCGATTTTCTCCTATAATTATGGCGCGAAGGATTACGGGCGGGTGCGGGAAACGTTCCGGCTGACCTTCCGTGTCTGCCTGCTGTATTCGTTTGTGACGGCGGGGATTATTATTCTGGCTTCGCCGGTGTTTGCGCGGATTTTTTCCAACGACGAGGCGACAATCCGCTACGGCGCGTGGGCCATCCGCATTTATCTCTTCGGCGGGATGTTTTTCGGCGCGCAGATTGCCTGCCAGCAGTCGTTTATGGCATTGGGACAGGCCAAACGCTCGCTGTGCATGGCGCTTTTGCGCAAGGTGATTTTGCTGATCCCGCTTTTGTATATCCTGCCGGCTGTGCTGGGAGATTCGGCGGCGGCCGCTTCGATGGCCGCGCCGGTGCTGGATTTGACAAAGGACGGGGCAAGGACCTTCTGCGTGCTTTTGGCGGAGCCGGTGGCGGATATCCTGGCGGCGGCGGTTACGACGCTGACGTTTTTGCAGTTTTATCGGACGCAGCTGAAACAATAAGGGCTGCGGCCGGGGCGCTTTCCCGCGGCATAATTTCTGGCCGTCCTGCGTAAGATGTGGTAAAGACATTCGGACGGGGATACTGGTTTGGATTGGCATACGATGACGGGGGAGCAGGTTCTGGCCCATCTGCATGTAAATAAGGAGACGGGGCTTTCCTCCCGGGAGGCGCAGGGGCGGCTTTTGCAGGCCGGCGAAAACCGCTTGCAGGAAAAGCCCCACACCTCCTTGTTTATTAAGTTTCTGGAACAGTGGAAAGATTTTATGATTTTGACCTTGATCGGGGCGGCAGTGATCTCGACTGTGGTCTCTTTTTTGAATGGAGACCGGGATCTGACCGACCCGATCATTATTTTTGTCATTATCACGGTGAACGCCGTGCTGGGCGTTGTGCAGGAGACGCGGGCGGAAAAGTCTCTGGACGCGCTGAAAAAACTTTCGGCCCCCTCGGCGTCCGTGCTGCGGGACGGCCGCCGGCAAAACCTGGACGCGGCCTTTGTCGTGCCGGGCGACATCGTTTTTTTGGAAGCCGGCTGTTTTGTCCCGGCGGACGGCCGCCTGCTGGAGGCGGTGAACCTGAAAATGGAGGAATCGGCGCTGACCGGAGAGTCAGTACCGGTGGAGAAACGCACGGCGGCCCTGCGCGGCGGCAATACGCCGCTGTCGGAACGAAGCAACCTGGCGCTTTCGACAACCATTGTTACCAGCGGACGGGGCCTGATGGTGGCAACGGAGACCGGCATGAATACGGAAGTCGGCCACATTGCGACGATGATTTTAAACGACGGGGGAAAGGATACGCCGCTGCAGAAGCGTCTGGCGCAGACCAGCAAGATTTTGGGACTGTTGTCGTTAGGAATCTGCGTGGTGATGTTCTTTGTGGGTTTGTGGAAAAAACAGCCGCTGTTTGAGATGTTTATGACATCGGTGAGCCTGGCGGTGGCGGCGATCCCGGAGGGGCTGCCGGCAATCGTGACGATCATGCTGTCGTTGGGCGTGCAGCGAATGGTCAAGAAAAACGCCGTTGTGCGCAAATTGCCGGCAGTGGAAACGCTGGGCAGCGCGACGGTCATCTGTTCGGATAAGACAGGGACGCTGACCCAGAATCGCATGACGGTGACCCAGCTTGCCTCGGCAAGGGGCCGTGAACCGGCGGACGGAAGTTTTGCCCGGCAGCTTTTGACCTGCGCGGCTTTGTGCAACGATACGACTCTGCGGCGGGACCGCAAAAAGAGCGTGCTTTTGGGCGAGCCGACCGAGAAAGCGCTGGTGGCAGCCGCCTTGTCGCTGGGGCTTTACAAAGATGAACTGGAGCGCAAGTATCCAAGGATTCGTGAGATTCCCTTTGACTCAACGACCAAACGGATGACAACCGTACATCGTCTGCCGGAGGGCACGGCGCGGATCGTGAAGGGGGCGCCGGATATCCTGGCAGGGCTGTGCGGCCGTGTGTGGCAGGGCGGCCGCACGGAAGCGATGAGCGAGAGCACGCGCCGCCGGATCCTTAAAGAGAACGAGGATATGGCAAAGGAGGGCCTGCGGGTCATTGCCGTGGGTGCGGTGCGCGAAGGCGGCGCAGGAGGGGCCAGAAACGCAGGACAGAACGGCGGCGATGGGAGCAGACGGCGAAACGGGGCGGAGCAGGAGCTTGCGTTTATCGGCCTGATCGGTATGATGGACCCGCCGCGTCCGGAGGTATACGAGGCGGTACATACCTGCAAAAGCGCGGGCATCCGGCCGGTGATGATTACCGGCGACCATCCGGCGACCGCGGCGGCGATCGCTAGACAGCTGGGCATTCTGGAACCCGGACGGGAGACGGGCGGCGGCCGGACGGGCGGAAGGGGAATCGTATTGCAGGCGGCTTCGCTGCGGGCGGGGAAACAAGGCCTGGCTGCGCCGGGGCGGCTGCATCCGGCCGGCGCCGGCCGCGCGCCGGCGGTGCTGACCGGGCCGCAGCTGGAGGCGATGAGCCAGGAGGAACTGGTGCGCACGGCCCCGGCGGTTTCGGTGTACGCGCGGGTGTCGCCGGAACATAAAGTGCGCATTGTCAAAGCACTGCAGACATCGGGCCAGGTGGTGGCGATGACCGGAGACGGAGTAAACGACGCGCCGGCGCTGAAAGCCGCGGATATCGGCTGCGCGATGGGACGGGGCGGAACCGACGTGGCGAAAAATTCGGCCGACATGATCTTAACCGACGACAATTTTGCCACGATTGTGGCCGCGGTAAAAGAGGGGCGGGTCATCTACGACAATATCCGCAAGTCGATCCACTTCCTCTTGTCGAGCAACATCGGGGAGATTTTGACGATTTTTACAGCGATTGTCCTTGGGCACGCTTCGCCGCTTTTGCCGGTGCAGCTTTTGTGGATGAATCTGGTAACGGATTCGCTGCCTGCAATTGCGCTCGGGGCCGAGGGGGCCGACGAAGCAATCATGGAGCGGCCGCCGATTGCGCGGGAAAAAGGGATTTTTTCCGACGGCCTGGCCGTGCAGATGCTGATCGAGGGCGTGGCGATTGGGGCCTTGGCGTTGAATGCGTATCTGATCGGCAACCGTTTTTACGGTCTTTCGATGGCGCGCACCATGACGTTTTCGGTGCTGAGTCTGTCGCAGTTGTTCCATGTTTTTAACGTGCGCAGCGAGCGTTCGCTGTTTCACATCGGCTGGTTCAGCAACGGCCGGCTGGTGGTATCGTTTTTGATCTGTCTGGCGCTGCAGATCGGCGTAGTCTGCATCCCTTCGCTGGCAGCGGTCTTTCAGGTGCAGAGCATGAATCTGACGCAGTGGGGAATCGTCCTCGGCCTGAGCTTTGCGCCGATCCCGATGGCGGAACTGCAGAAACTGGCAAATCGCAAAAAAGAGTAGAGGAGGCGGAAAATGAAGGAATTGATGATTATTTTGGTGGAGCGCTGGGGGTATTTGGGAGTGCTGTTTTTGATCGCGGTCGAAAATATTTTTCCGCCGATCCCCTCGGAGGTTATTCTTACGTTCAGCGGATTTTTGACTACCTATACGGCGATGGGAAAGTGGGGCGTGATCTGGGCGGCCACGGCCGGTTCGCTGATCGGGGCGCTGGTGCTCTACGGCGTGGGGCGGGCCTGCTCGGCCGAACGGCTGGAGCGGCTTTTGAACGGCCGGCTGGGGAAGGCGCTGCATTTTAACGGCGACGAGGTGCGCAGCGCCTTTGCCTGGTTTAACGAAAAGGGGCGAAATACGGTGCTGATCTGCCGCTGTATTCCGATTCTGCGCAGCCTGATCTCGATCCCGGCCGGCATGGCGGGGATGAAAATGGCGATATTTTTGCCGTTTACGGTGATCGGCTCCTTTTTGTGGAACGTGATCCTCGTGAATTTGGGCGTAATCGCCGGCGGAGCCTGGGAACAGGTGGTCGAAAAGACGGGAATCTTCGGTCAGGTGGTGACCTGGGGGCTGGTGATCGGCGTCTTTGCCGGGACGTGGGCGTTGATGAAGAGGATGAAGAGGAAGATTACATAGCGGCAGGAGGCATAAGGCGGGAAAGCAAGCGGAGGCGGGGAATTGGAAGCCTCCGTTTTTGCTGCTTTATGATAAAGGGTATAGGTGAAAAATTTTTCTGAATTAGATTGACAGCTAGGTATATTTCCGTTAAAATTGATATATAA
>JAAWCS010000041.1 GCA_022793375.1 Lachnospiraceae bacterium
AAATCCAGTATTCATCAAATAATTAGAGCCATTTTAGAGCCAACAGGCATAAAGCAATCCCGGAAACGCCCATTTTATCAGTGTTTCCGGGATTTTATCCGTTACTCGAACTCGATCGTCGCCGGCGGCTTCGGGCTCATATCATAGCACACCCGGTTCACATTCCCCACCTCAGCCAGTATCCTCTGCGTCACCCTCTCCAGCACGTCCCAATCTACCTTCTCGATCGAAGCCGTCATGGCATCCACCGTATTGATCGCCCGCACGATCACCATGTACTCAAAGCACCTGGCATTATTTTTCACGCCTACCGATTTAAAATCCGGCACTACGGTAAAATACTGCCATACCTTTTTATCCAGTCCCGCCCGGGCAAATTCCTCCCTGAGAATCGCATCCGATTCTCTCACGGCCTCCAGCCGGTCTCTGGTGATCGCCCCCAGGCAGCGCACGCCCAGCCCCGGCCCCGGGAACGGCTGGCGGTACACCATAGAAGCCGGAAGGCCCAGTTCCAGCCCGCAGGCCCGTACCTCATCCTTAAATAACTGCTTCAAGGGCTCCACCAGCTCAAACTGCAGATCCTCGGGCAGGCCGCCGACATTGTGATGCGATTTCACCATCTTCGCCGTCTTTGTCCCGCTCTCGATGATATCCGGGTAGATCGTGCCCTGTCCTAAGAACTCGATCCCCTTGAGCTTCCTCGCTTCCTCCTCAAAGACCCGGATAAACTCGCCGCCGATGATCTTGCGCTTCTGCTCGGGGTCTGGGACGCCGGCCAGCTTACCTAAGAACCGTTCCGTGGCATCCACATAGACCAGGTTGGCATGGAGCTGGTTTTGGAAAACCTCAACCACGCTCTCCGACTCATTCTTGCGCATCAGCCCATGGTTGACATGGACGCACGTCAGTTGCCCGCCAATCGCCTTAATTAACATAGCCGCCACCACCGAGGAATCCACGCCGCCCGACAGGGCCAGCAGCACCTTTTTGTCCCCTACCTGCGCACGGATCTGCTCCACCTGGTCGGCAATAAAATTCTTCATGTTCCAATTTGCCTGCGCTCTGCATGCCTCAAACACAAACTCCTGCAAGGCCGCTTGGTCCGGCATGGCTTCCAGACGCTTCTCACAGCGGGCCGTCGGATGATCGACCGCCATCATCGGAAAACCGCACTCATATAGTTTCGGTGAAATCTCCACCGGTACGCCGTCCACCACCCGGTTTTCCCCGCCATTGAGGATTACCCCCTTTACGTTGGGCAGCTTCTCTAATTCCTCCGCGCTTATGTCGTGGGGGTGAACTTCGCTGTACACGCCCAGCTTTCGAACCGCACGGGCCAGCGCCGCGTTTTCCGTACTTCCCAAATCCAAAATCACAATCATGTCCTGCTTCATACCGTTATTTCTCCTTCCTGCTTATCTGTCCTATCAGGACGTCCTATACGCCCTTACGGTATTTTTTCAATCCGATTCTTCGTCGTCCGCCTTCTTTTCCCTGTAGCGCAAAAGATTCACAATTGCCGCGACCAAGGACACGAGGGCTGTGATACCGTGCATTATAACCAGTCCCTCCGGCGTCTCTCTGTAATAAAAATCCGCCCACAGCGCTGCCAGCCAGCAGCCCGTGGAAAAAAACCATAAAATCGCTGCCACCAACAGCCATTGTCTCTTCATTCGCACACCTCTGTTCTCACAGTTCAGCCGCTTTTATTGGCTCAATTTCAGTCTCATGCTCTTTCAAATAGGCAAATACATCTTTACGCTCCGGAATCGAGGACATGCCGCCGATTTTTGTCACACTCAGCCCGGAAGCCGCCGTGCTTATTTTAAGGGTCTGCTCAAAGGACAGCTTTTGATGGAGGCCGTAGGCAAACGCGCCGTGAAATATATCCCCCGCGCCCAGCGTATCCACGCATTCTACCCGAAAAGCCGGCATCCGCAGCAGCGTCGTCCCCTGTCGGTACAAAAGCCCCCGGCCGCCCAGCGTCACTACCGTTTGCGGCGCCAATTCGGCCAGCCGGCGGTATTGGGCCGCCAGACGCCGCGGGTCCTCAAGCGCCAGCGTTTCCCCTGTAAAACCAGCGGCAAATACTTCGGAGCAAACCAGATAATCCACCTTACGGGCCAATGCTACGGTGTGCTCCCGGGCCGTGCCGCCGTCCAGGATGCTGACCGCTGACGGATTGGCTGCCAGTGCCTTGTACGAAGCAGACTTTTCATGGCTGTCAATCAGCAGCACGTCCCACTCAGGCGGCAGAGGCAGATCCGGATCCATCGCCGTGCCCGGGTAGTTAAAAGCTGTACGGTTCCCGTTGTCACTATGACGAAGCACAAAACTGCGCGATGATTCCGTTCCGGCAAATCGCTTCACATACGATACATCGACGGCAAACTTCTCCAGTCCCCGCACAATCGCATCGGCAAATAAATCGTCGCCCACATGTGTGACCAGCCGCGTTTCCAGTCCCCATTTGCCGGTCAGCGCCGACGCACAGGCCGCAGGGCCGCCCGGCAGTTCATACTTCTCGCTCACCCTGGCTTTGATATTTTCCTCGATTCTCCCCGGGATGCAATAAATCATGTCATAACCGCACTGGCCAATACACAAAACACTCATCCGCTTCCTCCGTCTGTCGTGTCCTCCGGCTCTCCTGTTTCAGCCAATCCCAAAATAAAACAGATGCTTCACAGAAAGTATAATCGAATTATTGCAAAAAGCCAACATTTTTTCAAAAAAAAGCAGGAAAAACAGGCAAACGACAGCGGGAAAGCCCCCGCAGTACCGGCACGATACATATCGTAAAAGTTTCCGATCCGAAATATCCCCAATCTTGCCAACTTCCTTGCAATAAGCCCTGCGCTGTGTTAAGATCAAAATAATAAACTCCATCACCGCAGACAAGAAAGGGATTCTTCCATGCTGGTTAATTTAAAAGAAATGCTCCTCCGGGCCGAAGCGGGGCACTACGGCGTCGGCTGTTTTAATACCCCCAATCTCGAAACCATACAGGCCGTCATTGCCGCCGCCGAGGAGGAAAATCTTCCTGTCATCCTCGCCCACGCCCAGTCGATGGATCCGCCGGCGGTTTTGGAGGAAATCGCCCCCGCCATGCTGGACAGCGCCCGCCGGGCCTCTGTCCCGGTCTGTGTTCATCTCGATCATGGAAAAGACCGGGATTACGTAGAACGCGCTATGGAACTTGGGTTTTCCTCCGTTATGTTTGATGTAAGCGAAAAATCCTTTGAAGAAAACGCAGACCAAATTCAAAAGCTGTGCCGCATTGCCCACGCGCGCCAGATTACGGTGGAAGCCGAACTCGGCATCTTAACCGCCGCATCTGCCGGGCCGGACGGTGATGCCGCGCTTCCTCCCGGCACTGCTTCCAGCCCCTATACCGATCCGCTTCAAGCCGCCGAATTTGCCCGTCTTACCGATGTGGACGCCCTCACCGTCTGTTTTGGCACTGCCCATGGCCAGTATACCGCCCCGCCGCGGCTTGATATAGAACGGGTCCGCCGGATCCGCCAATGCCTAAAGGCACGATGCCGCATCGTCATGCACGGCGCCAGCGGCGTAGACGATGACCAGATCCGGGCGGCCATCAAGGCCGGCGTCTCCAAAATCAATTACTATTCGGGGATTTCCCGCGGGTGCAGCCAGTATATTTACAGCCAGCTCAAATCATGCGGCGGCAATATGCACTGGCACACGGTCCACCGGCAGGCCATGCAATTTATGAAACGCCATGTACAAGAAAAAATCCGGCTGTTCGCCGGAAGAGAAACGCTGTCGTATATCGATTCTCCCTTATAAGCCTGAAGAGGGCTGCTGCCAAACAAAGAGCCTGTACAATCAATGGCATTCATGCACGAACCGGCACAACCATATTTTGTGCTTGATCTGAGTTTTGCAGCAGCCTGCCGGGGATTCAAAAACGGATTACTCTTTTTCTGTCAGTTCCCGCCACCGTTCATCGCTCTTTAAAAATCCGTAGACCGATTCATCGCGGAAGCATTCCCGCAGATTGTCTCTCATCTCAGTCACAAATTCCGGCCGCACTTCTTTAAACGTCATATGGGCATACAGCGCTGCCTTACAAAAGCTGCCGATGTCCTCCACGCTTTCAAGTACCTCCTGCATAATCGCCACCACGGATTCCGCGTCCTGCTCCTGCGTCGCCAGATCCAGACGGCTCGATACCTCATAGTATCGTCCCATCTCAAAACAGCCTGCCATCTCTTCTTGCTTGGAGGCCAGCATATGCATCTTTTCTCTGTCTTTTTCCTGTGCCGCCAGGGTGTACATGCCCTGGAGCGCCGCGCTGGCCTGCCCATAACAGGAAAACAGCATTTCCTCCCAGGCTTTGTACGCCTCCCCGGTGCGCCCTGTCTCCGCGTAAAGCCGCGCCTGATAGTGACGGTGCATCGGATCCAGCTTCGAGAATTGTTCCAGGCATTCCTCCGCCTGCTCGTACTGCCCTTTTCGCATATAAAAACTGAAAAGAGAACCGGCCGCGCTGCTGCGTATCGTTTCGTCGCTGCTTTCCAGCGCCCGCAGATACAAAGAACGCAGATATTCATCGTCCTCTTCGCCCCGTCCCTGCAGACCGCGCTGCGCGTCAAAGAGAACCGCGATCTGCCAGATCAGCTGCGCGCAGTTCGGATATTCGGCCAGTACTCCTTTGGCCCAGTCAAGCGCCTCCTCATAGGGCTTTTCCTTCAGCCTTTGATCCACTTCCATGATAATCCCCTGTATTTCCGCTGCCGTCAGCTCTTCGCGGTACGACAAAAGCGTATCCACCGAAATGCCGAGCAGCCTGGCAATCGGCGCCAGCAGCAGTATGTCCGGGTATGAATTTCCGTTTTCCCATTTATTGACAGCCGGCGCCGTTACTCCCAGGCGCTTTGCCATCTCCTCCTGCGTCATGTCCTTGCTTTTCCTGTATATTCTGATTACCTCGCCCAGCTGCATATAAAACCTCTCCTTTCTCCGGCAGCGTTCCCCTTCGCCTTGCCTGTGCTTGCAGGGAAGGGCTCCCTGCCGTATTCCCCCGTGTTTCCTTGCTTCGTCTCCTGCTGCTTCCAGCATATCAGACCCGCCCCCATATTGCAACTGAACCTCATGCAAATTTTAAGAAAAAAACATAACCGCTGTTCATATTTTGTCGGTTTTCCAGTGAAGCCGGTGCAGCCGGCCCTGTGTCTGCATCCCGGCAAACCCGTTTTGGCGCAATGCCTCATACAAAAGCACCGCCGCGGAATTTGACAGGTTCAGAGAGCGGATCTGTGCGTTCATCGGAATGCGCACCGTGGTTTCCTCATAATCGAGCAAAATCTCCTCCGGGATCCCGGCGCTTTCTTTGCCGAACATCAGATAGCAGTCCGGCTCATAGGCCGCTTCCGTATAAAGCAGGTGTCCTTTGGTACTGGCCATATAAAGCTTCGCGCCCGGATTTCTGGCAAGGAAATCGGCAAAATCCTCATAAACCGTCACGTCCAAATGAGGCCAGTAATCAAGCCCCGCCCGCCGCAGCTGCTTTTCCTCCAGCGAAAACCCCAGCGGTTTTATCAAGTGCAGCCGCGTCCCCGTAGCCACGCAGGTGCGGCCGATATTGCCGGTATTGGCCGGAATCTCCGGCTCATGGAGCACAATATTCAGCATACGCGCTCCCCTTGGTCCAGACGCCCTACAAAGCGGGCCACACGGCCGATCGCCTCCTTCAAATCCTCCAGGGAATAAGCATAGGAAATACGGATAAAGCCCTCCCCGCAGTCGCCGAACGCGGTCCCCGGCACCACGGCGACCTTTTCTTCCTGTAAAAGACGGTTGGCAAATTCTTCGCTGCTCATGCCGAAGCGGCTGATATTCGGAAAAATATAGAACGCGCCCTTGGGCTCAAAGCACTTCAGCTTCATTTCTTCCATCGCATGCAGCAGGTAACGGCGGCGGCCGTCGTAGGCTTCGCGCATCCTTGCCACATCCTCGTCGCCGTTTCGCATCGCCTCCACTGCCGCGTACTGGCTGGTAGTCGGCGCGCACATGATCGCGTACTGATGGATTTTAATCATCTGCTGAATAATCTCCGACGGCCCGGCCGCGTAGCCCAGACGCCAGCCAGTCATCGCGTATGCCTTGGAAAACCCGTTGATGACGATGGTCCGTTCCTTCATCCCTGGCAGAGAGGCGATGGAGACGTGGTCCTGGCCATACGTCAGTTCCGAATATATTTCATCCGATACGACAAAAATATCTTTCTCAATCAGTACCTTGGCGATTGCTTCCAGGTCCGCCTGCTCCATAATCCCCCCGGTCGGGTTATTTGGAAAGGGCAGCACGAGAATTTTGGTCCGCTCCGTGATTGCCGCCAGAAGCTGCTGCGGCTTTAAGCGAAACTGATCCTCTTCTTTGAGTTCGATCGTCACCGGCACTCCGTCTGCCAGCAGACAGCACGGTTCGTAGGAAACGTAACTCGGCTGCGGGATCAGCACTTCATCCCCCGGATTCAGCATGGCGCGAAGCGCCATATCAATGGCTTCGCTGCCGCCTACCGTAATCATTACGTCGCGGTCCGCGTCGTAGGACAGGCCGCAGCGCCGTTTTAAGTAGCGGCAGACCTCGACCTTCAGTTCCTTCAAGCCTGCGTTGGAAGTGTAGAAAGTCCGCCCGCGTTCCAGCGAGTAGATGCCCTCCTCCCGGATATGCCAGGGCGTATCAAAATCCGGTTCGCCCACGCCCAGGGAGATCGCGTCCGGCATCTCGCTTACCACATCAAAAAATTTACGGATTCCCGACGGTTTTAAGCCGACGCATTTATCAGACAGAAAATTTCTCACGGCGTCACCAACATCCTTTCATCCTTTGTTCTGCGAGCCAGGATCGTGCCGTGCTCTTTGTATTTTTTCAGTACAAAATGCGTCGAAGTGCTGAGAACCGACTCCAGCGTCGAAAGCTTATCGGAGACAAACTGGGACACCTCACGCAGCGTCTTGCCGTCCAGGATGACCGTAAAATCGTAACCGCCGCTCATCAGGTAGACCGTTTCCACCTCTTCATACTGATAAATCCGCTCCGCCAGCTTGTCAAAGCCCATGCCGCGCTGGGGCGTTACCCGCACCTCGATCAGGGCAATGACCTTTTCCTGAGACGTGTTTTCCCAGTTAATCATCGTATGGTAGCCGCAGATGATATTTTCCTCCTCCATCTGGGCAATCTCGTTTGCCACCGTCACCTCGTCGCTTCCCAGCATAACCGCCAGATCCTTTAAATCGATCCGGCTGTTCTTTTCCAGCATTCTCAAAATTTTATCGCGCATCTTTTATCTTTCCTCCTCATTTTTCCGACTGCTGTTTTCTTCGCCGTCACTTTTGGGCGCTGTCATTTTTTCGCATAGTTACCTTCCCGCACGTTCCCGCGCAAACCGCTCCCACTCGTCCTCCTGCGGCCGGTTTAAGCAGCTGCTTCTGCCGCCGCAGAGAATTTCTTTTTGGTTTCCGCTTTCCAGCGTGCCGATTACGGCGGCCGGCCACCCTTGCGCCCGGCAGGCGCGGCATAGCCGCTCTCCATGCTCTGCCGCGATCAAAAAACTATTCTCCGAACAGAGGTAGTAGGGGTTTACTTCCAGGCGCTCGCAGATTTCAATGGTTTCCTGCCGCATGGGCACGGCTTTCAGCTCAACCCGAAATCCCGTCTGCCATATCCGGGCCATCTCCCACAAACCATCAAAGAGTCCGCCGGGTCCCAGTGCCAGGCAGACCGCTTCCTCTGCCCCGTCAAGGGCCGGCAGACGCCGGGGAAGTATGCCGATCTTTTGAGCCAGCGCTTCGTAATATGCTTCCGTCTCCTCCAAAAACCTGCGCGGCAGCCATTTGACCAGATACGCCTGCTCCTGCCGCGCAAAAGCCGCCGAACCGGAGAGCGCCATATATCCTGCCATAATCAGTTCCTTGCCTGCCTGCGACCGCTCCACTCCCTTTTGTGCCTCCTGCCTGTAAAATGTACGTTCAAACGTGCGCCCTGTCTTTCCCCCGTTTCTTTTTCACGGCTTATTACAGGAGCGGCTCCGTCCTCTTTTTACAGGAAACGGAGCCACTATTTTTATTTCTTGCTCTATTTTTATTTTACCTCCGGTGCGGTCCGCCGACTTCGGCAAATCTTAGCCCGGCTGTCCCTCCTGTCCTTCCTGGCCCTCCGGCGGCATGTTGGGGTCTCCCTGCTCGCCGCCGTTTTCCTCCGGCAGCGGCTCTCCGACTCCGACGCGTATCTTGGCCGGCGACGCTTTATATCGGTCGGTATGCAGAAGCGTTGTCTCTACGACCTGGCCGTCTATCTTTACCTGTTTGTACAGTTCCACCTTGATTGCGTCATAGGCGTCCTGATCCCAGACCTGCTGGCCGGCCGGCAGGTTCGGATCCTCCGTTACGATCGGAGCGCCCGGGCCTACCCGGCTGAGGATATTGTTGTAATAGATCACTTCCCGGTTCGCGGGGCGGTCGTCCTTGCCCCAAAGAGCCGTGTACAGCTTGCCGCCGCTGGCCCAGGCTTCCACATATACCGGATAATCCGTAGAATTCTTAAAACACAGGTCTTTGCTGCCTGCCGACTGCGCCGAATCAAATCCGGGTTCTACATAGCTGACCGTCATCGAATGCGGCGCACGGGTCACTACCTCCAGCTCAGACTTTAAAAGCGCGTTGTACAGAGTCGTCGAAATCTGGCAGATGCCGCCGCCGATCGAATCCACATAGCCGCCGTCCGCATAGGCGATCGCCGCCCGATAGCCGTTTTCCACCGTACAGGGATACAGATAATCATACAGGGAAAGCGTCTCTCCCGGCAAAAGCACCTGTCCGTTGATAAAGCCGGTGCCGTTTGTCAGATTCTGGGAGCGATCCGCGCTGCCCGGATTATAATCGGTGCTGTAATCACCCAGGACGTCCTGGATCAGCTTTAACTCCTCTGTCTTATATTTCGGCTCCGTCACCTGGACGACCGCCTCCAGCTGCAGGCGGCCTCCCGCCCATTCCGTCTGCACGGCCCCCACAATTTTCTCGACGGTAGCGGGTACGTCTACCGTAAGGCCCGTGGTCGATTGGGACACTTCAAATGTTTTTCCCTCTCTCTTAATCGTCGCGTCCACGGCTTCCGTCTGGCGCGCTTCGGCTTCCTCCTGCAGATAGGCTTCCAGCAGGGATTCGTTCAGGGAATACTCGATCGGGTACTCCTTCTTTTCCTTGCTCAGCTGTGTCAGTTCCTTGTAGCGCTCCAGTATATTGCCGCTTTTGCCGCAGGTGACGGCTTCTGCTACTACATCGGGATTATCCCATGTAATTCCCAGTTCGTCAAAGCCCTTTTGCGTCTCGGTGCCGTTAAAGGAAAGATACAAAACGCCTGTTTTATAGCGCTCAAAATATTCCTCGACAATTGCCTTTGCTTCGCTCTCCGTCTTTCCGCCTACATCCAGGCCGCCGATGATAATACCATCAGCGATGACGCCTTCATCCGGCTCCTCCGCCGCATAGGCCGGTACTGCCATACCAAACATGCAGAATGCGGCAAATATCAGCAAACCCTTTGCGCATTGTTTCCACTTCATATAGACTACTCCTTTATTCTGCTTACATCATCCCTCAGGCGGCTGCTCCTGCGGGGGCTGTTCCTCAGGTGGCTGCTCCTGCGGCGGCTGCTCCGCGGGCGGCTGTTCCTGGGGCGGTTGTTCCTGAGGGGGCTGCTCCTGCGGCGGCTGCTCCTCAGGGGGCAGTTCCGGCGGCATCTGCCCTGCCAGGTATTCCTCGGCCGAAAGGCCGCCTGTCCCGACAATGGCATAGATCGGCGTTGCCCGGTAATGATCGTATTCGTCATACAGCGGTTCGTCGCTGACCACCTTGCCGTCGACAATCACACGTTTGTAGGCCATGGCCGATACCTTAGGGTACTCGTTCTGTGTCCGCTCATAGGAACCATAGGGGCGGTTCGGATCGTACTCGATGGACTCCTGCCCGCCATAGACCCATTCTTCCGAATATTTGCTGTAGTATTCTACCTTGCGGTTTGAGGGGCGGGTTTCTTTGCCCCAGAGTCCCACATACAGGACGCCGCGGCTGGACGCATATGATTCAATATAAATCGGATAGTCCGTATCATTCTTGAAAACCAGATTCCGTCCCGACGACCAGGCCTGACCGGAATCCAGTCCCGGCTTCACATAGCTGACCGTCATTGTGTGCGGTGAACGCTCCACTACCTCCAGCTCCGCCAGCAGCACCGCGTTGTAGCAGGTCGTGGAAATCTGGCAGATCCCGCCGCCCAGCGAGTCCACGTAGCGTCCTCCCTGGTAGGTCGTCGCCTTGCGGTAGCCTTTGGCGGACGTGATCGGATACAGGTAATCAAAGAACGAATAGCTGTCGCCCGGCATCAGCAGTACACCGTCTAAGTAGCTGACACCGACACGCAGGTTCGCCGTGCGGTCCGTTTCACCGGGATTGAAATGCGTCGAATACTCGCCCAGCATATCCTGCACCGCTTCGACCATCTCCGTCGTGAGCGTCGGCTCCACGATCTCGGCGACTGCGTCCACCTCAATTGTTTCGCCGTCCCATGACTCTGCCAGCGCATCCTTTACCGCTTTCAGCGTAGCGGCTACGTCGACTGTAACGCCGGTCACCGAATCGGTAGTCACGAACTTGCCGTCCTCGCGGGTGATCGTCGCTTCTACGGGTTCTGTTTTGCGCTCCTCGGCCTCCTTCTGCAAAAACTCCCTCAGGCTGCTTTCCTTCCAGGAGTAATCCAGCTCAAAGACCGCGTTTTCATTCTCCAGGCTGCTCGTTGACTTGTAACGCTCTAAAATATTGCCGGTATTTCCCAGTACCGCCGCCTGCGCGACCACATCGGTGTTCACCCAGTCAAAGCCCAGTTCCTTCATAGATATACTGCTCACTTCGCCGTTAAAGGATATGTTCAGTACCGTATCTCTCAGCTCATCTATGTAGCCTTCCACCGCGCTCTGCGCTTCGGCCTGCGTCATCCCGCCGACATCGATTCCCTCGATAAACACGCCGGACACCAGGGTTTCGTCCCCGACCGCTTCCTCCTCGGCATACGCCCTGGCAGGCAGCATCAGGCAGATCCCCGCAAACAAAGCCGTCAGCGCTGCAATTTTCCACCTTTTCATAAAGCTCAACTCCTCTTACCATCTTTTATCCGAAGTTACATAACTTTATTTTACCCGATTTCTTTATTTTTGCAAGCATCTGCCAAAAATGTAATACTCTTGCAACATTTTCGTAGAAATTCAGTCTCCGGCCCCGGCCTCTCACATCGCCAGATAGCTGAGCACCATCGGTAAAACCATCGAGATTACCAAAAAAGCAATGATAATGCCCGTGACAATCTTCTTCGTCTTTTTATTCTGCAAATTCATCATAGCCGCGTTCCTCCTTTCCCCTGCCCGTGTTTTCAGGGCATAATGGTACACTTTGTTATTTTTCGTATTTCCGATACCAGAAGCAGTCGCCGGACGGGCAGAGATCGTTTAAAAAGCACTCCCCGCATTTCGGACTTCTGGCCGGGCACAGTCGGCGCCCATGAGTAATAATCTGCATATTATAAAGAATCCAATGTTCTTTTGGCAGCACCTGCATCAAATCGTATTCGACTTTCTCCGCGTCCTGCTCGGTCGTAAATCCCAGCCTTTTGGAAATACGCTTTACATGGGTATCGACGACAATGCTCGGATCGTGGTAAATATTGCCGCGGATCACATTTGCCGTCTTGCGGCCGACCCCCGCGAGGGTAATCAGCTCCTCCATGCGCCTGGGGACCTCTTTCCCGTATTCCGTCACCAGCCTTTTTGCACAGGCCACAATATTTTTAGCCTTGCTGTGGTGGAAGCCCAGCATATGAATTTCCTGCTCCACCTGCGCTACGTCCGCGGCGGCCAGCGTTTCTAACGACGGGTACTTTACAAACAGCTTTGCCGTCACCTGGTTTACCCTCTCGTCCTTGCACTGCGCGCTTAAAATGACGGCAATCAAAAGCTGCCACGGCGTTTCGTAATTCAGGTAACAAATCGGGTCCGTTCCGTAGTGTTCATCCAGACGCTTGAGGATTTCAATTACTCGTTGTCGTTCGTCCATTCTTCCGCCTCCCAGGCAGCCGCATTGTTTGTCAGCGGATCTCGTGCATTGTAGTCAAATAATACCAGGACTTTTTGTCCATTCTGTGAAAATCCTCGTGGAAACACCTCGGCATGGGTCATGTGCAGCAGCTGCCGGTAACCGTACCCCCGGTACGCGACCAGCCGCGGACACTCAGCCCCATATTTGGCATACCAGGCCGTAATCGACGGCCAGTCCTCCTGCGGCCGCGGCGCGAAAGAAGGACGCGTTTTCGCATTCTCCCGCAGATAATAATCATATACCAAAAGTTCGCGCCAGGCAACCCCATAAAAAGAAGAATCCGGCCATTGACGGCTGGAAATAAATTCCCACAAAACGTCAAAGCGCTCCCGGCGCGAAAGCTGCCGTTCAAACAGGCCTTGTTCCTTCAAAAAATCTGCCAATTCCTCATAGAGGGCAAACGGCGAATCACAGAAACCGCACAGCCGTTCCATCGTGTGCGTAAACTGTCCGCTGTTATAATACGTCTCCAGCACCTTTTCCATTCGTTTTAAACGACATAACTCCTTGTAGGAAAGCCAGCGCGTTTTCAAGACTTCATAGGGCGGTTCGCAGCTGAAGGCCATCCCGTACTCTCCTGCCATCTCGTACATGTGCGAGCCCTTCAGCACTTTTAAAAAGCCCAGCTGCAGCTGCTGCGGCCGCAGGCGGTACACCCAGTCAAAGGAACGCCCGAAACTCTCATAATCTTCACAGGGGAGCCCGGCAATGAGGTCCAGATGGCGGTGAACGTTTTTCGCACGGCCGAGTGTTTCTACATTTTGAGCCAGCCGTTCTAAATCCGTAGTGCGGCGGATTTCGCGCAATGTCTCGGGGTTTACGCTCTGTACGCCGATCTCCAGCTGTACCTGGCCCGGCCGCAGGCGGCCAAGAAGTCCCAGTTCCTCCTGTGTGAGCAGGTCGGCCGCGATCTCAAAGTGAAAATTTGTAACGCCGTTGTCGTTTTGTTCCAGAAATTCCCATATTTCCATGGCGTGACGATGCACGCAGTTAAAAGTGCGGTCCACAAATTTTACCTGGGGGACTTTCTGCTTTAAAAAGAAAGCAAGATCCTCTTTCACCTGCCCCATGTCCCGCAGACGCAGTCCTTTATCTATGGAAGAAAGACAGTAGCTGCAGGAAAACGGACAGCCGCGGCTGCTTTCGTAGTAGAGGATTTTATGACAGTCCTCCTTGGAAATATGCCGGTAAACAAACGGCAGGCGGGACAGCTCTAACGCCGGGCCGGGCACGTTTTCACGCACTTCGCCGCCTAAGCGCCAGGCAAGGCCCGGGACCGCGGCTAATTCCTCCGGCGCTTTTCCGTCGGTCCGTTCGTACCATTCCATCAGCCGCAGAAAAGCCTCCTCCCCCTCCCCGCACATCACGCCGCGGACAAAGGGCAGCTGCCGGAGCAGGGATTTTGCGTCATACGACGCTTCCGGTCCGCCCAGCCATTGATCCGTCTCCGGGCAGACCTGCCGCAGATCGGCCGCCAGCCCTTTTACAAGGCCGATGTTCCAGATATAGCAGGAAAAGCCCACCGCCGTCGGCCGCCGCGCGGCCAAATCCGCCAGGATATCTTCCCTGTTTTGGTTGACCGTATATTCGGCCGTCTCCATGCAGTCTGAAATTCCGTTTGCTTCGGCATACGCTTTCAGACTGCAAATCGCCAGGTTACAGTGGATATATTTGCTGCCAATGGCCGCCAATACAAATTTCCGCATGCCACGTTCTCCTTTCCACAAGTGAATCAATCCGCTGCCTCGTCGATGTCCGGCTTTTTCACCAACCGCACCCGAAACAGTCCGTCCACCGTATCCCTGCGGATCGCCGCCGTCATTTCATCCAGCATCCGATACGCTTCAATCCGGTACTCGACAGCCGGGTCTTTCTGCGCATAGGCCCGCATATGGATTCCGCGGCGCAGACGGTCGAGGGCGTCGATATGCTCGGTCCAGTTCTGGTCAACGGCCTGCAAAAGTATCATGCGCTCCAGGCGGCGGATGATGTCGGCATATTCCGCTTCTTTTGCCGCATATACCTCGTGCGCCCGGGTCTTAAGGATTTCCAGAAGCCGTGCTTTCGTTAGAGGTGTTGGCAGCGGATTGGTCAGTTCGCCGGCAGTTAAAAAGCAGCCGGTAAAGGTCAGTTCCAGGCCCTTGACAAGCCAGCCCTCCGGCTCATCGCCAATGCAGTAGTGGTCGACGGCTTCGCCCAGCCGCTGGTCGATCAGCGCGTAGATTTGCGCATGCATATCCTCCTCGGCCAGCACCCGGCGGCGCTGAGAATAGATGATATGACGCTGCTCGTTAACCACATCGTCGTACTTGAGCACTTGTTCGCGAGACTGAAAATGGGTGGATTCGATCCGCTTTTGAGCGCTTTCAATCGCGTTTCCTAACAGTTTCCCCTCCAGGGGCCGGCCGTCGTCCTCAGTCAGGCTTTCTAAGAGGGCTGCCGTCTTTTCTCCGCCGAAGAGACGGATCACTTCATCCTCCAGCGATACGTAGAAACGGCTCTCGCCCGGGTCGCCCTGGCGGCCGGCGCGGCCGCGCAGCTGATTGTCGATGCGGCGGGCTTCGTGGCGCTCGGTGCCGATGATGAAAAGGCCGCCTGACGCGCGAACCTGCTCGCACTCCTTTGGCGTGCCGGGATTTCCGCCGAGAATAATGTCCGTACCGCGGCCGGCCATATTGGTGGCGATCGTTACCGAACCGGGGCGGCCAACCTGAGCGATGATGGCGGCCTCCTGCTCGTGGTATTTTGCGTTTAATACCGTATGGGGGACAGAGAGGGCCGTCAGCCGTGCCGACAAGAGCTCGCTCTTTTCAATGGAAACCGTGCCGACCAGCACCGGCTGCCCCTTCCGATGGCAGGCAAGGATCTGTTCGAGGATGGCCGCTATTTTGCTTTCCCGCGTGCGAAACACGGCGTCCGGATGGTCGATGCGGACGACCGGCCGGTTTGTGGGGACCTCGACGACGTCCAGGCGGTAAATTTCGCGAAATTCTTTTTCTTCGGTTTTGGCCGTGCCGGTCATACCGGACAATTTTTCGTACATACGGAAAAAATTCTGGTAGGTGATCGTAGCCAGCGTCTGACTTTCCTGCTTGATCTCCACCTCTTCTTTGGCTTCGATCGCCTGGTGCAGGCCCTCGTTGAAACGGCGGCCGTACATGATGCGGCCCGTAAATTCGTCAACAATAAAAATCGTCCCGTCCTGAACCACGTAATCCACGTCCCGCTGCATGACGCCCTGCGCCTTTAACGCCTGGTTAATATGGTGAGACAGCTGGGCGTTTCGCGGATCGCTGATATTGTCAATGCAGAAATATTGTTCGGCTTTGCGGACGCCGGCCGCCGTCAGCATGGCAGTGCGGGCTTTTTCGTCGACAATATAATCGCCGTCCGGCTCCGTGTCGTCCTCGGGATCTAATTCTTTGACGCGGACCGGTTTGAGATATTTGGCAAAATGGTTGGCTTTTATGTAAATCTCATTCGATTCCCTGCCCTGGCCGGAGATAATTAGCGGTGTGCGGGCTTCATCGATCAGGATACTGTCAATCTCATCAACGATCGCAAAAACATGTCCTCTCTGGACCGCGGCCTGCGCATCGACGACCATGTTGTCCCGCAGATAATCAAAGCCGAATTCCGAATTGGTGCCATAGGTAATGTCGGCGGCATAGGCCGCCTGGCGCTCGGACTGTCTCAGATCCGGATAAATCAGGCCGGTGGTAAGGCCCAGGAAATCGTAAACCTTTCCCATCCACCGGCAGTCGCGGCCGGCCAAATAATCGTTGACCGTAATGATATGGACGCCGCGCCCGCTCAAAGCGTTTAAATAGGCCGGCAGGATTTCGGTCAGAGTCTTGCCCTCGCCGGTGCGCATTTCGGCGATCCGCCCCTGGTGCAGGATAATACCGCCGATCAGCTGCACATAAAAAGGCTTCATATGGAGAACGCGCCAGGCGGCCTCCCGGGCCGTGGCAAATGCCTCCGGCAGCAATGAATCAAGACTCTCTCCGGCAGCCAGCCGGCCCTTGAGTGCGGGCGTCATTGCCTTTAACTGCGCATCGTCCATAGCGCTGAAGCGGGCGTCGAGGGCCTCAATGCGGTCGGCGATGCGGCGAAGGGGCCGCAGCTGGGCTTCGTTGGCGTGAAAAAGGGAGCGAATCATTCCCATAGTGTGTCCTCCTACAGCGCTTTTTGATAATAGTATCAACAGTGTACCATACTTTTGCAGCTTATGCCAGAAGATATAACACAAGTATGCATATTTATGCTATAATATATTTATACATTATAGCGGCGCCGATTTGCCCACAGGTGAATCGTGTGCATCCCCCGGAGGGGGCATGTGCAAAGCACATGCTTTAATGTCCTCAGACATTATACCAGCGCCGATTCGCCATAGGTGAATCGTGTGCATCCGCTCCCCGGAGAGGGCATGTGCGCAGCACATGCTTTAATGTCCTCTGTCTTATGTATTATGGTTTACAATAATTATACAAAGGAGAACGCTATGCTTCTGGAAAACATTTCGATTCTCAGAGACCTTACCCTTACTTCCGTCTTATTTCGGACCTTTTTGGCAATGCTTTTAGGCGGCATCCTGGGCTATGAACGGGAGAAAAAACGCCATCCGGCCGGTTTCCGCACCTATCTGGTCGTGTGTCTTGGTTCTTCTCTGGCGATGATGACCGGCATTTATCTAAACGATTTGACCGGCAACGGCGATCCCGCCCGCATCGCGGCGCAGGTCATCAGCGGTATCGGCTTTTTGGGCGCCGGCACAATCCTTGTTACCCGCCAGCGGCAGGTGCGGGGGCTTACCACCGCGGCCGGACTGTGGGCTTCCGCCTGCCTGGGGCTGGCGCTGGGCGCCGGATTTTACAGCGGTGCGATCGTCAGCTTTCTTGCCATCTGGTGCTCCTTATGGATTCTGCGCATTGTCGACCAGCATCTGTATCTGCATTCCAAGGTTATGTGCCTCTATGTAGAGTTTGCCACGATCACCGATGTCAGCCACTTAATTTCGTATGCCCGCAATCAGCACTGTATGGTCACTAATATGGAACTGAACCGTTCCAAGGATCTGAGCCTTGGCTCCACGGTCTCCGCCATTATGACGCTCCAGTTTGAAGAACCCATTTCTCATGCCCATATTGTGGAATTGTACGGGGCCATCGAAGGCGTTACTTTTATTGAAGAACTCTAAACGCGCCGCCGGCGTACCGCAACAAAAAGCTGCCTCCCGCGGGAAGCAGCTTTTTTATTGTCTGTTTATTATACTCTCTTATTCCTCGGAATCCGCATCGGAGGTAACGCCTACCTCCTCCAGACTGTCGTCTGCTTCGTACTCCTGCAAAAGCTCGTCGTCGAGAGTCAAATCGTCGTCCTCCGGCTCGTCATACCCGGACTCGTCGTACTCATCCCCGGGCATTCCCGGATCGCCGTAACCTCTTTGTTCCATAGCCATGTTCATCGCATCACCGTAGGCATTCTCCGCATCGCTCTCCGCTTCAAAATCTTCGGACAGCACCAATTCGTCCTCGCCGCTTGTCTCCGTATTCAGCCGCACGCTGCGGTAGCGTTTCATGCCCGTACCAGCCGGGATCAGCTTGCCGATGATGACGTTTTCCTTCAGGCCGATCAGCGGATCCACCTTGCCGTTGATCGCTGCTTCCGTCAGCACCTTGGTCGTCTCCTGGAAGGAGGCTGCCGAAAGGAAGGAATTGGTTGCCAGTGAAGCTTTTGTGATACCAAGCATAATCTGCTTTCCTTCCGCCGGCTCCAGGCCCTGGTCAATCAGCCTGCGGTTCATATCTTCATAATCCAGCACATCCATGGAAACGCCGGGCAGCACGTCGCTGTCGCCGCTCTCCTCCACGCGTACCTTTTTCAGCATCTGGCGGACAATCACCTCAATGTGCTTGTCGTTGATTTCCACGCCCTGCAGACGGTACACGCGCTGTACTTCGCGGATCATATAATCCTGCACCGCTCGCACGCCCTTGATCTTTAAGATATCGTGCGGGTTGACGCTGCCTTCAGTCAGCTCGTCGCCGGCCTCTAACTGCTGGCCGTCCTGCACCTTGATGCGGGAGCCGTAAGGGATCAGGTAGGTCTTGCTGTTCCCGTCCTCGGGATTGACGATCATGACCTCGCGCTTTTTCTTGCTGTCCTTGATGGTCACCGTACCGCCGAACTCGGCAATAATCGCCAGGCCCTTGGGCTTTCTGGCCTCAAATAATTCCTCGACACGGGGGAGACCCTGTGTGATATCGCCGCCGGCCACGCCGCCGGTGTGGAAGGTACGCATTGTCAGCTGTGTGCCGGGTTCACCGATCGACTGGGCGGCAATGATGCCGACCGCTTCGCCGACCTGTACCGGCTGGCCGGTCGCCATATTGGCCCCGTAGCACTTCGCGCAGACGCCGACATGGGAACGGCAGGTCAAAATCGTGCGGATTTTGACCTTTTTATGGCCGGCGGCAATCACCGCCTTGGCACGCAGAGGGGTAATCAGCTGGTTCGCTTTGACGATCGTCTCGCCGGTCTCGGGATTTGCGATATCCTCGGCCGCCACGCGTCCGGTGATACGGTCCTCCAGGCTTTCAATCGTTTCATTGCCGTCCATGAAGGCCGATACCTCCATGAAGGGGATTTCCCCGGTCTCTTCACAGCAGTCGGTCTGGCAGATAATCAATTCCTGCGACACGTCCACCAGACGACGGGTCAGATATCCCGAGTCGGCTGTACGCAGGGCCGTATCGGACAGACCTTTGCGTGCGCCGTGCGCCGAGATGAAATATTCCAGTACGTCCAGGCCTTCGCGGAAATTGGACTTGATCGGCAGTTCGATTGTATGGCCGGTCGTATCCGCCATCAGGCCGCGCATGCCGGCCAGCTGTTTGATCTGCTTATCCGAACCACGGGCGCCGGAGTCAGCCATCATATAGATATTGTTATATTTGTCCAGGCCGGACAGCAGATCCTCGGTCAGAATATCGTCCGTCTGCTTCCAGGTCTCAATCACTTCTTTATAGCGCTCTTCCTCCGTAATCAGGCCGCGGCGGAAGTTTTTGGCAATCAGGTCTACGGTGGCCTGCGCGTCGGCGATCAGTTTTTTCTTGCTGGCCGGCACGGTCATATCGGAAACCGATACGGTCATCGCCGCGCGCGTCGAGTACTTGTAGCCCATGGACTTGATGTTATCCAAAGTCTCGGCCGATTTAAACGCGCCGTATACGTTGATGACTTTTTCGAGGATCTGCTTTAACTGCTTCTTGCCGACCAGGAAGTCGATCTCCAGCTTCATCTCGTTCGCCGGATCACTGCGGTCCACAAAGCCTAAATCCTGCGGAATGATTTCGTTAAACAGGAAGCGGCCCAGCGTCGAAGATACCATGTCCGTCACCGTTTGGCCGTCCTCCGCCACCTTGCGGCGGCGCACATTGATTCGCGCATGCAGGTCAAGGGCCCCGTTTTCATAGGCCAGAATCGCTTCGTTCAGGTTCTTAAAGCATTTGCCTTCGCCCAGTACGCCCGGTCTCTCCTGCGTCAGATAGTAGATGCCAAGCACCATGTCCTGAGACGGCACGGCCACCGGGCCGCCGTCGGAGGGCTTTAGCAGGTTGTTCGGCGACAGCAGCAGGAAACGGCACTCCGCCTGCGCTTCTACGGACAGGGGCAAATGCACGGCCATCTGGTCGCCGTCAAAGTCGGCGTTGAAGGCAGTACATACCAGGGGGTGCAGCTTGATGGCTTTACCCTCGACCAGGATCGGCTCAAAGGCCTGGATACCCAGCCGGTGCAGGGTAGGAGCGCGGTTGAGCATGACGGGATGCTCCTTGATTACGTCCTCCAGCACATCCCACACCTCGGTCTGCAGTCTCTCCACCATCTTCTTGGCACTCTTGATATTGTGGGCTATATTCTTTTTCACCAGCTCCTTCATAACAAAGGGCTTAAACAGCTCAATCGCCATCTCCTTAGGCAGGCCGCACTGATAGATTTTCAGCTCCGGCCCGACCACGATAACGGAACGGCCCGAGTAGTCCACGCGCTTGCCTAACAGATTCTGACGGAAACGTCCCTGCTTGCCCTTGAGCATATCGGAGAGGGATTTCAGCGGCCGGTTGCCGGCACCGGTCACAGGGCGGCCGCGGCGGCCGTTGTCAATCAACGCGTCTACGGCCTCCTGCAGCATACGCTTCTCGTTGCGCACAATGATATCCGGCGCGCCCAGCTCGAGCAGACGGGCCAGGCGGTTGTTGCGGTTGATGATCCGGCGGTACAGATCGTTTAAATCGGAAGTCGCAAAACGGCCGCCGTCCAGCTGTACCATCGGTCGGATGTCCGGCGGAATCACGGGGATTACCGTCATAATCATCCATTCCGGCTTGTTGCCGGAAATGCGGAAGGCCTCGACGACCTCCATCCTTTTTATAATACGGGCACGCTTCTGGCCGGAGGATTCCTTCAATGCCTTGCGCATCTCGGTCGATTCCTTCTCCAGGTCAATCGCCTGCAAAAGCTCCTGAATCGACTCGGCGCCCATGCCTACGCGGAAGCCGCGGCCCCACTTGGCATAAGCCTCCCGGTATTCTTTTTCTGTCAGTACCTGCTTGTATTGCAGATCCGAAATTCCTTTATCCAGCACGATATAGGAAGCAAAGTACAGCACCTTTTCCAGCACGCGCGGGGACAGATCCAAAATCAGGCCCATGCGGCTGGGGATGCCTTTAAAGTACCAGATATGGGATACGGGAGCCGCCAACGCAATATGCCCCATGCGCTCACGGCGCACGCTGGCTTTCGTCACCTCTACGCCGCAGCGGTCGCAGATTACGCCTTTGTAACGGATCTTTTTGTATTTGCCGCAATGACATTCCCAGTCTTTGCTGGGGCCGAAAATCCTCTCGCAGAACAAACCGTCCTTCTCCGGCTTCAAAGTCCTGTAATTGATCGTCTCAGGCTTTTTCACCTCGCCTCTGGACCACTCCAGGATCTTCTCCGGAGACGCAAGGCCGATTTTGATCGCATCAAAAGTCAACGGCTGATACGTTTCGTTTGTCTCAGGCATGAGTTTACTCCTTTCTCCTTATTCTTCACTATAATCGTCGCTGTAATCATCCGCATAATCGTCGTACTCGGAGTCGGAGTCGCCGTCGTAGTCGCTCTCCTCCGCGCCCACCGTCACCAGCTCTTCGTTCTCAAACGCCTGCTCCTGATAGCCCATGCCGCCCAGGTCCTCGTCGTAATTGCCGAAACGCTTGTCGTTGAGGATCGACTTGATATCCGTATCCTCCATCTCGCTGCTTTCCTTTAATTCGACTTCGGTATTGTCGTCGCGCAGCAGCTTGACGTCCAGGCCCAGGGACTGCAATTCTTTCAAAAGTACCTTGAAGGATTCCGGAATACCGGCCTCGGGGATATTCTCGCCCTTGATAATCGCTTCGTAGGTCTTGACGCGGCCGACCACATCGTCCGACTTCACGGTCAAAATCTCCTGCAATGTATACGCCGCGCCGTAGGCTTCCAGCGCCCACACCTCCATCTCGCCGAAACGCTGGCCGCCGAACTGGGCCTTGCCGCCCAGCGGCTGCTGTGTCACCAGGGAGTAAGGACCCGTGGAACGGGCGTGAATCTTGTCGTCTACCAGATGATGCAGTTTCAGATAATGCATGTGTCCGATCGTAACCGGGCTGTCGAAAAATTCGCCGGTACGGCCGTCGCGCAGAAGGACTTTGCCATCGCGGCGGATCTGTACACCCTTCCACAGGGCGCGGTGCTCCAGATGGCTGCCCAGATATTCCATGACGTCCTCGCGGATGACGCCTTTATATTTCGCCTGGAATTCTTCCCAGGAACAATTCACGTAATCGTTGGCCAGATCAAGCGTATCCATGATATCGTTTTCGTCGGCCCCGTCAAATACCGGCGTTGCCGCGTTAAAGCCCAGAGCCATCGAAGCCAGGCTCAGATGGATCTCCAGCACCTGCCCGATATTCATACGGGACGGCACGCCCAGAGGATTCAGTACGATATCCAGCGGACGCCCGTTCGGCAGATACGGCATATCTTCTACCGGCAGTACGCGGGATACCACACCCTTGTTGCCGTGACGGCCGGCCATCTTGTCGCCGACGGAAATCTTTCTCTTCTGTGCAATGTAGATGCGCACCGTTTCATTGACGCCGGGGCTTAATTCATCGCCGTTTTCACGGGTGAAAACGCGGGCGTCGACGACGATTCCGTAGGAACCGTGCGGCACCTTGAGGGAGGTATCACGCACTTCGCGGGCCTTTTCGCCGAAAATCGCGCGCAGAAGCCGCTCCTCGGCCGTCAGCTCCGTCTCGCCCTTGGGCGTCACTTTGCCGACCAGAATATCGCCGGCACGCACCTCGGCGCCGATGCGGATAATTCCGCGGTCGTCCAGATCCTTCAGCGCGTCGTCACCCACGCCGGGTACATCGCGCGTGATCTCCTCCGGCCCCAGCTTGGTATCGCGGGCTTCTGTCTCGTATTCTTCAATATGCACCGACGTATAGACGTCATCCTGCACCAGACGCTCGCTCAGAAGGACGGCATCCTCGTAATTGTATCCCTCCCAGGTCATAAAGCCGATCAGCGGGTTCTTGCCCAGGGCGATCTCCCCGTTGTAGGTGGAGGGGCCGTCGGCAATCACGTCGCCGGCCGTCACTTTATCGCCCTTGAATACGATCGGGCGCTGATTATAGCAGTTGCTCTGATTGCTTCGTTTGAATTTTGTCAAATGATATACGTCCCGCTCACCCTTGGTCGTGCGCAGAATAATCTCATTGGAGGAAACGCGCTCTACCACGCCGTCGTTGCGGGCAATCATGCAGACGCCGGAGTCCACGGCCGCTTTGTGCTCAATGCCGGTGCCGACCACCGGCGTTTCGGTCGTCAAAAGCGGTACGGCCTGACGCTGCATGTTGGAACCCATCAGGGCGCGGTTGGCATCGTCGTTTTCCAGGAAAGGAATCATTGCCGTTGCCACCGAAAATACCATCTTCGGCGATACGTCCATCAGGTCGATCCGCTGTTTCTGGAATTCTGACGTCTCCTCGCGGAAACGGCCGGATACGTTGTTCCTTACAAAATGGCCTTCGCTGTCCAACTGTTCGTTGGCCTGCGCCACGATATAGTTGTCCTCTTCATCGGCCGTCAAGTAAATAACGTCGTCGGTTACCACCGGGTTTTTGGGGTCGCTCTTATCCACTACGCGGTACGGAGCTTCCACAAAACCGTATTCATTGACCCGTGCATAGCAGGCCAGGGAGTTAATCAGGCCGATGTTCGGACCTTCCGGCGTCTCAATCGGGCACATGCGACCATAGTGAGAATAGTGCACGTCACGCACCTCGAACCCGGCGCGGTCACGCGACAGACCGCCGGGACCCAGCGCCGACAGACGGCGTTTGTGCGTCAGCTCCGACAGCGGGTTGTTCTGGTCCATAAACTGGGACAGCTGGGAACTGCCAAAGAACTCCTTGACCGCCGCCGTCACAGGCTTGATGTTAATCAGCGACTGCGGGGAAATGCCCTCGATATCCTGCGTCGTCATGCGCTCGCGCACCACGCGCTCCATACGCGAAAGGCCGATGCGGTACTGGTTCTGCAGCAATTCTCCCACCGCACGGATCCGGCGGTTGCCCAAATGGTCGATGTCGTCGGCATTGCCGACCCCTTCTTCCAGATGCATGTTATAGTTGATGGAGGCCAGGATGTCCTCCTTTGTAATATGCTTGGGGATCAGTTCGCCCATATTGCGGCGCACGGCCTCGCGGATCTCCTCCTCGGTTGTGTTCTCTTCGAGGATCTTCTTGAGCACCGGATAGTAGACCCATTCCTTGACACCGGCGGTCTGCGGGTCGAAATCCACATACTGCGCCATGTCCACCATCATATTGGAAAGGACCTTGACCTTGCGCTCCTCCGTCTCGCCTGCCACCAGCACATAGGGCACGGCCGCGTTCTGAATCTCCGCCGCCTTGGCCTGCGAGAGAATCTCGCCCGCCGAGGCGATGATCTCGCCGGTCTCCGCGTTTATGACATCCTCCGCCAGCGTCTTATTCTTCAGGCGGTATTTGAAAGCCAGCTTCTTGTTGAATTTATAGCGGCCCACCTTAGCCAGGTCGTATCTGCGGGGATCGAAAAACATGCTGTTTAAGAGACTCTCCGCGCTGTCTACCGAAAGCGGCTCGCCCGGACGAATCTTTTTATACAATTCCAGCAGGCCGTCCTGATAGTTCTCCGAAGGATCCTTTAGCAGGCTGGCCTCAATCTTCGGCTCCTCACCGAAAATATTGCGAATCTGCTCGTTGGTACCAAAGCCCAGCGCGCGTACAAGCACCGTCACCGGCACTTTACGGGTACGGTCCACACGCACGAAAAACACATCGTTGGAATCCGTCTCATATTCCAACCATGCGCCGCGGTTCGGGATGACCGTGCAGGAGTACAGCTTCTTTCCTAATTTATCATGGGTGATCCCGTAATAGATTCCAGGGGAACGAACCAGCTGGCTGACGATGACGCGCTCCGCACCATTGATTACAAAAGAGCCCGTATCCGTCATCAGCGGCAGATCGCCCATGAAAATTTCGTGTTCATTGATTTCATCCGTCTCTTTATTTATCAGTCTCACACGTACTTTCAAGGGAGCCGCATAGGTAGCGTCCCGCTCTTTGCACTCATCGATGGTATATTTCACGTCGTTTTTACATAATGTAAAATCAATAAATTCCAGGCTTAGATGGCCGCCAAAATCGGCAATGGGGGAAATATCGTTAAATACTTCCTTGAGGCCCTCGTCCAGGAACCACTGATAGGAGTTCTTCTGTATCTCGATCAAATTGGGCATTTCCAGAACTTCTTTTCGTCTTGAAAAACTCATTCTCACGCTCTTGCCAGAATGAACCGGACGGATTTTACTTTTTTCCATTGACGTTTTCACCCCTGTTTTCTTTTTTCAGTCCATGTGGCAGCCACCCGTACATATGGCATACCACACCACAATAGTGCATTCTTCATAATAGCACGCGTCTGTCAAGCTGTCAACCATTTTTTTCTAATTTTTGTAATCTGATTTTTGTAATAATGAAATCACAACATAAATTTTATGATTTGTTTAGAATTAAAATGAATCGTTTTGAATCAAATCAATTGACAATGCTTTCGCCCGGTGCTATACTACAAACAAGAGCCCTGTGAACACAGGCAAGAATAAGGAGATGAGTATAGCATGACAAAATCCATTGTAGAAGGTTCTCAAAATGTTGAGGTAAGCGTAAAGCTGCCCCCGGAAAAATCCGCGCAGGAGCAGCTTGCGATCATGGAAGAATATACGCAGGTCCACCAGAAATCCCTGTCTCTTTCCCGGGAGCGCCGGGAGCTCAACTGCCTGAAGGTCATTTACCCCCGCCTGTTCCGTTCGATTGAAGAGCAGGACCGTTTTGCCGGCCGGCTCGATTTTCTTCCGATCGGTTTTGGCTGTGTGACCTCTTTGGGCGGCGTCGGTCACTACTGTGTTTTTAACAAACTGCGGGCAATGAAAGATGCTTTTGATACGCCCGCGGAAAAAGCCCGCATTGACGCCCTGTATGAATACTGGACCGGCCACGATCTGAAAGCCCTTTACTGTGAGAAGGTCTTAACGCCCGATACGACCGGGCGCTTTATCGACTGCCGCTATCCCTTTATGGCAACGGCCCGTCTGTCCGGCATGATGCTCCATTATGACTGGCTCTGCGAATATGGAATCGACGGCCTGAAGGAGAAGGTCCGCGCACAGCTTTCCCGCCAGCCTGGCAACGAATATCTGCAGGTCTCCTTAGAGACGCTTACGCTTTTCCAAACCGTTGCCGATGCGCTCAGGGCGATGGCGCTCAAGGCTCAGGAGACAGCTGCAGACCGCCGCCGCGAGGAGCTTTCGCTGATTTGTTCGAGCCTGTCCGTCATCCGCTCACAGCCGCCGCAGACCTTTCATCAGGCAATCCAGCTGATCTGGCTCTATGCCCTTTTGGCCGGCTGCATCAATTACGGACGGATGGACGATATCCTGGGCCCCTATCTGGTGCGCGACTTAGAAAGCGGGCTCATCACACGCCAGGAGGCCCACGACTATTTGAAATCGCTGTGGACCCTGATCGAGAACCGGCGCACCACGGTCAACGGCCGCATCATCGTCGGCGGCTATGGCCGCAAGCATCCGGCCGAGGCCGACGAGTTTGCCCGTCTGGCTATTGAAGTGACAAAGGAATGTCTCTATGTGGAGCCCCAGTTTACGCTGCGCCTGACAAAAGACACCCCGCAGGATATTATAGATATGGCGCTCGACAGTCTCGGAAAAGGAGCCACCTACCCGACGCTGTACAACGACGAGGTGAACGTGCCGGCCGTTATGCATGCCATGCGCCTGGACCGGGAGGCCGCCGAGCAGTATGTCCCCTTTGGCTGCGGCGAATTTGTCATCCAGGGGCAAAGCATCGGCACGCCCAATACGCTGCTAAACCTTTTAAAGCTGCTGACGATCACTTTAAATGAAGGAACCGATCCCTTTGACGGCCAGTACAAGGCCGGGCCCGTAACGATTCCTCCGGCAGACTCTTTCTCCACCTTTGATGAGCTTTACGATACCTACAAGAAGCTTTTGGATTATTATTTTGACCTGTCCGCCGATGCGCAGTACTATAGCTACGAAGCCATGAACCAGGAGGTATCCTTCCTTTTTACCAGTCTTTTGATGGACGACTGCATTCAGAGAGGGAAAGCGCTGTTGGACGGCGGCGTCCGCTATCTGGGAGGCACAAACGAAACCTATGGCAATATCAATACTTCCGATTCGCTCTACGCCATCAAAACTCTGGTCTACGACCGGCAGGTCTATCGTCTGTCCGAGTTAGTCGAAGCGGCCGCCCACAATTTCGTCGGCTATGAGCGCATGCGCCAGGATCTTCTGGACTGCGGTAAATACGGCAACGATCTGGAGGAGGTCGATGCTCTTGCCAATGACCTGTTCCTCTATGCTGCAAACGGCATCCGCGAGCGCGGCATTCAAAAAGGCATGCAGTACTATCTGATTGTCATCAGCAACAATCAGACCAACACCGAGTGGGGCCGCCAGACCGCCGCTTCGCCAGACGGCCGTCTGTCCGGCATGTATATGAACCCGGCCAACAATCCGCAGGGCGGCGCCGACAAGAGCGGGCCCACGGCCGTGCTCAATTCCCTGCGCCGGTTTGAGGCCAAGTATCATGGAGGTTCCGTACAGAACATCAAGTTTACGCCAAATATGTTCAACCAGAACCGCGAAAAAATAAAGGCCCTATTCCGCACCTACTTTAAACACGGCGGCTGCCACCTGATGGTGACGGTCGTTGACCGGGGCGTTTTGGAGGACGCGCAGAAGCATCCCGAAAAATATCCCAACCTGATTGTCCGCGTCAGCGGCTTCAGCGCGGTCTTTGTCCATCTGGAACGAGACGTACAGGACGAATTATTGAGCAGGGTATTATATGATGAATAAAGAACAACGGCCGACCTCCTTACAGGTCATGGAAATCGAACGCTTTGCCCTGCATGACGGGCCCGGCATCCGCAGCGTCGTCTTTCTGCAGGGCTGCCCCTTGCGCTGCCCCTGGTGCGCCAATCCGGAATCTCAGGCCTTTGCCCCCCAGCTAATGCATGCGGCCGCAAGCTGTACGTTGTGCGGCTCCTGCGCCGCCGGCTGCCCTCAAAAAGCGATCGCCGTCTTTGGCGGCTCCTTCCATATCGACCGCCGGCGCTGTCTCGGATGCGGGACCTGCGTCAAAACCTGCCCCAACCACGCGCTCCATTTTTCAAGCGCTTCTCAGTCCGTGGAGGAAATCCTGCGCGTTGTCGCCCGCGACGATGCTTATTATCAGGAAAGCGGCGGCGGCGTTACGATCTCCGGCGGCGAAGCTTTCTCTCAATTCCCCGGCTTGCTGGCGCTTGCTCGGGCTTTGAAGGACAGAAATTATCACCTGTGCCTGGAAACCAGCGGCCAGGCTCCGCTCGCCCATGTAAAGGAAATCTTCCCCTATATCGATCTGTTTTTGTTTGACATGAAGCATCTGGACTCCGCCAAACTTCGGGACACCGCGCACGGCCTTTTGTCCGACATACGGGCCAACCTGGAATACATCTGTTCACAGGATCCTACGCGTATCATCCTGCGTGTGCCTGTTATTCCCGAGTTCAATTATGAGCCGGCGCTGCTGCGCCAGATTGCCGATCTGGCCGTTTCCCTGGGAATTCCCGAGATTCATTATCTTCCTTTCCACACGCTGGGAAAGAGCAAGTATGAACAGCTGGCAATCCCTTACGCCTATGGCGAAAAAAAGATGCTGACCCGTCAGGACCTGATCCCCTTCCGGGAATACGCAAAAGCCCGGGGCCTGATCGCGAAAATCGGCGGATAAAATGCCTGTTCTTACCATATTATAAGTCTTTATATCTTTATCTTGACACGATTTTTTCAAGGAGTTATGCTAAATGGCAGAAGAGAAACCCATCTCGCCGCAGGAGGTTATATCATGCTGTCACAAGAGCGTTTGTACCATATTATGAGCCTGATTCATACCAAGTCCTTTATCAGCATTGCCGATCTGATGCAGGATTTGCATGTTTCCAAATCCACCGTCAACCGGGATTTGATCGAGTTGGAGAAGCAGGGTCTGATCAAACGCGAGCGCGGGGGGGCTGTTCTCAAAAAAATGGCAGCCACCCTCTCCAGCTTTAACGAGGTCTCTGTCAATGACAAAGAATTTTTGCAGACCGATGAAAAAAAACAGGTCTGCGACCAGGCGGCCCAGACCATCCAGGACGGGGAATGCATCTATATTGATTCCGGCACCACCTCCACCTGGCTGCTGCCGCATCTGGCCGGCCGCCATTTAAAGCTGGTCACGGTCAGTCCCTATTTACTGCAAAAGCTCCCGCCTAATTTTATCGGCGACGTCTATCTCTTAGGCGGCGAATTTTCTCCCCGCCTGAACATGAGCATGGGCCCCATGACCATGGAGTTGATCGAACGCTTTAATTTTGACCGCGCCTACTTAACGACCAACGGCGTGAACGCCGAAACCGGCGAGGTATACATCTTTGATTTTGCGGTCGGCGCGATTAAATCCGCGGTCATGAAGCGCTCACAGCAGAATTACCTGCTGATCGACGATACCAAGTTCAACACCCGCGGTCTGTGCACCTGGACTTATACCAGAAAATTCGACCGCATTTTTGTAAATTCCTTTCCGTCTCATCTGGAAATGCCGGACAACTACGTTTTATGCGGATGATTCGGCCTGTCCGGGCGCTCAGGACAATGTCTCGGCCAGGACCAGCAGGCGTTCCAGGTCCACGCGGATATCCTTTTCGGACGCGGTATGTTTTACCACAAACTCGCCTTTTTCAATCCGGCCGGCCGACAGGCACACCATATTCGGATCATACGCCAAAGCATTCTGCTTCATCCGCTGCTCGTCGTAGGTTTTATCAATCAATTGCTCTTTCAGCGGGCTGTCCTTCAGCTTGTCGAGGAGCTTTTTTGCTTTCTCGCCGACCGGCTCCCGATGCGCCGCTACCAGCTTTTCTCCGTCGGCGATGCAGTCGAGGAACACGATCTGCCCTTCTGTCTGCGGATATTCTCTCCGAAAAGTCTCCCAGCCGCCAAAACCGCTTTGATCCAAAAAGACCAGGGCCGGCCGCTTTTTTCCGGTCTGCAGGGAAGCCGCCTGCAGCATCCAGGCGATGCTCGCGCTGTTGCGCGTAAAATTAAAACGGCTGCCCTGTCGATGCAGCAGACGCCAGGCCGCATACGCGGTTCCCAAAAGTCCGACAATCCCCAGCGTTCTCAGCCCTCCGGCGTAATCTAGGACAATCCGGCCCCAAAGAAACAGCGCCGCGCAGTAAACGGCACAGAGCCCAATCCGCATCATCAGCTGCCGTTTCTCGGCCTGCAGATTCTTATCCCGGTGAAACGGATAGTATGTTATACCCGGCCGCAGAGCCGCCGCCGGCGTATCATAAGAAGTCACATAAACCATATCCGCCGTGCCCGGGTCGCCCGCAATCAGATTTCCTGCTCCGGGCTGTCCTTGCTGTTTTTGGATTCTCCATGTATATCCCAGTTCCGACACCTGCTGTGACAGCGCTATTACGAAATTTTCCTTTTCTTTTTTCGTAAAACGTCTCCCTACCGTCACCCCGTACAGCATCATCAAATCCTGCAATCTCTTTTGCCGAATCTCTTTCTCCTGCATAAATCGCCGTTTTCCTCCTCTGCCCTTTTTGCCCGATGCCTGGCGGCCTTTTGCGCGGCCGCTCTCCTCCTATGCGCAAAAGGCGCCGGCGGTTTGTCTCTTCCGCCGGCGCCTGCCGGTTACCAAATGTTTTTAAAAAATCCCCAGCAAAGCCAATAACAACGACATTCCAAAGATTCCGAAAATAATGTAGATGGGACGAATCCCCTTACGAATCAGCTTCATCACCGCAAACAAGAGTACGATGCTTAAAAATCCCGGGAAAATGCTGTTGAGCACATCGGCCAGCACAACCTCCGCACCGTTCAGACTTATGGTGCAGTTCACCGGTACGTTGATGCTGGTGGCCGTCATGGCGCCTACCATAATCAGGCCCAGGCTGGAGGCCGCCTTGGTCAACGAACCGATTAAGCCGGAATTGAAAACCGCTTCAATGAAGTTTGTTCCGTATATGTATCCGTATTTCAGCATGTAATACTTCATGATCGACTGGCAGATGCCGTAGAAGAAGATGAAGATCGGAATACCCAGAGGGTTGCCGGCGCTCATAAGCCCGATGGCAATGCCGGCCGCAATCACACGCAGGCAGTTAAAGAAGATGGAATCAAACACGCCGGCCGTCGGCCCCATCAGCGAAGCCTTCACGCTCTCGATGGTCTCAATCGGCAGGTTATTCTCCTTGTGCTCCCGCTCCAGCGCGTAGGCCAGACCCACAATTAGGGAGAACGCTACCGCATGGGTATTGAAGAAATTCTGATGACGGATATACGCCTGCTCTTTGGCCTCTTTGTCGTCTCCGTAGATAGACTCAATCGCCGGCGCCATCGAAATCGTAAAACCGTTTGCTTCCATCTTGGTCATATTAAACGAGATGAATGTCAGATGGGAACGGATAAACATGGATTTTATCGTCTTTTTCTCGCTTACGCTTAATTCTCTCTTAGCCATTAGAAGAAGCCCTCCTCGTCATCCGTGACCGCCGGGCCGGCCGAGACCGCCAGCTGTGTGATCTGTTTCTTAAAATCGATAAATTCTTTGTCGTTAAAGAACATAATAATCGCGATCGATGCTCCCAGAATCGCGATCGGCAGCGAATCCATTCCTACGCATTTTGCCAGCACATACCCAACGAAGAAGAAGCAGCCAATTTTACCGGACCAGATCATGGAGCACAGAATACCGAAGCCGACCGCCACCATCATCGAGGCCGAGGCTGTCAGGCCCGTCATAATCCAGGCAGGGCAGGAGGCCAGCAGTCCCGATATGCCTTCTACGCCAAAAGCAATGGCTACAAAGATAATTAAAAGAGAGGGGATCGGCTCAATCACCAGTGATAGGAGCAAATTCAGCCCCGTAAATTTCTTCTCATTGCAGCTGACCGCCAGTTTTTCCCAGGCAGGCGCCAGTGCAGACCACAGCGGCTGCAAAAAACCGCTGAACACGCCAAAGTTGGCAATCACCGTGCCGACCGGCATCGCCAGAGCCAATCCGGCCTCCATATCCGTCCCCGTCAGAACCGTATAGCACACGGCGATAATCGCCGCCGAGGCCCCGTCTGCCGGAACGCTGCCGCCAATACCGGAAATTCCCATGAAGATGGATTCCAGCGCCGCTCCCATCACAATGCCTGTCTGAAAATCTCCCAGCAAAAGTCCCATCACCGGAGCCACGACAATAGGCCGGGACAGGCACTGCCAGGATAACAGATACGTTTCACACCAATACAGAACCCAGTAAACAAGTA
Organism: Lachnospiraceae bacterium; assembly: GCA_022793375.1. Classification (GTDB taxonomy): domain Bacteria; phylum Bacillota; class Clostridia; order Lachnospirales; family Lachnospiraceae; genus RGIG7193. Next base: position 32,217 of record JAAWCS010000041.1, read on the forward strand.
CCGCCAGCAATGCAGCTTGAATCATTACTTTTCCCTCCTTAGATTATAAACCGTTATTTCAAAAGCTTTTTCAGATCATTCGGCGCATCGTCCGGCATGGTCTGGTACTGTGCCTTGATGCCGCTCTCTGCCACCCGCCGCAAAATCTCTGCTTCGGATTCATACAGATATAGATTCTCTCCGTACCGTTTGCGCATCTCTCCGTTTACCTTTGCCGCGATTCTTCCATAGTTGCCGATGTTTACCTGACAAATGCCCGGAATCTCGGTTACAACGCGCAGCAAATCCTCCGGCGTACTCACGATCACCAAAACCTTGTGCTCCTCCATGCGGGGATCGCGCATCATCCGCAGCGCATCCTCTGTTCCCCTAATCGCTGTTTTTGCCGTAATCGGAGCCGCCATCATCAGCGATTTTTGCACCAGCGGATTCGCGGCCGCCGAATCGCTCACCACCAAAATCCGGTCTACATTCAGTACGCGGGACCATTTAACAGCCACCTGTCCATGGATCATTCTCTCATCCAGTCGAATCAAAGGGATCATTGCCCCCTCCTCCTCGTATAATAAGTTTGTAAGCAGGTAAAACAGCTTACAGACTTATTCTTTTTTGGTATAAATGGTAAGGACATCTAAGAGGAACTCCCCTCATCCCGATTCCCATCTATACAGTTAATAGTTACATTTTCCATA